>NZ_QNRU01000072.1 GCF_003315235.1 Neisseria gonorrhoeae | reverse complement strand
TGTGCCATTGTCCGGGCAGGACGGCTTTGAACATGGACGACAGGGGATGGGCGGGACGGCCGCGGCGGTCTCGGAGGTAACGGGTTTTTTGACGGTTCAGGTATTGTTCGATCGGCTGCCAATCAATCACCTGGTCCAACTCCGATAGCGGGAAGCGGCCGATGTGTTTGGCAGTCATGGCTTGTGCGGTTTGCCGGAAGAAGGTGTTCATGGGAAATCCCCTAAATGCCTTGGTGGGAATTTAGGGGATTTTAGGGGAATTTTGCAAAGGTCTTCGGGTTTGTATTATAAGATTTGGGAAGGTGGTTGGAGAATGCCCGCGCTGCCGTTTTTCAGAACATCTATCCCTATGCTTGTCCAAAATCGTATGGAGTCGATTTTCAACCATAACAAAGATGCCATTTTCTTGGAAGGATGGAGCTTGGGTGATGCCGCCATGATTATGGAACTTTTGTGGCAAAACATAAGCACTTCACGAAGAGAACTTACCAAACTGTTTTTATATAAAAACTTTTGGGGTTGTACTAGATAACCAGACCAAATTCCCATTAACTAATTGTCTTAAAATCTAAATTTGAGATTCTATTTCAAATGCCATTGGCATTTCTTTAAATATAGCCCCAAATGCTCTTTGGGAATGCCGTTAAACTTACGTAAATGGCTAAATTCACTAACATCAAGCACATCATAACTACGAAAGGTATCCGTGTATACAATGCCATCAGGCTTAACTTTCTTTCGGATAATTGGCAACAATGTCGCTGATTGCGCATTAGGGACAACGACGGTATAAACCTTATATATTGCGTCCCTAAGAAAGGGCATTAATTTTTGTTAATCGCCCCTTCTTAGGGACGCAATATATAAGGGTAATCCCATGCGTAACACCGTAGGATTGGACATATCCAAGTTGACTTTTGACGCAACGGCCATTGTCGGCAATGCCGAATATTCGGCAAAGTTTGACAACGATTCAAAAGGTTTAGATCAGTTTTCGGACCGGTTGAAAAGCTTGGGATGTCAGAATCTGCATATCTGCATGGAGGCAACGGGAAACTATTATGAAGAAGTTGCCGACTACTTCGCGCAGTATTACAGCGTTTACGTAGTGAACCCGCTGAAAATAAGCAAGTATGCAGAAAGCAGGTTCAAGCGAACCAAAACAGGCAAACAGGATGCAAAACTGATAGCGCAGTATTGCCGGTCGGC
>NZ_QNRU01000071.1 GCF_003315235.1 Neisseria gonorrhoeae | reverse complement strand
CCGCCGCCTTGTCCTGATTTTTGTTAATTCACTATATTTTTCCATTTCCGATTCATTGGTACGCAAATGGGTGGCAAGATACAGATTACACGGTGAAAGCGGCATCAAACGCAGAAAGCATACGACAAAATATTCGGTCGAATACAAACTTGAGGCAATCCGCCCGGTGACGGGGCAGGGAATGTCCCAAAAAGCTGCCGCAGACCAACTGAATCTGCCCGAATGCTCCGTTTTGCCGCAATGGTTGCGCCTCTACCGTTTGAATGGTATTAACGGTTTAAAGCCCAAACCCAAAGGAAGAAAGCCCGTGAAAAAACAGTATCCGCCGCAAACGAAAAAAGCCGACTATCTGAAAACCAAGGAAGAACTGTTTGCGGAATTGGCTTACCTTAAAGCGGAAGCGGCTGTCCTAAAAAAGCTCGATGCCTTGAAAGAAGTGCGGCAGAAAGAACGCAACTTGTCGCAGGGTTAAGGAAATGCCATCCGTTGAACTGCTGTTGGGGATTGTCGGACTGCCACGCAGCACCTTCTATTACCAATTGGCCGTCCAATCGGCAGAAGGCAAATATGCCGATTTGAAACGACATATCCATGATATTTATCAACGATATAAGGGAAGATACGGCTACCGGAGGATTGCGGCAGCCATCCGTCACGCAGGAATACCGGTCAATCACAAGAAAGTCAGCCGTCTGATGGCGAAGACGGGGCTGAAGGCAGTGATACGGCGGCGCAAATACCGCTCGTTCAAAGGAGAAGTCGGCAAAGTTGCGCAGAACATCCTGCAACGCTGTTTCCATTCAGAAAAGCCGAATGAGAAATGGGTAACGGACGTTACCGAGTTCGATGTAGGCGGAGAAAAGATATACCTTTCTCCGATTATGGATTTGTTTAACGGGGAAATCGTCAGTTACCGTATTCAAACCCGCCCGACTTTCGATTTGGCCGGCGAGATACTGAAAGGTGCGCCGGAGAAACCGGGGCCGTCTGAAAAGCCGATGCTGCATTCGGATCAAGGTTGGCAATATCAGATGTTTTTTATCAAAAGCAGTTGAAAGGCAACGGTCTGGTTCAGAGTCTGTCCCGCAAGGGAAACTGCTTGGACAATGCGGCAATGGAAAGTTTCTTCGGAACGTTGAAATCGGAATGTTTCCATACGTGCAAATATGATTCCGTTACCGAATCGGAAGCGGCACTGCACGAATATATCCGTTACTACAACAACGATAGAATCAAGTTGAAATTAAAAGGACTGAGCCCTGTTCAGTACAGAATTCAGTCCCTGAAAGCCGCTTGATTAAACTGTCCGACTTTTTGGGGTGCAGTTCA
>NZ_QNRU01000070.1 GCF_003315235.1 Neisseria gonorrhoeae | reverse complement strand
AAAGAGCGTTGCGAAATTATAAAGTATTCCTTCCGCCTGTCTAAGATATCTCTCGATATTTCCGACATTCCGTGCTATACTTTTCAGTTCGTCCGTCGCTTCGGCAGCGACGGACGAACTGAACTATACGCTTAAAGAGATTTGCGGTCAACCGTTTTTTGAAAAAATTTTATAAAAATATTTATCATATTGTTTTAATTGATTTATATCTATTAACCTGCTTTTGCCATATAAAATTCTTCCAGTGCATGAGAGATATTTTCGGCCTGCCATGCATTTTTCAAAGGTGCGGTAATTTCGATTTCTTGTTGTTGATAGGTAAATTGTATTTTTCACGCATACAGGAACATAGTTTCGGATTCTGTTCCTCCATACAGGCTGTCCCCAAATATAGAGCTGCCCAGACTCTTCATTACCACCCTCAACTGATGTGTCTTACCCGTATGTGGCTCAAGGATGAACAGCCGCATTTTTTCACTGATGCGGATACTGAAAAACCGGGTAACGGCAATATTTTCCATATTGCGCGTCAGCTTCCACATCCCGCGCCTGGATTTTTCCATGCCGCCTTTTATCCATCCTTGTTTTTTGGACGGTTTGCGGTCGGACAAAGCCAAATAGGTTTTCTTCATTTTCCTTTCGGCAAACTGTGCGGCAAGAACAGCGGCACTTTGGGGATTAAGGGCAAACAGCAATATGCCTCCGGCCTGCTTGTCCAACCTGTGCAGCAACCATACCTTTTCTACGCCCAACTGTGCCGCAAGTGTTGCCGTCAGACTGACTTCGCCGCCGGAACGGTGGACGGATATGCCTTGAGGTTTATTGATGGCGACAAAATCTTGGTATCTGAATAAGATTTCCCACATATGATGTTTTGTAAAGCTCGAGAACTAATTCTTCAGGCAAACTATTGCTATAAAGCAAATTACCCTGTAAATCCCGTACACGAGCACCGTTTGATGTAATCATAACCGCACGTTCCGCACCGATTTTTCCAAGAATGGATGACATATCGGTATGATTGCGTCCTGTTGCCAAAATAATATCTACGCCTTTTTGCTCTAATACTCTCAGAGTATCAATGGTAAGATCACCCACTAAATGTTCAGGTGTTAAAAGTGTGCCACCTAAATCAGACACCATTGCCCGAAAAGGTAAATTCATAAAAACCTCAAAAAATAAACTATACTTATCACATCACTAAATATACAGGAACAATACGACATTAAAATACGGGAATTATTTCGATTGACGGGGGGGGGGGGGGGGGGGTTTTTTTTTTTTTTTTTTCTATAAAAAAAAATAAAGAGAGGTGTGTTGTGAATTGGTTGCTCCCGGAAGGGGGCATAATTTTTTTATATGTTGTTTTTTTTTTTTTTTGGGGGGGTTTTTTTTTT
>NZ_QNRU01000069.1 GCF_003315235.1 Neisseria gonorrhoeae | reverse complement strand
TCATCTGCCGTTTGCACGAAACACCACGCGCCGATTTCAAACACTTCCAAAAAATCAGCCGTTGCCGGGTATTGCCCGAATCACGGCAAATGGCCCGCAAACAACACTTCTGCCGGCGTGGCATCCTCCGCCACCGACATCAAAGGCAAATATGTTCAAAGCGTTACGGTCACAAAAGGCGTCGTTACCGCCCAAATGAAATCAGACGGCGTAAACAATGAAATCAAAGGCAAAAAACTCTCCCTGTGGGCCAGGCGTGAAAACGGTTCGGTAAAATGGTTCTGCGGACAGCCGGTTACGCGCGACGACAACGCCGCCAACGACGACGTCAAAGCCGACGACACCAAAAAAATCGAAACCAAGCACCTGCCGTCAACCTGCCGCGATGAATCATCGTTGCCGGGTATTGCCCGAATCACGGCACATGGCCGGAAAACAACGGTGATGCCGGCGTGGCATCCGCCGGCGAAATCAAAGGCAAATATGTTCAAAGCGTTACGGTCGCAAACGGCGTCGTTACCGCCCAAATGAAACCAAGCGGCGTAAACAATGAAATCAAAAACAAAAAACTATCCCTGTGGGCCAAGCGTGAAAACGGTTCGGTAAAATGGTTCTGCGGACAGCCGGTTAAGCGCACCGCCAACGCCGCCGGCAAAGACAAAGAAATCGACACCAAGCACCTGCCGTCAACCTGCCGCGATGAATCATCTGCCGGTTGCACAAAAACACCCGAATATTACCTGAATCACGGCGAATGGCCCGAAAACAACACTTCTGCCGGCGTGGCATTCCCCCCCCACCGACATCAAAGGCAAATATGTTAAAAGCGTTACGGTCGCAAAAGGCGTCGTTACCGCCAAAATGCTTTCAAGCGGCGTAAACAAAGAAATCCAAGGCAAAAGACTCTCCCTGTGGGCCAGGCGTCAAGACGGTTCGGTAAAATGGTTCTGCGGACAGCCGGTTACGCGCACCGGCGACAACGACGACACCGTTGCCGACGCCAAAGACGGCAAAGAAATCGACACCAAGCACCTGCCGTCAACCTGCCGCGATACGTCATCTGATGCCAAATGAGGCAAATTAGGCCTTAAATTTCAAATAAATCAAGCGGTAAGTGATTTTCCACGGCCGCCCGGATCAACCCGGGCGGCTTGTCTTTTAAGGGTTTGCAAGGCGGGCGGGGTCGTCCGTTCCGGTGGAAATAATATATCGATTGCGCTTCAAGGCCCTGCATGTACCTCATTGCCACCCGTTTAAACACGGTTTTTATCTGACAGGCGCGCAATCCGCCCCCTCATTTGCCGAACAAGCGGTCCGGATTCCCGCCCGCGCGGGAATGACGGCGGAGCGGTTTCTGTTGCTCCCGATAAATTCCTAAAACTCAAAATTTCATCATTCCCACAAGATTCCCACAAGGACAGAA
>NZ_QNRU01000068.1 GCF_003315235.1 Neisseria gonorrhoeae | reverse complement strand
GCACTGCTTCATCGCTGTATCCATACCCCTCATGACTGTTATCAGCCTCTACGGATGGGGCGGAGTTACCCGTATGATTGCCGTATGGCCGGATACTTGTATCCGACAAAAATATTTGACGCGTCTATCGTTTCCGAAATGCCGCTGTTGAAAAATGTCGGATTCGAGAATCCGACCTACGGTTGCTACCAACCATCATTTTCAGCTTCTTTTAGCCAAGTATCAAAATTTTCAAAAGTCTCGTAATATTTTGTATTATCTAAATTAACTACTATAATTTTAGGATTACCTGATTTATCTGAAATATCAAAACAGGCAGCCCACTCTTGGTTTCTAGCAAAAGGTAATAGGTTTGGAATGCCAGTTATTTCAAAATAAATGTCAATTACTTCTGATATATTGCTTTCTGCATTTTCAAACCACCAAGGAAAAGAATATTGTTCATCGTAGTTAATGGCATGAGTGGATTGAGCTAATTTTAAATAACTTTGCGGATATTTAAATCCTTTAGGAAGCATTGCTTCAGGATACGGAACAAAACTATTTTGTTTTATCATTTCCTAAGTACCTTTACATCATAAATACTTCCGTTAGGAAATCTTTTGCTCCACCCTTCTGGAACTCCTTTTTGTGTTTCTTGCTTTCTAATTCGTAGCTGGATAGCTTCTCCCCAAGTTTGAGGCTCAATACCATCATGCTTAAACCTGATTCTCTCTTTTGATGATAATCGGTCATTAAAATTATGAACATTCGCTTCCACTTTTACCCCTGCTTCACGTGCTGCCATAATACGCGTGTTATCCATACTAGTAGGTGCTCCATCAGGCATATTAACAACATCAACCCTGTCGCCAACCCATGATTTTTTTTCGTTCATTGCAGCTACAAGAGAATCATAGTTGTAATTTGCACCACGCTTCTGATAGCTAACTGTAGCTTGTGAAAAAGATGTACGAGTAGGATCTATGATTTGTCTGCCTACCGGCAAGACATAATCTCCTGAAGAAGGTTTAATAGGCTTGTTCTTGCCAGCTATTTGCCCATCTAAAGTCTTTCGGGTAACAGTTGTTTCATAGCCGGTATTTTTAACCCAATCCCATTTGGTCGGGTTAAGTTCTACTTTTTTACCGCGCCAAACCGTACCTGCGGCCTCTGCTGCGGAAAGGGCAGTTTGGGCTGTTGCTGTTATATTCGGATGGGCATCAGCCCATTGTCTGGCGGAATTGATGCCGTCTTTTACCGCAAAAGCACTGTCCTGTAATAGGCTCGCGGCGGCAAGTTGTGCTTCCGGACTTAAATTTCCTAAATTGTGAATACCCTGTAAAGTTTTCCGTGCTGCCGCATAGGTTACCGGGTTTACCGCACTGTCTGTAATTGCCCCAACTCCCAATCCCTGAAAACCCGTTAAAAAAGGATTAACCGCACCTTGGACGATGCCGCGAATATCATCCATACGGTTAGCCCGCCAATTTTTATCGGGGTCGTTTTCCCATATCAGT
>NZ_QNRU01000067.1 GCF_003315235.1 Neisseria gonorrhoeae | reverse complement strand
AAACCCGTTCAAAACAAAACAAACCCTGCCATGAAAACCCTGCTCCTCCTCATCCCCCTCGTACTCACCGCCTGCGGCACACTGACCGGCATACCCGCCCACGGCGGCGGCAAACGCTTTGCCGTCGAACAGGAACTCGTCGCCGCATCGTCCCGCGCCGCCGTCAAAGAAATGGACTTGTCCGCCCTGAAAGGACGCAAAGCCGCCCTTTACGTCTCCGTTATGGGCGACCAAGGTTCGGGCAACATAAGCGGCGGACGCTACTCTATCGACGCACTGATACGCGGCGGCTACCACAACAACCCCGACAGCGCCACCCGATACAGCTACCCCGCCTATGACACTACCGCCACCACCAAATCCGACGCGCTCTCCGGCGTAACCACTTCCACATCGGTCTTAAACGCCCCCGCCGCCGCCCTGACGAAAAACAACGGACGCAAAGGCGAACGCTCCGCCGGACTGTCCGTCAACGGCACGGGCGACTACCGCAACGAAACCCTGCTCGCCAACCCCCGCGACGTTTCCTTCCTGACCAACCTCATCCAAACCGTCTTCTACCTGCGCGGCATCGAAGTCGTACCGCCCGAATACGCCGACACCGACGTATTCGTAACCGTCGACGTATTCGGCACCGTCCGCAGCCGTACCGAACTGCACCTCTACAACGCCGAAACCCTTAAAGCCCAAACCAAGCTCGAATATTTCGCCGTCGACCGCGACAGCCGGAAACTGCTGATTGCCCCTAAAACCGCCGCCTACGAATCCCAATACCAAGAACAATACGCCCTCTGGATGGGACCTTACAGCGTCGGCAAAACCGTCAAAGCCTCAGACCGCCTGATGGTCGATTTCTCCGACATCACCCCCTACGGCGACACAACCGCCCAAAACCGTCCCGACTTCAAACAAAACAACGGTAAAAACCCCGATGTCGGCAACGAAGTCATCCGCCGCCGCAAAGGAGGATAAACCGTGAAACCGCTGCGCAGACTGACAAACCTCCTTGCCGCCTGCGCCGTAGCGGCGGCCGCACTCATACAGCCCGCCCTCGCGGCGGACTTGGCGCAAGACCCGTTCATTACCGATAACACCCAACGGCAGCACTACGAACCCGGCGGCAAATACCACCTCTTCGGCGACCCGCGCGGCAGCGTTTCCGACCGCACCGGCAAAATCAACGTCATCCAAGACTATACCCACCAGATGGGCAACCTGCTTATCCAACAGGCAAACATCAACGGCACAATCGGCTACCACACCCGCTTTTCAGGACACGGACACGAAGAACACGCCCCCTTCGACAACCACGCCGCCGACAGCGCGAGCGAAGAAAAAGGCAACGTCAACGAAGGCTTTACCGTGTACCGGCTCAACTGGGAAGGACACGAACATCATCCCGCCGATGCCTACGACGGCCCGAAGGGCGGCAATTACCCCAAACCTACGGGAGCACGCGACGAATACACCTATAACGTTAACGGCGTAGCCCGCAGCATCAAACTCAATCCGACCGACACCCGCGACGTCAGACAACGCATATCCGACAATTACAGCAACCTCGGCAGCAATTTCTCCGACCGCGCCGATGAAGCCAACAGAAAAATGTTCGAGCACAATGCCAAGCTCGACCGCTGGGGCAACAGCATGGAGTTTATCAACGGCGTCGCCGCCGGCGCGCTCAACCCCTTTATCAGCGCGGGCGAAGCCTTGGGCATAGGCGACATACTGTACGGAACGCGCTATGCCATAGACAAAGCCGCAATGCGCAACATCGCCCCCTTACCCGCCGAGGGCAAATTCGCCGCCATCGGCGGCTTGGGCAGCGTGGCGGGCTTTGAAAAAAATACGCGCGAAGCCGTTGACCGGTGGATACAGGAAAACCCCAATGCCGCCGAAACCGTCGAAGCC
>NZ_QNRU01000066.1 GCF_003315235.1 Neisseria gonorrhoeae | reverse complement strand
TGTGCCATTGTCCGGGCAGGACGGCTTTGAACATGGACGACAGGGGATGGGCGGGGCGGCCGCGGCGGTCTCGGAGGTAACGGGTTTTTTGACGGATCAGGTATTGTTCGATCGGCTGCCAATCAATCACCTGGTCCAACTCCGATAGCGGGAAGCGGCCGATGTGTTTGGCAGTCATGGCTTGTGCGGTTTGCCGGAAGAAGGTGCTCATGGGAAATCCCCTAAATGCCTTGGTGGGAATTTAGGGGATTTTAGGGGAATTTTGCAAAGGTCTCGGCATTTGTGTTGCCCAAACATCCGATGCCTGCGTTAACGCCTGCGTCAACGTTTGCACAAATCGGGTTTGGTTTCGCCCTCGCGGCGCAGCTCCTTGGGCAGGACGAACACGATGCTTTCTTCCGCGCCCCCCCCTTCGCGCACGGTTTCATGCCCCCATCCGCGTATGGCTGCCAATACTTCCCGCACCAACACTTCGGGCGCGGACGCGCCTGCCGTTACGCCGACTTTGCTTTTGCCTTCAAACCACGTGCGTTGCAGGTAGGACGCGTTGTCCACCATATACGCATCGATTCCGCGCGATGCCGCCACTTCGCGCAGGCGGTTGCTGTTGGACGAATTGGGCGAACCGACCACAATCACGATGTCGCACTGTTCCGCCAGCTCTTTGACGGCGGTTTGCCGGTTGGTCGTCGCATAGCAGATGTCTTCCTTGTGCGGATTGCGGATATTGGGGAAACGCGCGTTCAGCGCGGCGATGATGTCTTTGGTTTCATCGACCGAGAGCGTGGTTTGGCTGACATAGGCGAGTTTGTCGGGGTTTCTGACTTCGAGTTTTGCCACATCTCCGACCGTTTCGACCAAAAGCATTTTGCCCGGTGCAAGCTGCCCCATCGTGCCTTCGACCTCGGCGTGCCCCTTATGCCCGATCATGATGATTTCACAGTTTTGGGCATCCAGTCGGGCGACTTCCTTATGCACTTTCGTCACCAGCGGGCAAGTCGCATCAAATACCCGGAAACCGCGCTCCGCCGCTTCCTGCTGCACCGCCTTCGATACGCCGTGTGCCGAATAAACCAGTGTCGCGCCCGGCGGCACTTCCGCCAAGTCTTCGATAAACACCGCGCCTTTTTCGCGCAGGTTGTCCACGACGAATTTGTTGTGGACGACTTCGTGGCGCACATAAACCGGCGCGCCGAATTCTTCCAAAGCACGTTCGACAATACTGATTGCCCGATCCACACCGGCGCAGAAGCCGCGCGGATTGGCAAGGATGATGGTTTTTCCGTTCATAAGTTTTGCATTCCGTGTTCAGACGGCATTCACGTTTTTTTGCTATCTTTGCGATGGACGATATTGTCAAGCACCGCCAACACCGCACCGACGCAGATAAAGCTGTCGGCAATATTAAAGGCGGGATAAAACCAATTTTGCCAATAAAACAATAAGAAATCGACGACATGACCGTGTATCAGGCGATCGATGACATTGCCCGACGCACCGCCGATAATCATTGCCGCCCCGATTTTGCCGAGGGCTGCAAACTCGTCGCGCAAGATGGCGCGTACCAAATACGCGCTCACCGCCACCGCCAGCACCAAAAAAAAGTATTTCTGCCAGCCGCCCTGATCGGCAAGGAAGCTGAATGCCGCGCCCGGGTTGTACACCAGCGTCAGATCGAAAAACGAAGGGATGACGTTGACGCGTTCCCGATACTGAAACGACGACAGCACCGCCCACTTCGACCACTGGTCCAGCACGATGGCGGCAAGTGCCAATACCCAATAGCGCGTTTTACTTGAAACAGATGAAGACATATTTTTCAACAGCCGGATAAAAGAGTGCCATTCTACCCGAAAACCCCCTTTCCTGTACCCGAAACGGCAAATGCCGTAATCTTGAAACCCGTCATTCCCGCGCAGGCGGGAATCCGGACCTGTCCGCACGGAAACTTATCGGATAAAACGGTTGCCCAAACCCCGCGTCCTAGATTCCCACTTTCGCGGGAATGACGGTTCGGTTGCGTAGGGCCGGGTGGTCGAAAAGGCGGATTCGATGGATTCGATGAAAACGGTAGACATGTTGGATTGATGGAAATGGCGGGCCGAAGCACACCCTACGGCCCGCCGGATTTCCGCCTGCGCGGGAATGACGGGGTTTCAGGTTGCTGTTTCAGGTTTCTGTTTTTAAGTTTCTGTTTCGGTTTGCTATTTTATAGAAATGACGAAATTTTAGATTGCAAGAACTTATCCCCTCCGCCGTCATTCCCACGGAAGTGGGAATCTAGAAATAAAAAGCAGCAGGAATTTATCGGAAATAACTGAAACCGAACGGACCGGATTCCCGCCTGCGCGGGAATGACGAATCCATCCGTACGGAAACCTGCACCACGTCATTCCCACAAAAGTGGGAATCCAGGACGTAAAATCTCAAGAAACCTTTTTTCCCGATAAGTTTCCGCACCGACCGGCCTAGATTCCCGCCCGCGCGGGAATGACGGCTGCAGATGCCCGACGGTCTTTATAGCGGATTAACAAAAATCAGGACAAGGCGGCGGGCCGCAGGCAGTACG
>NZ_QNRU01000065.1 GCF_003315235.1 Neisseria gonorrhoeae | reverse complement strand
CGGACAAGCCAAAGAACGGACGAAAACCCATGACGTTTCAAGGACACAACAACCGTAAAAAAGCCGGCGGCTACGCCGAATACATCACGGGCGGCGAACTGCGCCTATTGCAACAAACCGCCTGCCGCTTCAAAGCCGCCCTCGAAACGGCCGCGTGGAAACACTACGTCCGCGCCATCAAAGAATCCGAGCCGGTACCGGATGCCGAAGCGCGCCGGAAGCGGAAAAAACAGGCGGCGTAAATATAATTAAGTTTGGAGGTTTTAAATGGATAGCGAATACCTAGACCCGCAGCAATGCGCAGATATTTTATCCGTAAAAAAGCGTACATTTTTAGAGCGGTACGCACCGCGTCCGGATTTCCCCGCGCGAATATCCGTATCGAAGAAACGTTTTTGGTGGAAAAAAGAAGAAGTCGAAGGATGGCTAGACCGCCAAAAAGAAAAACGCCCGATGATGTGATTTGCACCACATTTGCACCAAGTGGTATATAACATTATGAAAGATATAAAAATTTTGGTGCGGACGGAGAGACTCGAACTCTCACACCTCTCGGCGCCAGAACCTAAATCTGGTGCGTCTACCAATTTCGCCACGTCCGCATAAGGGTGGAGATTATACAGATTTTGTCCGATTGCGCAAGGCTTTGGACGTAATAGTTGAGGCTTATGCTTTGCAGCGGTAAAATCCGCTATTCGTCCGCCTGGCATCGGAATCGGGCGGTTTTTTGTTTTTATTGACGGAATTTGGGTATGCCTGCTGCTTTGATTAAGGATTTTCTGCTGACTCAGGGTTTGAAGCTGCCGCTTGACGAGGTTCGGGCGGCGTATCTGACGGCGCAGACGGTAATGGATATGGGGATGGCTTCGATTGACCGTTCTGTTTTGTGGTGCAATGATGAGGGTTGGAAACTTGCCGATTACCTGCCGTGCGATGATGTCCGCGAAGATGCCCTGAAACGGCTTTTTATGGCTTTGGATTCGGTGTTTTCACGCTCGACAGGTGTGCGGAGCGCGGCGGTTTATGCCTTGATGCCGTCTGAAAACGCCGCCCTCCGGCTGGTGTGCCTGTCCCAACAGGGCGAAGGTTTGGAAAACATATGGGAGCAGGATGGAAATATTACCGATGTTTCGCTTGCCTGCCGTTCGGCGCAAAGCGGTTGGATGAATGTTGCCTCGGATGTACGCCGTTGGTTGAATTTGGGTGAGCTTTCGGGAGAACGCAATCATGCTTCGGCGGCGCAAATTTCCATTCCCGTTTGCACGGAGAGCGGCGGTGTATTGGGCGTGGTTCATGTGGAATTTGAATGCGCAGAGTGTGCGGATACGGCGGCGCAGGCGGAATGGGTGGCTCTTGCCTTGGCTTTGTCCGAACCTTTGAAGCAACTTTTGGGCATCACTGCCGCAGAAGGAGATGAAAATGTCTGAATTATTAGACCATGTCGCTTCCTGCCGTCTGCCGACCGAATGGGGCGTATTTACGATGCACGGTTTTGAAGAGGCAAACGGGCAGGAACACGTCGCGCTGACCGTCGGCAATTGTTCAGACGGCAATCCGGTGTTGACGCGCATCCACTCCGAATGTCTGACGGGCGACGCGCTGTTCTCGAGAAAATGCGACTGCGGACCGCAACTTGAAGCGGCAATGAGGGCGGTACAGGCAGAGGGGCGCGGCATCATCGTCTATCTGCGTCAGGAAGGACGCGGCATCGGGCTGATTAACAAAATCCGCGCCTATCATCTGCAAGAACAAGGTATGGATACCGTTGAAGCCAATTTGGCACTCGGGCTGCCCGTCGATGCCCGCGATTTCCGTTTGGCGCAATCTATCTACGAATATCTGGGCATCCGCTCGGTCAAACTGTTGACCAACAACCCCGAAAAAATCCAAACCCTGAAAGATGCGGGGATTAACGTGGTCGAACGCATTCCCCTGCACGTCGGGGAAAATCTGGAAAACGAGCGTTATCTCCAAACCAAAGCAGACAAGCTGGGGCATTTGATGTCGGAATAAGGCAAAGTTGCAGGGAACGGGCATCCTGCGCCGTCTTTCGGGAAACAGGTTTCCATAGCTTGATAAAGCAATAAGTTTTATCAAGTTGCAGGGTGCGGATGCAAACGCATTGCGAGCGCGGGTTTGAGGCATACGCGCAAACATCTTAATACAACGTATTGATATTTATGATTTTCTCTATCATCGTCCCTATTTACAATGTGGAAAAATACCTTCGCTGCTGCGTGGATTCCGTGCTTGCCGAAAATTTTGCCGATTATGAAATGATTTTGGTCGATGACGGTTCGCCGGACGGCTGCGGGAAGATTTGCGACGAATATGCAGGCAAATATCCGCATATAAGGGTAATCCCATGCGTAACGCCGTAGGATTAGACATATCCAAGCTGACATTTGACGCATCCGCCATGGTCGGCAATGCCGAATATTCGGCAAAGTTTGACAACGATTCAAAAGGTTTAAATCAGTTTTCGGACCGGTTGAAAAGCTTGGGATGTCAGAATCTGCATATCTGTATGGAGGCAACGGGAAACTATTATGAAGAAGTTGCCGACTACTTCGCGCAGTATTACAGCGTTTACGTAGTGAACCCGCTGAAAATAAGCAAGTATGCAGAAAGCAGGTTCAAGCGAACCAAAACAGACAAACAGGATGCAAAGCTGATAGCGCAGTATTGCCGGTCGGC
>NZ_QNRU01000064.1 GCF_003315235.1 Neisseria gonorrhoeae | reverse complement strand
TCTTCATTTTTTTCCTTTCCGGTAAATTGCGGATGACTTCCGCTTCAATTCGGTTATATCAATTAACATCTGACCCGACGGGCTTTTTATTTGGGACAAACCCTGAACTCCGAAATTAATTCAGAAATAGAAACCTTATTTTTTGTCAACAACATAACGTCTTTATAAAGACGCTTTGGCGTTACTGCCCGTCCGTTTTCTATCTGCCATAGAAAAGACAGGGATAAGCCAAGTTTTTTAGCGTATTCCGTTTTTGCACCACGCTGTTCTGACAGCGTTTTAATAAATTCTGAATGAGTCATTCTGTAGTTTCACCGTAAATATTTAATGAGTTTAGCAAATATTAAACGCATAGGCAAGAAAATTTAATATTTGTTTGTTTAGCAGAAACTAAATAAAATTGAATCCCAATCTGAATGGAGCGCGAAAATGACTAATAGAGATCTGAAGGCCATCCGTATCGATAATTTAAAAAGATTCTTTGAAAATAAAAAGTTGCCGGTTAAAGACAAAAGCCTTTTATCTCAATTGATGAGCGGTAAAGCATCTTTTGGCGAAAAGGTAAGCAGACGGCTTGAAGAAGAATATGGGATGGGCAGTCTGTACTTGGATTCCGTTCCGAGCGAACCAACGCCCGTCCTCATCAACCCCGACCTGCCGCACGAAGTCAAAGACATCCACCGCCCGATGATGTGGAGCAGTAACGACCCGCTGCCCGACGATGATTATGTTTTCGTCCCCTACCTCAAAGAGAGCTGCTTCAAAGGCGGGGCGGGCGCGTATGAAATCCCCGACTACAACGGCTACCGCCTGCCGTTCGGCAAATCAACGTTAAGGCGCAAAGGCATCAACCCCGACAACGTCTTCTGCTGCACCCTGACCGGCGACAGCATGGAGGAAAAAATCGCAGAAGACGCGGCAATCGCCGTAGATACGGGCGAAACCGCCATACGCGACGGCAAAATATACGCCTTTGCCCAAGACGGCATGTTCCGCGTCAAATACCTGATACGGCAGCCCGGCAACAGCGTGCTGATACGCAGCCACAACAGCGGCTTCTATCCCGACGAAACCGCCCCTTTGGACAGCCTGTCCGTTATCGGCAGGGTATTTTGGTGGAGCGTGTTGGATTGATGCCGTCTGAAACGGCAGGGCAAGTATTTTTCAAATATATCCGCCCGATATGCCGACGGCGCGGACAGCCTGCCGATACCGGATAATTTGCACAAATTATTTCTTGAAATAATGGACCGGCGGCCTTAATATACAGAAAAATAACAACGGAAACAGAAAATGCTGAACGCGTACGACGTGGCAGATTTCTTCCTTTCCCCTTTTGAAGAAGAGGACGGGGAGCAAATCTCCAATCTCAAACTTCAAAAACTCCTGTATTACGCACAAGGCTACGCCCTTGCCATACTTAACCGCCCCCTGTTTGCCGAAAATATCGAACACTGGCAGCACGGTCCGGTAGTCCCCTGCATTTACCGCACCTACAAAAAATACGGCGGCAGCCCATTGCCTGCGGCCCATATCGAACCGGACAAATATGCGGACGAAGAGTTGGTTGTCCTCAACCGTGTCCGTAAAGAGCAGGGCTGCTACACCGCTTGGGCATTACGCAATAAAACCCATCAGGAAGCGCCGTGGATACAGACCCGGCAGGGCGAAGTCATAGGGATTGCGCTGATGGGGGAATATTTCCGCCATGCGCTGCCGCAGACGGATTACAATTTCAATCTTGAAAAACTCAAAACAGCCGTTGAAGACAGCTTTGTCAGCGTCCCGCATTTCAACAGCGCCGACGACTTGGAAAAATGGTTGGAGCAGTAAATGCAGGTGCTGCTTGGCGAAGACTTCAAAAGAGCGTTGAAAAACTACCCCAAAGAAGACCGCAGAAAAATTGCGGAATTTATCGCACACGTCCAACAGAACGGCTTATCAGGGTTACCCGGCAGGAACAAATCCAGCGACAACGTACCGGCAGACGATCCTAAATGGCTGGAAAAAGTCCGATTTGCCCAACGGCACAACCTTTGGCACTATCACATCGGCATTCCCAAATACAACGGCGGCAGGTATGGCGATTTGACATCCGCCTATATCCTTCACTATACCCTTTGCGACGGCTTTATCAAAATCATCGGTTTTGACAGACACCCGCCTTTTATCCTGCCCGATATTCCCAAATAACCTTGTCTTACCCCCCTTAAGACAGCCCCTCGAGATACCGCCTGCAAATCTTTGCCAAAGCCTGTACGCGGCTGCCCCCGGCTTTTTCCACGGCGGCAAGGATAAGCTCCACGTCTTCGGCACGCCCCTGCACTGAAAACTGCCGGTATTCGCCGCTTGCCAGTTTTGCCTTTGTCGCCGCCGCCGCCGTTGCCGCGCGCAATTTTTTAGAATGCCCGCTGTTGGAATTTGCCATTTTTAAATCCTTATAGTAGAGTATGGGAAAGATAAGAGGAAGGGCAGCCTCCTTAACTGCCCTGCAAATGGTTAATCGTTAATCACTTGTTTTGTATTTCCCTACCACGCTGGGGAGCTTGCAAGGAAATACAAAATCACACAGATTAGGATTTTCTTAATCACATTGCCTCCTTTCTCTTTCAGGTTGCCCCGTATCGGCTGATACGGGGTTTCTTCATTTCCTAATCTATGAGTTTATTATATCATATGATATAATAAACGCAAGTATCGAAATACCCTACACGCGCAGAGGGCATTCTTTCCTAAACAACCGCCTTAATAGGCGGTTTTTTTTGCGCCTGCGAAATCTCAAAAATAAATTCTTTTAATAATCAAAATGTTCAGTATTTATTAAATAATCACTAAACATTTTACTTGACTAGATGTTAAGTGTTTACTAAACTACACCCATCGAAACAAACAACCCTTTGGAAAACAAACCGCCCGAAGCTATATCTGCCAAGCCGGGGATAGCACAAAGCGATGAAGTATCGAACTTCAAAGCGGGGCAACGGCACGGCGAAACGGTGAATGCTGCGGGC
>NZ_QNRU01000063.1 GCF_003315235.1 Neisseria gonorrhoeae | reverse complement strand
CGGGAGGATATGCGGCAGGCTTTGGACGGTTGGGAGGCGGAAAACCGAATCCTGCACGAATCCGGGTTGATTGAGATTGCCAAAAAATCGGCGCGGGAGTTTGTCCGCGATGCGGACGGCGAACCTTACAGCCAGGAGGATTGGGAAACGTACCTTACGGAAGATGCTTCCCGTATCGGTAAAGATACCGAAGCCGCGATGAACTACGCCATAGACGAGCGGGAATGGTTCGCGCTGGCGGAGAACATCGGCAGGCTGGCAAATTCATAGCGGGCATAGGAATGCCGCGCCGTCAGCCGGGGAGTGGGCACGGCGGCGGTTTTTGTAGATTTTAGCCGCAAATAACCCCGACGGCGCACGGTCTGTACCATCCTTAGCGGACGCGGTGCGCAATTAAAACCTTTTAAATTAAGGAAATAGAAATGAAGACAAGGAATATTGCGTTTAAGTTGGCGGTATTGGCGGCGGTATTGGCGGCGGGCTATGCCTTCGGATTCGCCAAGGGAGGCGGAAGCCGTACGGCAAAGGGAAAACCCGCCGATATTGCGGCAATGCGCATGGCGTTGGCTCAAAAGCAGGCGGAAGTTGACGAATTGAGCGCCGAGATCTGGCTGGAAGAGCGGCATCTGAATGCGGGGGAAGAAGCCGGTTGCCGGCGGGTGCACGGCGATGCGGAAGTGCCGGAGGGTAAAGAATGAGCTTCCATCCCGAAACCGCTTATAACGGCGGCGGAGAAACAGAGCCGTACGGACCAAGCCCCGAAGAAATCAAATACCGGCAAAGCCCGGAAACCGCCGAAACACGGCGGATGACCGAAAAACAGGCAGAAGGCCACATTAAAAGCATTATCAGATAACGCCGCCGCGCAAGGCATAAAACAGCGCGAGACCGATAGACGAAACGACCTTTAACAGGAGACCGAAAATGTCATTGATTTTAAGTGTGAAAGACGAAAGCAATTTCAAACCATGCCCGGCAGGCAGCCATCACGCCACCTGCATCCGCATCATCGATTTGGGTACGCAGCTTGTCGAGTACCAAAACGAACAAAAGCGGCAGCACAAAATTTTAGTGCAGTGGGAAATCGACCCTGAAGGCGATCCGGAAATGCTGATGTCGGACGGCAGGCCCTACCTCATCAGCCGCCGATACACCGCCAGCCTGCACAGCAAAAGCCAACTGGCAACAGACCTCAAAAGCTGGCGCGGAAGGGACTTTACACCGGAAGAACGCGACAACTTCGATTTGCGCAATATTTTGGGCAAGCCCTGCCTGTTGAGTATCGCCCACCAAGAAAGCAGCGACGGCAAAACCACCTATGCCAACATTTCCGCCATCAGCAACAAGATGAAGAGCTACACCCCGAAACAGCCGGACAACGCCGTTTTTGCCTTCGACCTGTCAGACCCCGATTGGGCGAATTACGGCCTCCTGAACGAGAAACTGAGGGAGCAGATTGCCAAAAGCCCGGAATATGCCGAAGCCGTAAACGGCCGCCAACCGCCGGCGCCGCCGCAGAAACAGGCCCAAGCGGCGGAAGGGCGGCCGGAACACCCCCAAGGCAATGCCGCGCCTGCCGAAGACATCGAGGACGACATCCCTTTTAATTAAGCCCGCCGTCAGGGCGTAAAACCGGACGGAAAACCGCAAACAAACGCCGCGCCCTACGGGCGGGCTCCGCACTCTGAAGCAGTAGTCGATTTTTAGTTTGCAACTGCTTCGGACGGCAACAGAGAAAGGAAATAAAAAAATGGCAAACATCGACCTGACCCAATGGGACGGGAAAACCATTGGCGCCGCCGCCAATCCCGAACAGGGATACATCAACATCACCATCGGCAGCGACGACCTATTCATCAACATCGAACAGGCATACGCCATACACGCCGCGCTTGGCGAAGCGGTTGCCGAATATGAGGGAGGGGCACAATGACCGCCCTCACACTCTACCGGTGCGCGGCAGACGTACAGGCGGCGCTGGATTACTACTTTGACAGCGAAACCGAGCGCGAAGGCACGCTGGAAGCCGTTATCGGGCAGTTCGAGGTCAAAGCGCAATCCGTTATCGCTTATATTAAAAACCAAGAAATCACGGAAAAAATGCTTGATGAACACATCAGGCAGATGACCGGGAAGCTCAAGGCGGCAAAAGCGCGGAATCAAAGCCTGAAAGACTACTTGGCACGAAATATGCAGGCGGCGGGCATTACCGAAATCAAAGCGGACGACGGCACTTTTAAAGCCTCGTTCCGCAAATCCGAAGCCGTCGTGATCTTAGACGAAGCACAAATCCCTGCCGAATTTATGCGTGAGGCCGTCAAAACCGAACCGGACAAAACCGCCATCAGAAAAGCGATTGAAAGCGGTCGGCAAGTAGCAGGCGCGAAGATTGAAGAGCGTCAGAATTTGCAGATTAGATAAACCGTAGAAGATGTTGACGACAGCATCCCATTTTGAGTTAAGGAGCAAAAAATGAGCTATTTGGAAGATGTAAAAAACGCATTAAGGGTAATAGATAACTTATGCAAAGAAGCATTAAAAGAGCCTGAATCGTTAGAGGGTTATATAGACGAAATTAGGGATAAAGCAGACGAAGCGGATACCTCTTTGGAATTTCTAAAGGATGTAATAAATTATGGTATTAGCGATTTAAAAAATGTAATTGAGGTGTTTGAAGATTGCGTTTGATATTAATGGAACAAGACATGAACTATCAATTTAAATTCGGCGACCTCGTGAGAGATACAGCTTTATGATTGGGCATTGAGAGAACGGCATCAAAAAATCGAGAAAACAAAATGCAAACAGTAGCAACAAAACCGACGGCAAAACAGATGCTTGCCGCCAAACGCGCGGCGAAGGAATCAACGCGGCAGGAACGCGCCGTCAAACGCGCCGGGACGGTCAGAAACGTTGACCGGAACCGGCTGTCCGCCCGGTCAAAAGCGCAAAAAGAAAACATCGCCCGGATGTTGTCGGGCGCAAAGGTATCGGAAGACGAAGCCCTGACGTGCGGCATCATGATGCGGCTG
>NZ_QNRU01000062.1 GCF_003315235.1 Neisseria gonorrhoeae | reverse complement strand
TATTCAGAATCTGTGTTCTTTGATACTACTCAATTTCACAAACAAGAAAACCGCCCGCCTATTCTCGTCATCAAACTTTAAGTTTGTGGTTTGTTCAGGCTGGACGGTTTCGGCAAGGGTTAGCTATTCCTTTGCCGTGTCTTATTTTATTAGGGTTACTGGTTTTGGTAAAGATTCCTGTTGCGACCCGAATGTCTGATTTTTTTAGGCGTATCTCAGTCCGGAATCACTCCGTTAGTGGGTTTGCGGTATTGAAAAACAGTTCATAAAAAAGGAAAAGGGGGTATTCGTAAAGATTTGGCAAAAAGCGCGCCCAATCTTTACAAAGCTTCCCCCTTTTCCTTTTTTCCGCCCTATTTTCCTGCACCTACAACCCCCGAACGAAGCGATTCCGGACTGAGATACGCCCAAAAAAAAACAGCCATTCTAGCAGTTAACCCCCTTCACTCCGCCCAAGCCATCCTGAGGTGTAGTGGCTGAATTTGTGATTTTGGTTTTATCAAACAAAATATTTGACTGAAGTCACATGGCGGTCGTCATATGGGGGTTCCTTCGCACCCAAAAAATCGACCGCGTAACGGTTTACTAAAACTTCATCGTCCTTAAACTTTTGGTGCTTTTTCCGGCAATATTTTCTGAACTCCGTTAAATTTGACGGCAAGAACCCGCAACCGTCTGCACCGTAAATGTAATCAACTTCAAACAAACTGTCTTTCCGGGCAAGCCGACCATCTTTAAGCCAGAACATAGGCTCGAAATAAAAAACTTTCGACGTGTCCGGGAACTTATGGAGACGGAGAACACGTGTGAAATCCCCGTTTTCATCTACAATTTTGATATATCTTGGTTTGTGAATCATGACATCCTCAGATTTAGTATTCAGAATATGATTTTAAAAAGAACTTTCTGCTTTACGACTCCGCCGCCGATTCCTTCAAACGGTTTTCCGCGCTCTTCAGTTGTCGTACATGAGATTTTGCTACGGCTTTCCGCCCATTACGAGAACTTGGGGCTTGTCCGCTTTCGCGGACTGTGCCGCCTGTTCCGTCCTTTGCCGTTCGTCCTTGTAAGGATTGAAAGGCAACCCGTTTTTCACATATTCTTTACACATTATCTTTGTTATTTCTTTCAAGGGTGTTCCTTGATTTGAATAGCATGTGCAATCTGATTTTCCGCCGTCTATGCATCCGGCGATTTGCTCAAAGGTTTTTACTTGTCGGACTGTGTTATAAATAGGCTTGCTTTCGGGCTTTTCGGGCAAAGTCGGCACAAAGTCTTCAGGTTTCAGATTGTCGGAATGCTCAAAAGGCGCTGTTTCTGATGATGCCGTCTGCTCCGTCATCGTCTGCACAACGCTTTCTTTTTGCGCTTCCTGCTCAATCCGGCTGTCTGTGGCTTTGCTGTAAACTTGAAACATGCCGTAACTTTTCCAGCCTACAAACCCTACAACCGCAATCAACGCCCAAACCGCCCAAGGCACTTTTTTCTTGAACTTTTGGTGTTGGCTTGCGGATTTATAGTATTTGAAGGCTTCTTTAGGCGGTTTCCAATTTGCGGCTTCTACGCCGCTTACGCCCGCGGGATTGTCCAACGAGGTTACGCATTTATACCAATAATACTGTTTCATGCCGATTGCCTTGCGTTCAAGGTGTACATGCTTTGAAACAAGGTTGCGGACGAATATATCAAGTTGGCTCGGGTGCCGCGTCATCAAAATGACGGTATGCCCGTGATGGCGGAGTTCTGTCAGTTCCTGAATATAGGGCGGAACGGGACGGCCTGCCGCGCGTACCGGGTAAGTGTAGTGCGCTTCGCCAACAATCAGCACCGCGCCTTCCGGTATGACATCACGAAGCGGGGCGGACATGATTTGCCCTTCCGCCAGTTCGCGGGCATTGAATTTTCGTTTGTCCAATCCGTCGATATGGCAGAAATAAAGCGGCCGGTCTGCCTCCGTGCCGTCTTCCAATTTCATTTTGAACAATCCGTCTTCGTTGTTCAAAATCATAGAGACGACGCGGGGGGTTTTGCCTGCCCCCATGTTTCCCGTAAACAGATAAATCATGTTTCTACCTCATCCCGGAAAGACAAACGTCAGTTTTTTGAATGCGTGCATACCAATGAAGAACGAGAATGCGCCGAACAGGTAGCCCAACCCCTGACCGAATCCCGAAATTAAAAGAAGGTTCAATATGTCGGAAGGCATGGAATTGATCGCATTTGACGTGTAGCCTTTGAACTTTTCCAGTGCGGCGAGATACCCGGCATAGGTTACGAATGTCAGACCTGTTGCAAGGATGATTCTGACAATCAGCATTTTCAGAAGTATGCCTAAAAGTGGAATCAGGCCGGAAAGTAATGGCATTTATTCCCCCCCCCAACGAACCGAAAACGACAAAAGCCGACATAATGATAAAGGCGAGCAGTACGGCAAACCGGATTTTTTCGGCAAACACGCACAACGGTTCATAGCTTGCCCGATATTGCCTGCCGAAAACATGAAAGGTTTTCGGCTGCGGACATACGCCGTTAGACGGTAAAAAGTTATGTGAAGACCATGTTTTATCGTCTGTAACCTGCGGTATGCTTATATCGTGAAACATGCGGTCCGAAGGTTTGCCCATCTCCTGACAGGCTAGGATTTCCGGAAAATAATCGCACGAAAGCCCGCCGTCTTCGCCTTCTTTCCTTTCTTTGCGATGCCTGCCGTTTGGGCGGTCCGGAACGGCCGGGGAATCGGGGCTTGTTCCGGGCTGTCCGTCCGTATCGGGATTTGCATCGGGATTCAAATCGGGGTCGGGTTCGGGATTGGGGCGCGTGCCGGGGTTCTCATCGGGGTCCGGGTTGTTTGCGGGGTTTTCGGCGGGCGATACTTCGGGCAGCGGCTGTGCGTGAGGTGCTTCCGCGCTTGCGGGCGTGAGGTCGGGACGCGGGATTACTTGTACATCCGCCGTGGTGTTGCCTTGCGCGTCCCTGCCGAATGTTGCGGCAACCTGAACGGGATTCCCGTTCCTGTCCGTGACGGGCCCCATATTCACTTTTGTTCCGGGTGCGACTTCTACTTTTTCGGAATAACCGGGATATCCGGTTGCCTTTATGTATTTGTCGGGATCGGCATCGACTTTCAACGATAAAATCTCTTCCGGCTTTTTGGCATCCATTTCTTCTTTGTATTTCGGATTGCG
>NZ_QNRU01000061.1 GCF_003315235.1 Neisseria gonorrhoeae | reverse complement strand
TCAATGAGTTTATTTTGTTTATACCGGCTTAGACGGCTTTTTCTCATAGGGATAATTCTAACTTAATTTGAATTTCCCTAGTTATCTAGGACAGCCCCATTATTTTTATTTCCAGTCATTCTGGCTATTTTATGTATATTTCCATTATGTTTGATTATCATTTTATTTTTTCCAAGGATTTTCTTCTATATTGATAGTTTATCTAAAGATTTCATTTAAAATATCCTGACTAATTTCTTGTTTATATAATTCTACAATTTTCTGTTTCTGTGTATTTGTATAAAATTTTTCGTTGGTATCTGCTTGATATTTTAATTGTCTCAATATTTCCATGATTTCATATTCTGATTTTTCATCATATTCTTCAATCATGTAATCAACAAATTGTTTTAGAATATCAAAGGCTTCGTAACTTTCCAAAATTTTAATATGTTTATCGGCAAAATTGGACATATACCATTCGTCAGTGATTGGATTGGTATTTAAATCATCTAAAAAAACATTTACATCATCTAAAAACATGGCTAATCCTTAAACTTGAAATCTGTTTTCTCACTGGTTCTTGTATTTTCAATGTAATGTATCTCAACTTTGTTTATATTTTGAACGCGCTTAACCCAGCCGTCTTTTGCCAACCAACCATTTTTAGTATCGGACATAGGAGGTATTCTCGCAGGAGTTTTGCCCTGTGGGTTTGCCTTAACTTCTTCCATTGCTAATTGTTCCTTTAAATTATTAGGTATTGTACGACCGGTTGATTTTTCAACAGATTGTGTCCCTATTTTTAATGATTTGTTTCCCCCAGCCATTTCCCCGTCTACAGTCTGCATATGGCGGGCAGTAGGTTTTTCATAGCCGGTATCTTTAACTCAATCCCATTTAGTCGGGTTAAGTTCTACTTTTTTACCTCTCCAAACCGTACCTGCGGCCTCTGCTACGGCAAGGGCAGTTTGGGCAGTAGCTGTAATGTTCGGATGGGCATCAGCCCATTGTCTGGCAGAGTTGATACCGTCTTTTACCGCAAAAGCACTGTCCTGTAATAGGCTCACGGCGGCAAGTTGTGCTTCCGGACTTAATTTTCCTGAATTATTAATACCTTGTAGAGTCTGCTGCGCAGAGATGTAGCAACTGTATTTTTACCCCGTCGGGTAAAAATACAGTTGCTACGGCTGCTGGGAAAGCAGTTACTATTTTCCCAGTGGCTCAAAATTAATTGTTTCAGCAGATATTTTTATAATAATCCCTACATCAATAATAATTTCACTATAAAATTGGTATTTATATAGCTCTATTTCGGGTATAAACAAGGGAAACAAGCTATCTTCCTTATCCTCATAATCTACGAAATTATTTGTATCTAATTTAAAATTCAAAATATTACTGCATTTGATATATCCGAAATAATTACCTTCAATTGTATCTGTAAAAGATAATGTAAGGGTATTTCCATTATCGGAAAAGATTATTTCATAAAGGCTTACATTGTGAAAAATATTTTTTTTCATTTGACAAAATATCCAGAATGATGATGATTATTTGGCAATGGATTGCCTTCATAATCTTGTCGTTGCGGATATTTTCCCTGTACACCATCGGTTCGCGGCACTCTTTGGGTTCTTATAACCTCTCCATTTGGACGAATATCTATTTTCACGCCATCAGGACCTTTCCATGTTTCATATTGAGCCGCATCTGAACCAGTACGTCTAAAACCTTGTTCTTGCAATGCTTGACGTAATTCATCTCGCGTAGTTGGTCTAATAGATTTAACAACTGGCTTGTTTCCTCCTGCCATCTCCCCATCTAAAGTCTGCATATGGCGGGCAGCAGGTTTTTTATAGCCGGTATTTTTAACCCAATCCCATTTAGTCGGGTTAAGTTCTACTTTTTTACCTCTCCAAACCGTACCTGCGGCCTCTGCTACGGCAAGGGCAGTTTGGGCTGTTGCAGTTATATTCGGATGGGCATCAGCCCATTGTCTGGCGGAATTGATGCCGTCTTTTACCGCAAAGGCACTGTCCTGTAATAGGCTCGCGGCGGCAAGTTGTGCTTCCGGACTTAAATTTCCTAAATCATTAATACCTTGTAGAGTCTGCTGAGCGGCTGTATCTGATCCGGTCAGCGTAGGTTAGGTTAAAACCTAGCATTTTCAACATCTTGATGTTTTACTATAAACCTATTCTTGTGCTTCCTTTGTTAGATAAATTTCAAAACAAAAGACACGTATGCATTCTCTAATTTTATTTGAGATAAATAATGCATTGCTTTGTTGATACTGTTAAATAAATTACTTCCCTCGTAATACCAATTATCATATGTTTGATAAAAATAATTATCTTTCTTGATATAAATATCTCCCCCCAATACAAGTATTCTTTCATTTATAAATAAATTTAATATATCTATTGCAGTGGGGACGGGTAATGCGGCTTCTCTAATTCCAATTCCTATCAAAGATTCCCCTTGTCTCGAATAAATTTCAAAAATTTCATTTAACATATTAATCTCTATCTACTATTTTTCAGGAAGTTGTTGGTTAGGGACAAATAATCTATGATTAATTTTTCCATCTGCTTCTCTGATATATTCAAAATTTCCATCTTTTCCTTTATAAGATCCAGGGATATAAAGTTTATGCCTTACAATATTATCTCCGCCAACTATTTGTATTACTGTTCCATTTTCAGAAAAAGCATCTACTGATTGCGGAAAACCATGATAATCACCATTCGATGCTTGCCTTAATACTTTCTCTGTATAACCGGTATTTTCAAAAAAATTATTCGTTGTTACAGTATTTTTTGATTCCAGCGGTTTATTCCCACCGGCCATTTCCCCGTCTACAGTCTGCATATGGCGGGCAGCAGGTTTTTTATAGCCGGTATTTTTAACCCAATCCCATTTGGTCGGGTTAAGTTCTACTTTTTTACCGCGCCAAACCGTACCTGCGGCCTCTGCTACGGCAAGGGCAGTTTGGGCTGTTGCTGTTATATTCGGATGGGCATCAGCCCATTGTCTGGCGGAATTGATGCCGTCTTTTACCGCAAAGGCACTGTCCTGTAATAGGCTCGCGGCGGCAAGTTGT
This sequence comes from Neisseria gonorrhoeae, assembly GCF_003315235.1. GTDB lineage: Bacteria > Pseudomonadota > Gammaproteobacteria > Burkholderiales > Neisseriaceae > Neisseria > Neisseria gonorrhoeae. Next base: position 216 of record NZ_QNRU01000061.1, on the reverse strand, counting down.
GCTTCCGGACTTAAATTTCCTAAATTGTGAATACCCTGTAAAGTTTTCCGTGCTGCCGCATAGGTTACCGGGCTTACCGCACTGTCTGTAATTGCCCCAATCCCTACTCCTTGAAAACCCATTAAAAAAGGATTAACCGCACCTTGGACGATGCCGCGAATATCATCCATACGGTTAGCCCGCCAATTTTTATCGGGGTCGTTTTCCCATATCAGT
>NZ_QNRU01000060.1 GCF_003315235.1 Neisseria gonorrhoeae | reverse complement strand
GTTGTTTTCCGGCCATTCGCCGTTATTCAGGTAATACTCGGTAACGGCTGATTTTTGACCTTCGGCCAAAAGGATGGCTTCGGAAACTTGCGCGCGGGCGGTGTAGTCTTGGTATGCCGGAAGGGCGACTGCCGCCAAAATGCCGACGATGGCGATCACAATCATCAGCTCGATAAGGGTAAAGCCTTTTTGAAGGGTATTCATAAAATTACTCCTAATTGGAAGGGGAAATGCCTCAGGCTTACGCCATCGGCATCATGCAATGTATTTAACCATCGGTTTTTTGTTGCGACAACTGCGTATTATAAAGCAAGATTCGTGCCGATTTTATGTTTTGAGGTGAAATTTTATGCGTTTATCTCTATATAATTGTTTTTATTTTGTATTTTCTTTTAGGTGGGTGTGGTTTGCGGAAGTAGGGGGCGGCAGTGTCGAAAATTGTCAGTTTTAGTGCCGATTTTCGTTACTTTTTTATTGGCATGGGGTATCGGGTGTGTTGATTGGGTCGGAATTTGAGATTTTTGAATTTACGCGTTAGAATAGGGTGGGTTGGGTGGGGAATTTTTTATTTTTTAAAAAGCTCCGTTTTCTTGGAAAGCATTTGAAATCGGCGTGAGGTGTTTCGTGCAACCGGCAGATGATTCATCGCGGCAGGTTGACGGCAGGTGCTTGGTGTCGATTTTTTCGTTGCCGGCGGCATCATTAAATCCCGTCATTCCCACGAAAGTGGGAATCCAGGACTCAGGACCGGAGAAACCTTTTTACCCGATAAGTTTCCGTGCCGACAAGGCTAGATTCCCGCTTTTGCGGGAATGACGAATTTTAGGTTTCTGTTTTTGGTTTTCTGTCCTTGTAGGAATGATGAAATTTTAAGTTTTAGGAATTTATCGGGAGCAACGGAAACCGCTCCGCCGTCATTCCCGCGCAGGCGGGAATCTAGAAATGAAAAGCAACAGGAATTTATCGGAAATGACCGAAACTGAACGGACTGGATTCCCGCTTTCGCGGGAATGACGAAGTTTTCCGGCCATATGCCGTGATTCGGGCAATACCCGGCAACGGCTGATTTTTGACCTTTTTTTGACCTTCGGCCAAAAGGATGGCTTCGGAAACTTGCGCGCGGGTATATTATTTCCACCGAAACGGACGACCCCGCCCGCCTTGCAAACCCTTAAAAGACAAGCCGCCCGGGTTGATCCGGGCGGCCGTGGAAAATCACTTACCGTTTGATTTATTTGAAATTTAAGGCCTAATTTGCCTTAGGTGGCATCAGATGCCTTATCGCGGCAGGTTGACGGCAGGTGCTTGGTGTCGATGCCGGTGTCGGCAACGTCGGTAACGGTGTCGGCGCCGCGCGTAACCGGCTGTCCGCAGAACCATTTTACCGAACCGTTTTCACGCTTGGCCCACAGGGAGAGTTTTTTGCCTTGGATTTCTTTGTTTACGCCGCTTGGTTTCATTTGGGCGGTAACGACGCCGTTTGCGACCGTAACGCTTTTAACATATTTGCCTTTGATGTCGGTGGCGGAGGATGCCACGCCGGCGGCACTATTGTCGGATGGCCATTTGCCGTGATTCAGGTAATACTCGGTAACGGCTGATTTTTGACCTTCGGCCAAAAGGATGGCTTCGTCATTCCCGCGCAGGCGGGAATCCGGGTCTGTCGGCACGGAAACTTATCGGGAAAACGGTTTCTTTAGATTTTGCGTTCCGGATTCCCGCTTTCGCGGGAATGACGGCATCTGTTTGACGGCATTTGTTTGGAAAAGGGGGCGTTATCCGCAATTTCTGATGTTCAGCTCGTGAAATGCGTCGGGCAAATCATCGCTGTCGGCAAATTCCACCCATTCGTAAGCCGTTTCGTCTGCCAAAACTGCGCGCAAAAGGGCGTTGTTGACGGCGTGTCCCGATTTGTAGCCTTCAAACGCGCCGACAATCGGATGTCCGACGATATACAAATCGCCGATGGCGTCGAGGATTTTGTGGCGCACAAACTCATCGGGATAGCGCAAGCCTTCAGGATTCAGGACATCCGTGTCGCCAATCACGATGGCGTTGTTCAAATTGCCGCCTAAGCCGAGATTGTGGGCGCGCATCATTTCCACTTCGTGCATAAAGCCGAAAGTGCGCGCGCGCGCGATTTCGCCGATGTAGGATTTGCCGGCGAAATCAATTTCAAACGTAGGCGGGCTGCGGTTGAAAACAGGATGGTCGAATTCGATGGTCAGCGTTACCTTAAAACCGTCATACGGCGTAAATCGGACCCATTTGCCCGCTTCTTTGATTTCGACGGGTTTGAGGATTTTCAAAAAACGCTTTTGCGCCTTTTGGTCTACAACGCCCGCATCTTGCAGGAGGTAAATAAACGGCAGGCTGGAGCCGTCCATAATCGGGATTTCGGGCGCGTTCAACTCAATCAGCGCATTGTCGATGCCGTAGGCGGACAGTGCGGACATGATGTGTTCGATGGTGCCGACGCGCAGGCCTTTGTCGGTAACGATGGTGGATGAAAGGCGGGTATCGTTGATCAAATAAGGGTTCAGCTTGATTTGTTCGCCCATCTCGCCGTCCAAATCGGTGCGGCGGAAGGAAATCCCGCTGTTTTCAGGCGCAGGGTGCAGGGTCAGCGCGACGCGTTCGCCCGAATGCAGCCCGACTCCGGTAACGCCGATGGATTTCGCCAAAGTTCTTTGCAGCATAAACCGCTTCCTTATCAATGGGGTAAGTTTCGGAATAATACGATAAAACCGGAAAAACAGGCTATGTTTTTCAATAGTATTTGCCAATGTATCCGTTTCCAACACGTAAGCCGCATGAAAATGTATGGCGGATTAACGAAAATCAGGACAAGGCGGCGAAGCCGCGGACAGTACGGATAGTACGAAAAGGCGAGGCAACGCCGTACTGGTTTAAATTTAATTCACTATACATCCCGTCATTCCCGCGCGGGCGGGAATCCGGACCGCTTGTTCGGCAAATGAGTGGGCGGATTGCGCGCCTGTCAGATAAAAACCGTGTTTAAACGGGTGGCAATGAGGCACATGCAGGGCCTTGAAGCGCAATCGATATATTATTTCCACCGGAACGGACGACCCCGCCCGCCTTGCAAACCCTTAAAAGACAAGCCGCCCGGGTTGATCCGGGCGGCCGTGGAAAATCACTTACCGCTTGATTTGTTTGAAATTTAAGGCCTAATTTGTCATTGACGTATCGCGGCAGGTTGACGGCAGGTGCTTGGTGTCGATTTCTTTGCCGTCTTTGGCGTCGGCAACGGTGTCGTCGTTGTCGCCGGTGCGCGTAACCGGCTGTCCGCAGAACCATTTTACCGAACCGTCTTGACGCTTGGCCCACAGGGAGAGTCTTTTGCCTTTGATTTCTTTGTTTACGC
>NZ_QNRU01000059.1 GCF_003315235.1 Neisseria gonorrhoeae | reverse complement strand
TGATGTTGAAGGGCGGATTATATCGGGTTCCGGGCGGTGTTTCAACACAATATGGCGGATGAACAGAAACCGGTACGTCGTTGCCCCGCCCCGGCCCAAAGGGAACGGTTCCCTAAGGCGCCCAAGCACCGGGCGAACCGGTTCCGTACCATTTGTACCGTCTGCGGCCCGCCGCCTTGTCCTGATTTTTGTTAATCCGCTATACGTCTGATTGATGCCGAATCTTTGGAAGAAGTCTTGAAACAATAGAAGCAGGCAATTGGAATAGGGTTTTCTTTTCATAAGAAACAGCCGCAAAGACCGTGATCTTTGCGGCTGTCTGTTTTCTGTCCGTCAGAACCGGTAGCCTACGCCGATTTGTCCGCTGTGGTTGCCGTACTGTTTGGAACCGGTGTAGCTGTAACGTGCCAAGCCGTTCCAGCCGTTGCCGAATTCGACATCCACCCCCAGACCGGCAACCCGGCGGGTGTGCGGCATATTGCGTGCACCCGTCTTGCCGGTTGCTGCAGCCGCGCCGGTAAAGCCGCCCGTTACCGCGTAGTCGCGTCCGTTCAGGTCGCGTTCCACGCCCGCCGTCGCAGACAGGACGGCTTTATCGCTCAAGGGTTGCGACAGCTTCAGACCCGCGAGTCCGACCAGTGTGCCTTCAGTGAGGCTGTTGCCGCTCCAGCCCAAAGCACTGCCTTTTTCGGCGAATGCATCCTGTTTGAGCAGGTCGTGGCGCAGACCGCCTTCAACCGTCAAATCTCCCGTTGCGGCAAACGGAACGTTGACACCACCCAGTGCGCCCAGCTGCATCAGCGTGCCGTTGACGCTGCCTTCCGCATATTCATCCGCACCGGTGCTGCGGCTGATGCTGTTTTTGTAGCGTCCGTAGGAGAACAGGCCTTTGAGATAGCCGATATCGCCCACATCGTGCCGTATGCCTGCAAACAGACTAATGCTGTCGGTTTTTGCATTTGCACTGTTTTCGCTCCATGTGCTGCGTCCTATGCCCAGTGTGGCGGCTGCTGTCGTATTTTCGCCGGTTTTCGCGGCAATGCCGATAGTTTGGGTACTGCCGCGCATTTTGCCTTCGACACCGCCCTGTTCCCACGTTCCACCGTCCTGTTGGGTTTGCGCGATGACGCGCAGACCCGTACCGTTGTGGTCCAACCCGTCCGATACGGCTTTCAGGCGGCGTCCCTGCATATCGGCATGGGCGGCGGCACTGTCGGCATAGACGGTAGCGGCGAGACTGTTGAAGATGCGTACGCCGTCGGCGGTATTCGCATGCTGTACGGCTGCCGCTGTGCGGAAAGTTGTGCGCCGTAGGCGGATGCCCGGCATATCTGTGCGGTCGGCGACCGCAGTTTCAACCGTCTCGGGTGTTGCGGATGATTCGGAGGCATCCAGCTCGACCATCAGGTTTTCCAGATTGCTGCCGCCCTGTTCTACGGCGTGTTTCAGACCGGCGGGCGCGGAATGTGCCGCTGCCGAAGCAGTCCGTGCCGCATTGCCGCGACGGACATAATAGGACGGCGTGTCGCCTTCACTGCCCGCTGTTTTTTCGACGCTGTCGAGGGAAGCCAGCAGACCGCCGTCGGTTTCGATATTTTTGAAGAAAGAATAATCCTGCCCGATTTTGGCGGCACTCAGGAAGGGAACACGTCGTCCGGTACTGTTGAGATAGCCTGCCCCCTTGCCGCGTGCCGACATGTACAGCTTGCCGTCGGTAATCGCCGTACCGTCCACTTTCAGCAGTTTGCCCAAACGTGTGTACAGCGTACCTTTGTCGCCCAGCTGCAGACCGCCTTTTGATGTGTACGGTTTCGTTTGCGCCGGATTGGTCGGTATCTGCCAGATAGACAATGCCGTGGCTGTTCAGGCTGCCGCCGGATGCCGCCCCGTTATAAATCAGTGCACCTTTGGTTTTGACGTGCATATCCGATAACACCAGCGAACCGCCTTCGATAACGGTTTTGCCCGTATAGGTGTTGTTGCCGTGCAGTTGCAGTTGGCTGCCGCCTTTTTTGATCAGACCGCCCGTGCCTGAAATGTCGTTACGGAAGGAGTAGGCAATATCGGATGTACCTTTCGTATCGGCGGTAAAGTCGCCGAACGGAAAGGACGCGGGTCCGTTCATGGCCTTACCCGCATCCAGCAGCCCCCAGCCGAACTTGCTGTCCACTCCGACTGCACCGATGTCCTGAGCCGTCGTCAGCAGCGTGGTACGCAGGTTGTCGTTGCTCATCCACGGGTATCTCTGCAGCAGAGCCGCCGTGCCGGTTACGATGGGTGCGGAAAAGGATGTTCCGGCAACTTGAATCGGTCTTGTACGGGTGAAATGGACGGTTGCTTCATAGGATGCCGACAGGCACCACATGGCAGTAATTCCGCAATGGTTGGAGCCATTGAACTTTTCTCCACTGCGGTCTACGCCTGCGACTGTGATAATGCCTTTTTGAGTGTCTTTTTCATAAAATGGCAATAGGGTCAGTGTGTTGGGCTGAGCTTGTGTGTCATTGCCTGTCGAAAAGATGAAAAGGATGTTTTTATTACGGATGTGGTAGGACAGGTTGCCCTAATCGCTCTGTTGCATCAGGCGGATACCCTCATCTGTTTTATCACCGCCGGAATAGTCGAGCAACGTTTGGCGGTACTGCTCCTCCGAATTGGCTATTTGGAAATGGTCGGCAGTGCCTGCCCTCGATGTTGTTCCAAAACTGTTATTGACGATGCGCACGCCACGTTCGCCCAGCTTGACCCATGCATTGCGGATGGCTGCAGACATTATTTCTCGTTCTTGGTTCCATCATGCGTATTCATTATGTGTAGCGTCGCATCGGGCGCAATACCGCCTGCAGGTCTGCCGTCCACGGAACGCCCGCCAATAATATGGGAGACCACATCGATGTGTCCGATTTCTTTTACATGGCGGATATCCGTCGGCTTTGCTTCAGTCTCTATAACGGCCTCATTGTCGAAAGAAGCTTCAATGTCTTTACTGCCTCTGTCTTCAGGCGCTTCCTTCCGCATATACGCCGTATAGTTTTTGTAATTTTCGTTATAGCCGTGTTCTTTTCTGCCATACAGTTCGGGAAAGGATATGCTGCCGACGGATTCGCCTGTATCGACGATACCTACCTCTACCCCGCGTCCTGTATAGCCTGCTTCAATTGCAGGTTTGAGGTTGATCATATTCTTAATATTGGTCATTTGGGTTTGAAAAGTCTCCGGTATGCAGATTCGGGGGGCTTTGATTTTGGCATCCCTGTCTGTAACCGCAACGTCATCCCGATCGGCACAGAGCATGCTTCTGTCTTTGCACATTTCGTTTTTTATACCGGCGTAAGATACTGCTGCTGATTCCGCTATCGTTGCCCTGCTGTTGCTGCCGATACCGGTGCCGCCTGCATTGAAGTCGGGAGCAGAAGTGCCGCCGCCGCCGCCTAAGCAGGCAGAAAGTGTTGTTGCAACAGCTAACGCCATGGCAGCCGGTTTGAAAGTTTTTGTAGGGAAGGTTGAGGTGGTTCGCATGATGAGGTCTCTTTGAATCTGACAATAGAATTCAGGCGAAGGAATAAAAATTTCGTAATGTCCAGATGTAACCCATTTTTATATTTTGAATTATATCTGTCCTGGACAACTAGGATAAACTCGATTTTGCTAATTGTTTTAAAATGGAAATTTGAACTTTTATCTCACTGTTGTTAAAACGCCGTTCGCACTCCTTTAAATACGGCTCAAAATGCTCTTTGGGA
>NZ_QNRU01000058.1 GCF_003315235.1 Neisseria gonorrhoeae | reverse complement strand
ACAGTCAATACTTTCAGCGGGATTTTTTTGGGGAAATTCGTCATGTCGCTGTCGGATAAGGTTTTTTATCTCCGCCAAACGCTGCGCCGCCTCCACCCCCCCCTCTTCTCCTCCGGCTGATGCGCCTTTGTGAATATGCCGCCTGAAACTCGGGGCTTCAGACGGCATCTGTTGGCTCTTCTTATCTTTTCAGAATGATTTCCAATACGAACTTGCTGCCCATATAGGCAATCATAAGGCTGACAAATCCGATGATGGTCCACACGGCGGCTTTTTTGCCGCGCCATGCGGTCATGCTGTGTTTGAGCAGCAGTCCTCCGTAAATCAGCCATGACAATATGCCGAATACGGTTTTATGGGTAAATGTCATGGGTTTGCCGAATACGGCTTCGGCGAAGAATGTGCCGCTGACGACGGAATAGGTCAGCAGGATGAAACCTGCCCACATGGCCTGGAACATGAGTTTTTCCAAACTGAGCAGCGACGGCAGGAATCCTGCGAGCTTGGAGAAGTTTCTGCGGTGCAGGCTCCGGTGCAGCAGCAAGCTCAAAACGGACAATAATGTTGCGATGCCGAACAGCCCGTATGCAAGCAGTGATGTGCCGATATGCAGCATAAAGGGAAAGTCGGTAATTTCATATCCCGAGAATTTTCCCGGGAAAACCAAACCTGACAGCAGCATCAGTGCGGCGCAAGGATACAGCAGCAACTGCACTCCGCGCAGCGGATAAAAAAAGCTGCCGGCAAAATAAATAAACAGCATCATCCAAACAATCAGGCTGCCGGAATACCCGAAGCCCATAATGATGATTTTGTCTTGAATGACCGGCATCAGCAGTGCCGCGCCGTGGACGGTCAATGCCGCGCCCAAAACCGGCAATTCCGTCTTCCACGGGTAATCCCGGCCGCGCCCCTGCTGTTGGCAGTGCCATGCAAATGCACCCAATCCTGCGTAAACCGCCGTCAAAAAGATGAAAACTGTCGGCATGGTGGACTTTCTCTATCTATACTGTTGCGCCGTATGCGGCCGCTTATGAAATATTGGAACTTTTAACGTTGGAATTGTAAAATCCCCGTTTCGGGCAAGCCTTGACGGATTTGCCGATATGCTGTCCGGCACACAAGCCGCATCAAATTATTTTGATTTTATTTTAACAAAAAATGCCCCTGATGGGGCAAGCTATTCTTACTTCAGACCAAGGACCAAGTATGTTAGACAATTTAACCGGCCGCTTCAGCAATGTCTTCAAAAACATCCGGGGGCAGGCCAAACTGACCGAAGACAATATTAAAGAAGCCTTGCGCGAAGTCCGACTCGCCCTGCTTGAGGCGGATGTCTCCCTGCCTGTCGTCAAAGAGTTCGTCAACAACGTCAAAGAAAAGGCCCTCGGTCAGGAAGTGGCGGGCAGCCTGACGCCTGACCAAGCCTTTATCGGCGTGGTCAACCAAGCCTTAGTCGAACTGATGGGCAAGGAAAACAAAACACTGGATTTATCGGTTTCACCGCCTGCCATCATTTTGATGGCCGGTTTGCAGGGTGCCGGTAAGACAACAACCGTCGGCAAACTCGCCCGCCTGCTGAAAAACGATCAGAAGAAAAAAGTTTTGGTGGTATCCGCCGACGTTTACCGCCCTGCCGCGATTGAACAGCTGCGCCTGTTGGCCGAACAGGTCGGCGTAGATTTTTTCCCATCCGATACCAACCAAAAACCGGTTGAGATTGCAACTGCCGCCGTTGATTACGCCAAAAAACATTTTTACGATGTATTGATGGTCGATACCGCCGGCCGTTTGGCAATCGATGAAGAGATGATGAACGAAATCAAAGCGCTTCATGCGGTGGTCAACCCGGTTGAAACTTTGTTCGTTATCGATGCCATGCTGGGTCAGGATGCGGTAAATACCGCTCAGGCATTTAATGAAGCCCTGCCGCTGAACGGCGTCGTATTGACCAAGATGGACGGCGACTCGCGCGGCGGTGCGGCATTGTCCGTACGCCATGTAACCGGCAAACCGATTAAATTTATCGGCGTCGGCGAGAAAATCAACGGCCTCGAACCTTTCCACCCCGACCGTCTTGCCAGCCGTATCCTCGGCATGGGCGACGTATTGACCCTGATTGAAGACGTTCAAAAAGGTATTGATGAAGAAGCCGCCGCCAAAATGGCGAAAAAGCTGCAAAAAGGCAAAGGCTTTGACCTCAATGATTTTAAAGAACAAATCCAGCAAATGCGCAATATGGGCGGTTTGGAAAACCTGATGTCGAAAATGCCGGGCGAACTGGGTCAAATATCGAAACAAATCCCCGAAGGTACGGCTGAAAAAGCGATGGGCAAAGTAGAAGCCATCATCAACTCGATGACCCCTAAAGAACGCGCCAACCCTGCCCTGCTCAAAGCCGGCCGCAAACGCCGTATTGCGATGGGCGCGGGCACAACCGTGCAGGAAGTGAACAAATTGCTCAAACAGTTTGAACAAATGCAGCAGATGATGAAGATGTTCAGCGGCAACGGTTTGGGCAAACTGATGCGCTTGGCCAAAGGCATGAAGGGAATGAAGGGAATGTTTCCCGGTCTTTAATGTTTGAAAACAAAAGCCGTCTAAAACGATTTTCAGACGGCTTTTTGTCTGTTACCATGTCTGCGCATCATTTCAAAACAGGTTGATGCACCCTTCCTCGAATTTCCGAATAGCTAAAACATGCCTGCTCGTGCGACAATTTCACACCTGCAAAATCAAGCAATTATTCAGAAAATCGTACCGATCCGGCCAGGGCAGTATAGTAAGTGTGTACCTTATACCGGACCTGCATGTTGAAACATAAAGGAAAAAATCATGAACCGTCGTCAATTTTTGGGCAGCGCCGCTGCCGTCTCTTTGGCTTCCGCCGCCTCTTTCGCGCGTGCGCACGGACACGCCGACTACCACCATCATCACGATATGCAGCCTGCCGCCGCATCCGCCTACACCGCCGTCCGCCAAACTGCCGCACACTGTCTGGATGCCGGACAGGTTTGCCTGACCCACTGCCTGTCCCTGCTCACTCAGGGCGACACGTCTATGTCCGACTGTGCGGTTGCCGTGCGCCAGATGCTTGCCTTATGCGGCGCGGTGCACGACCTTGCCGCACAAAATTCCCCTCTGACACGCGACGCGGCAAAAGTGTGCCTCGAAGCGTGCAAACAGTGTGCCAAAGCCTGTAAAGAACACGCCGCCCACCATGCGGAATGCAAAGCCTGTTACGAGTCCTGCCTCGACTGTATCAAAGAATGCGAAAAACTCGCCGCCTGATACTGAAAAATGCCGTCTGAACGGGGTTCAGACGGCATTTTTTTGACCGCGAAATTATGCGCCGAACACTTTCAAACGTTCCGCAACGGGTTCAAAGACCTTTTCACCTGCCGCCCCTTCAATACCACCGATAACCATTTGCGCGCGCAACAGCCAGTTTTCGGGAATATTCCACGCTTTAGCAATCGCCACATCGGGCAAGGGGTTGTAATGTTGCAGATTTGCACCTGCACCGACCGCGGCAAGTGTCGTCCAGACGGCATACTGTACCATAGCGTTCGCCTGGTCCGCCCAAACGGGAAAGTTGGCGGCATAAGCAGGGAACTGCTCCTGCAAACCTTTGACGACATTTTGATCTTCATAAAACAAAATGGTTGCCGCGCCCACCTTAAACAGCTTCAATTTTTGCGCGGTCGGTTCAAAACTGTCGGCAGGCACGACGGCACGCAGCGCGTCTTCGACAAATTGCCACACCTTATATATTGCGCCCCTTCTTAGGGACGCAATATATAAGGGTAATCCCATGCGTAACGCCGTAGGATTGGACATATCCAAGTTGACTTTTGACGCAACGGCCATTGTCGGCAATGCCGAATATTCGGCAAAGTTTGACAACGATTCAAAAGGTTTAGATCAGTTTTCGGACCGGTTGAAAAGCTTGGGATGTCAGAATCTGCATATCTGCATGGAGGCAACCGGCAATTATTATGAAGAAGTTGCCGACTAC
>NZ_QNRU01000057.1 GCF_003315235.1 Neisseria gonorrhoeae | reverse complement strand
GCCTTTATGTATTTGTCGGGATCGGCATCGACTTTCAACGATAAAATCTCTTCCGGCTTTTTGGCATCCATTTCTTCTTTGTATTTCGGATTGCGGCCAAGGGAAAAAGAAGCCCCAGCTCTGAAATCATCACCTTTATTGACCGCACAACCTCCGCCGTTCCAATCAAATGTGCAACGATTTAAAACAAAATTATTCCAATCCAATTAAGCAACTTTAGCCAAAGGCAGGCGAAGCATCGCACTTTGCGGGCGAAGCCGCAAACAGCCGAGAAGCGCGGGGGGGGGATTGGCGATAAGCGCGAGGGGGTGTCCCCACAGCGCTGCCGCGCCGCGAATGCGGAGCAATCTTTCAGATTAAGAAACATTTGTTTAATGAGGCAAACGTGCCTTTTAAGAAAGGGAGAGCAAATGAAATTGTTGGCCGCATTGATTCCGCTCTTGATGAGCGTCGCAGGCCGTATATTGACTGCATTAGGCTTGATGGCTGTTACCTATGCGGGTGTAGATAGATTGGCAGCCCATTTTCAACAGGCGATAACCCATAGCATAACGGGCGCGCCTCAAGCAATGTTACAGCTTTTCTATATAAGCGGCGGTGGTACTGTTCTAAACATTCTTTTCGGCGCAATCGCCTTTATTCTGTCCTTTAAACAAATGACAAAACTCGCAACCTCAATCGGGAAGAAAAAATAAATGGCAGAAATCTGTTTGATAACCGGCACGCCCGGTTCAGGGAAAACATTAAAAATGGTTTCCATGATGGCAAACGATGAAATGTTTAAGCCAGATGAAAACGGCGTACGCCGTAAAGTATTTACGAACATCAAAGGTTTGAAGATACCGCACACCCACATAGAAACAGACGCAAAGAAGCTGCCGAAATCAACCGATGAACAGCTTTCGGCGCATGATATGTATGAATGGATCAAGAAGCCTGAAAACGTCGGCGCAATCGTTATTGTCGATGAGGCGCAAGACGTATGGCCCGCACGCTCCGCAGGTTCGAAAATCCCCGAAAACGTCCAATGGCTGAACACACACAGGCATCAGGGCATAGATATATTTGTATTGACACAAGGTCCTAAACTCTTAGATCAGAACTTGCGAACATTGGTTAAAAGACATTACCACATTGCGGCCAACAAAATGGGTTTGCGTACCCTGCTTGAATGGAAAGTATGCGCGGATGACCCGGTAAAAATGGCATCAAGTGCATTTTCCAGTATCTACACACTGGATAAAAAAGTTTATGACTTGTACGAATCCGCAGAAATTCACACGGTAAACAAAGTCAAGCGTTCAAAATGGTTTTATGCATTGCCCGTCATCATATTATTGATTCCGCTATTTGTCGGTTTGTCTTACAAAATGTTGGGCAGTTACGGAAAAAAACAGGAAGAACCCGCAGCACAAGAATCGGCGGCAACAGAACAGCAGGCAGTACTTCCGGATAAAACAGAAGGAGAATCGGTGAATAACGGAAACCTTACGGCAGATATGTTTGTTCCGACATTGCCCGAAAAACCCGAAAGCAAGCCGATTTATAACGGTGTAAGGCAGGTAAGGACCTTTGAATATATAGCAGGCTGTATAGAAGGCGGAAGAACCGGATGCACCTGCTATTCGCATCAAGGGACGGCATTGAAAGAAGTGACGGAGTTGATGTGCAAGGACTATGTAAAAAACGGCTTGCCGTTTAACCCATACAAAGAAGAAAGCCAAGGGCAGGAAGTTCAGCAAAGCGCGCAGCAACATTCGGACAGGGCGCAAGTTGCCACCTTGGGCGGAAAACCGCAGCAGAACCTAATGTACGACAATTGGGAAGAACGCGGGAAACCGTTTGAAGGAATCGGCGGGGGCGTGGTCGGATCGGCAAACTGAAGAAAACGGCAACAGAGAAAAAAGACCCGTAAACCGTTTGAATATAGACGGCTTACGGGTCTTTGTTTCGCGCAAAGCAAGGGCTAAGGCAGTCAGGCAGCAAATCCCGCAATGTATTAAAACAGACGCGTAGAAATGCCGGCTGCCTTTATCCATCCTCAAAATTGAATATCATCCTAGCCGTATCAAGGCTGTATAAATAAGGAAAATACCAATGAATATAATCGGGCCGGACATCTCAAAGGACACCATAGACGCAACATTGCATAAAACAAACGGAAGTATCCATTACATTAAATTTAAGAATAATGATGATGGATTAAAACAGTTTAGATTGTGGATAAAGGGAAACAGAATCAGAAAAGTCTATATCGGCATGGAGGCAACAGGCATCTATTACGAAAAGGCAGCAGATATGCTTTCTTCCTACTATACCGTTTACGTTATCAATCCCTTAAAAATCAAGGACTACGGAAAAAGCAGGTTTAACCGCACCAAAACCGACAAAGCAGATTCAAACCTGATAGCAGATTACATAAAAAGGCATCAAGATACATTGATACCGTATCAGATACCCAAAAACAAAGCACTGCAAAAACTGATTAATCTTAAAAACCAATTACAGCAACAGCAGAAGCAAATTAAAAACCGTCTTCATAGCACTGAAGAAGACTTCATAAGGAACATACATCAAGACTTGATAGATACCATACAGGACAAGATGGAACAGGTAAAAATAGCCATATCCGAACAAATCAAAAAACAAACGGACAATAACCATTACCGCAATCTTCAAACCATCCCGAGCATAGGCAAAGACACCGCATCAGTTCTTTATGCGCAACTGACAGAAAAACATTTTAAAACCGCAAACCAATTTGTATCCTATGCCGGATTAAGTCCCGCCATCATACAATCAGGGACAAGCGTAAGAGGTCGGGGCAGATTGAGCCGATACGGAAACAGACGATTAAAAAGTACGCTGTATATGCCCGCCCTTTGTGCTTACCGTTTTAACGCATTTCCGAAATTAATAAATAATCTGAAAAAAGCGGGTAAGCCAAAGATGGTAATTATCGTTGCCATCATGCGCAAACTGGCGAAGCCCGCCTATTACATTGTTAAAACCGGGCAGCCTTACGATGCGGAAAGACACTGATTGAATCAATAAAATTCAATAAAATTAAACAGTTATGCAAATATATCTTTGTAACCGTGCATTTGCATATCGTAAATAAACGTAAATAAAAATAACAATATAAATCAGCATGTTGCAACTTTGTTTTTTATTTTGTGTTGACGGGCAACATATCATCTGCGCGGAAAGTTACCGTATCGGCAAACGCGACTGAAAAAGACAGCGTGTTCGGCGATGCGGTGCACATTGTGATTGCGACTTAAAACATAGAACGAGTTGCCAACCCAAAGTTTACATCTCGTCTTTTACCGAAAGGATTAAAAATGACAGAATTACCGTGGATAGCCGAAGCGAGAAGGCACATCGGTTTGAAAGAAATTCCCGGCGCGAAACACAATCCGACGATTGTGCAATGGCTCAAAGAGACGGGCGGCTTCCCCGGCGCGGCAAAGTCTTGGTACTTTGAAGACGAAACGCCGTGGTGCGGCCTGTTTGTCGGACACTGCCTGGGCAAAGCGGGACGCGCGGTCATCAGGGACTGGTATCGCGCCAAAGCCTGGTCAATGTCGGGTTTGACGAAACTCGAAGCCCCCGCATACGGCTGCATCGCGGTCAAACCGCGCCGGGGCGGCGGACACGTGTTCTTCGTTGTCGGCAAAGACGCGGAAGGCAGAATCTTGGGCTTGGGCGGCAATCAGGGCAATATGGTATCCATCATCCCGTTTGACCCTGCGGACATTGACGGCTATTTCTGGCCGTCCAAGCTGATTGGCGGCAAACCTGTGCCTTCGTCCCCCGCCGAAGGGCGTTACCGGTTGACTGCCGCCGCCGCCACCGGCGCGCAAGGCGCGGGAGAGGCGTAATGATGAATCCTACCGAGTTTCTGAAAGCGCGTATCGCCGAATGGGAAGCCAAAAGCAAAGAGGCGGGCGGAAACGCCGATTTTAAAGCTTTTGAGTTTGCCGAAAGCGAAATCAAAAACTACAAAGCGATGTCGGAGGCCTATGAACAGCCTGCCGCTTAAAAACCCGAAGCTGATTGCGGTGTCGGTTTGCGCCGTGTTCGTTGCCGGCGCGTGGCAATACGACCGCGCCGCGCAATACCGGCGCGGATACGGTGCGGCGATGCTGGAGGTTTCGGAACGCCTCAAAGCCGCCGCGGTCGAACACGCCGAACACGCCCGCAAATCGTCCGCCGCGTA
>NZ_QNRU01000056.1 GCF_003315235.1 Neisseria gonorrhoeae | reverse complement strand
TTTCGGCTAGGTAGTCGGCGCGGGATTGCGACCATGCCCGAAAAACGGTTCTTGTGGAACAGCCGAAGCGTTTTGCCAGTTCTTTAGCCGTAACGTCTCGCTTGGTGGTTTTCAGTTTTGGATAGGCCATATTTCAAAGCTCCGTGATGATTTTTGTTCTGCCTGCATTGATGGTTGTTTTCCGCAAACTATTCCGATGAGCCTGCAATTCCGAAAACCGTCGATTGCTGGCTGCAATATCAAACTTGTACCAAACCCAGTTAGCGATTGATTTGGAGATACATTTCACTTCTTTTTCCCACATCGGGACAGGGAAATCCCCATTTACCCGCATACACTGGTAATGCACTTCTTTCAGCCAGCCTTGCACCGTGTAGCCCTGCTGTTTGAACGCCAACACGTTTTTGTGCGCCCAACGGCTCACAAGGTTAAACACCGTGCAATTTCTGCTTAATCCGACCGCTTCCACGTTAGAGCGACCGATATAGGGCTTAAACTTGTCTAAATCCACGAAATCCGCAAGATACTCCAAATCGTAGCCCCTGATTGCGTCAGGAACGCCGCGCAGCGTCAGCCAATGCGGATGTTCGGGATTTTTCGTAATCAGCGATACAAAGCCCACATCACCGCGCAATTTCGCCTTATATGCTGCTTCAAGTGCAGCAAGATAGCGCAGGGCTTTTTGTCTCCCACCGTATTCCGCCGTCAGCACAGGCGCGGAAAGCGCATAGGCAAGGTGTGCGCCGCCGTTTTCCCTGTTGATTGCCGCCCAAGCAGGCATAGGCAGATTATTGTCTTCCCAAGCCAACCCCGCCCCTTCGTAATCCAAGTCAAAGAGCATAAACACACGCAGATGCGGCGGATTGACTTGGATGTAGCGGCGTTTGATGGCGGCAGCGTAAGAGCGCACCAGCATAGGCGCTTCTTTGAAATCTTTGCAGTATGGCTTGTGTGGGATACGTTCTTGCAAGAAGAGGTCGGGTTGGGTGTATAATTGGCTCATGTTGTATCTCGAAACCCCCGTGCAGATTGGCGTTTGGCGGGGGTTTTGCTTTGTCTAAGATTTGCAGATTGTATGCTTGTTTTTAAGATGATACAACTATGTCAAAATAACCATAATCAGATAACAGCCCGATAGGGGTTCTTATTTCAAAATTTTCCAATCCGCAATTTAGCGAAGCCAGCAGGCGAAGCGGTAAAGCTTGGAGCGCAGCAGCGCGACCTAAGCCGGCCAGCAGGGCGGCGTTTTGGGGGAAACATGAAACCAGTTCCGACAGGGCGGCGTGCGTGTTCTTCCCGGAGTTCTTCATGGAGTATCGGCGAAATGCCGTGATGAAATGCCGTTTTTTTGAGCAGAAAGCAGTCAAAAACAGGGGTATTTTGCCCTTTTGACAGGTTCGAGTGCCGCCGAAAAGCGAACAAAGCAACTCATCATCCGAGTCAGCCCGACCGAGTTTGAGACTTTGACCCGACAGAAGACCCATCCGAATTTAGCCCGCTACATTCGGGAGCGGGTTTTGGAAGATGGCAAAGCATCCGACAAAAAAACCGTCAAATTCCAATTCCCGCCCGAAGTCGTGCGCGTCCTTGCAGGCATGGGTAACAACCTGAACCAAATAGCCAAGGCCCTGAACACCGCCGCAAAGGTCGGCACGTTGGGCAATGTGGAAGCACTCAAGGCGACGACCGAGCTGGCAGCGTTGGAACGTTCCTTAAATTCCCTACGGGATTTTTTAGCCAAAGAAAAGAACGGATGGCAGTCCCAATGATTGTGCAGTTTTTCAATAGGGGGAAAGGCGGCGGGAGTGGTCCGATAGACTATCTTCTAGGCAAAGACCGCGACCGAGAAGAAGCCAGATTATTACGCGGTGACCCCGAAGAAACCGCCGCCCTGATAAACAGCAGCGATTACGCCAAGAAATACACCGCCGGCTGCCTGAGCTTTGAAGAAAGCAACATCCCCGCCGAACAGAAACACGCCCTGATGGACAGCTTCGAAGAGTGTATTTTTGCAGGCTTGGACAAAGACCAATACAACTGCCTATGGGTAGAACACCGAGACAAAGGGCGTTTGGAACTCAACTTCGTGATACCGAACATCGAGCTTTTGAGCGGAAAGCGGTTACAGCCCTACTACTACGCCGCCGACAGAGGAAGAGTGGACGCATGGCGCACCATGCAGAACCTGACGCACGGATACAGCGACCCAGACGACCCCGCCAAACGGCAGAGCATGACCCAAGCCAAAGACCTGCCGAGAAACACGCAGGAAGCCGCACAGAGCATCACAGAGCATCACAGACGGCTTAGAAGCCCTAGCCCTATCAGGCAAGCTAAAAAGCCGCGCAGACGTGCTGGAAACGCTGGAAAAGGTAGGTTTTGAAATATCACGAGCGACCATCAGCAGCATCAGCATCAAGAACCCGGACCCAAAAGGGCGCAACATCCGACTGAAAGGCGCACTGTATGAGCAAGATTTCCGATTTGGCGAAGACCTTCGAGCAGACATCACGCACCGAAGCCGCCAGCATAGAGCAACAAACGAAAGCAGACTTAGAGACGTTACGGAAAAATATCAACGAGGCATTGAAGCAAAGCGAGCAGAAAATAACCGCCGATATAAACGCCCGGCAGTTACGCATGAGCAAGGCAGTATTCAAGCCCTATCTGTGGAGCTTGCTAGGTATATCGGCGGCAGGGTTGATAGTCATAGCAGGGCTGTTCATAGCGATATGGAGCGTCAAGAACGAGCTGGACGACTTGAAACAGCAGAGAGCCGAAGCAGAGCGCACCCTAGACCTGTTGGAAACCAAGACCAAAGGTTTGACACTGGAAAATTGCCCAGTCGAGAACAGCAAAGCAACGCGGGTATGCGTAGCGACCGAGAAGCGAATGCTGGACGCGTTAGCGGAATTAGAGAGCAATCACGCAGCAATCGAGCAGCGAATGATGAAAGCCTTAACGCACTTGGGCGAAAGGTTGGCAGAGCTAGAGCAGGAAAACACGAGTTTAGCGCAGCAGCTAGCGAGCTTGGCAGCCGAGTTAGAGCGGCAGAGCGAAATACGGCAACGGCAGAGCGAAATCTTGAATCAACCAGCCAAACGATAAGCCAACGATACAAACGAACCCAAAGCAGGGGATGGGGAATGAGCCGATGATTACCGAGAACGAACGCGACAGGCGAACAGCCGCATGGCTGATAGAGACCTACGGGGCAGAAGCCGTAGCGGAAGCAGAAACCCGCATTGCGGGCGCGAGAAAGCCCTATCCGAGCAATATCGCCAAAGTATTGGGGGCTAGCCTACCCGAAGCCCTAAAACGCACAGAAAACGCCGCAGCGCGCCAAAAACTGGCAGGGCTGCGGCGGATGTTGGACGGTAAGGCAGTTAAGACTTCACAAGACTTGTGAAATCAGACCACTGCTCAATGCGGAACGCCCGAATATCGCGGACAGAAGACGGAAACCAAGGCAGAGCTTTTAGCTCGTTGATGGCTGAAAACAGGTTAGCCATATCTTCGTTTTGGCAGGTGTACAAACTTCCCTGAATGCGGGTAAAGCCGAATTTCCGCAGGGTGTATCCAATATCCGCGTAGGCTTGGGAAATGCCTTTCGGATGGTTTTGAGCGGTATCGGCAACCACCAAATCAAAAGAAATCGCGTACATTAGGCAGCCTTTGGGTCTTGAACGATGTGGGACAGTTTGTATTGCGTGTGTTCGCCGCTTTCCGGCAGTTCAATATTTACGAGCCAATCGCCGTCCGGAAGCTGTTCGGCAGGCGTGCCGACGATGTACATCACGCCGTAATCGCCAAAGGTGCGGATTGAACCGGTGGGGATAGTGGTTTGCATGGTTAGTTCTCCTGTTGGGTTTGGTTTTCAGGCTGGTTTGTCATGTACAAAACCCGTTGGGCAGCTTTTTCGGCTGTTGTGCGTTTGATGCCGTCAGGCAGAAAAATTCTCCATTTTTTGGCTAGAACTATATCTGCAAGATCATCAACCGTTGCGCTTTTCAAAGCAGGATTTGCGTTAATTTCCGAATACAGAAAATCTTTGAATGCCGAGTACAGAGCATCGCGGTTTATTGCGTATCTTGTCATGCTGTTTCGCTTTGGTTGTCAGTTTCAGACGGCATAGGCTTGCCGCGCCTGTACCAAGTGGCGCGGGAAATGCCGAAGTGTTCCCACGGTTTATCGCGGCTGATAGAGTTTTCGGCTAGGTAGTCGGCGCGGGATTGCGACCATGCCCGAAAAACGGTTCTTGTGGAACAGCCGAAGCGTTTTGCCAGTTCTTTAGCCGTAACG
>NZ_QNRU01000055.1 GCF_003315235.1 Neisseria gonorrhoeae | reverse complement strand
GAAAAAAGGCATTTTTTAAATGCCTGCTTTGCCGCGTCTGAAATCCGGTGAATTTTCAAATATTGAAATTCAATGGGTTGAAAATGAATTGTAAAAATGCTGTTGTCAATTAAAGTAGTATCTCGTCATTCCTCTGCTGTCCGCAACTTTTCGTCATTCCCGTGAAAACGGGAATCTAGAACTTTTAAATTTTCAGACGGCTTTTGAATATTGCCGTTGCCCGACGTTCTGGATTCCCGCCTGCGCGGGAATGACGGTGGAGGACGATGCCGTCTGAAGCCCATTAGCGGTTTCAGACGGCATTTTTGTCGGTGCGGCAATCAAGAAAACTGCGCCGCGCCACGGTTTGCCAAATCGTCGGCGCGTTCGTTTTCCGCGTGTCCCGCGTGTCCTTTAACCCAAGTCCAGCTGACTTGATGCTGCCCGACCAGAGCGTCGAGTTCTTGCCACAAGTCGTCGTTTTTGACGGGCTGTTTGGCGGCGGTTTTCCAGCCGTTGCGCTTCCAACCGTGTATCCAGTTTTCCATGCCGTTTTTGACGTATTGCGAGTCGGTGCAGATGATGACGGTGCAGCGGCGTTTGAGCGATTTCAGCCCTTCGATAACGGCGGTCAGCTCCATGCGGTTGTTGGTGGTTTGCGCTTCGCCGCCGAAAAGTTCTTTTTCGCGGCTGCCGTAGCGCATTAATACGCCCCAGCCGCCCGCGCCGGGATTGCCTTTGCACGCGCCGTCCGTGTAGAGGTAAACGGGTGTGTCCATATCGTGCCTTTGTGTGGTGTCCGGCGTGATTATAAGCGGTTTGTGCGTCGTGCCGTCTGAAAGATTGCGGCGGATTGAAATAGGCATATAATGTGCAACTTTATTTTTGAATATGAAGGAGCGGATAGTGGGTCAAAGTGGCGAGTTGTTTTGTTTCGGACAAATGCCTGTATGGAAAGTGGAAAACCTGCCGGAAGTTTTATTGTCGGGTTATTCGTCCGAGGAAGGGGAATGGGTCTGCCTGAATGTGTTGCAGGGCGATGTCGAAGTCCGTGCACCGGACGGGGCGGCAGAGGTTTGGTCGGCGGAAAGCGGCGATTGCGTGTTTGCGCCGCAGCAGGTGTTTTCGGTCAAACCGAAAACGGACGATGCCGAAATCCGTTTGTCGCTGTATTGCGCGGCGGCAGACTATTTTCACAAAAAATACGGGATGAGTGCCACGCATTCTGCGGTCGCGGCGGCACAGGATACCGTACCGGCGGGCAGGGCGTTGGATATGGGCTGCGGACAGGGGCGCAACGCGCTGTTCCTGGGTTTGAAGGGGTTTGATGTAACCGCTGCCGATTGCAATCCCGCCGCGTTGGCAAACGTGGCGGAACTGGCAGAGGCGGAGGGTTTGAACGTCCGCACGCTGGAATATGATTTGAACGCCGCCGCCCTTCAGGGCGAGTTTGATTATATTGTGGCAACGGTGGTGCTGATGTTCCTGATGCCGCAGCGCGTGCCCGACGTGATTGCCGATATGCAGGCGCATACGGCGGCGGGCGGGTACAACTTAATCGTATCGGCAATGGATACGGCGGATTTCCCCTGCCCGATGCCGTTCCCCTTCAAATTTAAAGAGGGCGAGCTGAAGGATTATTATCGGGATTGGGAGCTGGTCGAATATAAAGAAGAATTGGGCGCGATGCACGCCAAAGACGAAAACGGCAACCCGATACGGTTTAAATTTGTAACTATGCTGGCGAAAAAACCAGGATAAGCCGCGCCGGACGATGCCGTCTGAACCCGAAAAGGCGTTCAGACGGCATTTTTACGTCTAGTCCCGATACGCCCAATGATTGACCGGCCCGTGTCCCGCGCCGATTTCCAAAGGGTTTGAGATTGCCGCCGTGATGTAGGCCTTGGCAGTCTGTACGGCTTTGCAAACGTCTAAGCCTTTTGCCAACTCGGCGGTAATGCAGGCGGAAAACGTGCAGCCCGTGCCGTGCGTGTGGGCGGTCGGAAAGCGCGGGCTGTCCAATTCCAGCGTTTCGTTTTGCGTAAACAGCCAATCCGTGCAGCGTCCGCTTGTGCTGCCGTTCAAATGTCCGCCTTTGATAATGACATTTTTGACACCGTAATCAAGCAGGATTTTTGCCGCACGTTCCGCATCTTTACGGTTTTCGATATGCACGCCCGTCAAGGCTTCCGCCTCGGGCAGGTTGGGGGTCAGGATGTCCGTGTCCGGCAGCAGCAGGCGCGTCAGTGCCGCAACGGCGGAATCCTGCAACAGCGGCGCACCGCCTTTGGCAATCATCACAGGGTCGAGTACGCGCCTGCCAAAGCTGCAGTGTTTCAGCTTGTCGGCAACGCATTCGATGATTTCCGCCGTGCCGAGCATACCGATTTTGTAGGCGCGGATGTCAAAGTCTTCCCTGATTGCTTGGATTTGTGCGGTGATGGTTTCGGTCGGGACGAGATGAACCGCCGACACGCCCAAGGTATTTTGCGCGGTAACGGCGGTGATGACACACGTTCCGAACACGCCGCGCATCTGAAACGTTTTCAAATCCGCCTGAATGCCCGCACCGCCGCCCGAATCCGAACCGGCGATGGCAAGCGTCTGCACAAAAGAGCCTTTCATTTGTTCCTCCTTAATATTGCGTCCGATAAAAAGGGCTACTGCCTGTAAAAAAGCAGGCAATGCCGTCTGAAAACCGCAGCGCGGGGTTTGTGGTGCATTATTATGTCGTATTGCAGGACAAGGCACAGGGCAAGGCAGCGGGGTGCATCGTAGCAACTGATAATGAAAAAAGAGGGCGATGCCGTCTGAACCGCGTGTTGCGGCGAGTATAAACCGGCACGCTTCATTCGTCATTCCCGCAAAAACAGAAACCTAAAATTCCGTCATTCCCGCGCAGGCGGGAATCCGGACCTTAGAACAACAGCAATATTCAAAGATTATCTGAAAGTTTGAGGTTCTAGATTCCCGTTTTCACGGCAATGACGAAAAATTGCGGGAATAACGATTCATAATAAAAAACCTGCTTGAAACAAGCAGGTTTTTGAATTGGCACGCCCACGGGGATTCGAACCCCGGTTGCCGCCGTGAAAGGGCAGTGTCCTAGGCCTCTAGACGATGGGCGCGTGGAAACGGACATTATACATACTTATAGAAATTTAGCAATACGATGCCGTCTAAACGAATGTCAGGGGGCGTTTGTCTGACCGTATCACAAGATAAAAAACATTGGAATATCAAGCAATTCATTTTTTTTTTTGGGGGCGTGTCAATGATTTAAGCATATAATGATAAAAATCACATACCTTCAAAATGGAAAAACCGATGAAACAAAAGAAGACAGTTCAGTGCATCTTACTTGGCTTCGCGGCCGCTTCTATGCACGCGCAAGGGGCGGCCGCTGCAAACAGTGGAACGATAGAGAAGACAGACAAATACACCCTCGTCCTCGCAAAACAAGGGCAAGAGAACAACTATACCCTTAATGGCGGAACCGAAGTCAAACCCTTAAATTCCCTCATCATTGCCGCCAACGGCGGTACGAACAACATTACGATAAAAGGCAAATTGGCAGACGGTCCTGCCGATGCCCCG
Source organism: Neisseria gonorrhoeae (assembly GCF_003315235.1). GTDB lineage: Bacteria > Pseudomonadota > Gammaproteobacteria > Burkholderiales > Neisseriaceae > Neisseria > Neisseria gonorrhoeae. The sequence goes on along the minus strand of NZ_QNRU01000055.1, from coordinate 1,115 downwards.
CCGACGATTGACAATAACTCGATTGAAAGAAATATAAATAAAAACGGTTACACGTACGCATGGCAGAATTGGAGCGGCGCGGTGATGTTGGTGGATCAAAGCTATGAGGGAGAAAATAAGGTTACTTTTGAAAACGTAACCATAGCCGCCCATAACGCGCCTGCCGGCATTTTGTCTGATGATAGGCATAAATCCAGTAGCTTGGCGCCGGCGATGCTTGCCTTTAAAGGGCGCAATACCATCAATATGGACGCGGACTCAAATGCCAACTCTAGTAACGAAGGTATCCTATTGCTTAATAATGGTGAAAAAATGGGAGAATATCGTCTTGTTTCCGAAGAAGGCTCGACGCTGAATATCAACATCAAATCAGGAAAAGATAAAGGACAGGGCATTACCGCCAACCACTATGGTAACTCAGACATCAACTTCAACAAGGCTTCTCCAAACATCACCACAATGGAGTTCAAGGGCGATGTAAACATTAAAATCGATAGGAACGGACAGGAAGAGGCGGAAAGCAACGGTTTTGGCTTCTATTCAAGCCGCAAATTAGGCAATAAGAAGCAGATTCCGGAAGGTTCTAAGATGGAAGCGATTTTCCGTGGGAACGTCGATATCGTTGCAACGCCGGTTTATGACGAGCAAGGCAGGCCCAAAAGCATAGGCAGCGCGTTTGCGATTGACGGGAAATACAGCAAAGTCGAGGTAGTCGGCGGGGAAGGCAAGGTTGTCAAAATCAAAGGCGATATTTTCGCCTACAACGGCGGCAGCGTGAGCGTGAACCTTGCCAACAAAGACTCTTATTTTGAAGGGGAAGCCCATATCGGGAAAAGGAGCTTTGCCAAAGGGAAAGATATGTTTGCCTTAACCGTGGATGCGGACGGATATGAATTAACCCCCGATACAAAGTCGATTGAAAAGAAAAAGCTGAATGTTAGGGGCTGTACTAGATTATCCCTAAATTCCACACCGATCCCGCAGGATTTTTAGCTGCCGGGACGGTGTGCCGAAGTTAAGTCGAAATTCGCATTCCCTCAACAACGGCGGGAAAGGTTTACGATCGATTCCGTTGTATTTTCGCAAGGCGCGTTTTGCCTGATTCCAAAAGTTCC
>NZ_QNRU01000054.1 GCF_003315235.1 Neisseria gonorrhoeae | reverse complement strand
CGGCGGTGCTGGCGAAGCTGAAAGACCAGGCTTCCGTCGGCGCGCCCGCACCAAAAGGCCCCGCCAAACCGGTGCTGCCTGCGGTTAAAAAATAGAGTGGGAAATATGCATACTGCTGAATGGGATAGTAAGTCTGTTCAAAGAAATATGTTGAATAATCTGTTCTTATTGGAAGTAAAGTAATGACTGATAATCGGGGGTTTACGCTGGTTGAATTAATATCAGTGGTCTTGATATTGTCTGTACTTGCTTTAATTGTTTATCCGAGCTATCGCAATTATGTTGAGAAAGCAAAGATAAATGCAGTGCGGGCAGCCTTGTTAGAAAATGCACATTTTATGGAAAAGTTTTATCTGCAGAATGGGAGATTTAAACAAACATCTACCAAATGGCCAAGTTTGCCGATTAAAGAGGCAGAAGGCTTTTGTATCCGTTTGAATGGAATCGCGCGCGGGGCTTTAGACAGTAAATTCATGTTGAAGGCGGTAGCCATAGATAAAGATAAAAATCCTTTTATTATTAAGATGAATGAAAATCTAGTAACCTTTATTTGCAAGAAGTCCGCCAGTTCGTGTAGTGACGGGCTGGATTATTTTAAAGGAAATGATAAGGACTGCAAGTTACTTAAGTAGGCTTGTTTACAAATCGATCGATAGTGTTTCAGTATTTGTGCGGTTTTCCGCCTTGATGGAATGAGAATCGTGTAATATTAAGCCTATAGTTATGACCCGTGATCCGTATCTGGATTGTTTCTGGATAAAAGAATAAACCCAATTATCTTTAGCCGTGGATTTATGGTGCATGGTAGCAAAAATTGTATAGGGGTGTACATTACTCATCTGAAAAGGTGAACAGATTTTATAATGCCGTCTGAAGATGTTTTCAGACGGCATTTTGTTTCCAATTCGTTATAGGCTTAGTAATTTAAGGCATGTTTGCACCTTTAGACATAAGGGCAATCGCAGCCCCGTCCTTAATGTACAAATCACTATCCAGCTTCAACCATGCCTAATAGTTTTCCGAATCGAATACCTTCGCCCGATAACGCCCTAAGGAAATTTTTTGGACATCGCGAACCTTGTCCTGCTGAAAATACAAAAGGCCGCGTTCGACGATGTGGGGCGGAAATAGGAGGGGTAGGTAGATACGGGACATGGTTTGCTTCCAAGGAGTTGTTGAAATATGGGGAATTTACTGGTTTGGGCGATGTTTGGGGAGAGGGGTGGGAATTCTTGTTTTGCGAAGTGGAAAAAGGTCGTCTGAAAATGGGTTTCAGACGACCTTTCTGTGAAATGTGCATTTGAAGATATCCGATCGTTTGGAGGAAATTAAGTTCTGCTTATTTAGATGCATGAATTTTAATAAAATCTCAAATTATTTTTGATAAGCAATAAATTATATGTTATATAAAGTTAGTTCTCACTAGTCTAATTATTTAAATAGAAATGAAAAACAGTAAGTTAAAGGCGGTTGATTTTTTCTGTGGCGGAGGCGGAATGAGCTATGGAATGTAATCCGCCGGTATTCAGGTTTTAGCCGGGATAGATTACGAACTTAGCTGCAAAGAAACATATGAAGCCAATATAAATGCCAAATTTATACAGGCTGATATTTTTGAATTGCAGCCTGAAACCTTGGAAAAAGAACTCGGCTTAAAAAAGAATGATGATGATTTGATTCTTATAGGTTGTAGTCCTTGTCAATATTGGAGTGTTATTCAAACAGACAAAAGAAAATCGGAAAAATCCAAGAGTTTGCTTTTGGAGTTTCAGCGGTTTGTAGAATATTTCAATCCCGGATATGTTGTTGTAGAGAACGTACCGGGAATTCTGAGCAGAATGAAAGAAAGCGGGCTTGATAATTTCATAAAGTTATTGGAAGAAAAAGGATTTACCGTCCATTTCGGTATTCACAATACGGCTGATTACGGAATTCCCCAAAGCCGTAAAAGATTTACGTTAATTGCAAACAGAATAACCAAAAAAAGCTGGAACCAGTCAAGTATTCGGGCAAACGGCTTACGGTACGCGATGTTTTGGGAATGGAAAACGGCTTTCCCAAAATTATGGCAGGACATCAAGACGAGACGGATTTTATGCATAGTTGTGCGGGATTATCCGATATCAATTTGAAACGATTGGCTTTGATACCTAAAAACGGAGGAAACCGTTTGGCTTTTGCGCATATTCCCGAATTACAGCTGGAATGTTTTATCGGAAAAGACAATAGTTTTAAAGACACGTTCGGTAGGCTATGGTGGGATAAGCCCGCACCTACCATAACGACCAAATTCTTTAGCATTTCCAACGGGCGGTTTGCCCATCCTGAAGAAGATAGGGCGTTATCCCTGCGAGAAGGTGCAACATTGCAATCGTTCCCTCGTAACTATGTCTTTAAAGCGGGCAGTAGGGACAAGATAGCCCGTTTGATTGGTAATGCCGTTCCTCCGATGTATGCGGAAAAAATAGGCAGGGCAATTGTTGATAATATCGAATGTTAGAAAAGGAGAAAACATGTCTGAAGAAAAATTGAAAATGAGTTTCGAGCCAACCGTAATCGAACATTTGGGTGTAAAGATGTATTCGCACACTGTTCCTGCGATTGCCGAGTTGATAGCGAATGCCTACGATGCATGTGCTACGGAAGTGGAAGTTAGGTTATTCGATAAACCGGAGCATAAAATCGTTATTAAAGATAATGGCATAGGAATGAGCTTCGATGAAATCAATGATTTTTATTTGAGAATCGGTCGGAACAGAAGGGAAGAAAAACAAGCCTCCCCGTGCGGAAGAATTCCAACGGGTAAAAAAGGTCTTGGTAAATTGGCATTATTCAGGCTTGGCAACAAAATCGAAATCTCTACTATCCAAGGAAACGAACGGGTTACTTTTACTTTGGATTATGCAGAGATTAAAAAAAGTGAGCGTATTTATCAACCGGAGTTTCAGAAAGAGTCTGTTAAACCCAATACCGAAAACGGAACAACTATAACTTTAACCGAGCTGACGAAAAAACAAGGATACCCGTTAGATAATTATGTGGGGCATCTTTCCCGTTTATTTGATTTTCCGGCTCAGGATTTTAAAATCAAAGTAAGCTTGAACGGCTCGGAACCAAGAATCATTGACGGAAACCTAAAATATAATCTTGTTACCCCACAATTCGAATGGGAATACCAGGATCTAGCAACCAATATTTCATCGTTATCTTCAAAATTCGAACAGTATGAATACAGCGGATTAATACAAGGTAAGTTCATTACAACGGAAAAACCTTTAAAGAATAATATGAAAGGTATTACCTTGTTTGCCAACGGCAGAATGGTAAATATGCCCGAGTTTTTCACTGATAGCGAATCCAGCCATTTCTAATCCTATCTGACAGGATGGTTAAGTATTGATTTTATAGATAATGATGGTGAAGATTTAATCGCTACAGATAGGACATCATTGGATTGGAAGCATCCTAAAACTTCAAAATTACGGGTTTTCCTTGGGGAAATCGTCTGAGCCATCGGGCAAGATTGGAGAAAAAGAAGAAAAAAAGAGAAAGATTACGAAGTGAAAGGTGAAAGCGGAGTTGATATCGAAAATTGGAAAAACAAATTGCCAGAAAAGGAAAGAGAACCGGTAGAAGTTATTTTGAATCGTTTGGAAGATTCGGAGCTTACAAATAAAGAACAAGCGGAAGTAATCTCTGCCTTACATAGTATTATTCCAGAATATCCTTACTATCATTGGCGGCATTTGCATCAGGATTTGCATACTGCCTGTAACGATTTTTACAATGAAAAGAAGGATTATTTAAGTGCTGCAATCGAGGCAGTTAAAGTTTTCGAAGATAAGGTTCAGAAGCAGACAGGTCTTCATAGCATAGACGGAAGAGAATTGATTGAAAAAGCCTTCGGGAGTAAAAAATCTATGCTTCTATTAACGAATAACAAAACGCAGGCGGAACAAAATTTAGAAGATGGTCTTGAACAGCTTGCATGCGGAACATGGACTGGATTTAGAAATCCTGTGCAACATGAGTTAAGAGCAAATTTATCTCCTAGTATTTTTAATGACAAGGATGCTTTGGATTTAATCAGCTTAGTTTCATATTTATTGAGAAAAGTGGAACAAACAAAAAAACGAGCTAAACCTACATCGCCTTAAATTTTATGACCGATATTTTCACTCCATCCAAACGTTCCTTCGTGATGTCAAAAATCCATAGCAAAGAAACCAAACCGGAAGTATTGGTAAGGAAATTTCTTTTTTCCCAAGGTTTCCGTTATCGGAAAAACGATAAGCGCTATGCAGGCAAACCGGATATCGTTTTGCCTAAATATAAAACAGTCGTGTTTATACACGGCTGTTTTTGGCACGGGCATTCTTGTAATAAAGGACATATCCCGAAAAGCAATATGGATTTTTGGTTGGAAAAAATCACAAAAAATCGCGAACGTGATATTAAAAATGAAACCGAGCTGGAAAAGATTGGTTTCAAAGTGATTGTCGTTTGGGAGTGCGAATTAAAAAATAAAGCTATTTGTAGGGAGCGATTAAATCGGTTGGTCGAGGAAATAAAAGATGCCGTCTGAAAAAATCAGACGGCATCTTCCTTTAATTAAGACCCTTATATATTGCGTCCCTAAGAAGGGGTGATTAACAAAAATTAACGCCCTTTACTTTCTACAAGTAACAGGGCTTTTTTTTTGCCCGTTTTTGAGGATTCGCAAATGGGAGATAAGCAAGGGA
>NZ_QNRU01000053.1 GCF_003315235.1 Neisseria gonorrhoeae | reverse complement strand
CGCGCCGATTTTTTGGCAATCTCAATCAACCCGGATTCGTGCAGGATTCGGTTTTCCGCCTCCCAACCGTCCAAAGCCTGCCGCATATCCTCCCGCGCGTAATATCTTTCCATCCCCCAATCGGGGCTGCCGTAAGCCGCCGTGCCGTAATATTTCACCGCCTTCGTCCTTTCCGTTTGAGAAAACCGCCCGCAGCATTCACTGTTTCGCCGTGCCGTTGCCCCGCTTTGAAGTTCGATACTTCATCGCTTTGTGCTATCCCCGGCTTGGCAGATATAGCTTTCGGGCGGTTTTAAGGTTTAGCCGTTGCCGCTGCCGTTGCTGTAGCCGTTGCCGTAGCCGTTGCCATAGCCGCTACCGTTGCCGCTACCGTTGCCGTTGCCGTCGCCGTCGCCGTTGCCGCTGCCGTTGCTGTAGCCGTTGCCGTTGCCGTTGCCGTAGCCGCTGCCGCTACCGCCGCCGCCGACGCCGCCGTAGCCGTTGCCGTAGCCGTTGCCGTAGCCGTTGCCATAGCCGCTACCGTTGCCGCTACCGTTGCCGTTGCCGTAGCCGTGCTTCAATGGTTGATCTAGATAACTCATGACTGGGCGACCTCCAGCGCGGTGCGGATTGATTCAGCCGCGCCGCCTGTTACTGGGATAATCTCAATCGCCTCGAGCCATACGGAATCAAGCTCGCCGCAAATTTGGCTGCCGTCTTGCCTGATGCCGTGTCGTGCGACACCTGACAGGCTGATTGATTCCTTTGCCCACCAGCTGTACATTCGGCGCGCTTTTGTCAGAATCACTTCATTGCCTGCTTTTTGTTTCAACACACCAAACCAAACGCCTGCCGAATAAGTGCGGATGATGACTTCCTTGCCGATGGCAAAGTCGTTGATACCTTTTTGCTCGGCAACTGTTACCGGCGGTTGCGGCTCATGTTGCGGTTCGTCAAATTCGGTTGAAATGTCGGCGCGTTTTACACCCATTGCCGCTTCGAAATCGGCAGCAATGCCTGCAAAGACTTTTATAAGGTCTGACAAACTTTTCACTTCAAATTTATTTGCTTCCATTTTTGTTTCCTTTCGGGGTGGGGTTGGTTTCTTTACAAAACAATCATTACCTTCTCTTTTAAGCCGTCTTTTTTCACTGTAAAAGTGAAGGCGGTGTGATTGATGCTTTCGCTTTTTCTAGTGGTCCATGTCGCTGCTGCGTCGCGGCAGATTTCACCAACTTTCAATAAAAGGCTTTGCTCGTCCTTTGCCCTCGCGCCAAACCGATTTATTCTGCTGATTAATTCGTTCATCTCGTTTCCTTCAAGTTGTTGTTTGTTTCGATGGGTAAAGTATAGCAAAGCTAAATAATAAATCAATAGCACCGCTATATTTATTTTGCTATATTTTGATATACTTTTGATTATTAAAAGAATTTATTTTTGAGATTTCGCAGGCACAAAAAAACCGCCTTTCGGGCGGCTTTTTTACGAACATAAAAAAATTATAAAGTCAAGGAAGCACCATGTTGACTTCCTGAAATCACCATGCCGATTTCCTAACACCGGCGGGCAAGCCTACATGATGTTCATTTTTTGGGTATTAAAAAAGCCCGCATCGCGCGGGCTGTGTTTTTAAATAACAGGCAGATAGCAACATCGGCAACCCTGCTCATGCGTGCAGTGTGCGTGTGGGAGAACGGGTGCGTCTGATGATTTGTATATCTTGCCGTCCTCCGATTTACAAAATTCACAACCATCGGGGCAACAAGACAGCTCGACTTCTTCGTACTCTTTTAATTCCTGACGCGATTGTGCGTGGAAAAGCAGCATTGCAGGGACGGCAGAATCATCAAGAGGCGTTGATGCAAATTCATGCCGGTGAAGCCATTTCGGGAAATGACTCAATCCCCAAATAAAATTGAATGCAGCCATGATTCGCGCCATTTCCATATCGCCGCCGCTGATTCCGTCCAGTATTTCAGGGGAATCTAAAAGGATAGATTTCAAGATTTCAGCGTCCTCATTGCACGGGTAGCTCTCCCAGTATTCTTGAGCGGATATGCCCGAAAACAGCCCGCGCGGTCTTGGCTGCGATAATTCATAATTTGCAACCGTTCTACACGCCGCCAATACGTCGTGTGATTGAATGTGTTGAAAGCTCAATCGATATGCTTCTTCTGTTTTAATATCCATTAGTCTAATACACTCCACCAAAATACCCTGCCAATAACGGTTAGGCTGTCTAAAGAGGCGGTTTCGTCTTTGTATTCCGGGTTGTAGCTCTTGATACGGACTTGATTATCAGGCAGCTTTTGCAAGATTTTTGTACGCAACAGCCCACTGTGGTTGATGGCATAGATTTTGCCGTCTTTAATCATTTTATCGGCAGTATTAATACCCAGTGTAGCCCCGTCGGGGAATACCGGCTCCATACTGTCTCCGTCGGCAGATACGCAGACAACATCGTCAGGGTTTATGCCGTGCCGTCTTAAGGTTGATTTTGAGAAACGCAGTTTATAGCCGTTGTAGTCTTCAATTTCATCTGAAAAGCCGTTACCCGCCGACAAACAAACGTCTTTATAAAATGGAACTTCGCAATCATCGTCGGATAACGGGGTTTTGCTATCCCAAGCGTCAACAGAGCCGATAACGGTGGCGTTTGATTTGATGGAATCAACAGGGATACCCGGCTTGTCGTTTCCATCCACCCATCCGCGCGGTAATCCAAGCGCGATCTCAATTTGGGCGGCTACGCCGTCCCCTATATTTCTGTATCCGTTAAGCCATTGATTTATCTGGGCAGGAGCTTTATTAATTGCCCGAGAAAACTCAGCTTGATTGCCGTTAAACCTGTCGGCTATCAGATTTTTAATTCTATCTACTCGGTTCATTTCATTACCCCTTCAAATAGGTATAAATATAAAGCATAGCTACATTTATCAATGCTACTATTTTATATTTAGCTATGCTATACTCACGCTAAATTGATTTGACAGAGATCGAAATGGATTTAAGAGATTATTGCGCGATACGCGGCAATCAGTCTGATTTGGCAAGAAAAACAGGAATTTCCCCGTCTTTTATCCATCAGATTGCCAAAGGATTGAAGCCCGTCCCAATTCAGTCGGCGGCGTTGATTGAAAAGTCAACAAACGGCAGGGTAACACGAAAAGAGATGTTTCCTGATACCTGGCATCTAATCTGGCCGGAATTGGCAGACGACCAACCCAAATAAAAAGCCCGTCGGGGATGACGGGCAGCCGGTTACGCATTACTCGATTGTTGAAAACGGGGTGGAAGTGTGGGCGCAAGACCAATGGGAATGGAAGGACGGTAAATGAAATATATTCCAAATTCGTTTCAGATAGCAAACGCGGTAGTGGACGATTTCCTCTGCCGAATGAGCGGCAACGCGTGGAAATGCTACGCCGTCATCGTGCGCAAAACGACCGGCTGGCAAAAGGAAATTGACTACATCTCTGTTTCCCAATTTAAAAACCTGACCGGAATCAAAACAGACGTAACAGTTGCCGACGCGCTGAAAGAGCTTGTGGAATTGAACCTGATTGCCTCCGTCAAACGGCACGGTCAGGTAACCGGCTACCGCATCAATATGCCCGAACCGTCCCCCGAAAATGGGGGTACACCACCCCCGGAAAATGGGGGTACTGCCACCCCCAAAAATTGGGTACACCCAAAAAATGGGACTACCCCCAAAAATTGGGGGTCTACAAAACACACTACAAAACCCACTAATACAAAACACAGTATTAGCGCATCCGCAGCGGCGGACGCGCCCCTTTCTGCCGAACCTCCCGAAAGCGGAAAACGCGCCCCGGCGGCGAAGGCGAAAAAAACCGGCAGGCACGAAACCGAGCTTTCGCTGCTTGCCGACTACGGCATCACGGGGCAGGTGGCGGCGGACTTCCTGCAAGTCCGCAAGGCAAAACGGCAGCCGCTGACGGAAACGGCAATGCGCCTGATTGCCGCCGATGCGGAGAAATGCGGGATGACGGCGCTGCAGGCGGCGGAGTACGCCATCGCCAGCGGCTGGGCCAGCTTCCGCGCCGAATGGCTGCAAAACAAAACTTTCGGCGGGTCTGGAAATCGCGGCGGTCTGACGCACAACCAAACCGCCGCCGTGCCGGATGCGGGAAGCTACGGCGATATGCCGACAACGGATTTTTGAGGGGGGGTTCGGATATGGCTTTGAGGAACGCGTCTGATTTCTTGGGGGCTTACGGCGGCGGCGTGCGGGTCGAGCGGAGGCAATGCGCGGAACACGGCGGATACGCGGCGAAAAGCGTTTTGCGCGGCGTGTGGACGGGCTGCCCGGCCTGCCGGAAGCTGGAGGCGGCGGACGAAATGGCGGCATACGCGGAAACGCTGCGCCGCGGGGCGATGCGCGACGCGCTGGAAAAACGCATCGGGCGTTCGGGCATCGCCCCGCGGTTCAGAAACTGCCGGATTGAAAACTACGCCGTCAGCGATTCGATCCCGGGGATGGCGAGGGCGAAGGCGGCCGCCGCCGAGTATGCGGCAAACTTCGCCGATGTGTTGCAGACGGGGCGGAGCATGATTTTTTCGGGCAGGAGGGGCACGGGCAAAAACCACCTTGCCTGCGGCATCGCCCGCGAAGTCATCGCCGCCGGCAAAAGCGCGCTGGTCATCACGGTGGGCGATATGCTGCGGACGGTCAAGGACAGTTTCGGCGGCGGCGAGGCGGGGGCGGTCGGGATTTTCGTGAAGCCCGATTTGCTGGTGCTGGACGAGTTCGGCGCGGGCAGTCTGTCGGAAACGGACGGGCGGATTTTGTTTTCCGTCGTCAACGCCCGGTACGAGCGGCTGATGCCGATGCTGGTGCTGACCAACCTGACGGCGGAAGCCTTCCGCGAAAACACCGACGCGCGGATCAGGGACAGGCTGCGGGACGGCGGCGGCAAGCTGATTCCGTTCGACTGGGAGAGCTACCGTGCGTGAAACCTGCTTTTTCTGCAAGTACGCGGATTTCAAAACCCAACCGGACACGCCGGTGCGCGGTTTTGCGAAATGCGCGAAGGCGCGGAATGCGGAAGAGCGGGCGAAGCATTACCCGCGAATAAACCATTGCGCTACCGGCGCGTTTCAGACGGCATCGGGGGCGGCAATCGCAAAAAGGACGGCGGTGCTTGGGGAATATCCCCCGCAATGCGCCGAATTTGAGCGGGAAGGCGGGTAAAACGCTTTGGGAATATCCCAGCCTACCCGAGATTGAAAACCGCGTTAAAACGCAAATTTGAAAGGAAATACGGAATGACGGTCCGAAACACGCAAACCGAAACCGTCCGGACGGAAGC
>NZ_QNRU01000052.1 GCF_003315235.1 Neisseria gonorrhoeae | reverse complement strand
ACTGATATGGGAAAACGACCCCGATAAAAATTGGCGGGCTAACCGTATGGATGATATTCGCGGCATCGTCCAAGGTGCGGTTAATCCTTTTTTAACGGGTTTTCAGGGATTGGGAGTTGGGGCAATTACAGACAGTGCGGTAAACCCGGTAACCTATGCGGCAGCACGGAAAACTTTACAGGGTATTCACAATTTAGGAAATTTAAGTCCGGAAGCACAACTTGCCGCCGCGAGCCTATTACAGGACAGTGCTTTTGCGGTAAAAGACGGCATCAATTCCGCCAGACAATGGGCTGATGCCCATCCGAATATAACAGCAACAGCCCAAACTGCCCTTGCCGTAGCAGAGGCTGCAGGTACGGTTTGGGGCGGTAAAAAAGTAGAACTTAACCCGGCCAAATGGGATTGGGTTAAAAATACCGGCTATGAAAAACCTGCTGCCCGACCTATGCAGACTGTAGACGGGGAAATGGCCGGGAAAAATAAGCCACCGAAACCAAGTACGCAGCAACACTCTACACACTCTGATAACAATATCGGCTTACCTGCCCCATATGTTAAACCTGATACATCTATTTCTCCGACAGGAACAATTCAAGACCGCATCAGATGGACAAAATCCAAGTTTCCTACTGAGAAATCTTTAAATGGACATTTCAAAGCTCATGGAAAAGAATTTGGCGATATAACCATTGAAGACTACCAAAAAATGGCGTCTGATTTGTTATCAAAACAGACATCGGACAAGATATTAGGTTATCAGACGGAACATAGACGAGTGCGCTATGATATCAATAACAATATCTATGTTTTGGCCAATCCAAAAACATTCAAAATCAAAACAATGTTTAAACCAAACTTAGGAAAGAAGTATTATGATGGAGAATTCAAAAAAGACATGGGAAATTGACGGAGAAATATGGCTACATTGTCCTGTTTGCGGAACTGAAGTTATGGACTATGATATCTGTGACGTTTGTCAGTGGCAAAATACAGGAGAAACTAATATAGATGGTGGTCCTAATGAAATGACACTTGCGGAGGCGAAAGAAGCTTACGCAAAAGGCTTACCAATCAGATAAATAAGCACCTAGAGAAACCAATGATGACGGAACCCCATGGTTACCCATCAAATAATTTACCTGTTAAAATCATAAATGATATTATTTATGCAACCCAGTTAGTCGAAGATTTGGTTTTAGGAAAAATAAAAATTGTTGATTTTTTAAAATCATATAACAATTTTTATTATTGGCTTGGTTTTGATGAGTTACCTCAATCTGAGAAAATAAAATTTCTAAACTATCTCAATATATTAAGTATTCATAAGGAAATACAAGATAAAACTGTGAATAGGGTTTATACCGATTGTTTTGATATTGATAAATTACATTCGCTTGGCAGAATTACAACTAATGAATGTATTAATGGTATAAAAAAATCTATCAAAAAAACAAATTAGAATTTGACAATATACTCAAATAACTAGCCTATGTTTTGTAAAATAAAAATATTCTTGCTGAGTGTAGAGCCAGAGATAAAAAGATTTGATAGTAGTTTGCAGTTGTAGAATTATATAAACAAGAAAATAGTCAGCAGCCGTAGGTCGGATTCTCGAATCCGACATTTTCCAACAGCGGCATTTCGGAAACGATAGATGCGTCAAATATTTTTGTCGGATACAAATATCCGACCTACATCTCTGCGCAGCAAACTTTACAAGATATTAATGAATTAGGAAATTTAAGTCCGGAAGCACAACTTGCCGCCGCGAGCCTATTACAGGACAGTGCTTTTGCGGTAAAAGACGGCATCAATTCCGCCAGACAATGGGCTGATGCCCATCCGAATATAACAGCAACAGCCCAAACTGCCCTTGCCGTAGCAGAGGCTGCAGGTACGGTTTGGGGCGGTAAAAAAGTAGAACTTAACCCGGCCAAATGGGATTGGGTTAAAAATAACGGTTATAAAAAACCTACTGCCCGCCATATGCAGACTAAGGCGTTAGGTACGGTAGATGAAATTGGCAATACAGTACAGCAGGTTGGGAAACAGACTAGCGGACAAAAAACCAGCGGTGGTAATCCTGCGATTGATAGCGACCCCTATAGCCCGAGTAGTGTGTCAGCTCGTATAGAAGCCGGTAAGGTGCGCAGTGATTTACAAATCAAAGACATTTTGAGCAATACTACTCAAAGGAGTAAAACAAAAGGTCCCGCTGTTCAGTATGATAAAGTGGGGGATTACAATGACGCACTAAATGATTTTAATAGTCTGAATGTTCGAAATGTACAAACACGTCCTAATGGAACGATAACGGGCAATTTACCTGATGGGCGTGCGGTTAATGTTCGTAATGATAGCAGTGGTGGAGAACCAACACTTGAAATAACAATTAGTAATAACCGAAAAATAAAAATCAGATATGGAAATACACGATAAATTATGAAATTAAAAAGCTTAGATTTCCCAACTGGCTATTTCTATTTTGATAATGCAGCAATAAACTTTGATAAAGTAGAAGTTATAGCAGTTGGTTATAGAAATACGGGTAAAACCATAAAAATTTCTATTGAGGATGTTATTCATTTTAGGGTTGTTGATGAATCGTATTTTATAGATACTTTTATGGATTTAATTTCGGAAGATGCAGATAGAGCTTTGCTTCATGAAAATGGTGGTCAATCTTTTTTCGAACTTCTTGATGAGCGTTATGCGGCATGGATATCGAAAGAAAGTTATTTTCCTTTGAATAGAGAATTCTTTAAATACTATATTTTTATGTTTGAGCAAACATTCATAGAAATAATTGGTTCTAGTGCAACGTATTCAATTATTGAGAGCTAGCGTAAGATGAGTAATAAGTTGCCTATCTTTCTTTCAGGCAGCCTGAAAATAAAATTACTCGTGTAATGAACCACGCACTTTAAACAGCACAGGTATTTTGATGAGAATGGCATGGCAATTAAGTATATTGGTTTCTACATTCCGTCCGCAATATTCGCGCCTTCCGCATTGAACAATGGTCAGACTTTACGGATATAGCCGTAGGTTGGATTCTCGAATCCGACATTTTCTAACAGCGGCATTTCGGAAACGATAAACGCGTCAAATATTTTTGTCGGATACAAATATCCGACCTACATCTCTGCGATGGGGTACCTGTATCAGTGAAGGGAAATTTTGTCGATGGTAAATTTCGCATTGGTACGGCAACAATGAAATCATTTTAAATTGAGCTAGAAATGAACCTAGAAAATTATGAAAACATTTTAATAAAATTACTTTTTCATCATAACAACTTAGTAAATGAATATTCTTATTTTATTGAGAATAAAAACTTATTTAAAATAGTATCTCGAACTAAAACGAGTAAGGGCTTTTTTTTCACTATAGAAAAACCATTAAATTTTCTAAGCAAAAAAACTTATTTTGAATTTAATTTTAAATATTTACACTCAGGGAAAGAACACTTTGGTTCGTTTATGTGCTGGATAAATACTAATTTAATGGAATTTGAGGGAGTTTTTTTAACGACCCGCTCCCTGATAATATGATAATAAATAACTTTTTTGAAATAAATGATTAACGATATACCAATAAACCAATAAAAATTGGTGGGCTAACCGTATGGATGATATTCGCGGCATCGTCCAAGGTGCGGTTAATCCTTTTTTAATGGGTTTTCAAGGAGTAGGGATTGGGGCAATTACAGACAGTGCAGTAAGCCCGGTCACAGATACAGCCGCTCAGCAGACTCTACAAGGTATTAATGATTTAGGAAAATTAAGTCCGGAAGCACAACTTGCTGCCGCGAGCCTATTACAGGACAGTGCTTTTGCGGTAAAAGACGGCATCAATTCCGCCAGACAATGGGCTGATGCCCATCCGAATATAACAGCAACAGCCCAAACTGCCCTTGCCGTAGCAGAGGCCGCAACTACGGTTTGGAGAGGTAAAAAAGTAGAACTTAACCCGACTAAATGGGATTGGGTTAAAAATACCGGCTATAAAAAACCTGCTGCCCGCCATATGCAGACTTTAGATGGGGAGATGGCAGGTGGGAATAAGCCAGCGAAGCAAGCTACTCCTAATGGCAAAGCTGGCGTTTCTACACAACAATCTTTGCAAAATAGTCTCGTTCCACAAAAAAATTATACGCATACTACCTATAATGGTGGATCAGCTATTACAGATGGCAAATATATTACTGACCCTCTCAGTATGGTACGACACAAACCTGATGCATCTAGTCTAGACAAGATAGATAGCAAAAGTTTATTTAAATCAGATGTTGATGCGGAAAAAGCTACATTAGATGCTGCTAGATATGCAGATAAACATAATTTATGGGATAGTCAAAATAAGGCAAAAGTTCCAACGAACGACGTAGTTGGCTATACAGACGGAAAACCGACACATATAATTAACATTTATCGTAGAAAGCCGAATAAAGATGGGATTAGACCTGTGCATGGAACACCAGGTAAGGAACGTTGATTTATGAAAATTTATAATTTAGATAATATTATAACTTCATCAGCATTGAGTCTGTATAAATCCACTTGGGTTAAGTTAGATTTAATATCTTGTGCTAAATTTATCATAGAAGGAACGAATTTTACTTTTGATTGGGATGAAGGAATTGAAAATTGGATAGTTTTTTTTCATAAAAACAAAGTTATTGGTTATTTGTGTGCAAAATTACCTTTTGCTATATTAGACAACGAACAATTAAAAAATCAGCTATATCACAAATATCCTCATGTATTAACCTTACAAATTAAAAATATTGAAACTGAAAAAATATCTTTAAATGTAAACATTTGTAGATTAACGTTATGCCCATCATTTCATGATGAACATGATACGCTTGTTTGTTCAGTGCAAGATTTTTATGTAAATACTGTTTAACTAGCAAGCGCAGGCTGGATTAAAACCTAAATCATTGATAAAAAACATAAAACAAGCATTCTGAAATTTTTCAGGCTGCTTTTTTGTTGGGTTTGGTAACCCAATCTACTCGCTGAAAATTAGCAGAGGACGTAAATGGCTATTTATGATTTAAACGAAATCGTAACCCGTGCTGCATTAGGTATATATAAAGGAAAATGGCGAAACATGGATTTTGAGCAAGTTCTACAAAACATTGTTCAGCAACCGTAGGTCGGATTCTCGAATCCGACATTTTTCAACAGCGGCATTTCGGAAACGATAGACGCGTCAAATATTTTTGTCGGATACAAGTATCCAACCATACGGCAATCATACGGGTAACTCCGCCCCATCCGTAGAGGCTGATAACAGTCATGAGGGGTATGGATACAGCGATGAAGCAGTGC
>NZ_QNRU01000051.1 GCF_003315235.1 Neisseria gonorrhoeae | reverse complement strand
ATCCTCCAGCCGCCGAAGTCGTAGCCGACCGACACCCTGGGGTGGATGGAATGCGTACGGATGTTTCTGAAATAATCGCTTACCGTGCTTATTTTGTTTTTGCCTGTACCGGTTGGTTTCGGATAATCGTGGGTAATGCGTTCGGCGGCGTAGGCTAAATCCGCCTGCACATACGGGCCGCGGCCATTGCCTTCACTTGCCGCCTGCGCTGCGGAAGAGAAGAGAAGAGAAGAGAAGAGAAGAGAAGAGAAGAGAAGAGAAGAGAAGAGAAGAGAAGAGAAGGTTTTTTGCGGGCTGGATTCATTTTCGGCTCCTTATATCGGTTTGACCGGTTAAAAAAAGATTTTCACTGATGTTGAAGGGCGGATTATATCGGGTTCCGGGCGGTGTTTCAATACATAGCACCGCGCCTGCTGCGCGTTTTATGCGTTTGGCGCGTTCGGCGGCGGGAAATTTGCCTGCTTTTCCCGCGTCGGGCGGGCGGAACGGGCGGCACACTGTCTATAAACCGCAATACCGTTTACAATGACCGCCTGTTTCACCACATACCCGAACGCAACAATGTTTCAACACACGGGACGGCACATCAAGCACCGCCCTATGTGTCGTCCTGATTTGGAAGGGGTTGCACCCCTCCCGAATAAAGTCTGATCCTGCCGCCCCGAAGGACGGATGTCCGAGTGGCGGGGTTTCAACCGAAAAGGAAATACAATGAAAATCAGGCCGGGGCGGCACAACGCGCCCGACTTTCCGCACGGGGCCGCCGTAACCATAGGCAATTTCGACGGCGTGCACCTCGGACACAAACACATCCTCCAAAAACTCCGCCTCGAAGCCGACGCACGCGGATTACCCGTCGTGGCCGTCGTTTTCGAACCCCAACCCAAAGAATTTTTCGCACTCCGTACCGGCAAAACCCCGCCGTGCCGTATCAGCCCCCTGCGTACCAAACTCGGGCTGCTCGAAAAAACCGGTTGCGTCGATGCCGCCTGGGTTTTGCGTTTCGACCGGCATTTTTCCGAAATATCCGCGCAAGCATTTATCGACCGCCTGCTGCGTCAAACTTTGAATACGCGCTATTTGCTCGTCGGCGACGATTTCCGTTTCGGGGCGGGGCGGGAAGGCTGTTTTGAACTTTTGGCACAACAGCCCGATATGCAAACCGAGCGCACGCCTTCCGTCATCGTCGAAGACATCCGCACCAGCAGCACAGCCGTCCGCCAAGCCCTTTCAGACGGCAACCTTGCCTATGCGAAAAAACTTTTGGGACACGACTATGTTTTGGGGGGCAGGGTGGTGCACGGCAGAAAACTCGGACGCACCTTAAACGCCCCGACCGCCAATATCCGCCTGCCCGGCCACCGTTATGCACTCGGCGGCGTGTTCGTCGTCGAGGCGGACGGCGCATTCGGCACGCGGCGCGGCGTGGCGAGCTTCGGCTTCAATCCCACCGTTGATGGCGGCTGTTCTCAAAAGCTTGAAGTCCACCTGTTCGACTTTCAAGGCGATTTGTACGGACAACGGTTGAACGTCCGCTTCCTGCACAAACTGCGCGACGAGGAAAAGTTTGACGGTATGGAAGAACTGAAAAGGCGGATTGAAGCCGATATGGAAGCCGCAAAGTGTTGGTAGAAAAACCTTATACAAACCATCCGATTGGGCTACAATCAGCCTTTTAACTGTTCAGACGGCACAGGGGTTTCCCGTTGTGAAATACTGTTTGAGGCGCAATGCCGTCTGAAACCGAAATATTGTAACAATAGAGATTAAAAAATGACCGATTACAGTAAAACCGTCAACCTGCTCGAAAGCCCGTTTCCGATGCGCGGCAATCTTGCCAAGCGCGAGCCTGCGTGGCTGAAAAGCTGGTACGAGCAAAAACGTTACCAAAAACTGCGCGAAATCGCCAAAGACCGTCCGAAATTCATCCTGCACGACGGCCCGCCGTATGCCAACGGCGACATCCATATCGGTCATGCCGTCAATAAAATCCTTAAAGACATCATTATCCGCAGCAAAACCCAAGCCGGTTTTGACGCGCCTTATGTACCGGGTTGGGACTGCCACGGCCTGCCCATCGAAGTGATGGTGGAAAAACTGCACGGCAAAGATATGCCTAAAGCCCGTTTCCGCGAATTGTGCCGCGAATATGCCGCCGAACAGATTGCCCGTCAGAAAAAAGACTTTATCCGCTTGGGCGTGTTGGGCGATTGGGACAATCCTTACTTGACCATGGATTTCAAAACCGAAGCCGATACCGTGCGTATGCTCGGCGAAATCTACAAATCCGGCTATCTCTACCGGGGCGCGAAACCGGTTCAGTTTTGCTTGGATTGCGGATCTTCGCTGGCGGAAGCGGAAGTGGAATACAAAGACAAAGTATCGCCTGCGATTGACGTTGCCTATCCGTTTAAAGACACTGCCGCGCTTGCCGCCGCATTCGGCTTGGCAGGTATCGAAGGCAAAGCGTTTGCCGTCATTTGGACGACCACGCCTTGGACTCTGCCTGCGAGCCAGGCCGTGTCTGCCGGCGCGGACGTGGTGTATCAATTAATCGATACGCCCAAAGGCAAATTGGTGCTGGCGAAAGATTTGGCGGAAGGCGCTTTGAAACGCTACGGCTTTTCAGACGGCATCGCCATCCTTGCCGAAACCACCGGCGACAAGCTGGAAAACCTGCACATGAATCATCCGTTCCTCGAACGCGATATTCCCATGCTCAACGGCGAACACGTTACCACCGATGCCGGTACCGGCTTGGTGCATACTGCGCCTGCGCACGGTTTGGAAGACTACGCCGTCTGCAATAAATACGGCATCGAGCTTTACAACCCTGTCAACGCCGAAGGCAAATACATAAGCGAAACGCCTCGTGTCGCAGGCATGAGCGTTTGGGAGGCGAATCCCGTCATCCTGCAATGGCCGGAAGAAACCGGCAACCTCTTGGCAAGCAGCAAAATCGAACACAGCTACGCCCACTGCTGGCGCCACAAAACCCCGCTGATTTACCGAGCGACAGGTCAGTGGTTTGTCGGCATGGACAAAGCCGGCAGCGACGGTAAAACCCTGCGCGACAAAGCCATCAAAGCCGTGGACGACACCGAATTCTTCCCGCCATGGGGTCGTGCGCGTTTGGAATCCATGATTGAAGGCCGTCCTGACTGGGTGGTTTCACGCCAACGCTATTGGGGCACGCCGATGACTTTCTTTGTTCACAAAGAAACGGGCGAGCTGCATCCGAACTCTGCCGAACTTTTGGAAAAAGTCGCGCAACGCATCGAAGAAAAAGGCATCGAGGCTTGGTTCTCCCTCGATAAAAGCGAATTATTAAGCGCGGAAGATTGCGAACATTACGACAAACTCCCCGATACCATGGACGTATGGTTCGACTCAGGCTCGACGCATTATTCCGTTGTAAAACAACGCGAAGAATTGGAATGGCCGGCTGACTTGTACCTCGAAGGCAGCGACCAACACCGCGGCTGGTTCCAATCCTCTATGCTGACCGGTTGCGCCTCATCCATGGGACGCGCACCGTATAAACAGCTGCTGACCCACGGTTTCGTGGTTGACCAAAACGGCCGCAAAATGTCGAAATCCATCGGCAACGTCGTCGCGCCGCAAGAAGTCTATAACGAATTCGGCGCGGACATCCTGCGCCTGTGGGCGGCATCCACCGATTACAGCGGCGAATTGGCGATTTCCAAAGAAATCCTCAAACGCGTTACCGAAAGCTACCGCCGCATCCGCAATACCTTGAGCTTCCTGTTTGCCAACTTGAGCGATTTCAACCCGATTGAAGATGCCGTGCAACAGGCGGATATGGTGGAAATCGACCGCTACGCCCTGGTATTGGCGCGGCGGCTGCAAGAGCGTTTGGCAGGCGGTTACTATCCGCGCTATGCCTTCCACTTCGCCGTGAAAGACATTGTTTCTTTCTGCTCGGAAGACTTGGGCGCGTTCTACCTCGACATCCTGAAAGACCGCCTCTACACCACCAAAGCCGACAGCCGCGCCCGCCGCAGCGCGCAAACCGCCCTGTACCACATCACGCGCAGCCTGGTTCTCTTGATTGCACCGATTTTGTGCTTCACCGGCGAAGAAGCGTGGGACATCATCGGCGGCGGCGAAGAAGACAGCGTCCTCTTCCATACTTGGCACGAGTTCCCGGCCATCAACGAAAAAGCCGAAGCCGAACTGGTGAAAAAATGGACGGCAATCCGCGAAGCGCGCGAAGCAGTAACCGCCGCCATCGAGCCTTTGCGCGCCGACAAAACCGTCGGTTCGTCCTTGCAGGCGGAAGCCGAAATCACCGCGCCGGAAGAAATGGCCGGCTATCTGAATGCTTTGGGCGAAGAATTGCGCTTTGCCCTGCTGGTGTCTAAAGCAGAAGTGAAAGTCGGTGATGAACTTGCCGTTGCCGCCAAAGCCGGCGACGGCGAAAAATGCGAACGCTGCTGGCACTACACCCGCGATGTGGGCGCGGTTGCAGGTTATGAAACCGTCTGCAAACGCTGTGCGGAGAATGTCGGCGGAGAAGGCGAAACGCGCCATTACGCCTGATAAAGTTTGAGCAAATGCCGTCTGAAACCGCCAAACAGTATTTCAGACGGCATTTTTTGTGCCGCGATTTGTCTTCATAATGGCGGAGGGGTTTCGAGATTGCGGTGTTGTCGGGAATGACGGTTCAGTTGCTACGGTTACTGTCAGGTTTCGGTTATGTTGGAATTTCGGGAAACTTATGAATTGTCATTCCCGCGAAAGTGGGAATCCAGGACTCAAAATCTCAAGAAACCGTTTTGCCCGATAAGTTCCTGCACTGACAGATCTAGATTCCCGCCTGCGCGGGAATGACGGGTTTCGAGATTACGGTGTTGTCGGGGATGACGGTTCGGGTATTTTACTGCGCCCGCCCCGCGCCTGTAAACGGCGAGCGCATCAAAAATGCCGTCTGAAGGTTCAGACGGCATCGGTGTCGGGGAATCAGCGGGCCGTAGCAACCGAACCGTCATTCCCACGGAAGTGGGAATCTAGGACGCGGGGTTTCAGTCATTTCCGATAGATTCCCGCCGCGTCGGGGGTCCGGATTCCCGCCTGCGCGGGAATGGCGGGTTTCGAGATTACGGTGTTGTCGGGGATGACGGTTCGGGTATTTTACTGCGCCCGCCCCGCGCCTGTAAACGGCGGGCGATTAAAAATGCCGTCTGAAGGTTCAGACGGCATCGGTATCGGGGAATCAGAAGCGGTAGCGCACGCCCAATGAGGCTTCGTGGGTTTTGAAGCGGGTGTTTTCCAGGCGTCCCCAGTTGTGGTAGCGGTAGCCGGCGTCCAGGGTCAGCTTGGGCGTGATGTCGATGCCTACGCCTGCCACTGCGCCGAAGCCCAAGCTGCTGATGCTGCGGCTTTCGTGATGGGGAAGTTTGCTGATCGTAGTTTCTGGGATAACACCTCCCTTTGGAGCGCCTCCCGTTGGTACAGTGAAAACAGTCGTGGTTTCTTTTTCCATTGAATGAACCTGATGTCTGACGTGTCCGTAGGCGACGCGTGCGCCGATATAGGGTTTGAATTTGTCGTTGAGTTTGAAATCGTAAACGGCGGACAAGCCGAGCGAGGAGGCGGCGTGGAACGTACCGTTTTCCTGATTTTCCGTCTTCAGGTCTTTCCTGTTGCCCCGGTTTTTTTCCAACTCTTTTGTGTTGACGGAATATTTATTGTCGTTCCACTTTCTGTAACGGGCATAATCTGCCGCTATCCTCCAGCTGCCGAAATCGTAGCCGACCGACACCCGGGGGTGGATGGAATGCGTACGGATGTTTCTGAAATAATCGCTTACCGTGCTTATTTTGTTTTTGTTTGTATCGGTTGGTTCCGGATAATCGTGGGTAATGCGTTCGGCGGCGTAGGCTAAATCCGCCTGCACATACGGGCCGCGCCCATTGCCTTCACTTGCCGCCTGCGCTGCGGAAGGGAAGAGAAGAGAAGAGAAGAGAAGAGAAGAGAAGAGAAGAGAAGAGAAGAGAAGAGAAGAGAAGGTTTTTTGCGGGCTGGATTCATTTTCGGCTCCTTATTCGGTTTAACCGGTTAAAAA
>NZ_QNRU01000050.1 GCF_003315235.1 Neisseria gonorrhoeae | reverse complement strand
CTATTTTTTAACCGCAGGCAGCACCGGTTTGGCGGGGCCTTTTGGTGCGGGCGCGCCGACGGAAGCCTGGTCTTTCAGCTTCGCCAGCACCGCCGGACCGATGCCCTTCACCTTGATCAAATCGTCCACAGACTTGAACGCGCCGTTTTGCGCGCGGTATTCCGCAATGGCCTTCGCCTTCGCCGGGCCTATGCCCGGCAGCGCCTCCAGCTCCTGCTGCGAAGCCGCATTGATGTTTACCGCCGCAAGGGAGAAGGCGCAGGAGAACAGCATACAGAACAATACAAACATTTTTTTCATGGTTTTTCCTTTAAGGGTTGCAAACAACAAACCGCATCTTGCGACGATATGGCGGATTAACAAAAACCGGTACGGCGTTGCCCCGCCCCGGCTCAAAGGGAACGATTCCCTAAGGTGATGAAGCACCGGGCGAACCGGTTCCGTACTATCCGTACTGCCTGCGGCCCGCCGCCTTGTCCTGATTTTTGTTAATCCGCTATAAAACGGGTCATTCTAAAATGAATATCCCAAAGTTTCAAGCCGTTCCTCCGCAAACCCGACCGGACACCGTACAGATGCCGTCCCGCCATCCCCGACATTTTTTCCGGGCAAAGCAAAAACCCCCGGATATCCGGGGGTTTTCTGAAAGGGTGTTTGGCAGTGACCTACTTTCGCATGGAAGAACCACACTATCATCGGCGCTGAGTCGTTTCACGGTCCTGTTCGGGATGGGAAGGCGTGGGACCAACTCGCTATGGCCGCCAAACTTAAACTGTTGCAAATCGGTAAAGCCTTAATCAATATATTCGGTAATGACTGAATCAGTCAGTAAGCTTTTATCTCTTGAAGTCCTTCAAATGATAGAGTCAAGCCTCACGGGCAATTAGTATGGGTTAGCTTCACGCGTTACCGCGCTTCCACACCCCACCTATCAACGTCCTGGTCTCGAACGACCCTTTAGTGCGGTTAAACCGCAAGGGAAGTCTCATCTTCAGGCGAGTTTCGCGCTTAGATGCTTTCAGCGCTTATCTCTTCCGAACTTAGCTACCCGGCTATGCAACTGGCGTTACAACCGGTACACCAGAGGTTCGTCCACTCCGGTCCTCTCGTACTAGGAGCAGCCCCCGTCAAACTTCCAACGCCCACTGCAGATAGGGACCAAACTGTCTCACGACGTTTTAAACCCAGCTCACGTACCACTTTAAATGGCGAACAGCCATACCCTTGGGACCGACTACAGCCCCAGGATGTGATGAGCCGACATCGAGGTGCCAAACTCCGCCGTCGATATGAACTCTTGGGCGGAATCAGCCTGTTATCCCCGGAGTACCTTTTATCCGTTGAGCGATGGCCCTTCCATACAGAACCACCGGATCACTATGTCCTGCTTTCGCACCTGCCCGACTTGTCGGTCTCGCAGTTAAGCTACCTTTTGCCATTGCACTATCAGTCCGATTTCCGACCGGACCTAGGTAACCTTCGAACTCCTCCGTTACGCTTTGGGAGGAGACCGCCCCAGTCAAACTGCCTACCATGCACGGTCCCCGACCCGGATGACGGGTCTGGGTTAGAACCTCAAAGACACCAGGGTGGTATTTCAAGGACGACTCCACAGAGACTGGCGTCTCTGCTTCCAAGCCTCCCACCTATCCTACACAAGTGACTTCAAAGTCCAATGCAAAGCTACAGTAAAGGTTCACGGGGTCTTTCCGTCTAGCAGCGGGTAGATTGCATCTTCACAACCACTTCAACTTCGCTGAGTCTCGGGAGGAGACAGTGTGGCCATCGTTACGCCATTCGTGCGGGTCGGAACTTACCCGACAAGGAATTTCGCTACCTTAGGACCGTTATAGTTACGGCCGCCGTTTACCGGGGCTTCGATCCGATGCTTGCACATCTTCAATTAACCTTCCGGCACCGGGCAGGCGTCACACCCTATACGTCCACTTTCGTGTTGGCAGAGTGCTGTGTTTTTAATAAACAGTCGCAGCCACCTATTCTCTGCGACCCTCCGGGGCTTACGGAGCAAGTCCTTAACCTTAGAGGGCATACCTTCTCCCGAAGTTACGGTATCAATTTGCCGAGTTCCTTCTCCCGAGTTCTCTCAAGCGCCTTAGAATTCTCATCCTGCCCACCTGTGTCGGTTTGCGGTACGGTTCGATTCAAACTGAAGCTTAGTGGCTTTTCCTGGAAGCGTGGTATCGGTTGCTTCGTGTCCGTAGACACTCGTCATCACTTCTCGGTGTTAAGAAAACCCGGATTTGCCTAAGTCTTCCACCTACCGGCTTAAACAAGCTATTCCAACAGCTTGCCAACCTAACCTTCTCCGTCCCCACATCGCATTTGAATCAAGTACAGGAATATTAACCTGTTTCCCATCGACTACGCATTTCTGCCTCGCCTTAGGGGCCGACTTACCCTACGCCGATGAACGTTGCGTAGGAAACCTTGGGCTTTCGGCGAGCGGGCTTTTCACCCGCTTTATCGCTACTCATGTCAACATTCGCACTTCTGATACCTCCAGCACACTTTACAATGCACCTTCATCAGCCTAC
Organism: Neisseria gonorrhoeae; assembly: GCF_003315235.1. Classification (GTDB taxonomy): domain Bacteria; phylum Pseudomonadota; class Gammaproteobacteria; order Burkholderiales; family Neisseriaceae; genus Neisseria; species Neisseria gonorrhoeae. The sequence goes on along the minus strand of NZ_QNRU01000050.1, from coordinate 3,570 downwards.
AGAACGCTCCCCTACCATGCCGGTAAACCGGCATCCGCAGCTTCGGTTATAGATTTGAGCCCCGTTACATCTTCCGCGCAGGACGACTCGACCAGTGAGCTATTACGCTTTCTTTAAATGATGGCTGCTTCTAAGCCAACATCCTGGCTGTCTGTGCCTTCCCACTTCGTTTACCACTTAATCTATCATTTGGGACCTTAGCCGGCGGTCTGGGTTGTTTCCCTCTTGACAACGGACGTTAGCACCCGCTGTCTGTCTCCCGAGGAACCACTTGATGGTATTCTGAGTTTGCCATGGGTTGGTAAGTTGCAATAACCCCCTAGCCATAACAGTGCTTTACCCCCATCAGTGTCTTGCTCGAGGCACTACCTAAATAGTTTTCGGGGAGAACCAGCTATCTCCGAGTTTGTTTAGCCTTTCACCCCTACCCACAGCTCATCCCCGCATTTTGCAACATGCGTGGGTTCGGTCCTCCAGTACCTGTTACGGCACCTTCAACCTGACCATGGATAGATCACTCGGTTTCGGGTCTACACCCAGCAACTCATCGCCCTATTAAGACTCGGTTTCCCTACGCCTCCCCTATCCGGTTAAGCTCGCTACTGAATGTAAGTCGTTGACCCATTATACAAAAGGTACGCAGTCACACCACTAGGGCGCTCCCACTGTTTGTATGCATCAGGTTTCAGGTTCTGTTTCACTCCCCTCCCGGGGTTCTTTTCGCCTTTCCCTCACGGTACTGGTTCACTATCGGTCGATGATGAGTATTTAGCCTTGGAGGATGGTCCCCCCATATTCAGACAGGATTTCACGTGTCCCGCCCTACTTTTCGTACGCTTAGTACCGCTGTTGAGATTTCGAATACGGGACTGTCACCCGCTATGGTCAAGCTTCCCAGCTTGTTCTTCTATCTCGACAGTTATTACGTACAGGCTCCTCCGCGTTCGCTCGCCACTACTTGCGGAATCTCGGTTGATTTCTTTTCCTCCGGGTACTTAGATGGTTCAGTTCTCCGGGTTCGCTTCTCTAAGCCTATGTATTCAACTTAGGATACTGCACAGAATGCAGTGGGTTTCCCCATTCGGACATCGCGGAATCATAGCTTTATTGCCAGCTCCCCCGCGCTTTTCGCAGGCTTACACGTCCTTCGTCGCCTATCATCGCCAAGGCATCCGCCTGATGCACTTATTCACTTGACTCTATCATTTCAAGAACTTCTTTGACTTCGTTTACCTACCCGTTGACTAAGTAAGCAAACTTGAAATCCCTACTTTGATAAAGCTTACTGCTTTGTTGTGTCTTAATCCTGCCTTTTGTGTTTCAGGATTAAGTCGATACAATCATCACCCAAATACTATGTTTGTTTTCTTTTCTCTTGCGAGAGATTTTTTATCCTTTGCAAAGAATAAAAAATCAAAACAAACTCATTGTCTTTGTTTGTTGATTTCGGCTTTCCAATTTGTTAAAGATCGATGCGTCGTTATTCTACTTCGCAAATCAAAATAAGCTGCTAAAAACAGCAAACTTGCTTTCATTTGTAAAGTTTTGGTGGAGGCAAACGGGATCGAACCGATGACCCCCTGCTTGCAAAGCAGGTGCTCTACCAACTGAGCTATGCCCCCGTTCTTGGTGGGTCTGGGAGGACTTGAACCTCCGACCCCACGCTTATCAAGCGTGTGCTCTAACCAGCTGAGCTACAAACCCGGTTTCCCTTCTTAAGCGAACCTTGCCTTCACTCAAGCTTCTTCCGCATCTTTTCAGTTTACCGATAAGTGTGAATGCCTAAAGCCCCTTCTTTCTCTAGAAAGGAGGTGATCCAGCCGCAGGTTCCCCTACGGCTACCTTGTTACGACTTCACCCCAGTCATGAAGCATACCGTGGTAAGCGGACTCCTTGCGGTTACCCTACCTACTTCTGGTATCCCCCACTCCCATGGTGTGACGGGCGGTGTGTACAAGACCCGGGAACGTATTCACCGCAGTATGCTGACCTGCGATTACTAGCGATTCCGACTTCATGCACTCGAGTTGCAGAGTGCAATCCGGACTACGATCGGTTTTGTGAGATTGGCTCCGCCTCGCGGCTTGGCTACCCTCTGTACCGACCATTGTATGACGTGTGAAGCCCTGGTCATAAGGGCCATGAGGACTTGACGTCATCCCCACCTTCCTCCGGCTTGTCACCGGCAGTCTCATTAGAGTGCCCAACCGAATGATGGCAACTAATGACAAGGGTTGCGCTCGTTGCGGGACTTAACCCAACATCTCACGACACGAGCTGACGACAGCCATGCAGCACCTGTGTTACGGCTCCCGAAGGCACTCCTCCGTCTCCGGAGGATTCCGCACATGTCAAAACCAGGTAAGGTTCTTCGCGTTGCATCGAATTAATCCACATCATCCACCGCTTGTGCGGGTCCCCGTCAATTCCTTTGAGTTTTAATCTTGCGACCGTACTCCCCAGGCGGTCAATTTCACGCGTTAGCTACGCTACCAAGCAATCAAGTTGCCCAACAGCTAATTGACATCGTTTAGGGCGTGGACTACCAGGGTATCTAATCCTGTTTGCTACCCACGCTTTCGGACATGAACGTCAGTGTTATCCCAGGAGGCTGCCTTCGCCATCGGTATTCCTCCACATCTCTACGCATTTCACTGCTACACGTGGAATTCCACCTCCCTCTGACACACTCGAGTCACCCAGTTCAGAACGCAGTTCCCGGGTTGAGCCCGGGGATTTCACATCCTGCTTAAGTAACCGTCTGCGCCCGCTTTACGCCCAGTAATTCCGATTAACGCTCGCACCCTACGTATTACCGCGGCTGCTGGCACGTAGTTAGCCGGTGCTTATTCTTCAGGTACCGTCATCGGCCGCCGATATTGGCAACAGCCTTTTCTTCCCTGACAAAAGTCCTTTACAACCCGAAGGCCTTCTTCAGACACGCGGCATGGCTGGATCAGGCTTGCGCCCATTGTCCAAAATTCCCCACTGCTGCCTCCCGTAGGAGTCTGGGCCGTGTCTCAGTCCCAGTGTGGCGGATCATCCTCTCAGACCCGCTACTGATCGTCGCCTTGGTGGGCCTTTACCCCGCCAACCAGCTAATCAGATATCGGCCGCTCGGATAGCGCAAGGCCCGAAGGTCCCCTGCTTTCCCTCTCAAGACGTATGCGGTATTAGCTGATCTTTCGATCAGTTATCCCCCGCTACCCGGTACGTTCCGATATGTTACTCACCCGTTCGCCACTCGCCACCCGAGAAGCAAGCTTCCCTGTGCTGCCGTCCGACTTGCATGTGTAAAGCATGCCGCCAGCGTTCAATCTGAGCCAGGATCAAACTCTTATGTTCAATCTCTAACTTTTTAACTTCTGGTCTGCTTCAAAGAAACCGACAGGACAATGTTCAAAACATCATCTCGTCTGTCTTTCAAACAGTGCGAGGCCCAAGGCACTCACACTTATCGGTAATCTGTTTTGTTAAAGAGCGTTGCGAAATTATAAAGTATTCCTTCCGCCTGTCTAAGATATCTCTCGATATTTCCGACATTCCGTGCTATACTTTTCAGTTCGTCCG
>NZ_QNRU01000049.1 GCF_003315235.1 Neisseria gonorrhoeae | reverse complement strand
GGGAATGCGAATTTCGACTTAACTTCGGCACACCGTCCCGGCAGCTAAAAATCCTGCGGGATCGGTGTGGAATTTAGGGATAATCTAGTACAGCCCCTACTATTTTAGTAGTTTTACCATTAGAAAAAGGATATGAATGGAATTGCCTTGGGGTAGAAGTACTATCCGCTGCTCAATCTCTAGCAAATATCTATTGCAACAAGGTTCGCCTCATAGATGGTCATGTTTGGGAGGAATAAATGAAAAAGCGTAGTTGGTAATTTTTAGTTGCGCAGGGTGGGCTTCAGCCCACCGTTTTTTCTTCATTTTGGGTTGTTGATTGGTGGGCTAAAGCCCACCCTACGATTACTAAAATCCCGTCATTCCCGCGTAGAGCGCATCATATAAGGCGGGAATCCAGACCTTTCGGTGCGAAAACTTATCGGATAAAACGGTTTCCCCTGCATCCTGGATTCCCACTTTCGTGGGAATGACGGGATATAGGTTTCCCTACGGACGTGTTCAGATTCCTGCCTTCGCGGGAATAACGGCGGAGCAGTTTCTGCTTTTCCAATAAATGACCGTAACTTAAAATCCCGTCATCCCCGCGAAAGCAAAAATCCTGCCTGTCGGATTTCGGTTTTTTCGGGTGTTTCGGGAAACTGATGAATCGTCATTCCCGCGCAGGCGGGAATCCAGAACGCGGGACGGCGGCAATATTCAAAGGTTGTCTGAAAATTCAGAGGTTCCAGATTCCCGCCTTCGCGGGAATGACAGCGGAGCAGTTTCTGCTTTTCCGATAAATGACCGCAACCTAAAACCCATCCTTCACACGAAAACAGAAAAACAAAAACCTAAAATCCCGTCATTCCCGCGATAACAGTTGCGTAATTGCGTAGGGTGGGCTTCAGCCCACCGTTTCTTCATTTTTGCTTGTCAATTAGTGGACTGAAGCCCACCCTGCGGTTACTGTTTCTTCTTTTTCGATTATTAATTGGCAGGCTGAAGCCCTCCCTACGTTTACCGTCAAAAATGCCGTCTGAAATGCTCAAGCCCTCAGACGGCATTTTTTATTTCGCACCCTTACAGGTAAAATTTCTCGATGACTTTCAGGTTGTCGTCTAATTTGTACACCAGCGGCTGGCCGGTCGGGATTTCCAAGCCCATGATGTCTTCGTCGGAAATGCCCTCGATGTGTTTTGCCAGCGCGCGCAGGGAGTTGCCGTGCGCCGCTACCAAGACGCGTTTGCCGCTCAAAATCGCGGGGGCGATTTGGTCTTCCCAAAACGGTAATACGCGCTCCAGCGTTACTTTCAGGTTTTCGCCGTCGGGTACGACATCGGCAGGCAGATGGGCATAGCGACGGTCTTTGTGTGCGGAAAACGCGTCGTCTTTGTCCAAAAGCGGCGGCAGGGTGTCGTAGCTGCGCCGCCAGATGCGGACTTGCTCGTCGCCGTATTTTTCGGCGGTTTGTTTTTTGTCCAAACCTTGCAGTCGGCCGTAGTGGCGTTCGTTCAGCCTCCATGTTTTGATTTGCGGTACGAACAGTTGGTCGGATTCTTCCAAAACGATGTTGCAGGTCTTAATCGCGCGGGTCAGGACGGATGTGAAGGCGATGTCGAACTCATAGCCGTTTTCTTTCAGTTTTTTACCGGCGGCGGCGGCCTCGGCAAGCCCCTGCTCGCTCAGCTTCACGTCGCGCCAGCCTGTAAACAGGTTTTTCGCGTTCCATTCGCTTTGTCCGTGGCGGATAAATACCAATTCCATATCGTCTCCAATGTGTGAAAGTGGGAAAGCTTTATTTATAACATATTTTCACATTTCCCGTATTTGATTCAGATTCAGGCACGGCACCCACTATGGTTTGCCATTTTGATTTACAATAATGTCCTTTGCTTTACATTCCGCATACACAATGAATACGCAACCGCACGCTTCCCATACCGATTCCAACACGCTGATGCTCGGCCGATACGCCGAACGCGCCTATCTCGAATACGCCATGAGCGTGGTCAAAGGCCGCGCGCTGCCTGAAGTTTCAGACGGCCAAAAGCCCGTGCAGCGGCGCATTTTGTTTGCCATGCGCGATATGGGTTTGACGGCGGGGGCGAAGCCGGTGAAATCGGCGCGCGTGGTCGGCGAGATTTTGGGTAAATACCATCCGCACGGCGACAGTTCCGCCTATGAGGCGATGGTGCGCATGGCTCAGGATTTTACCTTGCGCTATCCCTTAATCGACGGCATCGGCAACTTCGGTTCGCGCGACGGCGACGGGGCGGCGGCGATGCGTTACACCGAAGCGCGGCTGACGCCGATTGCGGAATTGCTGTTGTCCGAAATCAATCAGGGGACGGTGGATTTTATGCCGAACTACGACGGCGCGTTTGACGAGCCGCTGCACCTTCCCGCCCGCTTGCCTATGGTGTTGCTCAACGGCGCGTCGGGCATCGCGGTGGGTATGGCGACCGAGATTCCGTCGCACAATTTGAACGAAGTCACGCAGGCGGCGATTGCACTGTTGAAGAAACCGACGCTGGAAACCGCCGACCTGATGCAATATATTCCTGCTCCCGATTTTGCCGGCGGCGGTCAAATCATCACGCCGGCGGACGAATTGCGCCGTATTTACGAAACCGGCAAGGGCAGCGTGCGCGTGCGTGCGCGTTATGAAATCGAGAAATTGGCGCGCGGACAGTGGCGCGTCATCGTAACCGAACTGCCGCCGAACGCCAACTCCGCCAAAATCCTTGCCGAAATCGAAGAGCAAACCAACCCGAAACCGAAAGCGGGCAAGAAGCAGCTCAACCAAGACCGGCTCAATACCAAAAAGCTGATGCTGGATTTAATCGACCGCGTGCGCGACGAGTCCGACGGCGAACATCCCGTGCGCCTTGTATTTGAACCGAAATCCAGCCGCATCGATACCGATACCTTCATCAACACGCTGATGGCGCAAACTTCGCTGGAAGGCAATGTGTCCATGAACTTGGTGATGATGGGTTTGGACAACCGCCCCGCGCAGAAAAACCTGAAAACGATTTTGCAGGAATGGCTGGATTTCCGCATCGTTACCGTAACACGCCGTCTGAAATTCCGTTTAAACCAAGTGGAAAAACGGCTGCACATCCTCGAAGGCCGTCTGAAAGTCTTTCTGCACATCGACGAAGTGATTAAAGTCATCCGCGAATCGGACGACCCGAAAGCCGATTTGATGGCGGCATTCGGGCTGACCGAAATCCAAGCCGAAGACATTTTGGAAATCCGCCTGCGTCAGCTGGCGCGTTTGGAAGGTTTCAAACTCGAAAAAGAATTGAACGAATTGCGCGAAGAACAAGGCCGTCTGAATATCTTTTTGGGCGACGAAAACGAAAAACGCAAGCTGATTATCAAAGAGATGCAGGCGGACATGAAGCAGTTCGGCGACGCGCGCCGCACGCTGGTGGAAGAGGCCGGACGCGCCGTGCTGACACAAACCGCCGCCGACGAACCCATCACGCTGATTTTGTCGGAAAAAGGCTGGATACGCAGCCGTGCCGGACATAATCTCGATTTGAGCCAAACCGCGTTCAAAGAAGGCGACCGCCTCAAACAAACCCTTGAAGGCCGCACTGTTTTACCCGTCGTCATCCTCGATTCATCGGGCAGAACCTACTCGATCGATGCCGCCGAAATCCCCGGCGGACGCGGCGACGGCGTACCGGTTTCCTCCTTAATCGAGTTGCAAAACGGCGCGAAACCCGTCGCGATGTTGACAGGATTGCCGGAACAACATTATTTATTATCAAGCAGCGGCGGCTACGGCTTTATCGCCAAGCTGGGCGATATGGTCGGACGCGTGAAAGCGGGCAAAGTGGTGATGACCGCAGACAGCGGCGAAACCGTCCTGCCGCCGGTTGCCGTCTATGCCTCCTCGTTCATCAACCCCGACTGCAAAATCATTGCAGCCACCAGTCAAAACCGCGCCCTCGCCTTCCCCATCGGCGAATTGAAAATTATGGCGAAAGGCAAAGGACTGCAAATCATCGGATTAAACGCCGGCGAATCGATGACGCATACCGCCGTTTCTTCCGAGCCGGAAATCCTGATTGAAAGCGAAGGCAGGCGCGGCGCGGCGCACAAAGACCGCCTCCCCGTCGCCCTGATTGAGGCAAAACGCGGCAAAAAAGGCAGACTGTTGCCCATATCGGGCAGCCTGAAACAGCTTTCTTCCCCCAAATAAACCCGGTTCCGCACATATTATGGTGATTTCCAACCCCCGCGAACTTGAAAAACTCAAAGACCGGATTCCCAATCTGATCAACATCATCCGCGTCGCCATCGTTTTCCCGCTGATGATTATGCACATCCTCGGGCTGGAAACCGGCAGCCGTGCGAACCTGCACGCCTCATGGACGGCGTGGGCGTTTTACTTGTGGCTTGCCATTGCCTGCTGGCTGATTTTCTTTTCCACCCTCAACCCGCAATGGCAATGGCAATGGCAGGCTTTGAGAATACCGAGTTTCAGCGCCGTGGCCGACATCACGATGATCGGCGTGCTGACCTACCTGTTCGGCGGCATCGATTCGGGGTTCGGCATCCTGATCCTGCCCTTCGTGGGCAGCTCCTGCCTACTCAGTTACGGGCGTTATCCCCTGCTCTATGCCAGCTATGCATCCATCCTGCTGATATTCAACGCCCTTGCAGACAGCAATATCAATATGTATCCGCTGATTCTGGATGCAAAAACCGTCACCAATACCTTCGTCGTCGTAGCCGGCTCCTATTTCGTCGCTATGATTGCCTCGCTGTCGGTCAGATACATCGACCGTGCCGGCAAACTTGCCCATGAAAACCACGTCGCCTACCGCCGTATCAGGGGCTTGAACCAAATCGTGCTCAACCGCGTTCAGGAAGCGGTCGTCGTCATCAACGTCGAGCATCAGACCATACTGTTCAATAAAAAGGCAAAAGATCTGCTCCCCATGCTTGAAATCGGACAGCATACCTCCCTGTTCGACCCTGTCGCCATCTTATGGGATAAAACATCCTCACGCACCTTCGAACACCATATCGACACGCCCGAACTGACCGCCCGCATCCGCGCCGTGCCGATGAACAAAAAGCAGAACAAGCTGCTCATCCTCTATATCCGCCCGCAAAGCGAAATTCAGGCGGAAGCCCTGTCCGTCAAACTTGCCGCGCTCGGACAACTGACCGCCAACCTTGCCCACGAAATCCGCAACCCGATGTCCGCCATCCGCCACGCCGACGGCGGCACTTTATTTTTGGACGAAGTGGCCGACCTGCCCCTTTCCATGCAGGTCAAACTCTTGCGCGCGATTCAAGAAAAAGCCGTGCGCCGTATCGGCGACGCGACCGAGCAGCCCGTCGATGTCCGCATCGTCTGCGCCACCCACAAAAACCTCGAAGCCCTTGTCGAAAGCGGCGCATTCCGCCAAGACCTGTATTACCGTCTCAATGTCGTCAGCCTCAATATACCGTCCCTGCGTGAAATGCGCGAAAATTTGAAGCTGCCCACCCCCTACCTCCTGTACAAACACAGCCACAACAACCGGCCCTACACACTCTCCCCCGCCGCGCAACAGATGCTCCTGAATTACAGTTATCCGGGCAATTTCCGCGAACTCGAAAACATCCTCGAACGCGCCGTCGCCCTGTGCGTCGGATATACAGTGCAAATCGACGACCTGCAAATCCAAGATGTGCACCACAAACCCGTCCGGACGGAAACCGCCGTCCCCGTTGCCGATACCTTGCCGTCTGAAACAGCCGCCGCACCGTCCCGCCTTCTCCCGTTCGACCCCGATACCATGCAGATACAGGACTATCTCGACAAAATCGAACGCGACATCATCGGACAAGTCCTCAAACAAACCGAAGGCAACCGCACGCAAGCCGCCAAACGCTTGGGCATCAGCTTCCGCTCTATGCGCTACCGTATGGAACGCCTCAACATAGACTGACAAACGGCATCCGCACCATCTCCGCCCACCCGAAAAAATGCCGTCTGAAACGGCACGGGGAAGCGGGTTCGCCCCACGACCGAACGGACACAATACACCATGACCGACATCCTCATTGACGATACCGCCACCGAAGCCGTCCGCACCCTGATACGGGCATTCCCCCTCGTGCCCGTTTCCCAACCGCCCGAACAAGGCAGTTACCTCCTTGCTGAACACGATACCGTCAGCCTCAGGCTTGTCGGGGAAAAAAGCAACGTCATCGTCGATTTTACCTCCGGCGCGGCACAATACCGGCGCACAAAAGGCGGAGGAGAACTCATCGCCAAAGCCGTCAACCACACCGCGCACCCCACCGTATGGGATGCAACCGCAGGATTGGGGCGCGACAGCTTCGTCCTCGCCTCGCTCGGACTGACCGTTACCGCCTTCGAGCAACATCCCGCCGTCGCCTGCCTGCTTTCAGACGGCATCCGCCGCGCCCTCCTCAATCCCGAAACGCAAGACACCGCCGCGCGCATCAACCTCCATTTCGGCAATGCCGCCGAACAAATGCCTGCCCTTGTTAAAACACAAGGCAAACCCGACATCGTTTATCTCGACCCGATGTATCCCGAACGCCGCAAAAGTGCCGCCGTCAAAAAAGAAATGGCTTATTTCCACCGGCTTGTCGGCGAAGCGCAAGATGAGGTCGTCCTCCTTCATACCGCACGCCAAACGGCAAAAAAACGCGTCGTCGTCAAACGCCCGCGCCTCGGCGAACACCTTGCCGGACAAGCCCCCGCCTACCAATACACCGGCAAAAGCACCCGCTTCGACGTTTACCTGCCCTACGGAGCGGACAAGGGATAACGCCCATAAAACAAGACACCGAAAAATTTGCCGTTCTTATGCAAACGAGAAACCGGTTTTTGCGTTTCGACTGTTTTGGATAAGTCATCACACCTTAAAGTTTGTCATTCCCACGGAAGTGGGAATCCGATTCGTTCAGTTTTAGTTGTTTTCAAGTTTCAGGCAACTTCCAAACCGTCATTCCCGCGAAAGTGGGAATCCGGAAATGAAAGGCAACAGGAATTTATCGTAAATGACTGAAACCGAACGGACTAGATTCCCGCCTGCGCGGGAATGACGGGGCGGGAGGATGCCGTCTGAAATTCCGTCATTCCCGTGAAAACGGGAATCTAGAACTTCTGATTTTTCAGACGACTTTTGAAGATTGCCGCTACCCAATGATCTGGATTCCCGCTTTTGCGGGAATGACAAGATACTACTTTAATTGACAACAGCATTTTTACAATTCATTTTCAACCCATTGAATTTCAATATTTGAAAATTCACCGGATTTCAGACGCGGCAAAGCAGGCATTTAAAAAATGCCTTTTTTC
>NZ_QNRU01000048.1 GCF_003315235.1 Neisseria gonorrhoeae | reverse complement strand
AGCCCGACACTACGCAACATCTTGAGAACCCATCCTGTCAAGAATACCCGAACCGTCCCGATACACCGTAATCCTAAAACCCGCCATTCCCGCGCAGGCGGGAATCCAGTCCGTTCGGTTTCAGTCATTTCCAAAAATTGCCGTAGCGTTAAGTTTCTAGATTCCCACTTTCGGGGGAATGACGCGGTGCAGGTTTCCGTGCGGACGGATTCGTCATTCCCACACAGACAGGAATCCGGATTTGTCCGCGCGGAAACTTATGCGCCGTCATTCCCGCACAGGCGGGAATTCAGGTCTGTCGGCATAGGAACTTATCGGATAAAACGGTTGCCCCAACCCTGCGTTCTAGATTCCCACTTTCGTGGGAATGACGATTCAGGTATTCCTAATAGCAACCCGCCACAACCCACCTACGCCCATCCTACGCATCTGCCATACAGCCCTGTTCCGGAGCGCGCGGATAAGGTGCGATGCCGCCGGCGGGCATCATAGTCCTCTCTCCCTGTGGGAGAGAGCTAGAAAGCTGCAAGGCTTGTATTTTAGAAGACTAAGGGATTTGGGAAAGATTGTCGAAATTCAGGGAGCCCTCTCTCCCACGGGGGAGGGGGCAGGTTGCGGCAGATTTGGCGGTTGCAGGCGGTTTGAAAAACAGATTGGATTTACAACCGTTGATTTCAGGTCGTCTGAAAAGCAAAAAGCAGCCTGCACAACCTGATTAGTTTACAAAACCCTTAACCCCAACAGCCTCCCCGTCCTCTCTCCCCGTGGGAGAGGGCTGGAGAGAGGGCAACAAGCCGCAAGGCTTGTATTTAGGCGGTTGAGTTGTTGGGAAAGGTTGCCGCAACTTGGAGAATGCTCTCTCCCCGGCCCTCCCCACGGGGGAGGGGGCGGATTGCGGCAGGTTTTGCGGTTGCAGGCGGTTTGAAAAACAGATTGGATTTACAACCGTTGATGCAGGTCGTCTGAAAAGCAAAAAACAGCCTGCACAACCTGATTAGTTTACAAAACCCTTAACCCCAACAGCCTCCCCGTCCTCTCTCCCCGTGGGAGAGGGCTGGAGAGAGGGCAACAAGCCGAAAGGCTTGTATTTAGGCGGTTGAGTTGTTGGGAAAGGTTGCCGCAACTTGGAGAATGCCCTCTCCCCGGCCCTCCCCCACGGGGGAGGGGCAGGTTGCAGCAGATTTGGCGGTTGCAGGCGGTTTGAAAAACAGATTGGATTTACAACCGTTGATTTCAGGTCGTCTGAAAAGTAAAAAGCAGCCTGCACAACCTGATTAGTTTACAAAACCCTTAACCCCAACAGCCTCCCCGTCCTCTCTCCCGTGGGAGAGGGCTGGAGAGAGGGCAACAAGCCGCAAGGCTTGTATTGGGGCGGTTAAGCTGTTGGGAAAGATTGCCGCAACTTGGAGAATGCCGCCTCCCCGGCCCTCCCCCACGGGGGAGGGAGCAGATTGCGGCAGATTTGGCGGTTGCAGGCGGTTTGATTTGCGAGGGAATCGGACGCGCAGGCGGGAATCCGGATTTGTCCGCGCGGAAACTTATATTTCGTCATTCCACCAATCCCACCCACAGCCCACTTTTCCGCGCCATTCCCGCGCAGGCGGGAATCCAGTCCGTTCGGTTTCGGTTATTTCCGATAAATTCCTGCTGCTTTTCATTCCTAGATTCCCACTTTCGCGGGAATGACGGGATTTCAGGGTAAAGATGGCGGCAGCCGGAGGGGTGTGAAGAGCTGTTTTCGCAGGAATGACGATATGCGGATTTGCTGTTTTCATCCGCTACCGATGCCGTCTGAAGCCTGTTTGGCGTTTCAGACGGCATTGGGTTTTTTGTGCATTTGCCGCAAAACGGATCGGTGTCTGCTTGCGGCAAGACGATAACGGTGCGGAATGTTTTGGGAAACCAATGCCGTCTGAAGGGCTTTCAGACGGCATTTTTGTACCGTGCCGTTTAACGCGCCAGCGGTTCGGTGCGTTTGATCAGCCACGCTTTTGCCGCGCCTTCGGTCAGCGGCTCGAGGCGGCGGCGGACTTCGGCGTGGTAGCGGTTGACCCAGTCGATTTCGCCGTCGGTCATCAGGGCGGTGTCCATCAGGCGTGTATCGATGGGGCAGAGGGTCAGGGTTTCAAAACAGAGGAAGCTGCCGAACTCGGTTTCCTGCGGGTCGGCGACGGCTTGGTTGGCGGCGAGGTTTTCAATGCGGATGCCCCATTTCCCCGGACGGTAGAGGCCGGGTTCGATGGAGGTAACCATGCCTTTTTTCATGGCGGTTTCGGGCGTGGCGGGGGCGGCGAAGGCGATGCGCTGCGGGCCTTCGTGGACGTTGAGGAAATAGCCTACGCCGTGGCCGGTGCCGTGTCCGTAGTCGCATTGCGCCTGCCACAGGGGTTTGCGGCAAATCGCGTCAATCAGCGGCGAGGGGATGTTTTCGGGGAACACGGCTTCGGCAAGCGCGATATGGGCTTTGAGAACGAGCGTGTTGTCGCGTTTTTGTTCTGCTGTGGGCGTGCCGACGGGGACGACGCGGGTGATGTCGGTCGTGCCGCCTTTGTATTGCGCGCCGGAGTCGATGAGCAGCAGACCGTTGCCGCTGATGGTGCTGTGGCTTTCGGGTGTTGCGCTGTAATGCGGCAGGGCGCCGTTGGCGTTGAAGCCTGCGATGGTGTCGAAACTCAAGGACACAAAACCCGGGCGCGCGCTGCGGTGGCGGTAAAGCATCGTATCCACGTCGATTTCGGTCAGGCTGCCGCCTTTGCCGATGATGTCTTCAAACTCGGCGAAGAAGCCGCACAACGCCGCGCCGTCTTGTTCCATCGCTTCGCGGATGCGGGCGATGTCGGCTTCGGATTTGACGGATTTGAAGAAGGTGGACGGGTTGATGCCTTCAATCAGGCGCGCGCTTTCGGGCAGGCGCACGAGCGTACTGACGGCGGTTTTGTTCGGCTCGATGAGCAGCGCGCCGCCGATTTGCGCGAGTTTGTCGGCAACTTGGGCGTAAGGCTCGACCGTGATACCTGCGGTTTGCAGCGCGGCGGCGGCTTCGGCGTTCAGACGGCATTGTTCGGTAAACAGGACGGCACTGTCTTTGCCGATCAGCAGGAAGGACACGAAAACAGGGTTGAAAGGCACGTCGCTGCCGCGCAGGTTGGTCAGCCAAGCGATGTCGTCAAGCGAGGAAACCAAGTGGTAATCCGCGCCTTTTTCCGCCATAACTGCGCGCACGCGGGCGAGTTTCTCGGCGGCGGTTTCGGAGACGTAGGCGTGGTCGTGGATGAACACGGTTTCGGCGGGGATAGCGGGACGGCTTGTCCACACTTGGTCAAGCAGGTCGTCGGGGTGTTGGATGCGGATGTTTTTGGCGGCGAGCGATTGCGCCAAAGTGCGTTTGCCGGTGAGCGACACCATATCGGAAGGGATGCCGACGGCAGCGTTTTCGGGCAGGTTTGCCGCGAGCCATTCGTTGTACGGCGGCACTTGCCCGCTTTTTTGCAGCTCAATGCCGCTGCCGGAAAGCTGTTTGGCGGCTTGTTCCCAATAGCGGCTGTCCACCCATACGCCCGCTTCATCGGCGGTAACGACGAATGTGCCGACCGAGCCGGTAAAGCCTGACAATTCGCGCCGCGCCTGCCAATGCTCGGGCAGGTATTCGGATAGGTGGGGGTCGGCGGAAGGGATGACGAGTGCGTCCAAGCCTTGCGCCTTCATGGCTTCGCGCAATGCGGACAGGTAATTCGATACGGTATTCATAACAGATCCTCCAATCAGGTTTCGCGGCTTCAGACGGCATGGACGGAAATCTGAAATGCCGTCTGAAAAACATAACCATATTATCAAATCGCCAGCCTGCTGCAAAACGGACGGGCTGATCGGATGGTGCGTGTTTGCACGAAAAAAAGCGATGTAAGGTTGTTTGTTGTAAAATTTCAGGCATAAAATGTCGTTTCATGCCTTCTTTTGGAAGTAATACGGAAAATATAGTCAGGTTTGAGCATGAAGTTCTAATAGTGTGTGTTGGCAGGTATTTGGATTACGTTACAATACGCGCTTTCATCAAAATTTCCCTACCGGGCGGTATCCTGTTTTTGAAGACGGTAGGATTTGGGTTTGTTTGGGGTCAATCCCGCCCAAATTGGAGCAATAGATAGGGCTGTGTCCGAATATGCGGCTCTGTGTGTTGAAACACAGTTAAAAATACGGAAGACTTTATGTCCGAACAACATATTTCGACTTGGAAAAGCAAGATCAACGCATTGGGACCGGGGATTATGATGGCTTCGGCGGCTGTCGGCGGTTCGCACCTGATTGCCTCGACGCAGGCGGGCGCGCTTTACGGCTGGCAGCTCGCGCTCATCATCATCCTGACCAACCTCTTCAAATACCCGTTTTTCCGCTTCAGCGCGCATTACACTCTGGACACGGGCAAGAGTCTGATTGAAGGTTATGCCGAGAAAAGCTGCGTTTATTTGTGGGTTTTTTTGATTTTGTGTATCGCCTCCGCCACGATTAACGCGGGCGCGGTCGCCATTGTAACCGCCGCCATCGTCAAAATGGCGATTCCCTCGCTGATGTTTGATGCCGGCACGGTTGCCGCCTTGATTATGGCATCCTGCCTGATTATTTTGGTGAGCGGACGTTACCGCGCTTTGGATCGTGTTTCCAAAATCATCATTGTTACTTTGAGCATCGCCACGCTTGCCGCCGCCGGCATCGCTATGTCGCGCGGTATGCAGATGCAGCCCGATTTTATCGAGCCGACACCGTGGACGCTTGCCGGTTTGGGCTTCCTGATCGCGCTGATGGGCTGGATGCCCGCGCCGATCGAAATTTCCGCCATCAATTCTTTGTGGGTAACCGAAAAACAACGCATCAATCCTTCTGAATACCGCGACGGGATTTTCGATTTCAACGTCGGTTATATCGCCAGTGCGGTTTTGGCTTTGGTTTTCCTTGCACTGGGCGCGTTTGTGCAATACGGCAACGGCGAAGCAGTGCAGATGGCGGGCGGCAAATATATCGGGCAATTGATTAATATGTATGCCGTAACCATCGGCGGCTGGTCTCGTCCGCTGGTGGCGTTTATCGCGTTTGCCTGTATGTACGGCACGACGATTACCGTTGTGGACGGTTATGCGCGTGCCATTGCCGAACCCGTGCGCCTGCTGCGCGGCAGGGATAAAACCGGCAACGCCGAGTTGTTTGCCTGGAATATTTGGGTGGCGGGCAGCGGTTTGGCGGTGATTTTCTGGTTTGACGGCGCAATGGCGGAACTGCTCAAATTTGCGATGATTGCCGCCTTTGTGTCCGCCCCTGTGTTCGCCTGGCTCAACTACCGCCTCGTCAAAGGGGACAAACGCCACAGGCTTACCGCCGGTATGAACGCCCTTGCCATTGTCGGCCTGCTCTACCTGGCCGGGTTTGCCGTTTTGTTCCTGTTGAACCTTACCGGACTTTTGGCATAGGTTTCAAAATCTGAATGCCGTCTGCAAGATTTTCAGACGGCATCGCCCTTTCTTGGAAAAAAACACCGACATCGCGTAAAATACGCGCAAATTTTGTGATTCGGTCAGGTCGTCTGAAACAGACTGCGCCTGATTTATTTTTTCGGAAAACCCTATGAGCGAACAAAACCATCCGCAAACCGAGCCGCAGTTGGACGAAAACCAAATCATCGCCCTGCGCCGCGAAAAACTGAACAACATCCGCCAACAGCGCAACGCTTACCCCAACGATTTCAAGCGCGACAGCTTTGCCGCCGATTTGCAGGCGCAATACGGCGAAATCGGCAAAGAAGAACTCGACCCGCAGGCCGTTCCCGTTAAAATTGCCGGCCGCATGATGCTCAAACGTCAAATGGGCAAAGCCAGCTTCGCCACCATTCAAGACGTTACCGGTCAAATCCAGCTTTATCTGAACAACAAAGGCGTGAGCCAAGAAGTTTTGGACGACTTCAACCACTGGGACTTGGGCGACATCGTCGGTGCGGAAGGCACTTTGTTCAAAACCAACCACGGCGAACTAACCGTGCGTGTGTCCGACATCCGCCTGCTGTCCAAATCCCTGCGTCCGCTGCCCGACAAACACAAAGGCTTGAGCGATCAGGAAACCAAATACCGCCAACGCTACGTCGATTTGATTGCCAATGAAGAATCGCGCAATACCTTTATCAAACGCAGCCAAATCATCCAATCTGTGCGTAATTTTATGGTGGGCGAGCATTATCTCGAAGTCGAAACCCCGATGATGCACCCGATTCCCGGCGGCGCGACAGCGAAACCCTTCGTTACCCACCACAATGCCTTGGACATTCCGCTCTACCTGCGCATCGCGCCCGAGCTGTATCTGAAACGCTTGGTGGTCGGCGGCTTGGAACGCGTGTTTGAAATCAACCGCAGCTTCCGTAACGAGGGCATGTCCGTGCGCCACAACCCCGAATTTACGATGATTGAATTTTACGAAGCCTTCTCCGACTACGAACGTATGATGCAGATGGCGGAAGACATCATCCGCAACGCATCGCGCACGGTAAACGGCACGGCAAACATCACTTACAACGGCAAAGAAGTCGATTTGGAAAGCCCGTTCGAACGTCTGACCATCCTCGAAGCCATCAAAAAATACAATCCGCACTACACCGACGAGCAGTTGAACGATGCGGAATGGCTGAAAAAAGAAATCGTCAAACACGGCGAAAGCCTGCCGCCGTCCCCGGGCATCGGCAGCCTGCAACTCGCCCTGTTTGAAGGTTGCGCCGAGGGCAAACTGTGGAATCCGACCTTTATTGTCGATTACCCGGTCGAAGTTTCCCCGTTGGCGCGCGCTTCGGATACGAAACAAGGTCTGACCGAACGCTTCGAGCTTTTCGTTGTCGGGCGCGAACTGGCAAACGGCTATTCCGAGTTGAACGACCCCGAAGACCAAGCCGAACGCTTCAAATCGCAAGTGGCGCAAAAAGATGCGGGCGACGACGAAGCCATGCACTACGATGCCGACTACATCCGCGCGATGGAATTCGGTTTGCCGCCGACCGGCGGTTGCGGCATCGGCATCGACCGCTTAGTGATGCTGCTGACCGATTTGCAAACCATCCGCGATGTGATTCTGTTTCCGCAGATGCGTCCCGAGTAATCATATATTCAATTAAAAACAAAATAGTACAACACTCAACGTTGAAGGTCTAACCATGGCATACTCTGCGGACTTAAGAAACAAAGCTTTAAACCATAGCGGATTAACAAAAATCAGGACAAGGCGGCGGGCCGCAGGCAGTACGGATAGTACGGAACCGATCCGCCCGGCGCTCCATCACCTTAGGGAACCGTTCCCTTTGGGCCGGGGCGGGGCAACGCCGTACCGGTTTTTGTTAATCCGCTATATTACGGACAATGCAAAAACACCGGCCAAACCGCAGCAACGTTTAACTTGT
>NZ_QNRU01000047.1 GCF_003315235.1 Neisseria gonorrhoeae | reverse complement strand
ACGCGGCAAATTTTTGCCGTTTTGTTTGCGCGAAGGGGGCGTTATACAAAATTATTAAGCGCACCAATAATGGGCGGAAATGAAAATGCCGTACCGATCCGGACAACAACCGATGCCGCACCCTGCGGGCAGGCTTCGCACTCTGAAAGGCTTTCGGACGGCATTGTTCTTACCTGCGCGTCAAACCGCCTTCGTGTAAAGCGGTTGCAAAAAAGCCTTTTATTTTGACAGGGTGCAGAGATGAACGCCGAAGGATTTTGTGAAAAACAAACCGCCTGCCGGCCGGACGGGCGCCGAAATGCGGGCGATCGTGCCGATTTGAAGGCCTTTGAATTTGCCGAACAGGAATTGGCGAATTATCGGGAAATGTTGAAACGTTATGCCGTCTGAAAAGACGGCTTTTTTATTTGGGGCTGTAAATGAGCGATTTGGAAGCCAAAGTCAGGATAACGGTAGAAAACCATACGAAGCAGGGTTTTGATTCGGCCGCCGCCGATGCTGATAAGGCGGCGGAAAAGATGCGCAGCAGCGGCGATAATGCCGCAAAGGGCTTTAAAGCTGCAATCGACAGTATGCACGAGACCATGCGCAATTTGCACGCCGATGTGAAAGCGGGATTTGAAGCGGCGGGCAATCAGGCGCAACAGGCGTCTGAAAAGGTTAGGGCCGAAGTGGGTAAAATCGGCTCAGGCTTATCGGGGCTGACCAAACTGCTGGCAGGATTAGCAACCGCAGACTTCGCCAAATCGGTGCTTGATACCGCCGATGCGATGCAGTCGATAAACAGCCAAGTCCGACAAGTCACGTCGTCTGAAACGGAGTATCTGGCCGTGCAGCAGCAGCTTCTCGATACGGCAAACCGTACCCGTGCATCGCTTGAATCAACGGCAAACCTGTACGTTTCCACAAGCCGCGCGTTGAAAGACTACGGCTACACGCAGCAGGAAATTTTAAAATTCACCGAGGCGGCCAACAACGCGATGACCATCGGCGGCGTTGGCGCGCAACAACAGGCCGCCGCGCTGATGCAGTTATCGCAGGCTTTGGGCAGCGGCGTATTGCAGGGCGATGAATTTAAATCCATTTCCGAAGCCGCACCTATTTTGCTGGATACCATTGCGGAATATATGGGCAAATCCCGCGCTGAAATCAAAAAGCTGGGCAGCGAAGGGAAATTGACGGCGGATGTGATTTTCAAAGCCATTTCCGGCGCGTCGGAGAAGTTCGGGGAGCAGGCGGCCAAAATGCCCGTGACGATGGGGCAGGCTTTGACGGTGTTCTCGAACAACTGGCAAAGCATGGTTTCAAAACTGCTGAACGACAGCGGCACAATGTCGGGGATTGCCGCCGTTATTAAACTGATTGCGGATAACCTTAATTTGGTTGTTCCGATCGTCGCAGGTTTTGCCGTTGCCGTTGCCGCCGCCGTTGCACCGACACTGGCTTTGAATCTTGCACTGCTGGCAAACCCGTTCGGGATTATTGCCGTCGCAATCGGCACGGTTGTCGGGCTGATTGCGAAATTCGGCGATGAAATCGATGTTTTCGGCGGCGGCTGGTCGAATCTTTCCGATGTGATTCGGGCGGTTTGGCAAATCATCACGGAAACCGTCGGGGAAGCGGTGGGAACCGTCAAATCGTGGTTTGACGGGCTGACAGGCCGGCTGAACGAGGGCGCGGGCGGCTGGCCGTCGTTGTTCGGGCGCGTGATGAGCGTCATCTCAAGCGCAATCGGCGCGTATGTGAACGTTTATATCAACATATTCGCAACCGGCTGGATGCTGATTAAAGAAGCCGCAAACGATATGCCGCAATTCTTCGCCAATCTCGGCAAGGCCATAGGCAACGTGTTTATTTCCGCGATCGAACGGATGATAAACAAAGCGGTAGGCATGATTAACAGCATGATTGACTTTGCCAACAAAGCCGCGTCGATGGCCGGGATATCGGGCATTGGAAAGCTGAACAAGGTTCGGATGGGGCGGATGGACGACGGCGGGCTTGGCGAGCGTATTCATGACAGCTTGACGAAAGACCGCGCCGGCGCAATGGCAAATGCCGTCCGCGAACGGGCCGCCGATATTCACGAAGCCGATGCCCTCAAGGGACGCGGCGGCGGAGGACACGCCAAAACCGCCCGGAAAAAGCCGGGCGCAAATCAGGGCGGCGGCAAAGGGGGCAAATCCCGTTCGGGCGGTCCGGGCGCGGCCAAAGACCCGATGCAGGCTTGGGAAGGGGAAATCAAAGCCCGAAAACTCGCACACCGCGAAATGCAGCGCGAAACGCTCGCACACCAAGAATGGGATTTGGCGCGTGAGGCGGAATATTGGCGGGCGAAGCTGGCAACGGTGGACGCCAACGGCAAAACGGGCGTGAAAATCCGCGAAAAAATCCTGACGCTTGAAGACCAATTATCGAAGCAGTCAACCGAAGCCAAAATGAATCAGGCGGCCGAATGGGAGAAATTGGACAAGCACAAGCTGGAGATGGAGAAAGACGCGGCAGACCAAGCCCTGGCAGACGGACGTATTTCGCAACTCGAACGCCTGGACTTGGAAATCGAGTTTGAAAACCGCCGTTACCAAATCGCCTATGACGCATTGCAGGAACGCATCGCACTTGCCGAACAAGACCCGGCATACAGTCAGGCGGCAATCGGCAAGCTCAAGGCCCAAATGGGCGAATTGGGGCGGGGGCACGAACGGACGCAGGCGAAGAACGAGGGCAAACGCGAAAACCAACGCCGCAAAGACGCGCCCAACGTCATGGAAATGCTGCAAGACGGCGGCAGGAACGTTTGGCAGGAAGCACAGCAGCAGATGGGGCAGGCGTTCACCGCCATGCTGGCGAGGGCGCAGAACTTCAGGCAGGCGATGAACGGTTTCTTCAAAAGTATGGGGCAAACCTTTATTCAGGAAATGGTTACGAAACCTTTGACGGGCTTGATGCGGCGCATGGTTGAGGAATCGGCCATTTACAAGATGATTTTCGGAACTAAGGAAACGCTGGAGACAGCGGCGGCAGCCAAGACGGCGGCAACTAAGGCAACCGAGACAACGGCGGTTGTCAGTAGTAATGCTGTTCAAGCGGCTTCAGGCGCGGCGGCTTCCCAGGCGCATATCCCATATGTCGGCCCGATTCTTGCCGTTGCGGCTATGGCGGCGATGATGTCGGCTGTAATGGGACTGATGGGCGGCGGCGGTTCTCAAACGACCACAACCACGACGCGCATTCCCTCGGCGGCAGGCGGCTGGGACATTCCGGCAGGCATCAACCCGCTGACCCAACTGCACGAGAACGAGATGGTCTTACCCGCAGAACACGCCCAAACCATCCGTGAAATGGCGGATCAGCAGGGAGGCGGCAGCACCGTCATCATCAATTCGACAGGAGGCGATTTCATCCATAAAAACGATTTGGCGAAGCTCTTGAAGCAGATGAAACGGGACTTTAAATTTGTCTGAGAAAATGCCGTCCGAAAGGTTCGGACGGCCTATGTTGCGGCGTACGTCAAGCTATTAAGCTATTTGGTTTTCAGAGGCTTTTTCTTCCATTTCCGGGCTACGGCTTCAAATTCTTGAAAGGCCGTCGGCGCGCTCCTGATACGGCGTATTTCAAAAATGAAGCTGCTTAGGTTGTCCCAGTCGCGTAACAGCATGGAGTATTCGAAATCTTTATACATTTTCTCGTGCAGCGCCCCGCCCAATACGCCCGCACAGACAAATTCGCGCTGGTTTAAAACTGTCAGTATGGCTTCACGGTCTTTCTTCTTGTCCGGGGTATCTGATGTATAGGTGGCGAGTATGCATCCGTCTGTTTTTGCCAGCCCGTTTACTATGGTTATGGCTTCTTGAAGGGCGGCATTGTTACGTTCGGCCATGATCATGTCGATGGTGGCGCGCTTTTTGGCGTTTTCCGTATTCCTCATGATGCCGTAAGCGGCAACAAAAACGCCGATAACAGTCAATATCGGCGTTGCTATCTGTATTAGGTTGTCAGTCATTGCCGTCCCAGCCGTCTGAAAGGCGGAAATCACGGCTTTCCGAATAAATATGCCCCATTGTCATCCCCTTAAGCTGATGTTGAGAATAAATCCTTGCGTCGGAATATACGGCATTGCCTGACTATTTTCAAGATTCCGCACCCCGCGGACCGGACTATACAAAAAAACCGCCTTCGTGTAAAGCGGTTGAAGAGAGCCTTTCAATAAAAATGCCGTCCGAAGGGCTTTCGGACGGCATTTTTTATAGATTCTTTTTTAATGAACCTTTGAAACCGAAGATAATTAATTTTCCTCTTTATTTTCAATACGCAGTGTGCCCTATGTTTTTAAATAAAAATATTTTAATCCAACATTTTTGCAATATCCGCCATGTCGGGGCGGTAGTAAACATTGAGTAAAATCCTTAAATCCCGATGCCCGCTGATTTTTGCCAAGACCTCCACAGGCACTTTTTTTGATAGGCGCGTGAGGGCTTCGCGGCGGGTGTCGTGAAAATGCAGGCCTTGTATGCCGCAATTATCCCGCGCTCGCCTGAATAATACATCAAGGCTTTTGGCATCCAGGCTAAACACCCATGTGTCATCAATTCCGCGCAGTTGCTCTATTAGTTCGGCGGCTCGCAAGGATAATGGCACGTCACGGCTGTCGCCGTTTTTAGTTATTGGGAGGTGGGCAATACGACGCCGCATATTCACATCTGCCCATTTTAGGCCGCAGATTTCGCCTGCCCGCATGGCGGTTTCGATGGCAAATAGGACGGCAACGGCAACCCGTTGCACCGCCATTTTCGGTTTCTCATTAGGCCGGTATAGGAGGGCGGCGCAAATATCGGCAATTTCCTGCTCGGTTGGCCGTCTTGTCCTTGCCCGGCTTTTTTTCGGCTTGCTGATTTTGCGTACAGGGTTTTCGCGAAGAAGTCCCCACTCTTTCATGGCGTGTTCGCAGACGGCGGATAAAGTGGTTAATTCGCGTCCGACGCTGGTGGGGGATACCTCCTGCAACCGTTGATCTCGCCAATCGGCGAAGTCTTGAGGGCGCAGGTCGGCAAGCCGCACCTTTGCCAAAGGTGTTTTTAGTGCGCGTCCAATGCGGTATGATTCTTCCCGTGCGCCCCGCTTTGATGGTGTAACCTCGGATAAATACCGCCGGATAAGGTCGGCAAAGATAGTATTTCGCGGGGCATTGCCTTGGATGCCGTCCATAATTTGCGACTCTATTCGCGCCGCCCACGCCTTCGCGTCTGATGCCCGCTCAAATGTGGCGGAACGGGAAACGCCTTTCATACGGATTTGTACGCGCCATTTGCCGTTACGTTGAGTGATGGTTGCCATATTTATTCGGGTGCAATTCGGGTGCAAATATAATAGAGCAAAACAGATATAAAGCGGGGCAAAATAGGGCTATATTAAATTTAATGCTTTGATATGTAGGGATAAATAGATTTAAAAAGACGAAAGAAGTGCGGACGTAGAATAAGCGTAGATGCGCTCCGTCCGCACCAATAAAAATATATAAATCATATTGTTAATGATTATTGGGACAATTCGGTGGCACAAAATATAAGCTGTCTGCTTTTCAGCGGGCGGCTTTTTATCTGCCTATGTGTTTCAACACACAAAACGGCACATAAAGCACCGCCATTTGTTCCGCACCGAATCGGAAGCGGGTGCTTCCGCCCGCAATCGGATTCGCCGCCCCTAATGTCGGGGTTTTAACCGGAAAGAAGAAAATATTGATTTTGATGATGGCATCAAAAAAACCCTTCCGCCCGTCTGCCAAAAGGAATGGTTAAGAAAAGCAATGCGTCTTTTGATGGAACGCGATATATAAGAAATTGAGGGGAAGGGCAGGCGGGTTTCTGCCCGTTAATCCTGCGGACGGCCCCGCCAAACCCGACACGCGCGGGCATATGGCGGATTGTTTACAATATTGTCTAAAAATCTGAACCTGCAAACGCGAAATAAGGTAGAATACGCCCCGTTATTTTACCGTCCAATCCCCATTTACCAAGGAAAAACGATGAGTACTTCATTGAGTTACCGCGATGCGGGCGTCGGTATCGACGCAGGCGACCAACTGGTCGAAAAAATCAAACCGTTTGCCAAACGCACCATGCGTCCGGAAGTATTGGGGGATTTGGGCGGTTTTGGCGCATTGGTCGAAATCGGCAAAAAATATCAAAACCCCGTATTGGTCAGCGGTACGGACGGCGTGGGTACCAAGCTCAAACTTGCCTTCGATTGGGACAAACACGATACGGTGGGCATCGACCTTGTTGCAATGAGTGTCAACGATATTTTGGTTCAAGGAGCTGAACCATTGTTTTTCTTGGATTATTTTGCCTGCGGTAAATTGGATGTTCCGCGTGCGACCGATGTCATCAAAGGCATTGCCCAAGGTTGCGAAGAATCCGGCTGCGCCCTGATTGGCGGGGAAACTGCCGAAATGCCGGGTATGTATCCCGTTGGTGAATACGATTTGGCGGGTTTTGCCGTCGGCGTGGTGGAAAAAGAGAATGTCATTACCGGCCGCGGCATCGGCGCGGGCGATGTGGTATTGGGTTTGGCTTCCAACGGCGCACATTCAAACGGCTATTCCCTTATCCGTAAAATCATCGAACGCGACAATCCCGATCTGGATGCCGAGTTTGATAATGGCAAAACTTTACGTGAAGCCGTTATTGCGCCGACACGTCTGTATGTGAAACCGATTCTTGCCGCTTTGGAAAAATTTACCATTAAAGGTATGGCGCACATTACCGGCGGCGGCATTACCGAAAACGTGCCGCGCGTGTTGCCTAAAAACACGGTTGCCCAAATCGATGCCGAATCGTGGGAATTGCCCAAGCTCTTCCAATGGCTTCAAAAGGCGGGCAATGTGGAAACCCAAGAAATGTACCGGACCTTTAACTGCGGCATCGGTATGGTCGTCATCGTTGCTGCCGAAGATGCCGATGCGGTTCGGTCATTCCTGAGCGGGCAGGGCGAGACAGTGTACCGTTTGGGTTGCATCCGAGAGCGTCAAGGGAACGAGCATCAAACCCAAGTTGCCTGACTTCCAAGCATCAAATGCCGTCTGAATTTGTTTCAGACGGCATTTCCGCATCTTCCAAACGCGTATCCGCAACACAGTTCTGCAAACTGATATTTTGCCCGGTATGGCGGCTTAAACTTCTTCATCATATTTCGATAATGCTATAAAATGATATAATCATAAAATATTGTTTATTCCTACATCGTATTCATCCTATTTTCCGAAATGTGAGCGTTTTATGAAGCAATCCGTCCATAATAAAACAATTTTAAGTGTTTTGATTTCATCTATGTCTGTAACGGCTTTTTCCGCCCCCCCACCCCTCCCGCGATAAATGCTATTTCAGTCAATCGTACCGATTCCGGCGAACTCATCGGTTTTGAGTTTAATAATGCGGACAATACCGTAACCGGCAATGCGGATATTACGGTCAAACCTGCCGACCCTTCACAGCATTCGCGCCCGAAAGGGCTGATTATCCGGAGCGACCGTAACGAACCAAACAAAAACCAAGAAGTTCGCTTAAATAATATAGCGGATTAACAAAAATCAGGACAAGGCGGCGAGCCGCAGACAGTACAAATAGTACGGCAAGGCGAGGCAACGCCGTACCGGTTTAAATTTAATCCACT
>NZ_QNRU01000046.1:7475-7806 GCF_003315235.1 Neisseria gonorrhoeae | reverse complement strand
GTACAAGCATGGGAAGCAAAAGGGAAAATTGTTACTATCATTGCCGGGGGCAAAGACAATTATTCGACAGAACCTTACTACGATGAATAACATTAATGGCAGGCATAGGTTGGGTTGAGAACTCAACAACAAAAGGTCGTCTGAAACCGTAATCGATTTTTCAGACGACCTTTCTGTCAATCCAAACAGATTGTCGAATCTTAATCCAACCTGTGCTTGCTGTACGGAACAGGCACGGTGTTCATTCACAAGTTAAGTCATATATTGAATCAAAAGGCGGCATTGTTAAAACAGGTTTAGGAGATTAAACATGGCATCATATGTTTCCATC
>NZ_QNRU01000046.1:0-7378 GCF_003315235.1 Neisseria gonorrhoeae | reverse complement strand
CACGGTGTTCATTCACAAGTTAAGTCATATATTGAATCAAAAGGCGGCATTGTTAAAACAGGTTTAGGAGATTAAACATGGCATCATATGTTTCCATCAAAGGATGGATTGAATGCTCTGACGATGATATAAAAATCATCCAAGAAAACATTAATAATTTTTGGAATAATTGTCCCTTTAATATCGAAGAGAAAGAATCTGCAAAAATATATAAAAGCGGGTGGGTTTTCCCGACAAATAGTTTTAATTGGAGCAGCTATATTTTTTTTGGTGCATGCGTAAAATCTTATTTCATTATTTATTTTGAAAAATGTATTAAAACAATAATGGAATTGGATATTGAAATATCAGGTTTTTTTGAATTAGATTATTATGAAGATAATTATAAAGTAAATTGGAAAATAAATAATGGAAATTTGATACAAACGACTAATTAAATGGACAAATATAAGTTAGATTGGACACCCAAACCTAAAAACTGTCTGAAACTCAATTTGGTTTTCAGTAAGCGTAGGTTGGCTCAAAAACCCAACCATCAAAATGCCGTCTGAAACGATAAAGGTCGTCTGAAAGCACGTTCCGGCTTTCAGACGGCATCGGCAACACCCAAACCCTGATTTCCAACCGCATCCATCCGTTTTATTCGGGCGGCAAATGGATTAAAGCGGAAGACTTAACGGCGGGAAGCAGGCTGTATTCCGAAAGCGGCAAAACCCAAACTGTCCGCAACATCATTGTCAAACCAAAACCGCTCAAAGCCTACAATCTGACCGTTGCCGGCTGGCATACTTACTTCGTCAAGGGCAATCAGGCGGAAACGGAAGGGGTTTGGGTTCATAATGCGTGTCCGCCATATAAGAGACCAAATAACGCAACGACAAAAGCGCAACGAGAAAGTGTACAAGGAAAACCCTGCGTTGAATGCGGTAAATTAGCCGAAAAAATGATTGCCGACCATAAAAAACCATTAGTTGTCGAGTATTATGAAACAGGAACAATTGACAAATCTAAGATGAGAGCAATTGAATCAGTACAACCGCAATGTCCGACTTGTTCTGCAAAACAAGGAGGGAGATTAAGCCGATATTCAAAAGAACAGAAAAGGAAACTGAGTAATGGGAATAAAAAATGAACAAATAATAATTTGTAAAAAATATAATACAGAAATATATCCTGTTTCCGATGTTTCAAAAATCGGTGTTGCTGAAAATGTCAAACAGGCAAACCTGTATCCGATTAACGGGTTAAGGCACCGTCCCAAAGGTGATACTAACGGTTGGTATATCTGGGCCGGTGAAAACTTCTCCTATGATAAAAATTTTTTCCTGCCCTTGCATACTTTCCATTTGCAAATATGGCGACCCGAAATCATCCCCTTTTTGACACTTCCGCCCGGTTACCGTTTTTTAATTGGGGAAAACGGTTATGAAGACGTATGGTTTGATGAGTTGCTATTAAATGATAATTGACAAAAAATCTACTTCAGATGTACTGAAACAATATCAAGAACTAGGGTTTGATTTGACAAAACCTATGATAATAGAGTTTTTTATAGGAGGTTCTCAAAAAAATCTGCAATCAATAGAAAGCCAACTCATTTCTTATCGGCAAGATTTTCAAATCAGTATTGAACAAGATGAATTCGGAGAAATGTGGACTTGCTATTGTTCCGTCAATATCGTCCCTTCCCTTGAAAACATTTTAGCTATTGAAACTACGTTATTTGGTATTGCACAAAAAAATGATTGTAATTATGAAGGTTTTGGTTCGTATGGGAACTAACAAAAAGTGTAGGTTGGGTTGAAAAAACCATATTCCCATTAAAGATTAGGGGATGTCTATGGAAATAAAATTCAATACTTTGGGGGTTATCCTGAATGGAGTCAATCCTGAAGAAAAATTCATAAAAATTATTGATGACCAGGAAAATACCGGTGGATTTCTGATACTGTTATCTTCAAATGACAAATTCTCATCATTTGACAGTTACGATGACTGGGTCGAAAACTTAGAAATATTAAAAGAATACCTGCAAGAATCTCATTGGATAATAAAGTGGGTCGGATAGTCGGCAAACGTAGTCCGTTTGAAACGCTTTTACTTTTCAGACGGACTTTCTACCAATGGGAACAAGGCGTTTTGTCTCAATCCGGTTTATGATTATTCGATACAGTGATGGGAAGCTAAGAAAAATATGATTAATCATATTGAAAAATATATAGGCACTATTTCTCATGGCTCGAAAAGCGATTCGGGAAGTCAGTACAAATTAAATATCGCAGCTATTCCCTCTTCCCCTAACAGGGATTTAAAAACTTATATTACTTTAGGGTTAAGCAAACATGATCTGAATTATAAAAGCAGATTTGAAATACTTTTTGTATGTTCTTTAAAATATGATGAAAATCAGATTTTCCCATTTTTAAGATGGTTAGCAGAAACCATCATTGAGAATAAAAAAAATCCTTCTTCGGGGGCAGGTTGTTTATTTGCCTAGAAGCATTGTTAATTCAACAAAAATGGATGCACTGTATGTTTCCGCCCCATTTTATTTCGACGATGATTTCCAAGTCTGTTATGGCGAACACTACAATATTGTTTTCCCTTTGCTTGTCCCCTTGTATAAACAGGAAGCCGAATTGGTGGAAAAAAAGGGTTGGAATGCTTTTGAGCAGTTCTTGTTGGATAATGAAGTTGGCAACCTTTCGGATATGAATAGGAAACCGTTTGTTTGGTAAGGGCTTTCTTAAATTTGATTAAAGGTCGTCTGAAATTAAGCTTGTTTTTCAGACGGTCTTTCCTTCATTTGAAACAGAATATTGAAAACTAAGTTCTTCAAAAATCCTACACCTGCTCCTTCCACGGCAGCACCTTGGTCAAAACGGCAGACGGCTACAAAGCCATCGCCCATATTCAAGCCGGAGACCGCGTCCTTTCCAAGGACGAGGCAAGCGGAGAAACGGGATACAAACCCGTTACCGCCCGATACGGTAATCCGTATCGGGAAACCGTTTACATTAAAGTTTCAGACGGCATCGGTAACAGCCAAACCCTGATTTCCAACCGCATCCATCCGTTTTATTCGGACGGCAAATGGATTAAAGCGGAAGATTTAAAGGCGGGAAGCAGACTGTTATCCGAAAGCGGCAGAACCCAAACCGTCCGCAACACCGTTGTCAAACCAAAACCGCTCAAAGCCTACAATCTGACCGTTGCCGACTGGCATACTTACTTCGTCAAGGGCAATCGGGCGGAAACGGAAGGGGTTTGGGTTCATAATGAGTGTCCGTATGGAAAAGGCAACCAACGATATAAAGATGCTCCTTATCATGGTAAAAATGATAATTCTGTGAAAAGTAGAGCGCCAACAAATGGGCAAGCTGTCCTTGATAACTCTGTTCAAGTTAAATCGACATCTTCTCAAAGAGTTGGAGTTGATAAAACCAATAATGAAATCGTTGTATTAAACCAAACTAGAATTTTTAATGACGGTTCTGCTGAGTATCATGGGCATGTAAGGAACTGGAAAAATTTACATACTGATCAACAAAATGCTTTAAAGAAAGCAGGATTGGTTAATTCAAAAGGAAAAATCAAAAAATGATGGCTGATAAGGAACAAGTAGAAAAGATGATTTATTCTGAAAATAAAGATTGTGTTATTGATGGTATGCTCGGTATGACCTTCAGCTCGGAGGAGGATGAAATCCCTTGGATTTCCGAGAAATTGACGGAGTTGTCGAAGCATAAAGACTTGGATATTGCCAGATTGTCATTAACCTGTTTCGGACATCTCGCCAGGATGCATGAAAATATCGGCGATTGCGATAAAGTGATTGCTTTATTGCGCTCAAAACAAGGTAATCCGGATTTTCAAGGTTTTGCCGAAGATGCGTTAGACGATATTTCCTTCTTTATATTTAAAAAGCGTCCGTAAGCGCGGATTAAACCCGGAAATCCGATGCGTCTGAAAGTACATTCCGGCTTTCAGACGGCATCGGTAACAGCCAAACCCTGATTTCCAACCGCATCCATCCGTTTTATTCGGACGGCAAATGGATTAAAGCGGAAGATTTGAAAGCGGGAAGCAGGCTGTTTGCTGAAAACGGTGCAGAGCAGACCGTTCAAAGCGTTACCGTCAAACCGGAACCGCTCAAAGCCTACAATCTGACCGTCGCCGACTGGCATACTTATTTCGTCAAGGGTAGTCAGGCGGAAACGGAAGGAGTTTGGGTTCATAATGATTGTCCGCCTAAACCAAAACCAACCAATCATGCCCAACAAAGAAAAGAAGAAGCTAAAAACGATTCTCATCGAAGTGTGGGAGATTCCAATCGTGTCGTTCGCGAAGGAAAGCAATATTTAGATTCCGACACAGGAAACCATGTTTATGTAAAAGGAGATAAAGTGGTTATTCTAACTCCTGATGGAAGACAGGTAACTCAATTTAAGAACTCGAAAGCCAATACGTCAAAAAGGGTAAAAAATGGGAAATGGACACCAAAATAATCAATCTTCCTTAGAAAAAAGAATTTTTTATCTGGAGCATTCGGGGCAGTATCTGATGATTTGCGCCCTATCGGATTACTCCCAAAATAAACATACTGTCGTTATGGCGAATTTCCTCTATCCAAATGAAAAAATGGATTGGAGAAATTTAGATGATTTGTTCAATGAGTTGGTTTTAGAGGAATTACAGTCTTCATTTATGGATTGGTATCCAACTATTGAAAAGGCAATTAGCCATCATTTAGAAGACTTTTCGTAACAAGCATAAATCAAAAAGTCGTCTGAAACTGCTTTTAATTTTCAGACGACCTTTCCCCATATCGGCGGATTATGAATTTACAGCTATCGGGAAATTGAGTTATCTCTCTGATAGAGAAAATTCCATACGCGAAGCCGTTGACCGGTGGATACAGGAAAACCCCAATGCCGCCGAAACCGTCGAAGCCGTCTTCAACGTTGCCGCAGCAGCCAAAGTCGCGAAGTTGGCAAAGGCGGCAAAACCAGGGAAGGCTGCGGTTAGCGGGGATTTTGCTGATTCTTATAAAAAGAAATTGGCTTTGTCTGATAGTGCGAGACAGTTATATCAAAATGCAAAGTATAGAGAAGCTCTAGATATACATTATGAAGATTTAATTAGAAGAAAAACTGATGGTTCATCAAAATTTATTAACGGCAGAGAAATTGACGCTGTTACGAATGATGCTTTAATACAAGCCAAAAGAACAATTTCAGCAATAGATAAACCTAAAAATTTCTTAAATCAAAAAAATAGAAAGCAAATTAAAGCAACCATCGAAGCAGCAAACCAACAGGGAAAACGTGCAGAATTTTGGTTTAAATACGGTGTTCATTCACAAGTTAAGTCATATATTGAATCAAAAGGCGGCATTGTTAAAACAGGTTTAGGAGATTAAACATGGCATCATATGTTTCCATAAAAGGATGGATTGAATGCTCTGACGATGATATAAAAATCATCCAAGAAAACATTAATAATTTTTGGAATAATTGTCCCTTCAATATCGAAGAAAAAGAATCTGCAAAAATATATAAAAGCGGGTGGGTTTTCCCGACAAATAGTTTTAATTGGAGCAGCTATATTTTTTTTGGTGCATGCGTAAAATCTTATTTCATTATTTATTTTGAAAAATGTATTAAAACAATAATGGAATTGGATATTGAAATATCAGGTTTTTTTGAATTAGATTATTATGAAGATAGTTATAAAGTAAATTGGAAAATAAATAATGGCAATTTAATACAAACAACTGATTAAATGGACAAATATAAGTTAGATTGGACACATAAACCTAACAACTGTCTGAAACTCAATTTGGTTTTCAGTAAGCGTAGGTTGGCTTAAAAACCCAACCACCAAAATGCCGTCTGAAGCGGTATTCAGCTTTCAGACGGCATTTTGATGAATGAAACAGGATATTGAGAACTAAGTTCTTTAAAAATCCTACACCTGCCCTTTCCACGGCAGCACCTTGGTCAAAACGGCAGACGGCTACAAAGCCATTGCCCGTATCCGAGCCGGCGAGAGCGTCCTCTCCAAGGACGAGGCAAGCGGGGTAACGGGATGCAAACCTGTTACCGCCCGATACGGCAATCCGTATCGGGAAACCGTTTACATTGAAGTTTCAGACGGCATCGGCAACAGCCAAACCCTGATTTCCAACCGCATCCACTCGTTTTATTCGGGCGGCAAATGGATTAAGGCGGAAGATTTAAAAGCGGGAAGCAGACTGTTATCCGAAAGCGGCAGAACCCAAACCGTCCGCAAAACCGTTGTCAAACCAAAACCGCATGCAATGGAAATTTGAAGATCCTCAAAATACTGCTGTTATTACCACCAGAAGAATTTTGTCTAAAAAAAACGGAATCTTAGAAGTATGGCATGATGCTGATGATGGAATGTGGCAATTCTTAGATGGCAATGAAATTCATGAAGGAGATGCTGTGATAGTTAGTTTAAAAGAAATTGTCACTATTGATTCCTCAGTCAATCTCTTAAGTAATTTACCTCTTGGTGGTTACGCTTGGAGAAATACTATATCGGAAAAATGGAATTTTGATTAGCAAGCGTAGGTTAGGTTAAAAAAACCAACAATCAAAGGTCGTCTGAAACCGTGTTTAGTTTTTCAAACGACCTTTTCTTCAATTAACATAGAATGTTGGGTCTCGACCCAACCTACACGCTTACTAATCTCAAATATAACCTTATGAAATAATGAGTATTTAAAAGATGGAAACATTAGACGAACGAATAAAGAATTTAGGAAAATCTCTTGAAGATAGAATTGACGCTAATCTAATTGATGCCACACTAGAGTACATTACTTTTTCAGAACGTTTGCTAGCTTTTGAAACGCTATGTGATTATATTGAAGATTTCAATATCCAGCTTACGGAAAAAGAATCCCAAGAAATCTCTTTTATTAATAAGGAATTTGGAATTGAAAGTACATCAGATTAAT
This sequence comes from Neisseria gonorrhoeae, assembly GCF_003315235.1. Taxonomy (GTDB): domain Bacteria; phylum Pseudomonadota; class Gammaproteobacteria; order Burkholderiales; family Neisseriaceae; genus Neisseria; species Neisseria gonorrhoeae. Next base: position 390 of record NZ_QNRU01000046.1, on the reverse strand, counting down.
AAATATTAGGTCGGTTTAAAAACCCAACAATCACAAGGTCTTCTGAAACCGTGTTTAATTTTCAGACGGCATTTCCTTCATTTGAAACAGGATATTGAAAACTAAGTTCTTCAAAAATCCTACACCTGCCCTTTCCACGGCAGCACCTTGGTCAGAACGGCAGACGGCTACAAAGCCATTGCCCATATTCAAGCCGGCGACCGCGTCTTCGCCAAAGATGAAACCAGTGGAAAAACTGGATACAAACCTGTTACCGCCCGATACGGCAATCCGTACCAGGAAACCGTTTACATTAAAGTTTCAGACGGCATCGGCAACAGCCAAACCCTGATTTCCAACCGCATCCACCCGTTTTATTCGGACGGCAAATGGATTAAGGCGGAAGATTTA
>NZ_QNRU01000045.1 GCF_003315235.1 Neisseria gonorrhoeae | reverse complement strand
TCGGGTAAAATTAGGAGGTATTTGGAGCGAAAACAGCCGAAAACCTGTGTTTGGGTTTCGGATGTCGAAGGAAGGGCTTTTTTGCAAAGGCCTCAACCCAACTTACGCAACCATAAAAACTGAATGCCAATCTCTTAACCATGCTATTCAAATTTATTTGAACGATTTTTTTCTAACCAGCCAACCTTAACAATCACTATTAAAATGCGCACCGATGTTCTGTCTCCGCCTGTATGCGGCTTGGGCGACGGCGAGGCTGCATTCGAGTAGGTTGCGGTTTTCGTATTCGGACGCGGTGTGCGGTTCGGCTTGGTTTTGCTTCCAAAGCCGCAGTTGGTCGATGGCGCGGTGCAGGTCGGTATCGTTGCGGAGGATGCCGAGATGGCGTTGGTTGAACGTTTGCAGGACAGGGCGGCTGAATGTGTTTTGGAGGTCGTTTGAAAAGATGTCTGTTTCGGCGGAGGGGCTTTCAGACGGCCTTTGGAATGGTTCGATTTGGAACGCTTGTCCGTCCGCGATGCCTTGGGCGGCAAGCCTGGCGGTAACGACGCATTCGAGCAGGGAGTTGCTGGCGAGGCGGTTGGCTCCGTGCAGTCCGGTACAGGCGGTTTCGCCTAAGGCGTAGAGCTGCGGCAGGGAGGTTCTGCCGCTGGGGTCGGTTTGGATGCCGCCGCAGGTGTAGTGTTGCACGGGGCGGACGGGGATGGCTTGGCGCGTGATGTCCAAGCCGCATTGGGACAGGCAGTGCCGATGGATGGACGGGAAATGCCGACGGACGAACGCTGCGGGTTGGCGGCTGATGTCGAGCGAGACGAAGTCTTGCGTTTGTTTGGCGGTTTCGGCGGCGATGGCGCGGGCAACGATGTCGCGCGGCGCGAGTTCGGCGCGGCGGTCGTAATGCGGCATAAACCGTTCGCCCGATTGATTGGTCAGGATGCCGCCTTCGCCGCGCACGGCTTCGGAAATCAGGAAGGTGCGGCCGTTTTCAGACGGCCTTGCCAAGCCTGTGGGGTGGAATTGGATAAATTCGAGGTTTTCGATTGCGCAACCCGCGCGTATCGCCATGGCGATGGCGTCGCCCGTGCATTCGGGCGGCGTGGTGGTGGCGGCGTAAATTTGCCCGAGGCCGCCGCCTGCGAGTACGGTATGGCGGGCACGGATGCGGTAGGTTTCTTGCGTTCGGCAGTCGAGGACGGTCAGTCCGCACGCTGCGCCTGATTCGGTTTGAACGTCCAACGCCATCTGCCGCTCGTAAACGCGGATGTTCGGTCGGCGGCGTATTTGGATAATCAGGCTCTGCATGACGGCTTCGCCCGTGTAGTCGGCGACGTGGGCGATTCGGCGGCAGGTATGCCCGCCTTCGCGCGTCAGGTGCAGGTCGTTATGATTCCGGTCGAACGCCACGCCCTGCGCCAGCAGCCATTCGATTGCCGGTTTGCCCTGCGACAGGATGGTGCGGACGGCGGCTTCGTCGCACAAACCTGCGCCCGCTTCCAAAGTATCGGCGACGTGTTTTCCGATGTCGTCCTCTCCCGACCACGCCGCCGCAATCCCGCCTTGCGCATGACGGCTGGCGGTGTCGTCCAGCCGGTTTTTGCACAAAATGACGATGCGGAACGATTCAGGCAGCGACAGGGCGAGCGTCAGTGCCGCCAGCCCGTTTCCGGCAATCAATACGTCGCAATCGGTTTGCATGGTGTTGTCCTTGTTTGAGAGGTCGTCTGAAACGGCGATATGGACGGCAAATCAGGCGGGCCCCATGCCGTTGAACACATCCCCGCGTTTGAGTCCTGCCGCGAAGTCGAGCATACGCTGCAAAGGCAGTTTGGCGGCTTCGCCCAGCTTTCTGTCCAACAGGATTTCGTTGCGTCCGCCTGTCAGGGTGTGTTTGATGCCGCCCAGCGAATTCATCGCCATCCACGGGCAGAACGCGCAGCTTTTACAGCTTCCGCCGTTGCCCGCCGTCGGCGCGGCGATAAATTCTTTGTCGGGCGCCTGCTTTTGCATTTCGTGCAGGATGCCCAAATCGGTTGCCACGATGAATTTTTTTTCAGGGCGCGATACGGCGGCTTTGAGTAGTTTGCTGGTCGAGCCGACCACGTCGCCCAGTTCGATGACGCTTTGCGGCGATTCGGGATGAACCAGCACCACAGCATCGGGATGCTCTGCCTTCAACGCCGCCAGTTCCTGCCCTTTGAATTCGTTATGGACGATGCACGAACCCTGCCACAACAGCATATCCGCGCCCGTTTCGCGGCGGATGTAGTCGCCGAGATGGCGGTCGGGCCCCCAAATCAGTTTCTCGCCGCGCGATTTCAGATACGACACGATTTCCAACGCCACCGAAGACGTTACCACCCAGTCGGCACGCGCTTTCACGGCTGCGGAAGTATTGGCGTACACCGCCACCGTGCGGTCGGGGTGTTGGTCGCAAAACGCTGAAAACGCTTCTTCGGGACAACCCAAATCCAAAGAACATTCCGCTTCCAAATCAGGCATCAGCACCGTTTTTTCAGGGCAGAGGATTTTCGCGCTCTCGCCCATGAAACGCACGCCCGCCACCACCAGCGTACCGGCTTCGTGTTCCGCGCCGAAGCGCGCCATTTCCAGCGAATCGCCCACGCATCCGCCCGTCTCCAAAGCCAAATCCTGAATCAGCGGATCGACGTAATAATGCGCCACCAAGACCGCGTTTTTCCGCTTCAGCAAGGCCTTGATTTCGTCTTTCAGACGACCTGCCGTCTCGTGGTCGGGCGTGTCGGCAACCTTCGCCCACGCCTGACGGATTTGGCAGGCGGAAGTCGGCGTTTGGATGAGGGGCATATCGTAATCGAACGAGCGGCGGGCGGCGGTTTGCATGATGTTTCCTTGTAGCTGGTTTTCAGACGGCATGAAGGTTTGCCGTCTGTTTTTCAAACTGTTTTTACATTATGCTCAACTTGAGTATAATATGCAAGGTCGTCTGAAAACAGGTTTGCGATACCGCAAAACCGACCCGCTTCGTTCCGACAAACCGCTTTGGTTTACAATAAAGCCTTTCCCACCCGCAGAAAGCCGAGCATGGACGCCTACCCCGAAGCCGAAGCTCCGCTGCAAAGCATCGTCGAGCTGGTTCCCGTATTGATTGCCGTTACCGACGGCGGCCTGCGGGTGTTGACCGTCGCCCAAGGCACGCTCCTGCCCAACGGCCCGCTTTCCCCCCTGCGCAATTCCCTGCAGGCGGGCGTAAAGCTGTGGGTCGCCAAGCAGACTTCGCAGCCTATGGGCTATGTGGAACAGCTTTACACCTTTGTCGATACCCACCGCCGCAACGAACACGGCATGCCCGTGCTGTACGTCAGCTATTTGGGGCTGGTGCGCGAGGCAGCCGATAGCATCCTGCATCCCGACGCGAAATGGCAGGACTGCTACGGCTATTTCCCATGGGAAGACTTGCGCACCGACGGCGGGCAGCGCGACGCCGTCGTCAGCCGCCTGCGCATTTGGGCAAACTCGGCGGACACGGAGGAAGTCCGCCAAAAGCGGCTCAAGCATATTCATTTGTGTTGGGGGGTCGAACCGGAAAACTGGTCGGAAGAATACGTTTTGCAACGCTATGAAATGTTGTATGAAAGCGGTCTGATAGCGGAGGCCGCCGAGCCGCAGGCAAACTTCGACTTCGCGCTCACGGGGCAGACCATGCGCCACGACCACCGCCGCGTGTTGGCGACCGCCCTGTCCCGCCTGCGCGCCAAAATCAAATACCGTCCCGTGATTTTCGAACTGATGCCGCCCGAATTCACGCTGCTGCAACTGCAAAACAGCGTCGAAGCCATCAGCGGCAGATTGCTGCACAAGCAAAACTTCCGCCGCCAGATTCAGCAGCAAAACCTCATCGAGCCGTCGGATACAGGCGTATCGGGCAGCAAAGGCCGTCCCGCGCAGCTTTGCCGCTTCCGCGACGACGTCCTGCCCGACAGGCTGATTTCGGACATCGGACTGCCGCTGGGCAGCCGTTAGCCCGTTTTCAGACGGCATCAAATGAAGTTTTGCCCCATCGGTGCAACATCAATCTTTTTTAACAAAGGAAACCCCATGCCGTCTGAAAACCCCCTCTTTGCCCTGCCCGACACCTTGTTGCGCCCTATGGTGGAACAAGCCTTGAGCGAAGACTTGGGCAGGCGCGGCGACATTACGTCCGCCGCCGTCATCGCGCCCGACAAAACCGCCAAACTTTTCCTCGTCAGCCGCGAAGACGGTGTTATCGCCGGTATGGACTTGGCGCGCCTCGCCTTTCAGACGATGGATCCGTGCGTCCGCTTCCAAGCCGAAATCCAAGACGGGCAAGCCGTCCGCGCAGGTCAGACACTGGCTGCCGTCGAAGGCAACGCCCGCGCGCTGCTCGCCGCCGAACGCACCGCGCTCAACTACCTCACGCACTTAAGCGGCATCGCCACCGCCACCGCTCGTGCCGTTGCCGAGGTCGCCGAATACGGTACAGACATCGTGTGCAGCCGCAAAACCATCCCCCTGCTGCGCGTCCTGCAAAAATACGCCGTCAGGGCGGGCGGCGGCGCGAACCACCGCATGGGTTTGGACGACGCCGTGCTCATCAAAGACAACCACCTCGCCTATTGCGGCAGCATCGCCCAAGCCGTTCGGCAGGCAAAACAGGCGGTCGGACCATTGACCTGCGTGGAAATCGAAGTGGACACATTGGCACAACTGGACGAAGCCATCGCAGCGGGCGCGGAACGGATTTTGCTGGACAACATGGACGACGAAACCCTGAAAGAAGCGGCAAACCGCTGCCACACACAAACCGCCCACCCCCACACCGTCTATTGCGAAGCATCGGGCGGCATCGGCTTCGACCGCCTGAAGCGCGTGGCGCAAACCGGCGTGGACGGCATCGCCCTCGGCTATCTGACCCACAGCAGCCGATCGTTGGACATAGGTTTGGATTTCGTGGCGTGAGTTTCAGGGTGCGGGCGGCTGTCTGATATGTCAGGCAAGGAACCGCTTAACCGTAATCCGGTTATTGCCTCAGGGAGGGAATGCCGTCTGAAATATTCTTCAGACGGCATTTTTCGTGAAGGTCGTGATGCTTTAGAAAAAACAGCATTTCAGGCAGGCGCGATTTAGGCATTTCGGCATTGGAACCATTTGATGAACGGTAGCCGAAAGATACGGCAGTAACGGAGCGGTCAGCCGGAACACCTATCCAATGTATCCATATCTGCCCATATCGCCACTGCGTCTTTCACTACCGCCGGCAACGCTAAAGCCATATCGGTATGTATCTGGTTTTCCTTGTCGAGGATGCGGTGCATCGTTAGGAAGGCACGACCGATGCGGTCTTGCCCGTATCGTCGGCGGCGATGATGAAATGCCGAACCGGATGTTGGCGTTGGACAGCCTGTCGCGCAGAACGGCCTTGATTCACGGAAAATATCCATAATGGTTTTCTTAAAAAATACGGATGATTCCGTTCGGCAACAGGGTGAGGCAGGGTAGGGGCGGCAGTTTTATGCCGTCTGAAAGCCTGTCTTTACGCTTGTTTGCAAAAATAGTGGGAAAAGGAACATACAATCCTGTACAATGAGAAATAAACAATTGATTTATAATACAATTTATAAAGATAATCAAAATCATCCATATCTGCCGCCCGTCAATCCGCTTGGCGGGCGGAAAAGGTTTTAGGAATACCGATGAACACAATACCGCTCCACACCATACTCAAACTTATGGCGCATCCCGAACGTATGGCGATACTGATCCAACTGTTGGACAGCGAACGCAATATCGTCGAACTGGCAAAATCCTTATCCCTGTCGGCCACCGCGGTTTCCTGTCATTTGAACCGCCTGAGGGCGGGCGGTCTGGTGGACTTTACGCGTTACCACCGCATTATCGAATACCGCCTGGTTTCCGAAGACGCGGCAACGATTCTGCGGACAATCCGCGATTTGGAAAACAAACGCGCGGCATAGTGTTAGAATCCTTTCCTTTTGCCGTCTGAACGTTTCAGACGGCATTTTTCGAAAATGTTATGAAAATCACCACTTGGAACGTCAATTCGCTCAATGTACGTCTGCCGCAGGTTCAGAACCTGCTTGCCGACAATCCGCCCGATATTTTGGTTTTGCAGGAACTCAAACTCGATCAGGACAAATTTCCGGCCGCCGCCTTGCAGATGATGGGCTGGCACTGTGTTTGGAGCGGGCAGAAAACCTACAACGGTGTGGCGATCATCAGCCGCAGCGTGCCGCAGGACGTGCATTTCGGTTTGCCTTCCCTGCCGGATGACCCGCAACGCCGCGTGATTGCGGCGACCGTAGGCGGCGTGCGCGTCATCAATGTCTATTGCGTCAACGGCGAGGCTTTGGACAGCCCCAAATTCAAATATAAGGAACAGTGGTTTGCCGCACTGACGGAGTTTGTCCGCGACGAAATGACCCGCCACGGCAAACTGGTACTGCTGGGCGATTTCAATATTGCGCCTGCCGATGCGGACTGTTACGACCCTGAAAAATGGTATGAAAAAATCCACTGTTCGTCCGTCGAACGGCAGTGGTTTCAAAACCTGCTGGATTTGGGATTGACCGACAGCCTGCGCCAAGTCCATCCCGAAGGCGCGTTCTATACCTGGTTCGACTATCGCGGCGCGATGTTCCAACGCAAACTGGGCCTGCGTATCGACCATATATTGGTTACATCCGAAATGGCGGCCGTTTTGAAGGATGTCCGCATCGATTTGGAGACGCGCGCGCTGGAGCGTCCGAGCGACCACGCGCCCGTGGCGGCAGAATTTGATTTGTAATTCGGGAAAGGCAAATGCCGTCTGAAACTTCGCAGGGTTTCAGACGGCATTTTGATTGAATATCTGTTTAAACGATGAGGTTACAGGGGTATCGCGGTATGGCGGTAACGTCTGCAAGGTTGGGCCCACTTGCACGCCACCGGCTGCAATCTGCGGTTTCCCGGCAAACGGCGAGACGTTATCCATAGCATTACAGTCGGGGTACGGCTGTGCTTGCGAATACGGAAATGCCGTCTGAAAAACATTCAGACGGCATTGGCGTTGCAGGGCGCGTTACATGTGCCGTGCGGCGTTGACGGCGCGTTGGTCGGGGTTGATGAGGATTTCGACGCGGCGGTTTTGCGCGCGGCCTTCAACCGTAGCGTTGGACGCGACCGGCATATGCGAACCGTAGCCGTAAACCGTCAGGCGCGAAGCCGCCACGCCGCGCGTCTGCAGATAGTAGGCAACCGCTTGGGCGCGGTGTTGCGAAAGCGGATTGTTGACTGCATCGGAACCTGTGTTGTCGGTGTGCCCGTTGATGGTCAGCGTCGTGTCGGGATACTGCACCAGCGTCTGTGCGGCAGTGTTCAGGGCGTATTGCGCACTGCCGCCCAACGCCGCGCTGCCGGTGGCGAAGGTAACGCTTTCGGGCATCACCAGCCTGATTTGGTTGCCTTGGCGTTGGATTTCGATTTGCGTGCCGGCAAGGTTTTGGCGCAAACGCTGCTCTTGGTAGTCCATATAGCCGCCCACGCCTGCGCCGATTGCGCCGCAGGCAAGCGCGGAATTGCGTGCGCCTTTGCCGCTGTGGGTCAGTGCGCCGACGATGCCGCACACTGCCGCGCCACCCAAACCGTACATGGCGGATTTGTTTGGGGACTGCTGTCCGGTTACGGGGTCGGCAACGCAGCCGGAAAGCGCGAGTGCGGATGCGGTCAGCACGACGGTAAAGGGTTTGAAGAAAGTCATGGCGTTTCCTTCCGTGCATATGTCAAACCGTACAACTATAAGCAATCATGCCGTCTGAAAAAGTGCAATTAACCTGAAATTACCCGATTTTTCCCGAAACAACGCGGGTTTATCGTGATTTGCGCCGAAACCGCAGCCACATCCGCAAAAAAACGTACCTTCACATCGTAGCCGACCGAGCCTGCACCCGGTATCGGCAATACTGCCGAAACGGGCAGGGAGAAATGGTGTCCGATTTTATGGCAGCCCCACGCGCCGACGATGCCGCCGAGCAGCCATATTTTCGGTTTGTCGACGTGTACGTGCGGCAGGCGCGGATGGTGGGTTTAGGAATATAGTGGATTAACAAAAATCAGGACAAGGCGGCGAAGCCGCAGACAGTACAGATAGTACGGAACCGATTCACTTGGTGCTTCAGCACCTTAGAGAATCGTTCTCTTTGAGCTAAGGCGGGCCAACGCCGTACTGGTTTTTGTTAATCCACTATAGTACGGCACGCGCGGGATTTCGATGCCCAAGTCGGCTGCCGTGCCGGGCCATGTGCGTCGAACGGATTGCACCGCCCGGCAGAAGCGTCATCCCCGTGTTGTGCATACCTATGATGAAACAGAGCAGAAACAGTGCGAGCGAAGGGAAAACCGCCCCGCTGCCGCCGATGTCCCATTGCAGCGCGGGAATGGCGGGTTTTAGGATTACGGTGTATCGGGACGGTTCGGGTATTCTTGACAGGATGGGTTCTCAAGATGTTGCGTAGTGTCGGGCT
>NZ_QNRU01000044.1 GCF_003315235.1 Neisseria gonorrhoeae | reverse complement strand
GCTTCCGTCCGGACGGTTTCGGTTTGCGTGTTTCGGACCGTCATTCCGTATTTCCTTTCAAATTTGCGTTTTAACGCGGTTTTCAATCTCGGGTATGCCGGGGTATTCCCCAAGCGCCGCCGTCCTTTTTGCGACTGCCGCCCCCGATGCCGTCTGAAACGCGCCGGCGGCGCACGGATTGGTTCGCGGGTAGTACGTCGCTTTTTCCTCCGCATTCCGCGCCTTCGCGCATTTCGCAAAACCGCGCACCGGCGTGCCGGTGTTGGTTTTGAAGTCGGCATGGTTGCAATAGAAACAGGTTTCACGCATTTACCGGCCTCCCGCACTAGACACTGTAAGGGTCATATTCATCATGTTTGGGGGCTTGCCATGCCAAATCAGGCTCTTCCTCGAACTTCATAAATTGCCCTTTCCAGCCGCAAACCACCGTTCCCGTTTCGCCGTCCCGGTTCTTGGCGATAATCAGCTCGGCAATGCTCGGATTCTCGTTTCCGTCGTAGTAGCTTTCGCGGTGCGGCATGATGATGTTTGCGTCTTGCTCAATCGCGCCGCTGCCGCGAATGTCTGCCATGTTCGGGCGTTTGTCTGCCTGCTTTGTGTTTCCCCTGTTCAACTGGGCAACCAAGACGACGGGGATATTCAGCTCTGCCGCCAAGTTTTTCAAACGGCGCGATATATTCCCCAACTCCGCCACCTCGTCCCTCCCTGCCCTTGGCATGATGTGAAGGTGATCGACAACCAACAAATCCAAGCCGGTAGTGAGTTTTTTCTCCTTAGCCAAAAAGCAAAGCTCGTCAACGTTGAGCAGGTCGCAGTTCACGTCAAACTTCCACTCTTTCGCTTGGCTGACGTAAATCGGCATATTGGCGTAATCGCTTTGCGTCAGATTGCCGGTTTTCAGGTTCTGCATGGGGATATTGCACTCAGCCGCCATGCCGCGCCTTGCCAGCTCTACCGCGCTCATTTCGTAGCTTTGGAAATGAACTGCCTTGCCCTGCTTCAGCGCGAATCGCGCAATGTTTTCCGCCAAAACCGTTTTACCCATAGACGGACGCGCCGCAATCACAATCAGGTTTCCATCCGGCAAACCGCCGGTCATCCCGTCAAGCTTCATCAAGCCGGTAGGCAATCCGAAACGCACGCCGTCAAGCCTTTTGTCCAAACCGCCAATCAAATCCTCAACGGTCTGGCCGAATGTCTTGGTTTCACGCTTTACCGCGTCTTTGCCGACTGCCGCCAATTCGTCGGCCGCCTTAGACAGCTTTTCTGCGACCGTCCCGCCGTCTTTGGAAACCGCGATTTTTTCAATCGCCGCCGAAGCCTTCAGCAAGCCGCGCTCGACAAACCTGTCGTTCACAATCCCAACGTACCGGCTGATATTCTTCGCGCTTGGGGTGTTTTGGTTCAGGTCTATCAAGTAAGCCAGGCCACCCGCGTTTTCCGCCTCGCCGCGCGCTTCCAGCTTGTCGTTCAGCGTGATGATGTCGATAGGCTCGTTTGCCGCCGCCATATCCAGCAGAGCGCGGAAAATAATCCTGTGTTGCGCCTGGTAAAACTTTTCAGGGGTCAGGATTGCGCACCGCGTAATCGCCGTCGGTTCAATCAAGATGCCGCCCAAAATGTTCTGTTCCGCCCCTACGCTGGCCAGTGATTGGACGGCTTCCGTTTCCTCGATTCGGTTCATGCCCTTCCCCTTGCCGCCTGGTTCGTTTTAGGCGGATGCCATTCAAGGATTTTGACGAAATTGCCCGCCTTGAAAATCCAATCGAAGCCGACCGCAAATCCTGTTTGGTTTTCGCCCATCCAAAACGGGTTCATCGCCACTTTCCGGAAGAAACCGGCAAACCAGGCCAAACCGGTTTCCTTGTCCCCGAACCTCACCTTGCCGTTTGGCGCCGCCGTTCCCAGCATCTCGCACCAGCGGTTTGCAATCGCCCGTTTGCGCGTGTCGTTCAGCACTTGGACGCTTGGCAACCGGCCGCCCAAAACTTCGTTGTACAAATCGGCGATTTCCTGAAGCGGTACGCCGTGGGTTTTGCGGCGGCGCGGAACATTCGCATTTTTCGGTTTTCCCGAAAGGCCGCCGTTGCCGTTACTGTCGCTTTCGGCCTTCGGCGAAGTCGGTTCGCCGGTTTCCCGCCCGCACGTTTCCGCGTCAGCGGAAACAAACGCGTCAGCGTTCAAACCGCCTTTGCCGTTTCCGGCGTTTGGGGGTAAGGGGGTATATACTGCTAAATCTTCTGTTAAATCTTCTGTTCTTATAACGGCTGTTGATTCCTCACTCCCCGAATGTTGATTTTGAAGTTCGGGGCTGTTGATATTGCATTTCGGGGCTGTTGATTCCCCACCCCCCGAATGTTGATTTTGAAGTTCGGGGCTGTTGATATTGCATTTCGGGGCTGTTGATTCCCCACCCCCCCGAATGTTGCAACATCAAATCATCAAAAGCGTCTAAATTCAGTTTGTAGTAAATGCGGTGTTCAATTCGTTTTTCAGTCTCAATCAATACGCCGCGTTCCCTCAGCTTTGCCCGTGCCGTTCTTTGTTCCTGAACGGACAGCCCGGTTTCAATTTCAATTTCTTCCGCTGTTCGGTAAATGCCTGATTCATACTGCGTCTTATCGTTCCAGTAGAAGAAATGCCCGAATAATATTGCCGCATTTACACCGCCCAAAGGCTTTGCCAATTTCGGGTAATACGCGATTGGCCTGCCTGCCGCTCTCAAACTTTCAGACGGCTTCATCATCAACCCCTTTCACTTCTTCGACCCGCCCGTCCAACGCTTCCCGTGCCTTGCCCGCGTCTTCCGCCTGCATATGAGCCGGCACCGGCAAGCGGGCTCCGCGTATTCTTTGTTCCCGGCTCATGGTTCAATTCCTGACTTTGCGATTGAGTAATGGGCAACGGGATTTTTACAGTTACCGACCTTGTATTTCGGCTTGGCAAACACGAAGCCCCTGCCTTCCAAGTCGGTTATCCGTGCCGCAAGCTGCGTCACCTTCAGGTTCTGATAAGCCTCAAGGGATGTGATGCATCCCTTGTTACGGATGTAATCGACAATTTGTTTGCATTGCGTTTGTTTTTGATTCATAATCGCCTTTCGCCGTTACCTGAACCGCTTCCCTGCAATTCAGGGGGATTACCCGCCCCGTGCGGGTTTTTCTTTATCGGCCGCCCGTCTGTCCGGGCGGTCAGCCGTCTTTCCGATTTGCCATCACCCCGTTGCAACCGGGTTTCCACACAACGGCCGACGGAGTAAAAAAATGCCGTCCGACTTATCCTTCATACTCGCCAAAGAGCTTATCCGCAGCGGTTCTATCCGCTTAAGCGGCAGTACGGCCAAAGGACAAGCCGGAGAATTGGCGGTATTCATCCGAACACTTCATCAAAAACCCGAAGAATCGGAGCCAAATACCGATGACGAATATTTAATCGGGCTGCTTTCCAAGTAATTCAAAGCCGTCTTTCAAACCCGGCGCGATTTTGTAAACCTCATCGCAGCCTTTGGCGGCGGCTTTCAGCATCGCCTTTTTAATCAGCCGTCTGTCTTTCTTCGACAGGCGGTTTCTGTCCTGCTTCTTCATTTTTTTCCTTTCCGGTAAATTGCGGATGACTTCCGCTTCAATTCGGTTATATCAATTAACATCTGACCCGACGGGCTTTTTATTTGGGTTACAGACGTGTCGAGGGGAAAGCCCGCACTTCCTCAGCCTTCACTCTTTTGCCGTCTGAAAATAAAAAAATTGCCCGCCCAGACCTCAATGCTTTTGAAATTGCTCCTTGAGTAACGCCGATTTCTTTTGCTGTTTTCGCCTGTCCGTGCTGCTCAACATACTCATTTAGCGGAATTTTCTTCATAAATTACTCCAAATAATAGAGATATTATTACCGCAAGTAATTCAAAAGTCAATACTTGCGGTTATTTGATTATTATTACTTACAGTAATATATTTAAATTATTTAATATGTTTAAATTATCGAAGGAGGCGGCAAAATGAAAAAAAGAGAATTAAATGAAATTGAGACGGCTGAATGTGCTGAACTAAAAAGAATTTTTAACTCAAAAAAAGAAGAACTTAAGCTAACTCAATACAAGCTGGCAGAAGCTGTAGGAGTTACTCAAAGCGCGGTGAACCATTATTTAAATGGCACCAACGCCTTAAACGCCTCCATTGCAAGCCAGTTTGCCAAAATCTTGCAAATTCCTGTTTCGGATTTCAGCCTCCGACTTGCCGAAGAAATAAGCAGTATGTCCATCGGCATTGATGGAGATAAATTGCTGGCACTGCAAGCAGACAATCTCGACACCATCACCCTCAACCTATACGACGTATCAGCCAGTTGCGGTCATGGGGTAGTCAACCCCGACTATCCGCAACTGCTACGCTCGATTGAGATTCCCAATGACGCGCTATTCGAGCTTTTGGGGACAAACAATCTGACAAACGTGCAGCTTATGCCGCCGGACGGCGACAGCATGGAGCCGACCATTCCACAGAAATCGATAACTTTAATCAAAACAGACGTTAGCAAGTTTCAGACCGGCGGCATCTACCTGTTTACCTTTGACGGTTATACCTACATCAAACGCCTGTCCAGAGGCAAAGGCGGCGCGATACACGCTACCAGCGACAACAGGCATTACGCCAAGTCGGATTTTCTGATAAACCCTGAAGAAGCCGACAAATTCCACATTCACGGCAAATTTTGGAAAGTTTTGCCGCTTGATTTTTTAGACCTTTGACCGCCCCTTTGGACAGCCTGACCGTAATCGGCCCGGTCTTCCGGCAGGGCGTGCCGGATTGACAAATTCCTCTAGGGGGAAATCTCAAAAAGTCGGATTTACAGATTTACACAAAGTGTAAATTTCATAGGGTAAAGAAAAGAAAAGCGTGTGATAATCTGCCGCCGGCGCGGGCACGGGCAAACGAAGAGCGCGACCTGCCCGCCGCCTATAACCGCAGCCGCACCGACGAGGCCGTCCGCCGCATCGGTAACGGAACACTTTGGAGCATCTCATGAACCGATATGCCATGCGTTTTGCCGTCATACGGTTTATGCCCTATGTCCAAACGCGCGAATTTGCCAACATCGGCATCATCATAACCCACCCGCAAAGCGGCTGCTTCGACTTTAAAATCGAACATCGCTACAGCAGATTGAGCCGTTTTTTCCGCCGCTTCGATCCGCCCGCCTATAAAGCGGCGACCCGTGCCTTTGAAAAAGAATTACAGCGGATTAGAAACCTGGCGGCACACTCCGCGCCCGATCAGATACGCGCCATGCCCGACCATCTGACCCGCCCGCGCGAAGCCCTGATTATGGCCGCCCGACCGGGCGTAACCCTCGCCCCCGGCAGGGGGCAGGAACTGAACCGCCTGTTTGATTATTTTGTCGCCCGCAGCTTCGCCAAAAACCAACCCGAAGCAGAACTTACCCGACAAATACAGGCAATGTCAAAGCCGCTTCAGACGGCATACCCCTTCAAAGAAAGCACAATCGGCGACCCGTCAGGCTTTCACGCCTCCATCCCCTTGGTGCAAAAGGCGGAAAACGGCGAAATACGGAAAATCATCAAGCCTATCTATTTCGGACGGAAAGACCCTGCCGACATCTATTACAAGTCTGATAAGCGGATTGCCGGCATAAAACGGTTGCGGCGCGGCGGATACATCGACCGCTCTGAAATATTGTTTGCCTACGAACCGCCGGAGCGTCCCGACAAGGCACAAGAAAAGGCATTGCTTGACGTATCGGGCGACCTGGAGGAACAGGGCATACAGCTTGCCGATAACCGAAGCGAAGGCAAAATCATCAGAAACTTTGCCTGCGGCTGACAGCCCTCAAGACCGCCCGCGTTATGCGGGCTTTTTACACCCTTCCCTGCAACTACTGCCGAAAGATATTTTTACACACAAATACACATAAAAATTGACAAAATAAAAATTAGTGTGTATTATTACGCACATTGGCAGGCGTGCCATGCATTAAGATTAGGAGTGATAATTGAATAGCCTAGACGTTATTGCCCTACTCAAACAAGACGGTTGGTATAAAGTTGCACAATCCGGGAGCCATTCGCAATATAAGCACCCAACAAAAAAAGGCCGTGTAACCGTGCCGCACCCGAAAAAAGACTTGCCGACAGGTACTGTAAAAAATATCTATAAGCAAGCCGGTTTGAAGTAACGGCAGGCAGCGGGGTTTCCCGCTGCCCCCCTTCTAATCAAACAATCGACGGGTTATCTCACGCGCCCATAAACCTGAACAACATAATTAAAGGAAATCAAATGTTTATCCCTGCCGCCCTGCACAAAGACGAACATTCGGCATATGGCGTAACCATTCCCGACCTTCCCGGCTGTTTCTCTTGCGGCGACACCGTTGAAGAAGCCGTCGCCAACGCCCGTTCTGCCGCCTATATGCATATTGACGGTATGATTGAGGACGGAGGGTTCAAAAACCTTGCCGTAAGCAGCATTGCCGATTTGAGCCAAGAACCTGATTATCATGGGGCAACATGGGTAATGATTGAAATCGACCCTGCAAAAATCAGTCGGCAGCAAATCCGATTCAACGTCAGCTGGCCGCAATACCTTCTTGATAGAGTGGATGAATATACATCCGCAAATCATGAAACCCGTAGCGGTTTTTTAGCCAAAGCCGCCCTGCTCACCATGAATCAGGCATAGCCAGCCCGTTCAACCCGCCCGCACACGCGGGCTTTTCCACGCCCGCCGAACCTGAAAACAACACAAACGGTTCGTGCCGGATTGAGGAATATGCTGAAATATATCGAAAAGATGTAAAATGTACGGAAATGTGCCGGATTTAGATTGCCTGCTTTACAGGAAACCGCATATAATCAAAAGTATGAAACCGCACAACGATACCATTTTCCAAGAGCCAAAGGCTGCCCAAGCGGCCGCCTTCCTGCTGTACAAGGCAAACGGCAGGCTTGAAGTACTGAAGCTGATGAAGCTGATGTACTTGGCTGAACGTGAGTCTTTTTTACGCTTCGGAGAAGGCCTGACAGGTGACGCGTTGGTTTCAATGCCGCATGGCCCGGTACTCTCCATGACCTTGGATTTCATTAACGGCGGACATGAGTCCGTTCCGAACGGATGGGCAACGTGGGTTAGCGACCGCGAAAACAGGATGCTTGCCTTACGCGATCCAAGTATGATTCGGACGCCCGGGCAAGACTTATCGGCATTATCCGAAGCTGATTTGGAAGTACTGGAATCGGTTTGGGAGAATTACGGCCATTATTCCGCATGGGATCTGCGCAACATGACCCACAACGGGTTATGCCCGGAATGGGAAGACCCTCACGGCTCAAGCCGCCCGATTCCCATCAAAAAACTGTTGTCTGTGCTTGGTTATGATGACGAACAAGCCGTAGCGATTGTAGAAAGGCTGGAAGAACAGGCTTACATCAATCGCGCTTTCGGGTAGGGGGCGGTATGCCTCAATCGTGGCAATGCAGGAAAGGCGCATGCCTGCTCATCCCATCCGGTCCAAATAGCTGCCAACACTTGTTTACCATCCTAGTCAATCCGTGTATCCTGCCCAACCGTGGAAATAAGCCGCAGGTTCTTTCTGTCGGCATTTCTTCCGTCCGGGCAAATATCCCATATGATAATGCCTGCATCATCAGGCAGGGAGAACATCCTTTTGTCCGACATGACAGTTATGTCCGCTACCGTGATGCAAGGATTGATGCCGTCGAACACATAGAAAACCGTGTGCATGAAGGAATATTCTCCGTAAAACCACCATGTAGCGAACAACTGTTGAAGCGTATCATTGCCGGGGCTTCAACATCACGATATGCCGGCAGGGAAGTTAAGCTTCTGATTGAAAAATTTGCTATAGCATAATCCTCCGCCCGCATCATGCGGGCTTTTTCCACGCCCGCCGAACCTGAAAACAACACAAAACCGACAAAGCCGCCCGAAAAGGCGGTTTTCAATCGTCCCCATCGACTACCCCGTGATACCCGGTAACTTTGTAGAGCCTGGGCTTGCCGCGCGCCGTCTGTACGCTTACGTCAACAATATAATATTTTTCAAATGGATAAGGCTCTGCAAACATTTCGCGCTTGATGTGTTCGGGAATCAGGATTTTGACCGGACGGCTGTATATCCCTTCAATAACCGCCTGATTGGTTTCCTTTGTCGGCGCGGCTTGTACGAAATACATCACCATCTGCCCGTAATCCCCTGATTCGGACGCTTCCGCCCGTTCGCCCAGTATCCGCCTTGCCTGATTTTGTACCGTGTTTGCCGCGAAATAGTTGTAGGTAATATTATTGACGACGGAGCCGTTGTTGTCGTTCACGTTGATTTCAATCGACCCGTTTTTATCCGATGCGGCAGGCTGCATGATATTTGCAATATTGCGGATTTGGCTGTCCGTTACCCCTGCGGGTTCTTTGCCTTTACCCATCAGCCAATCGGTAATCTCAATAAAATTCTTGGCGTACGCCAATATCTGCCCCGCGCCTTCAAAAAGCGTACCCGCCAAAGGCAAGAGGGGTGCAAGCTCGGCAATAATGCTGCCCTGCCTGATTTCCTTAATATACAGCCGCGCATGACTGCCCGCGCTGCCGCACATGGATTCGTAATCATCGGCAAGGCTCATCATAGACTGCGCAAATACCGACAATTCCACCGGCTCGCTGTTTCTGACAACCACTGTCAATGTCTGTTTGTCCAATTGCATTTCCATAATAAGCCTCCTTAATTTCATCTGATTTTAATACGCCGCCCGAAATATCGGGCGGTTTTTTGCGCCTGCGAAATCTCAAAAATAAATTCTTTTAATAATCAAAGATAAACATAAATTACCGTAAATAATATTACTAGCGGTATTGCAATAATAAATTACTGGCGGTAATATACACCCATCGAAACAAACAACAACTTGAAGGAAACGGGATGAACGAATTAATCAGCAGAATAAATCGGTTTGGCACAAAAAAACGAGCAAGACCTATTAAGTAAGGTTGCCGAAATATGCAAAGGGGCAGGCGCAAAATTCACCGCCCGAAGAAGCGAGGGCATCAATCACACCGCTTTTACTTTTACGGTTAAAAAAGACGGCTTAAAAGATAAGGCAATGATTGTTTTGTAAGTAACAAACCGCCCGAAAGCTATATCTGCCAAGCCGGGGATAGCACAAAGCGATGAAGTATCGAACTTCAAAGCGGGGCAACGGCACGGCGAAACGGTGAATGCTGCGGGCGGTTTCCTCAAACGGAAAGGACGAAGGCGGTGAAATATTACGGCACGGCGGCTTACGGCAGCCCCGATTGGGGGATGGAAAGATATTACGCACGGGAGGATATGCGGCAGGCTTTGGACGGTTGGGAGGCGGAAAACCGAATCCTGCACGAATCCGGGTTGATTGAGATTGCCAAAAAATCGGCGCG
>NZ_QNRU01000043.1 GCF_003315235.1 Neisseria gonorrhoeae | reverse complement strand
TGGGCGAATATTAAGCGGTATCTGCGAACCGTTTTGTCTGATTACGCCCGATTTGACGATGCACTACTGTCCTATTTTGATTTTAATTGACTATAAAGTTATAGTCGAGATACGTGTATCGGTGCAACCGGTCTGCCGTTGACGAAAATGCCGTCTGAAAGTGTTTCAGACGGCATTTGTCTTCGGGGTTTCAACAGTCAGTCTTCATAATTTTCCATCGGCGGGCAGCTGCACACGAGGTTGCGGTCGCCGTACACGTCGTCCACGCGGTTGACGAAGGGCCAGAACTTGTGTTCGCGCACGAAGGGCAGCGGGAAGACGGCTTCTTCGCGAGAGTACGGATGCGCCCATTCGCCGGTTATATCTGCGGCGGTGTGCGGCGCGTTGACCAGTGGGTTGTCGTCTTTCGGCCATTCGCCGTCGATGACTTTCTGCACTTCGCGGCGAATGGATTTCAGGGCGGCGATGAAGCGGTCGAGTTCGGCTTTGCTTTCGCTCTCGGTCGGTTCGATCATCAGCGTGCCGGCAACAGGGAAGGAAACCGTCGGCGCGTGGAAGCCGTAGTCCATCAGGCGTTTGGCGATGTCGGTTTCGGTGATGCCGCTTTCGGCTTTGAGCGGACGCAAATCGACGATGCATTCGTGCGCGATGCGGCCGTTTTTGCCTGTATACAGAATCGGATAGTCTTCGCTCAAGCGTTTAGCGACATAGTTGGCGTTGAGCAATGCCCAGCGTGTTGCCTGTTCCATGCCTTGTTTGCCCATCATGGTCAGGTACATCCAAGTAATCGGCAGGATGGATGCAGAACCGAAGGCTGCGGCGGCAACGGAGGTTTGCCCGGCACTTGCGCTGTGGGTGTCGGTCAGGGTATGCCCCGGTGCGAACGGGGCGAGGTGGGCTTTCAAGCCAATCGGACCCATGCCCGGGCCGCCGCCGCCGTGAGGGATACAGAAGGTTTTGTGCAGGTTCATGTGCAACACGTCCGCGCCGACTTCGGCGGGCTGCATGATGCCGATTTGGGCATTGAGGTTTGCGCCGTCCATGTAAACCTGTCCGCCGTTTTCGTGAATGATCCGGCAGATGTCGCGGATGCCTTCTTCGTACACGCCGTGTGTGGACGGATAGGTAATCATGATGGCGGACAAGGCATCGCGGTGTTGTTCGGCTTTGGCTTTCAAATCGTCAATATTGACGTTGCCGTGTTCGTCGGTATCGACGACGACGACTTTCAAACCGAGCATGGCGGCGGTGGCGGGGTTGGTGCCGTGGGCGGATTTGGGAATCAGGCAGATGTTGCGGTGTGCTTCGCCTTGGGCTTCCTGATAACGGCGGATGGCGAGCATACCGCTGTATTCGCCTTGTGCGCCGGAGTTGGGCTGGAAGGAAATCGCGTCAAAGCCGGTGATGGCTTTCAGGCTGTTTTCCATATCAGCAAGCAATTCGCGGTAGCCGGCGGTTTGCGCTTCGGGAGCGTAAGGGTGGATGTCGGAGAACTCAGTCCAAGTAATCGGCAACATTTCCGCAGTCGCATTGAGCTTCATGGTGCAGCTCCCGAGCGAAATCATGCTGCGGTTCATAGCCAAGTCGCGGTCTTCGAGTTTTTTCAGGTAGCGCAACATTTCGTGTTCGGTGTGGTAACTGTTGTACACAGGATGTTGCAGAATGTCGTCTTGACGCAGTAATTCGGCGTTCAGACGGCCTTTGACATCATCGGCAAATGTGAACGTATCCTTGCCGGTAAACGCGCGGTACAAATCGGCCAAATCTTCGTATACCGACGTTTCATGGAATGCAGCCGCAACTTGAGTATTGTTGACGCGGCGCAGGTTGTAACCCGACTCCAAAGCAGCGGCAAACACTTGGTCTGCTTTCTCTTTGCTGCCGAAATCGACGGTAACGGTATCGAAGAAGACTTCGTGAACCACTTTGAGGCCGTCTGAAACCAGCGCGTCGGCAAAGACGGAAGCCAGTGTGTGAATGCGGTTGGCGATGCGTTTCACGCCTTTGGGGCCGTGATAAACGGCGTACATGCCCGCCAAGTTCGCCAGCAATGCCTGTGCGGTACAAATATTGGATGTCGCTTTTTCGCGGCGGATGTGTTGTTCGCGGGTGGACAAAGCCATGCGCAAGGCAGGTTTGCCCGATGCGTCTTTGGATACGCCGATGATGCGGCCCGGGGCGGAGCGTTTGAACTCGTCTTTAAACGCGAAATAAGCGGCGTGCGGACCACCAAAGCCCATCGGTACGCCGAAACGTTGGGTGTTGCCCAAAGCAATATCTGCACCCAATTCAGCCGGAGACTTCAGCAAAACCAAGCTCATGATGTCGGCGGCAACAGCAACGATTGTGCCTTTGGCTTTCAGACGGCCGATAACGTCCTGCAAGTCTTGCACGTCGCCATCTTTACCGACGTATTGGAACAGCGCGCCGAAGTATTCGCCTTCATCCGCTTGGGCAAAATCGCTGACCACCAGCTCGAAGCCGAAATATTTGGCGCGGGTTTTCATCACGTCCAAAGTTTGCGGATACACGCGCGCATCCACAAAGAAACGCTCGGATTTCACTTTGCCCACGCGGTGCGCCATCGCCATCGCTTCGGCGGCGGCGGTCGCTTCGTCCAACAAAGACGCGCCCGCCACAGGGAAACCGGTCAAATCGATGCACACCTGCTGGAAGTTCAACAACGCTTCCAAACGACCTTGGGCAATCTCCGCCTGATACGGCGTGTAGGCGGTGTACCAGCCCGGGTTTTCCAATACGTTGCGCAAAATCACGTTCGGCACGCGGGTCGGGTAATAACCCAAGCCGATATAGGACTTGTTGATCACGTTTTTCGACGCGATGCCTTTCAATTTCGCCAATGCGTCCGCCTCGGTCAGGGCTTCGGGCAAATCGAGTTCGGACGGCATACGGATGCTTTGCGGCAAGGTGTTGCCGACAAAGTCGTCCATGCTCTTCTCGCCGACAGCGGCAAGCAACGCCGCTTCGTCGCCGAAACTCAAATGGCGCGCGGCAAATTCGTTGGGGTTGAACAGTTCGGACAGTTTCATTTCTACTCCTTCGGGTTTGTAGGGCTGCCATCAGGCAGAATTTTTAGACATCGGATGATTCGGGCAAGGGTGGCACAAAAGGCGGGATAATGGCGGACAACGCGCCAGAATGCAGCAGGTCGGGACAAGCAGCGCCACAAGCGGCAGCGATAAGGGAAAGCCGCCGCCCAAAACCATGAAACCTGCAGGCACCAGCCAAGCCAAGGGATGAGCCGGAAGCGGAAAAACAACATTGAGCAGAACCAAAATCACGACAAACAGCGGCAGCCCCGCCATCAGGTTGGCACGCCTGTATGTTGCGTACGGGTCGGATGCTTCTTCAGGTTCGCAATATTCCATGATTTCAGCCTGTCCGGGCTTTATCCGCAGCAGGTTCGGACGGTCGGTCATGCCGTCTGAACCGGCAGGCCGTCTTTCTCAAAAAACGCCATACCGCTGCAACTTCATGCGGCTGTATGGCGTAGGTTTTGCACTTCAGACGGCATATGCGTCCCGAAGCAGTTTGGTGTCCCAGTCGGTTCATGATTATATAAACAACTTGGGTGCGGATAAACCTTTGTTTATCTAAACCCATGTTTTCTCAAAAATTGATTCAAATTTTCGGCGAATTTCCGATAGCCTTTGCCGTTGGCGTGGATTTGGTCGGATTTCAGATTATTATTGCCCAAAATTTCCGCCCACGCGCCGCCGAACAACGGAATGCCGTATTCCTCGGACAAATCCTCATACAGCGGATGGTCGCTCAAATGCCCGAACAACGCGCCCAGTGTGATGTGCGGCACGCCGACGAGGACGGCGGGAATGTTTTCCTTTTGCACGGTTTCGATGATTTTCGCGATATTGGCGCGGGTCTGCTCCTCGGGAACTTTGCGCAGAAAGTCGTTGCCGCCTATGCCGACAATCACAAGCTTGGGTTTGCGTGCCAACAGCGCGGGCAGGCGCGATAGGGCTTGCGCGGACGTATCGCCCGATACGCCGCCGTTGACAATATTCCAACCCGTCAGTTTTTGCAGTTGCGCGGGGTAGGATTCGCCGGGGTTTGCTCCGTAGCCGAAGGTGAGCGAATCGCCCAAGGCAAGCACGGTGCTTCCTTCGGGAATTTTGGCGTGGGTTCGGGCGGATTTTCTGCCGCAGGCGGTAAGAAGCAACGCGCCTGCGCCGAGGAGGAAGGTTCTTCTGTTCATTGGTTTTTCAGACGGCATCGAGCCATTTCGGGTGGTATTTCAGGGTTTTACGGTAAACCGGACAGCTTTCGGCGTGCGCGCCTTTGAGGTAGCCGGTACTCATCAGAAATTCGCCGACGATTTCGCCGCCGACGAATTTGAAATGTTTTTTAAAGAGTTTGACCCATTCGTCTTTGCTTCGCGGATGGTGCGCGTCGAGCCAGTTCTTGAACGAACCGTGTTCTTGTTGCAACGCTTGGATTTGCCGTGCATTGAAAATGGCGGCATCGATTTTCAGACGGTTGCGGACAATACCCGCATCGGTAAGCAGCCGTTCAATATCGGCTTCGCCAAATGCGGCGACCGTATCGATGTCGAAACCTTCAAATGCCGTCTGAAACGCCTGCCGCTTCTTCAGCATCAGCGTCCAACTTAATCCTGCCTGATTGATTTCCAACACCAGCCGTTCAAACAGTCCGTTGTCGTCCTTAATCGGAAAACCGTATTGCGTATCGTGGTAATGTTTGTTCGGGTTGTCGGTGTTTTCGGGAAGTGAGGCGGCAAATTCGCAATAGTTCACGGTTTACTCGACCATCTGTTGCGCCGCCTGTTTCAGTCCCTGTTCGAGTGCGGCGGTCATGGCGGCGTAGCCGTCACCCTGCTGTTCGGTTTCGATATGGAAGGGTCTGTTCGTACCGTCGGGTAGGACGGCGTAGCCGCTGATGAGGGTTTTGCCCGTGTAGCTGCCTTGGAATGCGTCGATATAGACCGTCCATTTGTCGGTACTGCCGCTGCGTGAGGCAGGAACAAAGGTGCGTGTGCTGTCCAAACGGTTGAATGCATTGCTCAACGCCGCTTCGAGCATATCGTCCAAGGTGTCTGCCCAAACATGGTTTTGTGCGGTGTTGATGCGGTAGGGGTCGGTTTGATAGACCAGTCCGCCGCGTTTGAGCGGTTCGGCAAGACGGACTTCGACGGCGGTTTCGCCGCCTTGCGTTGCAGGACGGATGTAGCGGCTGTCGGGCAACACGAAATATTGTGTGCTTTGCACAGTACCGCAGGCGGCAAGCGTCAGGGCGGCGGCGATGGGGAAAAGGCGCATTATCGGCTTCCTTTCGGGATAGGGTCTTTGCTGCTGTTGTTGAAAATCAGTGCGTTGGGTTTTTCTTTCAAAGTGTTAATGACGGGTTGAACGTCTTTTAAGGTTTTGTCCAAACTTTGCAGCGTATTTTGTACGTCTCCGTAGATAGGCGATTGAGGCGATACGCCTTGCAGGGTTATGCGCAACTCTTTCAGAGTTTGGTTCAGTTCGTTCGGGATGTTTTGCGTCTGCGGATTGCCGACCAGTTTGTCAATGGAGCTTAGGGCGGCATTGGCGGATTTGAGTGCGGACTTGAGTTCGGCGAGCGAGCCGTTCAATTCGGCAACGGTTTTATCCAATGGCAGATTGTTGAATTTGTCCAGCAAATCCGCCAATTTGACCTGCAAGTCATCCAAACCGCCGCCCCGTGTGGCGATGACGGTATCGCCTGCATAAACGGTATGCGGTCGCAGCTTGGGCGAGGCGGAAGGCTGATCGTTCAACTCAATCATTTTGCCGCCGGTCAGCAGGTTGTTGCTGGAGATGGTGGCGGTCAGGCCTTTGTTTAAGGCCGTCTGGAATTGTTGTTTCCAATGCTCTTTGCTTTGCTCGTCGGCATTGATTTCCAAACGGGAAGGCTCGATGCGGATGCGTACGGGAATCCAGCCGTTTTCAAACAGGTGCAGGCTGTCATTGCGGTCAAAATAAGGGACATCGGAAACCATGCCGACATTCAGCCCTTTGTATTCGACAGGCGAACCGACGGTCAGTCCGCGCACGGATTGTTTGAAAAACGCGGTGTAGTACAGCGAGCGGTCGTCAGGCAGGTTGGCGATTTCGCTGCGGCTGTCGTAAAGCGTGAAGCTGTCCTCGCTTTTGACGTTTTTACTGTTTTTGGTTTTCGGCGAATCAAATGAAATCGCGCCTGACAGCAGGGCAGGCAGAGGGGCGGAATTGAGTTTGATGCCGCTGCCTGTGGTTTCGATATTGATGCCGCTTTCCAGCCAAAAACGGCTGGCGGAATGAATCAGTTTGTCGTTGGGGCTTTGGATGAAGATGGTGTAATGCACGCTTTGGTCGGACGGGTCGAAATGCGCGCTTTCGATTTGCCCGACCATAAAGTTTTCATACAAAACAGGGCTGTTGACGTTGAGGATGCGGTCGTTTTTACCAATCAAATTCAAGCGCAGCCCGCTTTGCCCGATGGCGGTAACGGGCGGAATGTCCTGCACTTGGAACACGTCTTTTGCCTCGCCGCTTTTGCCGGGTGTAAAAGCGATGTACGAACCCGAAAGCAGCGTACCCAAACCGGTTACGCCGCTTTGGTCGATACGCGGCTTGACCACCCAAAACTGGGTATCGCTGCGGATGAGGCCGGATACGTCCGCATTGAGTTGGGCAGTAACTTCCACGCCTTTTTGGTCGTCGCGCAGTTTGATTCGGGTAACGCGTCCGACATCGATGCTCAATACCTTAATGACCGTATTGTTGACTTCGATGCCTTCCGCGCTGTCCATCAAGAGCGTAACCACAGGCCCCCTGTTGCGGATTTCCTTAACCCAAAGCCAGCCGCCGGCAATCAGCGCGATCAGCGGGACCAGCCAGACGGCGGAGAGGAAGGTGTTGTTTTTGCGGACGCGTGCTTGAGCGTGTCCGTTTGGAGGAGGGCTGTTGTCAGTCATATTTTTCCGTTTCGTTGAAAGCAATGCCGTCTGAAGCGCGTTTGTCCCAAAGCAGGCGCGGGTCGAAATAATAGGCGGACAGCATCGTCAAAATCACGACCAGGCAGAAATAGACTGCCGCACTGCCCGGAATGACGCGCGCGGCATAAGTGTGGAACGAACACATCAAAATAATAATCACAAAAATATCAATCATCGACCAGCGGCCGACCGCTTCGGTGATGCGGTAGAGGTGCGACAATTTCTTTGCGCCCGCCGGCAAAGCGAACCGTGCCGCCGCAATCAAAACCGACATTGCCGCAATCTTCAGCACCGGCACCAAAATACTCGCGCTGAAAATAACCGCCGCAATCAGCCTGTCGCCCTCGTCCCACATATAAGCGATGCCGCTAAAGATGGTGTTGGCCTCCGTGGCGGCAGGATTGGACGAAATCATAATCGGCAGGATATTGGCAGGGAAATACAAAACAACCGCCGCCGTCAGAAACGCCGACGAAATACTCAGACTTTTCGGCCGTCGGCGGTACAGTTCCGCGCCGCACACCCCGCAGGGGGATTCGGCACTGTCGCGGAAATACAGGCAGCGGCTGCAACAGGTTTTGCCTTCCGATGCCGTCTGAACCGCATTATTCCCCGTCAGCCGCCCGATTTGGAAATACACCCAATGCTGGGGAACCGATACCGAAGTCCGAATCAGCATAACCGACAGCGCGAACATCAGATAAAACGCCGGCCCGAAGCGAACCTTTGCCACAGACGAGAGCTTGATATACGCCACCAGAGTGGAAACAAAAAACACATCCACCATCATCGCCTGCCTCAAGCGCACCATCACACGCGTTGCCAAACGCAGCGCAGGATACGCCTGTTTCCGTATCAGCGCGGCATAGACATACAGGCACAGCAGCAGAAACAGAACCGGCGCGCCGAAAGTCAGCACAAACATCACTTCGGCCAAAAAACCATAATCCTGAAACACCATCAGGCGCATCATCTCGGGCAGCGAAAGGACGGATGCCGCACCCGGTATCCCGACCTCGATATACGTCATACTGTAAGCAAACGCCATCAAAATCAGCGAAGCCGCCGCATAGGCGGGCGGACCGGAAAAAGGGTGGCTGCCCACCCTGAAGAGTTTGTGTCCGCAACGGGGACAGAACGCCGCCTCTCCCTTGTCCAACTGGGGCACGTCTGTACGGCAGCCGCATTCCGGGCAATCTACCGTATGCGGCGGCAGGGCTTCGTCGCGGCAGTTGCCGCGAAGGCTGTGGGGGATATTTTCGGCAAATGGCTTCATCGGGAAAGTGGCAAATATAAATGGCGGCATTATAAAGGAAAAAAAGCGATACACCCAATCAGGATGCAAAACCGGCAGGTTCGGCAGTATGAACAAACCCTTGGTGTCCGGCAAAAATATTTTTTGAGCGGCTGCCCCTCCGGCCGACAAGCCTATTTGATAAAACCCCGATTTTGTAAATAATCATAAAATACCCGCTTAAAAATATAACGCAAATGATATTTTTTCGTAAAATATGTGATAATAAATTTCGTTTATGATTCTTTATTATTTTTGTATGCGGGCAAGTCCGGATTTTGCCCGCACCGCATCCTTATCCCTTACCGACAAAGGAAAACTTATGAGCGAAACCGAAAACCAAGCCCTGACGTTTGCCAAACGCCTGAAGGCGGATACCACGGCGGTTCACGACAGCGTGGATAACCTCGTTATGTCTGTCCAACCGTTTGTCAGCAAAGAAAACTACATCAAATTTTTGAAACTGCAATCCGTGTTCCACAAAGCGGTTGATCATATCTATAAAGACCCCGAGTTGAACAAAGCCATTTCCGAGCTGGAATACATGGCGCGATACGATGCCGTAACGCAAGACTTGAAAGACTTGGGCGAAGAGCCTTACAAATTCGACAAAGAATTGCCACACGAAACCGGCAACAAAGCCGTCGGCTGGCTTTATTGCGCCGAAGGATCCAATTTGGGCGCGGCATTTTTGTTCAAACACGCGCAAAAGCTGGATTACACCGGCGAACACGGCGCGCGCCACCTCGCTCCGCATCCGGACGGGCGCGGCAAACACTGGCGCGCCTTCGTCGAGCACCTGAATGCCCTGAACTTAACTCCGGAAGCAGAAGCAGAAGCCATTCAAGGCGCGCAGGAAGCGTTTGCTTTCTATAAAGTGATTCTGCGTGAAACCTTCGGTTTGCCGGAAGGAACAGAAGCCCCCGAAGGCATGATGCCGCACAGACATTAAAAATGGGGCTGTACTAGATTATCCCTAAATTCCACACCGATCCCGCAGGATTTTTAGCTGCCGGGACGGTGTGCCGGAGTTAAGTCGAAATTCGCATTCCCTCAACAACGGCGGGAAAGGTTTACGATCGATTCCGTTGTATTTTCGCAAGGCGCGTTTTGCCTGATTCCAAAAGTTCCCAATGCCGTTAATGTGGTTCCGACGGTCTGCAAATTCCTTGGAACGGTTGATGCGGCAACG
>NZ_QNRU01000042.1 GCF_003315235.1 Neisseria gonorrhoeae | reverse complement strand
GGGCGAATATTAAGCGGTATCTGCGAACCGTTTTGTCTGATTACGCCCGATTTGACGATGCACTACTGTCCTATTTTGATTTTAATTGACTATATTTGTGTGAATGATGAAATAAAAATGCCGTCTGAACCCGATTGGATTCAGACGGCATTTTGTATGGCAGGATTTATTCGCTTTCCAACTGACCGACCCATTCTGACAAGGCAGTCAGGCGTTGTTCGGATTTCGCCACGAACGGGTTTTCGGTATCCCACGCGTAGCCTGCCAAAATCGAAGAAAGCATACGGCTGATTTCCGGGCTGCGGTCGGGCGCGTACACGACGTTTTGGAAGCGGAAATCATACCAGCCGTCCACATAGGTGCGGAACGCGTCTACGCCGATCATCAGGGGTTCGGCAAATTCGGTTTGCCAATCGGCGGCTTCGCCTTTGAGTTGTTTTGTCAGCAGATCGGCAGCAAGTTCGGCGGAGTGCAGCGCGATGGTTACGCCCGACGAGAACACGGGGTCGAGGAACTCGGCGGCATTGCCCAACAGCGCGAAATGCCTGCCGTGCAGTGATTTGACGTTGGCGGAATAGCCTTGGATGGAGCGGAACGGAAAATCGTTTTCCCAAACGGCTTTGTCCAAAATTTCGCTCAACATCGGGCATTCGTAAACAAATTTTTTCAACACCGTTTCCGATTCGCCGGCAAGTTTGTCGGGTGTGCCGACCACGCCGACGGAACAGCGGTTGTCGCCGAAGGGAATCAGCCAAATCCACACGTCGCGGTTGTTGCGGATGGGTGGTAATCAGGATTTTGTTGCGGTCGAATTTCGGGTGGGTAATGTTGTCGTCGATGTGCGTGAAATGCGTTTGGCGCGGCGGCAGGTGCGAGGGCGTTTCCAAGTTTAGCAGGCGCGGCAGCACGCGTCCGTAGCCGCTTGCGTCCAAGACGAATTTCGCGGTCAGTTCATAGCTCTCGCCGGTGTCGGTTTCGATGTTCAAGCGGGCAAAATCGCCGCTGTTGTCGAACGCGGTTACGCCGTGCCCGAAACGTACTTCAACGCCTTGTTTGGCGGCTTCTTCAATCAGGATTTTGTCGAACACGGCGCGGCGGACTTGGTAAACCGTGCCGGGGCCGTCTGAAAATTTATCGGTGAAATCAAACTCGGTATAGCGGCTGCCCCACGAAAACGCCGCACCGTTTTTCAACTGAAAGCCGGGCCCGGTGCGAACGGCATCGGCAAAACCGGCTTCTTCCAGCATTTCCATACAGTGCGGCAGCAGGCTTTCGCCGATGACGAAGCGCGGAAAGTGCTGTTTTCCAACACGCAGACTTGATAACCTTTTTTGCGGAGCAGGGCGGATGCGGCCGAACCTGCCGGACCTGCGCCGATTACGGCGACATCGAATTGGGTGGACATTGGGAAATCCTGATGGTTTGAGTGGAAAAGGAAATGATATTGTACAGGCAGCAAATGCCGTCTGAAACTGTTTGCGGAAGAAATTTATCCGGTGCGGGCGGTTGCTCCCAATGCGTCAGTCCGGTTTGAAAAATGCCGTCTGAAACGGGAAATGTTCAGACGGCATTTGATTTTCAGGGTTATTTTACGCCGTAACGCGGTTGGAGCAGGGCGCACGTCCGGTGTCCCCGGCGGCTTCGGCGGCTGCGCCCGGCAATTTTTCCGCAGGCCGCGCCCGCATCGTTTGCCGTGGTTTCCGGCCGGGTATTTTTTTCGCGCTGAGCCCTGGCGGATTCGTAGCGGTTGCGTTGTCTCGGTTCGCTTGTTTCGGTTTTTTCCGGTTTTGAGCCTTCCTGTTCCCACCATCGGGGCTCGAAGCCTTCGATGCGTTCGATGAGCAGCTTGTTGCCGGTCAGTTCTTTGATGGCCTCAAACATTTTCTGTTCGGATTCGTCCATCAGGGAAATCGCCACGCCGTCCGCACCGGCGCGCCCCGTGCGTCCGATGCGGTGGATGTAGTCTTCGGGCTGGGCGGGCATTTCGTAATTGATGACGAAGGGCAGTTCGGCGATGTCCAGCCCACGCGCGGCGATATCGGTGGCGACGAGGACGCGCAGGCTGCCGTCTTTGAAGGCGTTGAGTGTTTCGAGCCTGCTTTGTTGGGAACGGTCGCCGTGTATCGCCTGTGCGGACAGGTTGCGGCGCACCAGTTCGCGCGTTACGCGGTCGACGCTTTGTTTGGTTTTGCAAAAGACGATAACTTGGTTCATATGCAGATCGACAATCAGCCGTTCGAGCAGGTTGCGCTTTTGGAAGGTATCGACGGCGATGATGTGTTGTTCGACGTTGGCGTTGGTGGTGTTTTGGGCGGCAACCTCGACGGTTTCGGGCGCGTTCATGAAGTCTTGCGCCAGTTTGCGTATCGGTGCGGAGAAGGTGGCGGAAAAGAGCAGGGTTTGGCGTTGGCGGGGCAGCATCTGCATGATTTTGCGGATGTCGTCGATAAACCCCATATCCAACATGCGGTCTGCTTCGTCCAGAACGACGATTTCGGCTTTGTTTAAACTGATGTTTTTCTGTTTCACATGGTCGAGCAGCCGTCCGACGGTGGCGACGACTATTTCGCAGCCGGCACGCAGGTCGGCGGTTTGTTTGTCCATGTTGACACCGCCGAAGAGGACGGTATGCCGCAGCGGCAGGTTTTTAATGTAGCCCTGCACGTTTTGGTCGATTTGGTCGGCAAGTTCGCGCGTCGGGGTCAACACGAGCATACGCACGGGGTGCATTGCAGGCGAGGTGCTGGCGGTGGCGTAACGTTTGAGGCGTTCCAGACTGGGCAGCATAAAGGCAGCGGTTTTGCCTGTGCCGGTTTGCGCGGCGGCAAGCAGGTCGTGTCCGGCCAGTGCTTTGGGAATGGCCGCGGCTTGGATGGGCGTCGGGTTTTCGTAACCTTGCGCGGTCAGTGCGGAAACCAGTTCCGTACCCAAACCTAAAGAGGAAAATGGATTACTCATGATTGTAGTCTTTCTTTCAGACCTTATGCCGTCTGAAGCGGGAAACCGATAGGACGGGGAAATAAACTGCCCGCCTGTGAACGGCGGGGACGGGAATTTGTGTGCGGATTATGCCATAAAACGGTGCCCGCCCCAATCGCGGGCGCGTCCGCAGATTGGAAATCCTGCTTAAAAAATGTACAATGGCGCACTTTTTTGAAACGCGGGCCCATTATGCACATCGGCGGTTATTTTATCGACAACCCCATCGCACTTGCGCCGATGGCGGGCATTACCGACAAACCCTTCCGCCGCCTCTGTCGGGCGTTTGGCGCAGGTTGGGCGGTGTGCGAAATGCTGGCCAGCGATCCGACGCTCAGGAATACCGGAAAAACCCTGCACCGCAGTGATTTTGCCGATGAAGGCGGCATCGTTGCCGTGCAGATTGCCGGCAGCGACCCCGAACAGATGGCGGATGCGGCGCGTTACAACGTCGGACTCGGGGCGCAGGTCATCGACATCAATATGGGCTGCCCCGCCAAGAAAGTGTGCAACGTCCAAGCCGGTAGCGCGCTGATGCAGGACGAGCCGCTGGTTGCCGCCATTTTGGAGGCGGTGGTCAAGGCGGCGGGCGTACCCGTTACCCTCAAAACCCGTTTGGGTTGGCACGACGACCATCAAAACCTGCCCGCCATCGCCAAAATCGCCGAAGATTGCGGCATTGCCGCCCTTGCCGTCCACGGGCGCGCGCGCACGCAAATGTACAAAGGCGAGGCGCGTTACGAACTCATCGCCGAGACCAAAAGCCGTCTGAACATCCCGGTCTGGGTCAACGGCGACATCACTTCGCCGCAAAAAGCCGCCGCCGTCCTCAAACAAACCGCCGCCGACGGCATCATGATAGGGCGCGGCGC
This sequence comes from Neisseria gonorrhoeae, assembly GCF_003315235.1. Classification (GTDB taxonomy): domain Bacteria; phylum Pseudomonadota; class Gammaproteobacteria; order Burkholderiales; family Neisseriaceae; genus Neisseria; species Neisseria gonorrhoeae. The sequence continues at coordinate 7,121 of NZ_QNRU01000042.1, read as the reverse complement.
GCAAGGCAGGCCGTGGTTTTTCCGCGATTTGAAGCATTATGCCGAACACGGCGTTTTACCGCCTGCCTTGAGTTTGGCAGAATGCAGAGCCGCCATTTTGAACCACATCCGCGCCATGCACGCGTTTTATGGTGAGACCGTCGGTGTGCGCATCGCACGCAAACACATAGGCTGGTACATCGGCGAAATGCCCGACGGCGAACAGGCGCGGCGTGAAATCAACCGCTTGGACAATGCGGCGGCGCAATACGACACACTTGCCGGTTATCTTGAAAGGCTTGCCGGAAAAACCGACCGTTGGGCGTGCGGCTATCGGGAAGGGTAGGGCAGTATTGCCATGCCGCCGTTCGGGTTCGGACGGCATCTGTCTGCATGGTTCGGAGGTCGGGCGGAATCCAGGCCGGCGAATGTCGAAAACAATAAATGCCGTCTGAAAACGAGTGGAACGGGTTTCGCCAAAAGGCTTTCAGACGGCATTCCGTCTTAAAAACATTTCAATCAAAAGGATATGCGATGAACCCTGCGACTGCGGACATTGCGCAATGTATCGAGCAGAACTTGAACCAATATTTCAAAGACCTGAACGGCACCGAACCTTGCGGCGTGTACGATATGGTACTGCATCAGGTGGAAAAGCCGCTGCTGGTGTGCGTGATGGAGCAATGCGGCGGCAACCAGTCCAAAGCCTCCGTGATGCTGGGACTGAACCGCAATACCTTGCGTAAGAAACTGATTCAACACGGTTTGCTGTGAATATGTCGGCAACCGTCCGTATCTTGGGCATCGACCCGGGCAGCCGCGTAACGGGTTTCGGCATCATCGATGTCAGGGGGCGCGATCATTTTTACGTCGCCTCCGGCTGCATCAAAACGCCTGCCGATGAGCCTCTGGCAGACAGGATTGCCGTGATTGTGCGGCATATCGGCGAAGTCGTTGCCGTTTACAAGCCGCAACAGGCGGCGGTGGAACAGGTGTTCGTCAACGTCAATCCGGCATCGACGCTGATGCTCGGTCAGGCGCGCGGAGCGGCATTGGCGGCTTTGGTCAGCCATAAGCTGCCCGTTTCGGAATACACGGCCTTGCAGGTCAAACAGGCGGTGGTCGGCAAAGGCAAGGCGGCGAAAGAACAGGTGCAGCATATGGTGGTGCAAATGCTGGGACTTTCGGGAACGCCGCAGGCGGATGCGGCGGACGGTCTTGCCGTCGCGCTGACCCACGCCTTACGCAACCACGGGCTTGCCGCCAAACTCAATCCTTCGGGGATGCAGGTCAAGCGCGGAAGGTTTCAATAGTTTCAGACGGCATTTGTATTTTGCCGCCTGAAAAGAAAATGTGTACCGAGATGAAATTTATATTTTTTGTACTGTATGTTTTGCAGTTTCTGCCGTTTGCGCTGCTGCACAAGATTGCCGGCCTGATCGGTTCGCTTGCCTACCTTCTGGTCAAACCGCGCCGCCGTATCGGCGAAATCAATTTGGCAAAATGTTTTCCCGAATGGGACGAAGAAAAGCGTAAAACCGTGTTGAAACAGCATTTCAAACACATGGCAAAACTGATGCTCGAATACGGCTTATATTGGTACGCGCCTGCCAAATGCCTGAAATCGCTGGTGCGCTACCGCAATAAGCATTATTTGGACGACGCGCTGGCGGCGGGGGAAAAAGTCATCATCCTGTACCCGCACTTTACCGCGTTCGAGATGGCGGTGTACGCGCTTAATCAGGATGTCCCGCTGATCAGTATGTATTCCCACCAAAAAAACAAGATATTGGACGAACAGATTTTGAAAGGCCGCAACCGCTATCACAACGTCTTCCTTATCGGGCGCACCGAAGGGCTGCGCGCCCTCGTCAAACAGTTCCGCAAAAGCAGTGCGCCGTTCCTGTATCTGCCCGATCAGGATTTCGGACGCAACAATTCGGTTTTTGTGGATTTTTTCGGCATTCAGACGGCAACGATTACCGGCTTGAGCCGCATTGCCGCGCTTGCAAATGCAAAAGTGATACCCGCCATTCCCGTCCGCGAGGCGGACAATACGGTTACATTGCAATTCTATCCCGCTTGGAAATCCTTTCCGAGTGAAGACGCGCAAGCCGACGCGCAACGTATGAACCGCTTTATCGAAGAACGCGTGCGCGAACATCCGGAACAATATTTCTGGCTGCACAAGCGTTTCAAAACCCGTCCGGAAGGCAGCCCCGATTTTTACTGACTACATAAAATTACAAAACAAATCAGGCGTTTCAGATCAAAAACCCCGATTGTTTTTGGGAATTTGAAACCCGGGTTGTACAAACAGGATTTGCCGGACGGTTTTAACGGTTCAGTTGTTTGTAAAAACAATGCTTTTTTAAAATTGACAAAAAACGAAATCGGTTTTAAAGGCTTATTCCGAGAACAAAGGGGAGTGGATGCCGAAAACCCGGTTAATATATTATAGTGGATTAACAAAAACCAATACGGCGTTGCTTCGCCTTAGCTCAAAGAGAACGATTCCCTAAGGTGCTGAAGCACCAAGCGAATCGGTTCCGTACTATTTGTACTGTCTGCGGCTTCGCCGCCTTGTCCTGATTTTTGTTAATCCACTATAAAATTAAATTTGTTTAAAAACATAAAGTTGTAAACAAGTATCTCATATAAGCCTTTTTCATTAAACAGATAGTCAGATATTTTGTGCTAAAAATTTATATAATATTTAAATTAATATCAAGTTATAAAAATATATGGAATTTTATTTTGTTTATTTATAATTTTAAGCAATAATCTAAATCAGGCATTTTTATTCCCCTGTTTTAAAAAATATTTGGCAAGGTGTGAAAAAAGGCGTACATTCCGCTACACAGAATTACAGATACAGCGGAGCAATGCCGTCTGAAAGGATTTTCCGGTCAGTCTTGCGGTTGGTCGGGGTTTCATCGGATACGGTGAAACGAAAGTTTGCCGGCGCAGGGTTGAGCTACGCGGGTAAAGCCGCAGGCGAAAGCCTGTATTGTTTGTGAAGCGTAAATCTCTGATTTGAGGTATTGGGGCAATCCTGTGGGGGTTGCCTCTTTTTTTATCCGCCTTTTAATGACACAATAGGCGCAAGTCTGTTTTTGAATGCAAGGTACTGCCATGAATACGATTTTGGCTTTCGATATTGAAACCGTACCCGATGTGCAGGGTATCCGTACGTTGTATGACTTGCCGTCTTCCCTGCCGGATGACGAAGTGGTGCTGTTCGCGCAGCAGAAACGCCGCGCACAGACCGGCGGCGATTTTATGCAGCACCACCTCCATCAGGTTGTGGCGGTTTCCTGCTGTATGCGCTGGGGGCAGGACAAGGTTCATGTCGGCACCATCGGCGAGATGGACGATGGCGAAGAAGTCGTGATTGCCAAGTTTTTCGAATTGGTTGAAAAACATACGCCGCAACTGGTCAGCTGGAACGGCGGCGGTTTCGACCTGCCCGTACTGCATTACCGCTCCCTGATATACGGCATCAACGCCGCGCGCTATTGGGATATGGGCGACGGCGATTTCGGCGACAGCCGCGATTTCAAGTGGAACAACTACATCAGCCGTTATCACCAACGCCACTGCGATTTGATGGATTTGCTCGCGCTTTACCAGCCGAGGGCGAATGTGCCGCTGGACGATATGGCGAAACTGTGCGGCTTTCCGGGTAAGCTGGGTATGGACGGCAGCAAGGTGTGGGAGGCGTTCCACGCGGGCAGGCTGAAGGAAATCCGCAATTATTGCGAAACCGATGCCGTGAATACGTATTTGATGTATCTGCGTTTCTGTCTGGTCAGCGGCAGATTCGACGCGGACGAATACGAAATGGAAATCAAGCGGATCAGAAACTATCTCTCCGCCCAAACAGAAGACAAACCGCATTGGGCAGAATTTGTCCAAGCGTGGAAATAGAAACCTGCTGTCCGAAGGCGGTACGCTTGTGCCGCCGTTTCGGTTTCAGACGGCGTATGGTGGATTAAATTCAAACCGGTACAGCCTTGCCTCTCCTTGCCTTACTATCTGTACTGTCTGCGGCTTCGTCGCCTTGTCCTGATTTTTGTTAATCCGCTTTAAAAGCTGTATCCGTGCCGTCTGAAGCCTTTTCCAGTCAAACCAAACAATATTGAAAGAAAAAAATGAGCAAAACCGTCCGTTATCTGAAAGATTACCAAACGCCTGCCTACCGCATTCTTGAAACCGAACTGCATTTCGACATTGCCGAACCGCAAACCGTCGTGAAGTCGCGTTTGACGGTCGAGCCGCAGAGGGCGGGCGAGCCGCTGGTGTTGGACGGTTCGGCAAAACTCTTGTCCGTCAAAATCAACGGCGCGGCGGCGGATTATGTGTTGGAAGGCGAGACGCTGACGATTGCAGACGTACCGTCCGAACGCTTCACCGTCGAAGTGGAAACCGAAATCCTGCCGGCGGAAAACAAATCGCTGATGGGGCTGTATGCTTCCGGCGGCAATCTGTTTACCCAGTGCGAGCCGGAGGGCTTCCGCAAAATCACGTTCTACATCGACCGTCCGGATGTGATGTCCAAGTTCACGACCACCATCGTCGCGGACAAAAAACGCTATCCCGTTTTGCTTTCCAACGGCAACAAAATCGACGGCGGCGAGTTTTCAGACGGCCGCCATTGGGTGAAATGGGAAGACCCGTTTGCCAAACCGAGTTATCTGTTTGCTTTGGTCGCGGGCGATTTGGCGGTAACGGAAGACCGTTTCACCACCATGAGCGGCAGAAACGTCAAAATCGAGTTTTACACCACCGAAGCGGACAAGCCCAAGGTCGGCTTTGCCGTGGAATCGTTGAAAAACGCGATGAAGTGGGACGAAACGCGCTTCGGGTTGGAATATGACTTGGATATTTTCATGGTCGTCGCCGTAGGCGATTTCAATATGGGCGCGATGGAAAACAAGGGTTTGAACATTTTTAACACCAAGTTCGTCCTCGCCGACAGCCGCACCGCCACCGATACCGATTTCGAAGGCATTGAATCCGTGGTCGGACACGAATATTTCCACAACTGGACGGGCAACCGCGTAACCTGCCGCGACTGGTTCCAGCTTTCGCTGAAGGAAGGGCTGACCGTGTTCCGCGACCAAGAGTTTTCCGGCGACCGCGCCGGCCGCGCCGTGCGCCGCATCGAGAACATCCGCCTGCTGCGCCAGAACCAGTTCCCCGAAGACGCAGGCCCGACCGCCCATCCGGTGCGCCCCGTCAGCTATGAGGAGATGAACAATTTCTACACCATGACCGTTTATGAAAAAGGCGCGGAAGTGGTGCGGATGTATCATACCCTGCTCGGCGAAGAGGGCTTCCAAAAAGGCATGAAGCTATATTTCCAACGCCACGACGGACAGGCAGTGACCTGCGACGATTTCCGCGCGGCGATGGCGGATGCGAACGGCATCAATCTCGACCAGTTCGCCTTGTGGTACAGCCAGGCGGGCACGCCCGTTTTGGAAGCCGAAGGCCGTCTGAAAAACAATGTTTTCGAGTTAACCATTAAACAAACCGTGCCGCCCACGCCCGATATGGCGGACAAACAGCCGATGATGATTCCCGTCAAAGTCGGGCTTCTGAACCGCAACGGCGAAGCGGTGGCATTCGATTATCAGGGCAAACGCGCAACCGAAGCCGTGTTGCTGATGACCGAAGCCGAACAGGCCTTCCCGCTCGAAGGTGTAACCGAAGCCGTCGTTCCCTCGCTGCTGCGCGGGTTCAGCGCGCCAGTGTATCTGAACTATCCGTACAGCGACGACGACCTGCTGCTCCTGCTCGCCCACGACAGCGACGCTTTCACGTGCTGGGAAGCCGCCCAAACGCTCTACCGTCGCGCCGTCGCCGCCAACCTTGCCGCGCTTTCAGACGGCATCGGGTTGCCGAAACACGAAAAACTGCTTGCCGCCGTCGAAAAAGTCATTTCAGACGACCTCTTGGACAACGCCTTCAAAGCCCTGCTTTTGGGCGTGCCGTCCGAAGCCGAACTGTGGGACGGCACGGAAAACATCGACCCGCTGCGCTACCATCAGGCGCGCGAAGCCTTGTTGGATACGCTTGCCGTCCGCTTTCTGCCGAAATGGCACGAATTGAACCGTCAGGCGGCGAAGCAGGAAAACCAAAGTTACGAATACAGCCCCGAAACCGCCGACTGGCGCACGCTGCGCAACGTCTGCCGCGCCTTCGTCCTGCGCGCCGACCCCGCGCACATCGAAACTGTTGCCGAAAAATACGGCGAAATGGCGCAAAACATGACCCACGAATGGGGCATCCTGTCCGCCGTCAACGGCAACGAAAGCGATACGCGCAACTGCCTGCTGGCGCAGTTTGCCGACAAGTTTTCAGACGACGCGCTGGTGATGGACAAATATTTCGCCCTTATCGGCTCAAGCCGCCGCAGCGACACCCTGCAACAGGTTCAAACCGCCTTGCAGCATCCGAAATTCAATCTCGAAAACCCCAACAAAGCCCGTTCGCTCATCGGCAGCTTCAGCCGCAACGTCCCGCATTTTCACGCACAAGACGGCAGCGGCTACCGCTTCATCGCCGACAAAGTCATCGAAATCGACCGCTTCAACCCGCAGGTCGCCGCCCGCCTGGTGCAGGCGTTCAACCTCTGCAACAAGCTCGAGCCGCACCGCAAAAACTTGGTGAAACAAGAATTGCAGTGCATTCGGGCGCAGGAAGGATTGTCGAAAGACGTGGGCGAAATCGTCGGCAAGATTTTGGGTTGAGGCAGTCAAACAGAAAAAACAAGGGTCTGTACTAGATTAGCAGATATGTTGCCCTCGAAATATGAAGATAACACACTGCAAATTAAAGAAAGAAGTACAAAAAGAACCGCTCCGTTCTTTTGTACCGGAAGTTACCGCCCGTTCTGCCGCCGATATTTTGGGTATCCATCCCGATTCGGCGGCACTGTTTTACCGTAAAATCCGCACGGTTGCCAACCATCGTTTGGCCTTGGCTGCCGATGAGGTTTTCGAGGGCCCCGCCGGGCCGGGCGGAAGCTGTTTCGGCGGGCGGCGTAAAGGCAGACGCGGTCGCGGCGCGGCAGGAAAAGCGGTTGTCTTCGGCATTCCGAAACGCAACGGGCGGACCTATACCGTTGCCGCGGA
>NZ_QNRU01000041.1 GCF_003315235.1 Neisseria gonorrhoeae | reverse complement strand
TAACTTCCGGTACAAAAGAACGGAGCGGTTCTTTCTGTACTTCTTTCTTTAATTTGCAGTGTGTTATCTTCATATTTCGAGGGTAACATATCTGCCAATCTAGTACAGACCCTTAAAAATAATGAAACAAACAAGGCCTCGGCATAGATGTTTGCAGAGACCTTTAATTACACGACACAGATTTATTTGTACGGGTTGCTGTCTTATTAAATATTAATGATTATCAGAAAATTTATTATGAATTAACTGATGGATGAACAATCCATTACATCTTGAGTTGATAATATGAAACCATTACACATGCTTCCTATTGCCGCGCTGGTCGGCAGTATTTTCGGCAATCCGGTCTTGGCAGCGGATGAAGCTGCAACCGAAACCACACCCGTTAAAGCAGAGATAAAAGAAGTGCGCGTTAAAGACCAGCTTAATGCGCCTGCAACCGTGGAACGTGTCAACCTCGGCCGCATTCAACAGGAAATGATACGCGACAACAAAGACTTGGTGCGTTACTCCACCGACGTCGGCTTGAGCGATAGCGGCCGCCATCAAAAAGGCTTTGCTGTGCGCGGCGTGGAAGGCAACCGTGTCGGTGTCAGCATTGACGGCGTGAGCCTGCCTGATTCGGAAGAAAACTCACTGTATGCACGTTATGGCAACTTCAACAGCTCGCGCCTGTCTATCGACCCCGAACTCGTGCGCAACATCGAAATCGCGAAGGGCGCTGACTCTTTCAATACCGGTAGCGGCGCATTGGGTGGCGGCGTGAATTACCAAACCCTGCAAGGCCATGATTTGCTGTTGGACGACAGGCAATTCGGCGTGATGATGAAAAACGGTTACAGCAGCCGCAACCGCGAATGGACAAATACACTCGGTTTCGGTGTGAGCAACGACCGCGTGGATGCCGCTTTGCTGTATTCGCAACGTCGCGGTCATGAGACCGAAAGCGCGGGCGAGCGTGGCTATCCGGTAGAGGGTGCTGGCAGCGGAGAGAATATCCGTGGTTCGGCACGCGGTATCCCTGATCCGTCCAAACACAAATACCACAACTTCTTGGGTAAGATTGCTTATCAAATCAACGACAAGCACCGCATCGGCGCATCGTTTAACGGCCAGCAGGGGCATAATTACACGATTTGAAGAGTCTTATAACCTGACCGCTTCTTCCTGGCGCGAAGCCGATGACGTAAACAGACGGCGCAATGCCAACCTCTTTTACGAATGGACGCCTGATTCAAATTGGTTGTCGTCTTTGAAGGCGGACTTCGATTATCAGAAAACCAAAGTGGCGGCGGTTAACAACAAAGGCTCGTTCCCGATGGATTATTCCACCTGGACGCGCAACTATAAATCAGAAGGATTTGGACGAAATATACAACCGCAGCATGGACACCCGATTCAAACGTTTTACTTTGCGTATGGACAGCCAACCGTTGCAACTGGGCGGCCAACATCGCTTGTCGTTTAAAACTTTCGCCAGTCGGCGTGAGTTTGAAAACTTAAACCGCGACGATTATTACTTCAGCGGACAGATATCCCGTACTACCAGCTCGATTCAACACCCTGTGAAAACCACTAATTATGGTTTCTCACTGTCTGATCAAATCCAATGGAACGACGTGTTCAGCAGACGTGCAGATATCCGTTACGATCATACCAAAATGACGCCTCAGGAATTGAATGCCGAGTGTCATGCTTGTGACAAAACACCGCCTGCAGCCAATACTTATAAAGGCTGGAGCGGATTTGTCGGTTTGGCGGCGCAACTGAATCAGGCTTGGCATGTCGGTTACGACATTACTTCCGGCTACCGTGTCCCCAATGCGTCCGAAGTGTATTTCACTTACAACCACGGTTCGGGTAATTGGCTGCCCAATCCCAACCTGAAAGCCGAGCGCAGCACCACCCACACCCTGTCTCTGCAAGGCCGCAGCGAAAAAGGTACTTTGGATGCCAACCTGTATCAAAACAATTACCGCAACTTCTTGTCTGAAGAGCAGAAGCTGACCACCAGCGGCGATGTCGGCTGTACTCAGATGAATTACTACTACGGTATGTGTAGCAATCCTTATTCCGAAAAACCGGAATGGCAGATGCAAAATATCGATAAGGCCCGAATCCGTGGTCTTGAGCTGACAGGCCGTCTGAATGTGGACAAAATAGCGTCTTTTGTTCCTGAGGGCTGGAAATTGTTCGGCTCGCTGGGTTATGCGAAAAGCAAACTGTCGGGCGACAACAGCCTGCTGTCCACACAGCCGCCGAAAGTGATTGCCGGTGTCGACTACGAAGCCCGAGCGAAAAATGGGGTGTGTTCTCCCGCCTGACTTATCTGGGTGCGAAAAAGGCCAAAGACGCGCAATACACCGTTTATGAAAACAAGGGCCGGGGTACGCCTTTGCAGAAAAAGGTAAAAGATTACCCGTGGCTGAACAAGTCGGCTTATGTGTTTGATATGTACGGCTTCTACAAACCGGCTAAAAACCTGACTTTGCGTGCAGGCGTATATAATGTGTTCAACCGCAAATACACCACTTGGGATTCCCTGCGCGGTTTGTATAGCTACAGCACCACCAACGCGGTCGACCGAGATGGCAAAGGCTTAGACCGCTACCGCGCCTCAGGCCGTAATTACGCCGTATCGCTGGAATGGAAGTTTTAATCTAGTATTATTGGATTAATTGCCTCGTTGGGGATTAAAGCTGTCCGAATTGTTTTCAGGAACTCATTCGGACGGCTTTTTACCGTAAATCTGTGTGATGGGGTTTTATATTGATACAGTATCCGAACTCAGGGCAGGGAGTAATGTTGCAGGATTAAAAATGCCGTCTGAAAAATGTTTCAGACGGCATTTTTTGATTGCCGATATGTTAACGGACGACATTGGCGCGCATGACCGCGCGGACGTGGAACGAACCTGCCTGACAGTCGTATTGTCCGCCTTGCAGCGATTGCTTGCCAAAGTAGCTGTGGAAGCCGGTAACACTGCGCCCGCCGAGTTTGCCGGCGGTCTGCTGGAATTTGCGGGCGGCATTGATTAGGGCGTGTTCGCAGGCCTCGGAGTCGGATTTGCCAACGCCGTTTGCCGCTTGCCGTGTAACTAGATTCCTGCCGTTTGCAACCGGTACGCCGCCGCCGAAGCTGACGGGAATCCCTGATTCCAATACGCCGGCGGCGGTGGCTGCATTTATTGCCGCCTGACCGTTGCTACAACGGTAAATGATGTTTTTGCCGCCTCCTGCGGTGTCTCCGCGGATAACTTTGCATGATTCTCCGGCCGGTGTCCCGGCGGATGCCGTGTGCGCGTTTTTAAGCGCGCGGCCGGATTGGCAGGCTGCCAGCATCAGGGCGGCGGCGGAGAGTATGAGGATTTTTTTATGTCGGATGTCCTTGTTTGCTGTGGGAAATCATTGCCATTGTACAGTAAGATTCAACAAAATGCCGTCTGAAAACGGGGTTCGGACGGCATTGTGGCTCAGGGGTTCAACACGCGTGCGATGAGGGCTTTTTCTTTGCCCTGCATATTGGGGATTTTGACCTGAATGCCGTTGCCCGGGGCAACATCGACAGGTTGGCCTTTGCGGGTCATTTGTTCCAATTTGATGGTTTGGTTGCCGCTCGGGTGGATGATTTCGAGCGAATCGCCGACGGCGAAGCGGTTTTTAACTTCGATGGTCGCCCAGCCATTTTCGTCGATTTCGGTAACGTGTCCGACGTATTGGCTTTGTTTGGCGGTGGAATGGCCGCTGAGGTAGTTTTGATAATCCTGAGTTTGGTGGCGTTCGAGGAAGCCGCTGGTGTAGCCTCGGTTGGCAAGGCCTTCGAGTTCGCTCAACAGGCTGTAATCAAACGGACGGCCTGCGACGGCATCGTGAATCGCTTTGCGGTAGGACTGGGCGACGCGGGCGACGTAGTAGAGAGACTTGGTACGGCCTTCGACTTTGAGGCTGTCCACACCGATTTTGGCGAGTTTTTCGACGACTTCGATACCGCGAAGATCTTTGGAGTTCATGATGTAGGTGCCGTGTTCGTCTTCCATAATCGGCATCATCTCGCCCGGGCGGTTGGATTCTTCAATCAGGAAAACTTTGTCGGCGTAGGGATGGCGTTTTTGACCGTTGATGCCTTCAAAGTTTTGGTTGGCTTCTTCTTGGGCTTTTTCAAAGTTGAAACCTTGCAGAAGCTGGGCATCGCCTGCCTCGCTTTCCGTGGCGTTGTGGACTTTGTAGTCCCAACGGCAGGAGTTGGTGCAGGTGCCTTGGTTGGGATCGCGGTGGTTGAAATAGCCCGACAACAGGCAGCGGCCTGAGTAGGCGATGCACAATGCGCCGTGGATGAAGACTTCGAGTTCGATGTCGGGGCATTCTTGGCGGATTTCGGCAATTTCTTCCATGCCCAATTCGCGTGACAGGATGATGCGTTCGACACCAATGTTCTGCCAAAATTTCACGCCCCAGTAGTTGGTGGTGTTCGCCTGTACGGACAGATGGATCGGCATTTCCGGCCATTTTTCGCGCACGGTCATAATCAAACCCGGATCCGCCATAATCAGCGCGTCGGGTTTCATGGCAATCAGCGGCTCCATGTCGGCAACGAAGGTTTTGAGTTTGGAATTGTGCGGCAGGGTGTTGACGGTCAAAAAGAATTTTTTGTTGCGTTCGTGCGCTTCTTTAATGCCTTGCTCGAGGACGTCGAGTTTGGCAAATTCGTTGTTGCGGGCGCGCAGGGAGTAACGCGGGCTGCCGGCGTAAACGGCATCTGCGCCGTAATCGTAGGCGGCGCGCATTCTTTCCAATCCGCCGGCGGGCAATAAGAGTTCGGGTGCTTTCATCGTGTTTCCTTTTCGGTTGAAACCCCGCCCTTTAGGGCGGCAGGATCAGACTTTGTTTGGGAGGGGCGTAACCCCTTCCGAATCAGGACGACATAATAGGGCGGTGCTTTATGTGTCGTCCTGTGTGTTGAAGCATGATTTGTATGCTTTGTAAAAATGTTTCAGACGGCATTGCTGCAAATGCCGTCTGAAGGGTGTTTGAAGATGGGCGGATTATCCGCCTTTTCGTGTTCGCGGTCAATTTTGCCGGGAAATTTATAAGGATTTATCAAGTATTTGCCTTCTTGGGATACAATGCGGCAGTTTGAGTGCGAGAGAGAATATGATGAATCCCAAAATCGTGTTTTTCGACATTGACGATACGCTGTACCGCAAATATACGGATACCTTGCGCCCTTCCGTGAAAACGGCGGTGGCGGCTTTGCGCGGCAAAGGTATATTGACGGCGTTGGCAACGGGGCGGTCTTTGGCGACGATTCCCGAAAAGGTCAGGGACATGATGGCGGAAACGGGTATGGATGCCGTGGTAACGATAAACGGACAGTTTGCGCTGCTGCACGGTAAAACTGTGCGCGAAGTACCGATGGATACCGGTTTGATGGGCAGGGTTTGTGCGCATTTGGATGGCTTGGGCATGGATTATGCGTTTGTCGGCGGAGAGGGGATCGCCGTGTCCGCGCTGTCGGAATGCGTGTGCCGCGCCTTGCAGCATATCGCCAGCGATTTTTTTGCCGATAAGGATTATTTTTCAAGCAAACCGGTGTATCAGATGCTGGTGTTTGCGGAGGAAAACGAAATGCCGCTTTGGTCGGATATTGTGGAACGGGAAGGCTTGAAAACGGTGCGCTGGCACGAGGAAGCGGTCGATCTGCTGCCTGCGGGAATGTCGAAAACAGACGGCATCAGAAGCGTGGTTGAAGCATTGGGTTTGGAAATGGCAGACGTGATGGCGTTCGGCGACGGTTTGAACGATGTGGAAATGCTGTCTGAAGTCGGGTTCGGCGTGGCAATGGGTAACGGGGAACAGGCAGCGAAAGAAGCGGCGAAATATGTTTGCCCCGGCGTTGATGAAGACGGCGTGTTGAGGGGCTTGCAAGATTTGGGTGTGATTTGAACGTATAATAACAACCCTGCCGGTTTCAGACGGCAGGGTCGGTTTTCAGCCTTTCATGCAGCCTTCGTTTTGAAGCAGGGTAAATAAGGGCGCGCCACTTGCGCGGATATTCTTGCCGCCTTGAAGGTCGGTAAATTCCAAAATGGCGGCGGCTTCGACAATTTCCCCGCCGAGTTTGCGGATCAGTTCCAGCCCGGCAAGCATTGTGCCGCCCGTGGCAACCAAATCATCGACCAGCAGGACGCGCGAACCGGGTTTGACGGCATCGGTGTGGATTTCCACCGCAGCTTCCCCGTATTCGAGCGCGTAGCTTTGCGATACGGTTTCAAAAGGCAGCTTGCCTTTTTTGCGGATGGGGACGAAGCCGACGTTGAGCTGGTAGGCGAGTGCCGCGCCGATAATGAAGCCGCGCGCGTCCAAGCCGGCAACGATGTCGATTTTCTGATCCATATAGCGGTAAACCAGCAAATCGACCAAAAGGCGGAAGTATTCCGCACTTTGCAGGACGGGCGTGATGTCGTGGAATAAGATGCCTTTTTGCGGCCAGTTTTCGATTTTGCGGATTTTGTCGGCAAGCGCGCCGACACTCATAGCTTCGGGATGAACCAGCATTGCGTGTTCCAAGTTTGATGTTTTTAACGCCATATTGTAGCCGTCAGCCTGCCGCTTGCCAAATCAATCAAAACAATAGCGGCAAAATATGGGCATCGGCAAATATGAAATAGGGTGTCCGTTGTGATACAATCGGTTGGAAAATATACAGGTAAAAAATATGTCCGCTTATCGAAAAGGCAACATCTTTATCATTTCGGCCGCTTCCGGCACGGGCAAAACCACGCTGGTGTCGCGGCTGTTGGCAAACCATAACGGTTTGCGCGTTTCCGTGTCGCATACGACGCGCCCGCCGCGTGAAGGCGAAGCAAACGGCGTACATTATCACTTTGTTTCCAAAGAAGAGTTTGAATCGCTTATCGCGCAGGAGGCTTTTTTGGAATACGCAGACGTATTCGGCAACTATTACGGCACAAGCACGGAGGGCGTGAATGCGTTGGCGGCGGCAGGCTATGACGTGATTTTGGAAATCGACGTTCAGGGCGCGGCGCAGGTTCGCAACGCGCTGCCGGAAGCTGTCGGTATCTTTATCCTGCCGCCTTCTTTCGACGTACTTGCCGCGCGCCTCAAAGGGCGCGGGACGGACAGTCGGGAAGTTATCCAAAGGAGGCTGTCGAAGGCAAGGCATGAAATCGAACAGTCCGTATTGTTCGACTTTGTCGTGGTCAATGACGACCTGGAGAAGGCGGAGGGGGATTTGCTTCATATTGTGAATGCCTGCCGTCTGAAAAGGTCGCGGCAACTGGGATTTATTGCAGATTTGTTGGAAAATTCCTAAAAACCGCGAAAATATCCGGTTCCCCAATTTAAATATTTTTGAAAGAAAGCAAATAATATGGCACGTATTACCACCGAAGACTGTACCGGAAAAATTTCCAACCATTTTGACCTGACATTGGTAGCGGCCCGTCGGGCCCGCCAGCTTGAAAATGGCAATACGCCGCTTGTGGACGATGTCCGCAATAACAAACCGACCGTTACCGCCTTAAGGGAAATCGCAGCCGGGCATATCGGTACGGAACTGTTGACGCGCAATAAATAAATTCTGCCGGAAACGCACGCCGGCACACTCTGCCGCCGTGCAGTCCGACGGTTTGAAATGAAAAAACACATACATCCCGAAAGCCGTCTGAAATGCCCGCCCCCCAACCTTCCGCCCCTTACGACCCCCTGACCGCCGAAGCGCGTACCCTGCTTTTCCATACCGCCTCCTACCTCAAGCCCGAGGAACAGGCGGAGCTTGAAAAAGCTGTCGCCTATGCGTTTCGCGCCCACGACGGGCAAACCCGCAAAAGCGGGGATCCCTACATCACGCATCCGATTGCCGTTGCGACGCAGCTCGCCCTTTGGCATATGGACATACAGGGTCTTTGTGCAGGCGTGATGCACGACGTATTGGAAGATACGGGCGTGACAAAAGGGGAAATGGCGGCGGTGTTCGGCAATACTGTTGCCGAGATGGTGGACGGGCTGTCCAAACTCGAAAAACTCAAATTTGAAGATCATGCGGAACATCAGGCGGAGAGTTTCCGCAAACTGATTTTGGCGATGACCAAAGATGTGCGCGTCATCGTTGTCAAACTTGCCGACCGCCTGCACAATATGCGGACGCTCGGTTCGATGCGCCCGGACAAACGCCGCCGGATTGCAAGGGAAACCCTTGAAATCTACGCACAGATTGCCAACCGCATAGGTCTGAATAATGCGTATCGGGAGCTTCAGGATTTATCGTTCCAAAACCTGCATCCCAACCGCTACGAGACTTTAAAAAAAGCGATGGACAAGAGCCGGAAGAACAGGCAGGACGTTGTCGGCAAAGTTTTGCGCGCGTTCGGCCAGCGGCTGGTAGGCGCGAATATAGAGGCCAAAATCAAAGGCAGGGAAAAAAACCTGTACGGCATCCATCAGAAAATGATGGCGAAAAAGCTGCGTTTTGCCGAGGTTATGGATATTTACGGTTTCCGCGTCATTGTCAACAGCATTCCCGCCTGTTATGCCGCACTCGGCACATTGCACACCCTCTATCAGCCCAAGCCCGGACGGTTCAAAGACTATATCGCCATTCCGAAAAGCAACGGTTATCAAAGTCTGCATACGATTTTGGTCGGCCCTTACGGCTTGCCGATTGAAGTTCAGATACGCACGCGGGAAATGGATGCCGTGGCGGAAGGCGGTATTGTCGGCCATTGGAGCTATAAATCAGATTCCAAAACGGTCGATCAGGCAGTGCTGCACACCAATCAATGGTTGAAAAACATTTTAGACTTGCAGGCAAGCAGCGCCAATGCCATTGAGTTTCTCGAACACGTCAAAGTCGATTTGTTTCCGAACGAAATCTACATCCTTACTCCGAAAGGAAAAATCCTAACTTTGCCCAAAGGGGCAACGCCTGTCGATTTTGCTTATGCGGTGCATACCGACATTGGGCATAAAACAGTTGCCGCGCGTGTCAATAATGTGATGATGCCGCTGCGTACGAAGCTCAAAACCGGTGATTCTGTTGAAATTATCACATCCGAACACGCCAAACCCAATCCCGCGTGGTTGAATTTCGCCGTGTCCGGCAGGGCGCGCAGTGCCATACGCCAATATATTAAAAATCTTAACCGGCACGATGCGGTCGTTTTGGGAGAGAGCCTCTTACAAAAAGCCTTGTCCAGTTTGCTGCCCAAAGATGTCCTGCTTTCAGACGGCATCAAAGAAAAATACCTTGCCGATCTCAACGACAAACAGACTTCATTTGAGGAAGTGCTGTACAACGTCGGTATGGGGCATACCCTGCCTGTTTATGTCGCCATGCATATCGCCGAATTGGCAGGGGAGCATTTCGGCAGCGAGGTCAGGCTCAGTTCCATTAAAGTTGATGGTCAGGAAAGCGGGCATATTCATTTTGCAGAGTGCTGCCACCCTGTTCCCGGCGATTCCATCCGTTTGCTGTTGGTTAAGGGAAAAGGCATGATTATCCATAGGGATACCTGCCCGACGTTGTTGAAGTCCGATCCCGAACAGCAGCTGGATGCAGACTGGGAAAATATGAACGGGCAGAACTACCGTGTCGGGCTTCAAGTCCAATCGGAAGACAGCCACGGCCTGTTGGCATTAATGGCGCAAGCGATTTCCGATTCCGGTGCGGACATCGAGTCGGTCGAAACACCGTCTAAATCCCAGTCGGGAACGGAAGGTTTTGTCGAATTCAAATTCTTATTGAAAGTCAAGAATTTGGATCAGTTGAATCAGATTATTCAAAATCTGCACAGCATCCCATATATCCGCAAAGTCATCAGAAGTTGAAGCAGGTAAAACGGGTTGCCTGTTAATCAAAAGGCAACCCGTTTTATGGTTTATCCGTTCAATTGCTTATTTGTTCAAATATACGGCAAGCCTTTCAACAATCCGCATTGCCGCTTCATCTTTACTTGTTTCGGGGAAAGACAACTCCGCATCATCATCTATGATAACAATTTGGTTGGTTGTCTTGCCCATCGCGATTGAAACATCATTGGCAACTATCACCGGTATTTTTTTCTTAATACGTTTTTCCCGCGCATATGCCATTACATTCTCCGTTTCAGCGGCAAAACCGATGCAGAACGGCGGGTTCGGCAATGAGGCAATAGAAGCCAAAGTATCGGGGTTCTCATCCAATTCGATGGATAACGGTTTGGCATTTTTATCTTTTTTGAATTTTTGCGTACTCCTGTTTTTAACCTTATAGTCTGAGACGGCGGCAACAGAAATAAAAGCATCTTGTTTTTCAATCAAACGATGTACTGCGCGATGCATATCTTCGGCACTGACGGCTTGAACCGTATCGGATATGCCGAAAGGCAGCGTGGTTTGAAGCTGTCCGTGAATCAGGCTGATTTCCGCACCGGCGGCACGGCACGCCCGCGCCAAAGCTACGCCCATTTTTCCGCTGGAGGTATTTGTGATGCCCCTGACAGGGTCAATGGCTTCAAATGTCGCACCTGCGGTAATCAAGATTTTCTTGTCCCTTAAAATTTTCGGTGTCCACAAGTCTGGAAGCAAATCCAGCAATTCGGCAGGTTCCGGCATCCTTCCCATACCATTTTCTCTGCAAGCCTGTTCGCCCAAGCCCGGCATATAGACAGTAATGCCGTCTGAAACCAGTTGTGCGATATTCCGTTGGTTGGCAGGATTCAGCCACATTTCCACATTCATCGCGGGAGCGATGGCAAGAGGGCATTTCCGTGCGGCTGCCAGATTGGTCAGTAGGTTATCTGCCACGCCGTTACAGATTTTTGCCACGGTATTCATACTTGCCGGCGCAATCAGAAAAACATCCGCATTCCGGGTCAGGTTGATATGTTCCATACCGTTTGAACCGTTGCCGCCGTGCGTGTCGGTCAGAACGGGATTGCCGCTCAAAGCCTGAAAAGTCAGCGGAGAAACAAATTCAGTTGCCGAGCGGCTCATAACCACCGTAACCGAATGCCCCTGTTTTTTCAGCAGTCGCACCAACTCGCAAGACTTATACGCCGCAATACTGCCCGTTACACCTAAAAGAATATGTTTGCCCATTTTGACAATTTCTAATTACGAAGAAAAAACAGCAGCCATTCTATAACAAAGTACGGATACATTAGTTACCGTTTGGATACGAAATGCCGTCTGAAGCCCCGAGTTTCAGGCGGCATATTCACAAAGGCGCATCAGCCGGAGGAGAAGAGGAGGGGGGGTGGAGGCGGCGCAGCGTTTGGCGGAGATAAAAAACCTTATCCGACAGCGACATGACGAATTTCCCCAAAAAAATCCCGCTGAAAGTATTGACTGT
>NZ_QNRU01000040.1 GCF_003315235.1 Neisseria gonorrhoeae | reverse complement strand
CCGCGGCAACGGTATAGGCCCGCCCGTTGCGTTTCGGAATGCCGAAGACAACCGCTTTTCCTGCCGCGCCGCGACCGCGTCTGCCTTTACGCCGTCCGCCGAAATAGCTTCCGCCCGGCCCGGCGGGGCACTCGAAAACCTCATCGGCAGCCAAGGCCAAACGATGGTTGGTAACCGTGCGGATTTTACGGTAAAACAGTGCCGCCGAATCGGGATGGATACCCAAAATATCGGCGGCAGAACGGGCGGTAACTTCCGGTACAAAAGAACGGAGCGGTTCTTTCTGTACTTCTTTCTTTAATTTGCAGTGTGTTATCTTCATATTTCGAGGGTAACATATCTGCTAATCTGGTACAGACCCGAATGTTAAGCAGAAACGATTGTCTCAAAAAAAGCAACTTTGGATAAATACAATCAAGAATTGGCTGAACTAGGTGAAAATGAAAAGAAAAAAGAAGAACTAGAAAAAAAGTAAAACAGCAAGAAAACAAAATTCAGATCAGAAAAAGGCACATAGAACGTCTAAAAGAAGACATAGAAAAGGTTGCGGTACTCGAAGAAGAAATCAAAAGATCTGAAAAGTTCTTCGATGAAAACGGTTGGCTTAAAGACAGCATTATCGACGACAAAACAAAAAACGCCGTCAACCTCAAAATGAGCAACGGCGCGCGTTGGACGGTTACCAATGATTCAATGCTGAAAGAGTTGGATTTGTCGGAAGACGCGCAGGTCGAATTTAGCGACAACAATAAATTCGTCAAAGTGTCCGTGAGCAAGCTCAAGGGCGATGGCGGCGTGTTCAAAATGTATGGCGACATCGTCAAAGGAGAATCGGACAAGCTGATTACCCGAAAAGGCAGCGAAGGGACGCACATCATCGAATATATGGACGATGCCAAGGCAAAAACGACGGGAAGGGAATATCTGAAACTGGTCGAAAACAAGGGCAATCAAGAAGACAATAAAGCATCAAATAAAGCATCATACAAATTGAATGTCCGCTGTACGGAACAGGGAGGGTGGTGTTTTGCCTTGGGTGAGTCGGGTGCTTCCAAAAAGGTCAATATTTCCACAGACGGTAAGCGGGACTTCTACCTCTACCCGGATACCCTGACGCCGGGCGCATCGAGCAGCGTCCTTTTCGGCGAGGCGTTGTATCAGTTGAACGCGGTTTCCGATGAAACGCTGGTGCAGCGTATGGGCGAAATCCACGCCGACGGAACGCCGCAGGAAGACAACAACGTTTGGATCAAACGCGTCGGCGGAAAATTCTCCGGCAGCCGCAGCGATTACCGCGTGGGCGGTTACGGCAACCGCTATTGGGGCTTTGCCGGCGGCTTCAACAGGACGGGGTTCGGCGATAAATGGATTCATTACAAAGGGCTGATGCTCCGCCACCTCCAATCGTCCTACGCTTCCGAAGACTACGTCGGCAGCGGCAAAATCTTACGGCAGGGCGGCAGGTGTTTATTCCGCCTGGCTCAACCGGGAAAGCAGGGCTTATTATGATTTGGTCGCCAACATCGCCCGATATAAGGGCAGCTACGGGCTGACCAATTACGCCGGCAAACGGGTCGAATCGGACGAGGCGCGCCTGAATGCCTATATGCTTTCCGCCGAAGCCGGTAGGCGGATGGAAAAACAAGACGGCGGCAAAAACCTATCGGTGGCAGCCGGAAGTGCAGTTGTCTTACTGGTTTACGCGCGGCTACGGCTTTCCGCTGTCAAACGGGCTGTCTGCCGAGACGGACAACTTCCGCAGCCTGATGGGGCGGTTCGGCTTTCGGGCGGGCGTGGACGGTTTGGACGGCGGCAGGCTGAACATCTACGGCAAGCTGATGTACAAACGCGAGTTTATCGGCACGATCCGCCACAGGTTCAACGGCTCTGCCGTGGAGGAATTCAAACACCGGGGCGGCTGGTTGGAATACGGCTTGGGCGTGGTGCGCCGCAATGCCGGAAACGGACGGCAGCTTTATTTTGAGGCGCAAAGGTCTTCGATGCACACGATGCGCCAGAATTGGCAGGTCAATATGGGCGTGCGCAGTATGTTCTGATGCGCGGATACGCCTGAAAACAATCCGGAACGGTCAGACGCGTTCCGGATTGTTTTTTTGTCGGGGCGGTTTGCTGCCATATCAAAACAGGCGGGCGATGCCGTCTGAAACTTCGTCATTCCCGCGAAAGCGGGAATCTAGAACCTCAAACTTTCAGATAATCTTTGAATATTGCTGTTGCTCAATGGTTTGGATTCCCGCAACCTTTCGTCATTCCCGTGAAAACGGGAATCTAGAATCTCTAAAGCTTCAGCTAACCTTTGAATATTGCCGCTTTCCAATGGTCTAGATTCCCGCCTGCACGGGAATGACGATTTGGAAATTACCCGAAACCCAAAAACAACTGAAACCGAACAGGCCGGATTCCCGCTACGCGGGAATGACGGGGGGCGGATGCCGTCTGAAGCGGTGGGCTGAAGCCCACTCTACTATTATTTTTGCTTCCATACCGCTTGGCGGCAATGTGTCCGGAATGGAGCGGTTTATCCGAAAAAGCCCATTTTGACTTGGATGAGTTTCTCCAGTTCGTTCAGGATGCGCCGGCGCGAGACGAAAAAGATGATGTGGTCACCGTCTTGGATGACGGTTTCGGTATGGTGTCCCATAATGGTTTCGCCGGTTCCGGCGCGGACGACGGCGGCAATGTGGCAGCCTTCGGGCCATTTGATGCCGCTGATGCGCCTGCCGATGATGGCGGAAGTTTTTTTGTCGCCGTGCGCGACGACTTCGATGGCTTCCGCCGTGCCGCGCCGGATGGGGTGGACGGCAACGATGTCGCCGCGCCGGATGTGGGCGAGTATCGAGCCGATGGTGATGAGGTGGGGGGAGACGACGATGTCGATTTTGTTGCCTTCGAGCAAATCGACGTAGCTTGAGCGGTTGACGATGCCGATGACGCGCTTCGCGCCGAGGTTTTTCGCCAAAAGGGCGGACATAATGTTGCTTTCGTCGTCGTTGGTCAGGGCGCAGAATACGTCGATTTCGTCGATGTATTCGTTGTCGAGCAGGGTTTCGTCGGTTGCCGAACCTTGCAGGACGAGGGTGTTGTCGAGGTTTTCGGCTATCCATTCGGCACGGCGCGGCCGGCATTCGATGATTTTGACGTTGTATGCGTGTTCGAGCTGCTTGGCGAGGCGGTAGCCGATGTTGCCGCCGCCGGCAATCATGATGCGGCGGGTGCTGGTTTCTTTGGGGCGCAATTCGGGTATGACCGCCCCGATGTTTTCGGCGGCGGCGGCAAACAGGATTTCGTCGCCTTCGATGATGACGGTTTGCGGCGCGGGGACGATGAGGCGGTTGTTGCGGTAAACGGCGCAGATTTGGCAGTCGGCCCCGTCGGGCAAATCTTGGGCGATGTCGGCAATGCTGCGTCCGACAAGCAGCCCGCCGCGCCGCGCCTGTATGATGACCATCCGCACGCGGTCGTCTGCAAAACGTAAAACCTGCAATGCGCCCGGGCAGTCTATCAGGCCGGCAAGCTGTTCGGTAACGAGCTGTTCGGGGCTGATGGTTTCGGTTATGCCGAATATGGAAAGGCTGCCGTTTTCGTTGTTTTCGAGCTTGGGGCTGAGGTATTCGAGGTATTCGCTGGAACGGACGCGCGCGATGCGGCCGGGGATGTTGAACAGGTCGGCGGCAACTTTGCAGGCGACGATGTTGGTTTCGTCGCTGCGGGAGAGCGCGAGCAGCAAGTCGGCATCTTCCGCGCCGGCGCGTTCTAATGTGAAGGGGGATGCGCCGTTGCCGAAAACGGTTTGGACATCGAGGCGGCTGCCTGTTTCCTGCAATGCTTTTTCGTCGATGTCGATAACGGTTACGTCGTTGTTGGTGATGGCGGCAAGGTTTTGCGCGACGGTAGAACCTACCTGCCCGTTGCCTAAAATGAGGATTTTCACGGTATGGGTCGCCGGGTGATGAAATGGTGGATTGTACCGCAACCGGCGGCGGAAATGCCGTCTGAAGGCAGATTTTGCGTTCAGACGGCATTGCGCTTCAAGATTCGACGGGGATGATGCCGATTTTCGCCTGCCATTTGCGCGGGGCGGTGGCGTGGATGGATTCGCCTTTGCTGTCCACGGCGACGGTTACGGGCATATCTTTGACTTCAAATTCGTAAACGGCTTCCATACCCAATTCGGGGAACGCCAAGACTTTGGAAGATTTGATGGCTTTTGCCACGAGGTATGCCGCGCCGCCGACTGCCATGAGGTACACGGCTTTGTTGTCGGCGATGGCTTCGCAGGTGGCCGCGCCGCGCTCGGATTTGCCGATCATGCCCAAGAGGCCGGTTTGTTTGAGCATTTGGCGGGTAAATTTGTCCATGCGGGTGGCTGTGGTCGGACCTGCGGGACCGACGACTTCATCGCCGACCGGATCGACGGGGCCGACGTAGTAAATCAGGCGGTTGGTGAAATCGACGGGCAACTCCTCGCCTTTGTCGAGCATATTGACGAGGCGTTTGTGCGCGGCATCGCGGCCGGTGAGGATTTTGCCGTTCAACAGCAATACGTCGCCGGTTTTCCAGCTTGCCACTTCTTCTTTGGTCAGCTTATCGACATCGACGCGTTTGCCGTTGTCGGGGCTGTAAGTCAGATCGGGTCAGTCTTCGACGCGCGGCGGCGTGAGTTCGACAGGACCTGAGCCGTCCAATTCAAATTCGACGTGGCGGGTGGCGGCACAGTTGGGAATCATGGCAATCGGTTTGGAGGCGGCATGGGTCGGGTAATCGAGGATTTTCACGTCCAACACGGTGGTCAGACCGCCCAAGCCTTGCGCGCCGATGCCCAGCGCGTTGACCTTTTCAAAGAGTTCGAGGCGCAGGGCTTCGGTGGTGGACAATTCCGCGCCGGACGCGGCTTTTTCCTGCAATTCTTGGATGTCGATGTGGCTCATCAGGGATTCTTTCGCCATCAACACGGCTTTTTCGGGCGTGCCGCCGATGCCGATGCCCAAGATGCCGGGAGGACACCAGCCCGCGCCCATCGTCGGGATGGTTTTCAATACCCAATCGACGATGTTGTCGGAAGGGTTGAGCATAGCGAGTTTGGATTTGTTTTCAGAGCCGCCGCCTTTTGCCGCGCAGGTTACTTCGACTTTACCGCCCGGCACGATGCTCATGTGGATGACGGCGGGGGTGTTGTCTTTGGTGTTTTGGCGTTTGCCGGCCGGATCGGCGAGGACGGAAGCGCGCAGGGTGTTGCCTTCCCAAGTGTAGGCGCGGCGTACGCCTTCGTTAACCATCTCTTCCACGCTCATGTCCGCATCCCATTGCACATCCATACCGACTTTGAGGAAGACGGTTGCGATACCTGTGTCTTGGCAGATGGGGCGGTTGTTTTCGGCACACATACGGCTGTTGACCAAAATCTGCGTCATCGCGTCTTTGGCGGCGGGATTTTCTTCCTTCTGCCACGCCTTATAAAGCGCGTCGATGTAGTCTTTTGGATGGTAGTAGCTGATGAATTGGAAGGCATCGCAGATACTTTGAATAAAGTCTTCTTGCTTGATAACGGTCATGATTGTGTTCCTTTTCAAGGTTGTGGCGGTAAGTGTCTGCTGCTGTTTTAAACAACCTTTTTGAAGGCTGTTTTTTATCAGGTTGAAATAGTGCCAGCGTTTGTACGGTGAAGACAATACATAATTCTAATCTCTTGATTATCAATTTGTTTTAATAAAATACTGTTTTATTCGGATTTTGATATCTGTAATCTTTGCCTGTTGCTTTGCGGTAGGGAGAAATCAGCAGGCAGTTCATTGTGGACCGGTTGATGAACAATGCCGTCTGAAAGGGCTTCAGACGGCATTTTGTTCGGACGGGCGGGCTTATTTCGCAGCCTGTCCGCCCTCTTTGGCAAAATATTTGGCGTAGATCTTGTCGTATTCGCCGCTTTCGCGTACTTTTTCCAACGCATCGTTCAGCATTTTGACGGTTGCTTCGTCGCCTTTGCGTACCGCGATGCCGTAGTGTTCGGTGGTGAAGTCGGGCAGGGTAACGAAGTCCATTCCTTTGGCCGGGTTGTTTTTCACATAATTGGCGATGACCGCGCTGTCGCTGACTACGGAATCCAAGCCGCCGTTTTCCAGTTCTTTGATAATCAGGGGGACGCTTTCAAAGCGCGCGATTTTCGGATTGTCGCTGCCCAAGAGTTTGGATACGGAGAAATCGCCCGTGTAGCCGGTTACCACGCCGACTTTGTTCATCTTTTTCAAATCGTCGGAAGAAGATACTTTTTTGCCTTTCGGAACGAGGACGACTTGGGTGATTTCAAAATACGGGTCGCTGAAGTCCATAGACTGTTTGCGGTCGTCGGTAATGGTTACGCCCGACATGACGATGTCCGCATCGCCGTTGTTTAAGGCGGGGAAAAGGCTGTCCCACGGCTGGTGTTTGAATTCGATTTTAAAATTGCCCGCCTTCGCCATCGCGTTCATCAAATCCACGTCGAAACCTTCGACATTGCCTTTCGAGTCTAAAGATTCAAAGGGGGCAAACTCGGCGTTGGAAGCCACGCGGTACACTTTGCCGGGGTTGGCGGCAGGCGCGGCGGCATCTTTGCCCTGACCGCCGCAGGCAGACAGCGCGAGTGCGGAACAGGCAAGGGCGGCGGCAATCCATTTTTTCATATTCATCAAAATTCCTTTCGGTAATCAAAAAGCCTAAAAAATCAGTTTAACACAAAATTAACGTTCTTTTTCACGGAAAAACGCATAAGTAACGTCGTGGAACAAATCCGTATGCGGGCTG
Organism: Neisseria gonorrhoeae; assembly: GCF_003315235.1. Taxonomy (GTDB): domain Bacteria; phylum Pseudomonadota; class Gammaproteobacteria; order Burkholderiales; family Neisseriaceae; genus Neisseria; species Neisseria gonorrhoeae. The sequence continues at coordinate 5,319 of NZ_QNRU01000040.1, read as the reverse complement.
TCCTCATAGCTCAATTCTGCCAAGGCGTCCTCAAAAGCAAGCTGAATCGACTCGACCGCGATTTCGGCGGTGTCTGCGGGAAGGGCGCGGATTAAGGCTTTGAAGGCGGTGGACAGGACGTGGTTCTGCATACGCAGCACGTCGTTTGCCTCTTCCAGATATTCCAAACGCTGTTCGATGCTGCCCATGATGTATCCTCGCGAATCTGTTAAAATGCGCCATTATATCAAACTGCGCTTTGGGCGCGGGTTTGCCCGCCTGCAAAGATTAAGAACCGGAAGCCGAAAAAATGGATACAAACAATCAGGATAAAGAGCCGAATTGGGAAAAACGCCTGGAAAACCTGCGTCAGACGCGCCGTATGAATACCGCGCCTGCCTATGTGCCGCTGACCAAACCTTCTGAAGTCGGAAAGGAAGAGCCCATACCGAAATTGGACGATGCAAACCGAGACCGTGTGTTAAAGGCGTATCTGAAGAAATGGCAGGAAGAACACAACAGCGCCGTTGCCGATTGCGGCGAGGAAGTCGAAACCGACCCGATGATCGTCCTTCAGGAAAACTGGCTCAACGCGCAGGCTTCCCTGCAAATGCCGGTTTCGGAAAAACACATCGAATCGCGGCGGAGAATCCGGTTCGATGCCAAAAAAGACAGTGCCGAATTTGAAACCGCACAGATTGAGGGCGGGGAAAACGCCGATGCGGCAGAATCCGGTACGGCGGCAGACGGGGTTGCGGAAAACGGCGAAGGCGGTGCGGAAGAGGCGTTGATGCCCGTCCAAATCAATATCCTGAACCCGAAAGCCGTCAACCGGCGCGAAGTGTTCTGCCTGTCCGAACAGGAGCTGACCGAACGGTTGATCAAACGCCTGCGCCCGCATCTGACCGATACCGTCAACGGCATGATCCGTACGGCGGTGCAGAAGCAGATGGCGCTCTTTACTTATCAGCTCCAGCAAATGCTGCACGAGCAGGCGGGTGCGGTAGTCGAAGACGTGTTGGAACACGATGTCCGTAAAATCCTCAACGACATCAAGTACGAATTAAAATACAAACGCTGATTGCCATGCCGTCTGAAAGCCGTGTTCAGACGGCATTTTCCTGCCCGTCCGACTTGAAAGCCTCATGGAACAGGCGCAAAATATTAATAAATTAAACAACGGGTGCACGCCCCGTTGCCGAACGGACAAAACCGAGGAATCACCGATGAGCAAAAAACTTCATCCGCAAACGCTCGCCATACGCGGCGGCAAAGAACAAACCGGATACCGCGAACACAATCAGGCATTGTTCCTGACCAGCAGCTTCATGTGGGACAACGCCCAACACGCTGCCGATTTGTTTTCAAAAAAAATCAAAGGCTTCACTTATACCCGTACCGCCAACCCGACCATCGCGGCCTTTGAAAAACGCATAGCCGCTTTGGAAGGCGCGGAACGCGCGGTCGCCACTTCGACCGGCATGTCCGCGATTCAGGCGGCGTTTTTCACCTTCCTGCAGGCGGGCGACCATGTGGTTTCCAGCCGCAGCCTGTTCGGCACGACCGTCGGCTTTATCAATAACATCGTTACCAAATTCGGCATCGGAGTGAGCCGCGTGTCGCCGACTGATATAAATGAATGGAAGCCGCCGTCAAAGCCAACACCAAACTGCTGTTTTTGGAAACGCCGTCCAACCCCTTGGGCGAAGTGGCCGACTTGGAAGCCTTGGCGGAATTGGCGCACGGCATCGGCGCGCTCTTGGTGGTGGACAACAGCCTGCTGTCGCCCGTCGGCTCGCAGCCTTTGAAACACGGCGCGGATATTTCCGTTTCCTCCGCCACCAAAGCCATAGACGGACACGGGCGCGTGATGGGCGGCGTGTTGGCGGGTTCGGAAGAACTGATGGCGCAGGTCGCCGTTTACTGCAACTCTTGCGGTTTGGCGATGTCGCCGTTTAACGCGTGGCAGTTGTTGAGCGGCGTGGAAACCCTGTCGCTGCGTATGGAAAAACAGTTTGACAACGCCTTGAGAATCGCGCAATGGCTGCAAGAGCAGCCGCAGGTTCAAGCAGTGTACTACACCGGATTGCCCGACCATCCGCAGGCGGAGCTTATCCGCAAACAGCAAAACGGCGGCGGCATCGTCATCGGTTTTGAAGTCGCCGACCAAGCAGCCGCGTGGAAAGTCGTGGACGGCGTGGAACTCTTTTCCCGTACCGCCAACCTCGGCGACGTGCGCTCGACCATCACCAATCCGTGGACAACCACGCACGGCAGGATGCAGCCCGAAGAAAAACTCGCCGCCGGTATCCGCCCCGGACTGGTGCGCCTGTCGGTCGGTTTGGAATATGTTGGCGATTTGATTGACGATTTGAAACAGGCACTCGCGCGCTGATTGCGTGTTTCAGACGGCATCGGCGGAAAAATGCGGCAGATGCCGTCTGAAACCCTTATTGCGTATGGCATACACATCAACAATAGGAAAAAATATGGATGAAGCGGTTTTTGCCGATTGGGCGTTGAAAATCTGCCTGACCGGTTTGATTATTTTTTTGGGTTTTATCGTTTGGAATTTGGGCAAGGAGTCCAAAGCGGGCAAATTCGGCATCGCCGTTTTGTTTTTGGTTTTGGGCTTGGGTGTGTTCGGTTTTGTGTTCAAAGAGTTATTGATTAAGTTTTTGGTATTGCCCAAATAGGTTTGCCGTCTGTCGAAATGCCGTCTGAAATCATAAAAAGTAATCTGCACCCTAAAAGTTTGATTTAACCGCCAACTGATTAAGGTGCGGGTTTTTATGACAAAATAAAAATCATCTTTCCGCAATCATTCCCACGGATGCGAAAGCCTGTCTTTTTGAATCCCGGATAATTTTACATCGTCATTCCCGCGCAGGCGGGAATCTAGTCCGTTCGGTTTCAGTCATTTACGATAAATTCCTGTTGCCTTTCATTTCCGGATTCCCACTTTCGCGGGAATGACGGAGGAGCGGATAAATTCTCGCAATCTAAAACCTTATATATTGCGCTCCATAAGGGGCGCATATTTTTAATCCTTGTAAAGCCCCTTAACTCTAGTCAGTGAAGGGGCTTAATCATGTTTATTTTCTATACTGTCAATCCCGAACACGTATATTTCCCCAAAGCATACATCATGAAAGTGTTCAAGGATAAAGGCTACGAATCCCAATGCATCACAACAGTTTCTTTTTATATCTGCAATCCGACTTTGAAGCAAAAGACCGAAAACGAAGCGTATGAATACGGCAGATTGTTTGTTAAAGAACTGATGCATAAGGAATGCAACCGTGAAAGCCTTTGAAGATAAAGCCTTGGCGGTGTCCGCGGACATGGCGGACGCGTTAGCGGACGGCGGGGCTGCGGCAACCGCCGTAGGCTGCCCCCCTAGGCTAATAGGGGGGAGCAAAATAAAACCCCAAATCCGAAGGGTGCGGAAAAAACAGAAAACCAAGAATTTCAATTCGAGTATTTCAGTCATTTTGTATCGGACGGCAAAGGCAGATTTATAGAAATACCGTTAAGGCGTGGCAGGGATGACGGAGCGTTCATAGACCAAATCACTTTCACGATACATGAAAATTCCATGACGAAAGTAACCGGAAAGGGATTGGTATCAGATACGGAATTCGTTGTCCGGTATAGCGAGCTGCTTGAAGAAATCTTGGGATTCGGCATTACCAAAAAATTACCGTTTAAAGGAAAGTTTTTCTATCAAAGCTGTTATCAATTCGGGCCCGATAACGTCGAATACGGAAAGGTTCATTACGGCGGCCAATGTGAAACGATGTTGGTTGAATTGAACGGTACAGGCTGCATGGCTGCTTTACCCGGTTGGGAAAACCGATTGTATGAATTTTTAAGTAAATGCGTCCGACCCAAAATAACCCGTATCGATGTCGCCCATGATTTTTTCAACGGAGAGTACACACCCGATCAGGCAATGTTAGACCACGATAACGGACATTACGACGTACACAATATGCGGCCAAAAAGCGAATGTCGCGGCACGGCATGGCGCAATGAAGACGGCAGTGGAAAAACCTTTTACATCGGCAAGCGCGGAAATTCAAAATTTACCCGTGTTTACGAGAAAGGCAGACAGCTTGGAGATGTTGATAGCCCTTGGGTCAGGTTTGAGGGGGATATAGAAATACCCTTGGATGTCCTACTTTATTCGGGGTCGTATCTAGGCGGCGCATATCCGATTTGCAAGGAGATTTTTAAGACAGAAGCCAAGCGCATGGAAGTAAAAGTTAAAAACGTTAATCTGATATTCGACGTTAAGCTTTTTCATGCAAGGAATCAAGTCGGCAAGATGGTTAATTTCCTCCGCGATATAGGGTGGGACGATAGCAGGATAGTTGATGAGCTGGTGAAAGGCGTTGAAGGTTATCCAAAAGGTTTACAGCCTGAGCAATACGATTGCAAAAACCAAACGCAGAAATTCCAGTATATCCACGAAGAACAGAAAGCCATTAACGCATTGAACATTGAAACACTGTTTGATGATTTGATTGAAGAGAGAGAATACGCATTTCCTCAAGACAGGGAATGGCAACACATCAAGGATATTGAGTACGAGGAACGTCAAATATCCGATTTTTTAAACAACTGAAGGAAATTGAAAAATGTTTGAAACAAGCCAAGTAACCACATATCCGGCCACTTTGTTGGGCGCAAAACAATTCAAAGGCGAAATCGACGGTAACAAAATTGATTCATGCACCGTCTTGGTAGCCAGCCCCATGTCGTCAAACGGCAATGCCGTGGGCTTTACCTCGGAAAGCATGAAGTTTGGTGACAGCCATAATTTTGAAAAATTGAAAAACCTTAAATTCCCCTGTGCGGTTGATCTAACCGTTGCCATGGAATCAACAGGAAAAGGCTTAGTGCAGAAATTGTTGGATTTCCAAGTAAAGGGCGCAGCACCTAAAGCCTAAGAAAGGCTGAATCATGAGCAGATACCAACAGAAATTTATCGTACAGGAATTGGAAAATCACGAATTCATCTATCCCGATTCGTTTGGCGATATTGGATTTACGTCGAACATCAAATCAGCCGGTAAATATGACAGCTATGAAGACGCTTTTAGCTCGGCATTGGAAGAGATAGGCGGGGAATTTGTAATTTCCGGATTCTACGAAAAAGAAGATTAAGTTTAAGAGGCTCGGCAGGCGGTCTCTAAAACCTTCACAAAGCCCGCAAACACATTTTTTTAAAAATTTCGTAAAGGAAAATATCATGAAATTTATTAACACCTGCCGTAAATACGGCGCAAAACTGGCTGTTGTAACAGCCGCCCCGCTGGCTTTGGCGGCACAGGC
>NZ_QNRU01000039.1 GCF_003315235.1 Neisseria gonorrhoeae | reverse complement strand
AACAGATTTTTGAAAGACAAATCGTATATTGAATTAGATTTTCAGTGTAAACATAGCGTATTGAAGGACGGACAAAGAACCGAACAAGCAGACAGCCAGCCAGCCAGCCAGCCAGCCAGCCAGCCAGCCAGCCAGCCAGCCAGCCAGCCAGCCAGCCAGCCAGCCAATTATACACCAAATTAACCAGAAAAAGACAAGAAATCTTTTTTAATCAAACGCTTGCTTTTGATGAAATTGACCGGCTTTTTGACGCAAAAGCATTCTCAAAATTCTCCCGCCACACCGCAGACGGCAAACAACCCGTTGGCGAAATCAAACGCCGTTCAGACGGTACGCCAGCCGAAAATCTTATTATCAAAGGCAATAATCTGATTGCCCTGCATTCGCTTGCCAAACAGTTTAAAGGCAAAGTGAAGCTGATTTATATTGACCCGCCTTATTATTTTGTTAAAAAGAAACCACAAGATAGTTTTGGTTATAACACTAACTTTAAATTATCTACTTGGCTTACATTTATGAAAAATCGTTTATTAATTGCCAAAGAATTATTAACTGATGACGGGATTATTGTTATTTCTATTGATGATGATGGAAATGCTTATCTAAAAATTTTGTTAGATGAAATTTTTGGATTTGAAAATTTTATCGGAAATCTGCCTACTATTATGAATTTAAAAGGTAATAATGATGAATATGCTTTTGCTGGCACTCACGAATACACACTAGTCTTTGCTAAAAATAAAGATAAATCTACTTTTTATGAATTTCCAATAGATGAAGATAATTTTTTAGAGAAATGGGAAGAAGATGAAATTGGGTTTTATAAAAAAGGAGCTCCAATGCGAGCAACAGGAACCGAAGATAAAAGAGAAGATAGACCTGAAATGTTCTATCCTTTTTTGGTAAAAAATAACACAGTTAGTACAATTACAGATGAAGAATTTTCTCAAATCTATAATAAAGATTTAGAAGTATTCAATGATGATTTTATTCAAAAGCTAAAAGAGAAATACGAAAATCTTGGATACAATTTTATTTTACCTATTGCTGATAAACAATGGGGGCGTTGGCGTTGGGGGTATTCAATAAAGAATAAGGCAAGGCTGCAGACGGATATTATTGTTAGCCAATCTAAAAATGGAATTTCCTTGTATAAAAAACAAAGACCTGAATTAGATGATTTACCTACAAAAAAACCTAAAACTATTTTTTATAAACCTGAATACAGTAGTGGTAATGGAACTGAACAGATGAAAAATCTTTTTGGTGAAAAGGCATTTAAAAATCCTAAACCAGAAGAACTTATCCAAGATTTTATTACCATCACAACCAACGAAAACGACATCGTTCTAGACTACCACTTGGGCAGTGGCACAACCGCCGCCGTCGCCCATAAAATGAACCGCCAATACATCGGCATTGAACAAATGGATTATATTGAAACGCTTGCCGTTGAACGCATGAAAAAAGTAATTGACGGCGAGCAAGGCGGTATCTCAAAAGCTGTGAATTGGCAAGGTGGTGGCGAGTTTGTTTATGCCGAACTTTCCCCATTTAACGAAACCGCAAAACAACAAATTTTGGCGTGCGAAAATTCAGACGGCATCAAAACGCTGTTTGAAGGTTTATGCGAACGCCATTTCTTGAAATACAACGTCAGCGTAAATGAATTTAGCCAAATTATTGAAGAGCCTGAATTTCAATCCTTGGCATTAGACGAACAAAAACAAATGATGCTTGAAATGTTGGATTTAAATCAAATGTATATTTCATTATCCGAAATGGACGATGAACAATTTGCAGGCTGCCTGAATGATGATGATAAAGCGTTAAGCCGTGCGTTCTATCAATCAGTAAAACATCAAGCGGAGAAAAAAGATGGCGAATAATAAAACGTTGTTTGATTGGGTGGAAGACCGCAAATCAATGCTGGAAGAAATGGAACAGACGGATTTTTTCGCGCTGCCTGAATTTGTTTCCAATAATTTAAAATATCCGTTTTTTGAATGGCAAAAATCGGCTTTAGAAAATTTTGTGATTTTTGACCGCACTTCAAAATTAAAGGATTTCCCCGACATCAAAAACCGCCCTACCCATTTGCTGTTCAATATGGCAACAGGTGCAGGCAAAACGATGATGATAGCGGCATTGATTCTGTATTATTTTGAGAAAGGGTATCGGCATTTTTTATTTTTCGTCAATAAAAACAATATAGTATATAAAACGGAAAATAATTTTATCGACCCGACGCATCCAAAATTTTTATTTACCGAGAAAATTTTGCAAGGTGATACGGTAATTCCCATTCGCAAAGTGGAGACATTTAGCCAATATTCAGACGGCATTGAAATTAAATTTACCAGCATTCAAAAACTATATAACGATATTCACACCGAGCGAGAAAATCAAACCACATTGGCGGATTTGCACGAATTAAATCTTGTGATTCTGGGCGATGAAGCACACCATTTAAACGCGCAAACCAAAGGCAAAAAACAAGGCGAATTAGATTTAGAAAAGGAAATGAACGAGCGTACCAGCGATGCCGAAATTGAACGCAAAGGCTGGGAGCATATGGTTGCTGCCGCCACCGTATCGGAAAAGCAGTTGATTGGTCGCGGCGTGCGTTATTTTCCATTTGCGTTTGAAGGTAAACAGCCGAATAAACGCAAATTTGACAACGATATGCAACATGAATTGCGTATCTTGGAAGAATTGTTTTATTACACGCACGATGAGCAATCCCGCTATATTACAGAACTGAAAAACGAGTTACGAAAAGACGGTTATTTGCCTGAAAAAGACGATGATAAGGTATTGGCAACATTTAAGCTCAAATCTGAATTTGCAGATAATAAGGATTTTAGAGAGTTGTTAATTTGGGCGAATAAAAAAATCCCCAACCCAAACGCCAAAAGCAATAATGCAGACAGCCTGCAAGCCAATCCGCAAACGCTTTCATTCCAAGTTCACGGTAATCAACTGTTGCAGGAAACGCAATTTACAGCCGATGAAAATGATGAAACAGCCCGACAAATCGGCACACAAAATAATTTTACTCAAACCATAAAAATGAGTGAAATGGAGCGGCATATTTTCAATAAAGCATTACATATCAAAGGGAAAAATAGTCAATCTTTATTCCATTTTGACCGCCTGCAAAGCAAACTCGACATTCAAAATCGCAATGAATTGCAAAATAAATTGTTGAAAGACTGGCAGATTGAATTTTTGGGATTAGAGCAAGATAAACAGGTTCGCCCGGATGATAAACTTGCAGGCTGCCTGAAAATCTTGGAAATGGTTGAAAAACATCTGAATGAAAGTGATATACCGTTTATCGGTACAAAAGAATTTACACCTAAAAAATTGTGGGAAATTTTCGGCACGCCAAAACAAAAATGGGTCAAAAAAGATGATATAAAAACTGCTATTGCCACGCAAAATGATTGGTATGTGATGGATAATTTTGCCGGAACGGGTTTGGAAGAAGCGTTAATTCAATTTATTTCAGCGCGCTTGGGCGATTTGAAATCTCAATATGACGTTCATTTAATCCGCAATGAAGAAGTGTTTAAATTGAATAACTTTGCCGATGGCGAAGGATTTATGCCGGACTTTGTTTTATTGCTGAAAGATAAACAAAAATCTTCTTCCGACAGCGTGGACGACTTTTTGCATTACCAAATTTTCATTGAACCGAAAGGCGGGCATTTAGTGGAAAATGATTCGTGGAAAGAAGCTTTTTTAAAATCAATCACAGTGGAATATGGGAGGGATAAGATCCTGCAAAAAAATACACCGCATTATCGTTTGATCGGTTTGCCGTTTTTTACTGATCATCAGAAAAATGGACAATTTACAGAGTTATTCCCTTTAGGTGCGGCATCGCTTGAAAAATAGAGTAGTGCATTGCAGGCAGCCCCGTTCGGCAAAACTTCCTTTACAAAAGGGCGTTTTGTCAGATATTTAATCAACACATTATTAAAATACAACCAAATTTTAATGCCGTCCGAACCATGTATTCAGACGGCATCGTATTTTTCAGTATCTAAACCGTTTCCCTGCCCCAATCCTTACTCCTCAAAATCGAGGCATCGACATCTTGAATATCGCGGTGTCCCGTAAACGCCATCGACACATCCATTTCCTTGTACAAAATCTCCAGCGCGCGCGTTACGCCTTCTTCGCCATACGCACCCAAACCATACAGGAACGCCCGACCTATCATCGTGCCTTTCGCACCCAAAGCCCACGCCTTCAAAATATCCTGACCGCTGCGGATACCGCTGTCCATCCAAACTTCGATGTCGCTGCCGACTGCGGAAACAATATCGGGCAAGGCCTTGATGGCGGACACAGTATCGTCGAGCTGGCGGCCGCCGTGGTTGGAAACGACCAATGCATCCGCACCGCTTTTCGCCGCCTTTTCCGCGTCTTCGGGTTCCATAATGCCTTTGATAATCAGCTTGCCGCCCCACAAATCTTTAATCCGCGCCACGTCGTCCCAGCTTAAGCGCGGGTCGAACTGTTCCGCCGTCCACGAAGAAAGTGAAGACAAATCGCCGACGTTTTTGGCGTGTCCGACGATATTGCGGAACGTGCGGCGTTCCGTGTTCAGCATTTTCATGCACCATTCGGGCTTGGTCGCCAGATTGATTAAATTGGCGATGGTCGGTTTCGGCGGCGCGGACAGGCCGTTTTTGATGTCTTTGTGGCGTTGACCCAAAACCTGCAAATCGGCAGTCAATACCAATGCCGAACATTTGGCATCTTTCGCACGCTTAATCAGGTTTTCCATAAATTCGCGGTCGCGCATCACATAAAGCTGAAACCAAAACGGCGCGCTGGTGTTCTCGGCAACGTCTTCAATCGAGCAGATGGACATGGTGGACAACGTAAACGGAATACCGAACTTCTCCGCCGCACGCGCCGCCAAAATTTCGCCGTCTGCGTGTGCCATGCCGGTAAAACCCGTCGGCGCAATCGCCACCGGCATTTTCACATCCCCCCCGATCATTTTGGTTTCGAGGCTGCGTCCCTCCATATTGACCAATACCTTTTGTCGGAAGCGGATATCTTTGAAATCCGAAGTATTCTCCCTATAAGTCGTTTCCGTCCACGAACCCGAATCGATGTAATCGTAAAACATACGCGGCATTTTGCGCTTGGCAACGCGGCGCAAGTCTTCGATGCAGGTCATTTTGCTCAAATCACGTTTCATCTTGTTTTTCCCTGTTTAACAGCCTGATGGAATATGCCGTCTGAAACTGCTTGAGCCTTCAAACGGCATTTCGGGCAATACCCAAATAAATCACTAAGATTTAGATAATCTATATCAATATTAAAAATAAATCAAATCGTTTTGAAACCGCTTGCCGGCAAAACGCCCCAACCGCCGCTCCTCAAAAAACATAACTAACTGATTCAAAAAACCAAACAAATAAAGCAAAATCAGACTATACCGCCATTTAAACAAACAATCGGCAACAGCTCCCCCATACTTGACTGAAACACTCAGATATTGGACAATTCCGCCCACTATAAAAAAGCCGACACGGGCAACCACCACCATGAGACTGACCACCAAAGGGCGTTTCGCCGTTACCGCTATGCTGGATTTGGCGATGAACGCGCAAACCGGCGCCGTCAAACTCAGTGCCATCAGCGAACGCCAAAATATATCCCTCTCCTATCTCGAGCAATTGTTCGGCAAACTCCGCCGCGCCGGACTGGTTGAAAGCCTGCGCGGGCCCGGCGGCGGCTACATCCTCGCCGCCCCTCCCGCACAAATCAACATCGCCCAAATCATTTCCGCCGCCGAAGACCGGCTGGACGCGACCCAATGCGGCAGCAAAGCCAACTGCCACCACGGCGCGCCCTGCCTGACGCACGACCTTTGGGAGAATTTAAACAAAACCATCAACGACTATCTCGGCAGCGTTACCCTGCAAAGCATCATCGAACAGAAAAACAACGGCGACGGCAGCCGCGTCGTCCAATTTACACACATCCATTAAATAACACCCGAAAAAGAAAGAGCAAACCATGACCGTCAAAACCCCCGTTTACCTCGACTACGCCGCCACCACACCCGTTGACAAACGCGTTGCCGAAAAAATGATTCCCTATCTGACTGAAACCTTCGGCAACCCCGCCTCCAACAGCCACGCATTCGGCTGGACGGCAGAAGAAGCCGTCGAAAAAGCCCGCGCCGACATCGCCGCCCTGATTAACGCCGACCCCAAAGAAATCGTCTTCACCAGCGGCGCGACCGAGTCCGACAACCTCGCCATCAAAGGTGCGGCAAACTTCTACAAAACCAAAGGCAAACACCTCATCACCGTCAAAACCGAACACAAAGCCGTGCTCGACACGATGCGCGAACTCGAACGCCAAGGCTTTGAAGTTACCTACCTCGGCGTGCAGGAAAACGGTTTGATTGATTTGGAAGAACTCAAAGCCGCCATCCGCGACGACACCATCCTGATTTCCATAATGTGGGTGAACAACGAAATCGGCGTGGTGCAAAACATTCCCGCCATCGGCGAAATCTGCCGCGAACGCAAAATCGCCTTCCACGTCGATGCCGCCCAAGCCTGCGGCAAAGTGCCTGTCGATGTCGAAGCCGCCAAAATCGACTTGCTCTCGATGTCCGCGCACAAAGTGTACGGCCCCAAAGGCATCGGCGCGCTGTACGTCCGCCGCAAACCGCGCGTCCGCCTCGAAGCCCAAATGCACGGTGGCGGTCACGAGCGCGGTTTCCGTTCCGGCACATTGCCGACCCATCAAATCGTCGGCATGGGCGAGGCCTTCCGCATCGCCAAAGAAGAATTGGCACAAGACACAGCGCACTACCTGAAACTGCGCGACATCTTCCTCAAAGGCATCGAAGGCATCGAAGAAGTCTATATCAACGGCGACCTCGAACACCGCGCCCCGAACAACCTGAACGTCAGCTTCAACTTCGTCGAAGGCGAAAGCCTGATTATGGCGGTGAAAGAACTCGCCGTATCCAGCGGATCCGCCTGCACCTCCGCCTCGCTCGAACCCAGCTACGTCCTGCGCGCGCTTGGCCGCAACGACGAACTGGCGCACTCATCCCTGCGCATCACCTTCGGCCGCATGACCACCGAAGAAGAAGTGCAATTCGCGGCAGAACTGATCAAATCCAAAATCGGCAAACTGCGCGAACTGTCGCCGCTGTGGGAAATGTTCAAAGACGGTATTGATCTGAACTCGATCGAATGGGCGGCGCATTAAGATTGATGTCAAACAAAGGCTGTCTGAGAAAGAATACCATGAAAGTTAAAATTATTAATTTGCCAAATGGTTATAAACGTATTATTTATGGAAAATATTTTGAACAATTTGACTTAGATTATGAACAAGATTTAGACGTATTAAAAAAAGATATTGAATTTGCTTTATCTGTTATTGAATACAATCGATCTATATTCAAAAAATTCTCTTCCTTATTTGAGAATAAAATCATTTTTGTTTATCAAGGAGGACATCATCTTGATATTATTGATCGTGATAAAGGAAGTTTGAAATAGTTAACTATTGAAGATCATTGGACAAAAGATGTTGATGATATCACTGGTTCATGGAAAATGGAGAATTTAGAAATTAGCCGACAAACTCAATATGCAATGCAACTTCTAAAGATTGGTAAAACAAATATTGAGAAAGAAATAAGAAAAATTAAACAAAGGTTCTAAAAAAATGAGTAAATACGGTGGTGAAGACGTAATCTATATGAATGATGGTGTATTTAGAAATAAATTAGCCATTCAAGATCCACTTAAATTTAAAAAAGGTCGAAAGAGACATTTCTGCTATTTCCGCCCAAAATCTGCTTTTGCAACCCATTACAGGCAATTTCGATTTGGCGCATTTACAGACCATTCATCGCGAACTGTTTGGCAATGTTTATGATTGGGCAGGAAAAATCCGGAGGGTTGATATTTCTAAAGGTAATACCCGATTTGCCAATTTTGCTTTTATCGAAAACGAAAGCCGTAAACTTTTGGAGAAGCTGAAAAACGAAAACTATTTGCGGGTGTTGGATAAAGATAAATTCGCCGAGCGTGCAGCCTATTATTTGGACGAGTTGAACGTCCTACATCCTTTTCGTGAAGGAAACGGCAGAACATTGCGCCTGTTTATGACACAATTGGCAATAAAAAACGGTTTTCAGATACATTGGCAAAATATCTCTGCCGAACAAATGATTCAAGCCTGTATTCAGGCATACCATGCCGATAGCAGCTTATTGGCACGCCTAATTATTAGACAATTTAGAACAATCGTCTTTTTCAGACGACTAAAACATCAACAAACCACGATATTTTAAGGAAACCACATCATGGCATACAGCGATAAAGTAATCGACCACTACGAAAATCCCCGCAACGTCGGCACTTTCGACAAAAACGACGAGTCCGTCGGCACCGGCATGGTCGGCGCGCCGGCCTGCGGCGACGTGATGCGCCTGCAAATCAAAGTGAACGATGAAGGCATCATCGAAGATGCGAAATTCAAAACCTACGGCTGCGGTTCCGCCATCGCTTCGTCCAGCCTGATTACCGAGTGGGTCAAAGGCAAAAGTCTGGATGACGCGCTGGCAATCAAAAACAGCGAAATCGCCGAAGAACTGGAATTGCCGCCGGTAAAAATCCACTGCTCCATCTTGGCTGAAGATGCGGTAAAAGCGGCCGTTGCCGACTACCGCAAACGTCAGGAAAACAGATAAAGCCCTTCAGACGGCATCGTCCCACAATGCCGTCCGAACCACCCGCCGCTTCGGATCCGTCCGGGGCGGTACAACAAGGAAGAAATATGATTACCCTTACCGAGAATGCCGCAAAACACATCAATGACTATCTCGCCAAACGCGGCAAAGGCTTGGGCGTACGCTTGGGTGTAAAAACCAGCGGCTGCTCGGGGATGGCGTACAACCTTGAATTTGTCGATGAAGCCAACGGCGACGACCTGATTTTCGAAGGACACGGCGCGCGCATTTATATCGACCCGAAAAGCTTGGTTTATCTGGACGGCACACAAGTCGATTACACCAAAGAAGATTTGCAGGAAGGTTTCAAATTTGAAAACCCCAATGTCAAAGACTCCTGCGGCTGCGGCGAGAGCTTCCACGTTTAAGGCATAAAAACGGCGGGACAGTATCAAAACCGTCCCGCCGTTTTTTCGCTTCCTGCCTGTTATAGCTGCCTTTGCCTTTCCTTTTCCGTTCCACCTTGTGCCGGAACAAATCGGATTTTACTAAGGCTTTTAAAGCATTGTCGCGTATTTTGCCTTTATTGTGCTGCGCTTTGCCGCCCATATTCAGTCCTTTCGTTTAAGAAGCCGCAGATTATAAGGCAAAAACAGTTTTCTGCCAAAATCTTACATTTATCATCCTACTATGTCCCAATATTTCACCCTCTTCCGGATTGAACCCGCTTTCGATATCGGCACCGAAAACTTGGAACAAACCTACCGCGCCTTGGCCGCCCGTTTCCATCCCGACAAATTCGCTTCCGCTTCCGCTTTCGAGCAGAAACAGGCGGTTATGATGTCTTCCACCATCAACGATGCCTACCGCACCTTGAAAAATCCCATCGACCGCGCCGCGTACCTGCTGAAAACATCGGGTATCGATGCCGATGCGCCGGAACATACCTCTTTCGCCCCCGACTTCCTCATGCAGCAAATGGAATGGCGCGAAACGCTGATGGAGGCACGGGCAGGCAACAACCTTGAATCCTTGAAAAATCTCGATAACGAAATCCGCGCCGAACAAGAAAAACTGTTCTGCGGTCTGAAACAGTCATTCGCGCGCCAAGACTGCGACACCGCCGCACAACAAGTCCGCCAAGGCAGGTTTCTCGACAAACTCCGCCACGAAATTTCCTCCGCATTATAATCCGCACCGTGTTTCAGACGGCATAACCGCGGCACCGTTTCATGTCGAAATATGCTAAAATAAGCAACAATTTTTTGCCATACGAAACATTGAAACCATGACCGACGCAACCATCCGCCACGACCACAAATTCGCCCTCGAAACCCTGCCCGTCAGCCTTGAAGACGAAATGCGCAAAAGCTATCTCGACTACGCCATGAGCGTCATTGTCGGGCGCGCGCTGCCGGACGTTCGCGACGGCCTAAAGCCGGTGCACCGGCGCGTACTGTACGCGATGCACGAGCTGAAAAATAACTGGAATGCCGCCTACAAAAAATCGGCGCGCATCGTCGGCGACGTCATCGGTAAATACCACCCCCACGGCGATTCCGCAGTTTACGACACCATCGTCCGTATGGCGCAAAATTTCGCTATGCGTTATGTGCTGATAGACGGACAGGGCAACTTCGGATCGGTGGACGGGCTTGCCGCCGCAGCCATGCGCTATACCGAAATCCGCATGGCGAAAATCTCACATGAAATGCTGGCAGACATTGAGGAAGAAACCGTTAATTTCGGCCCGAACTACGACGGTAGCGAACACGAGCCGCTTGTACTGCCGACCCGTTTCCCCACACTGCTCGTCAACGGCTCGTCCGGTATCGCCGTCGGTATGGCGACCAACATCCCGCCGCACAACCTCACCGACACCATCAACGCCTGTCTGCGTCTTTTGGACGAACCCAAAACCGAAATCGACGAACTGATCGACATTATCCAAGCCCCCGACTTCCCGACCGGGGCAACCATCTACGGCTTGGGCGGCGTGCGCGAAGGCTATAAAACAGGCCGCGGCCGCGTCGTTATACGCGGTAAGACCCATATCGAACCCATAGGCAAAAACGGCGAACGCGAAGCCATCGTTATCGACGAAATCCCCTATCAGGTCAACAAAGCCAAGTTGGTCGAGAAAATCGGCGATTTGGTTCGGGAAAAAACGCTGGAAGGCATTTCCGAGCTCCGCGACGAATCCGACAAATCCGGGATGCGCGTCGTTATCGAGCTGAAACGCAACGAAAATGCCGAAGTCGTCTTAAACCAACTCTACAAACTGACTCCGCTGCAAGACAGTTTCGGCATCAATATGGTTGTTTTGGTCGACGGACAACCGCGCCTGTTAAACCTGAAACAGATTCTCTCCGAATTCCTGCGCCACCGCCGCGAAGTCGTTACCCGACGTACGCTTTTCCGGCTGAAGAAGGCACGCCATGAAGGGCATATCGCCGAAGGCAAAGCCGTCGCACTGTCCAATATCGATGAAATCATCAAGCTCATCAAAGAATCGCCCAACGCGGCCGAGGCCAAAGAAAAACTGCTTGCGCGCCCTTGGCGCAGCAGCCTCGTTGAAGAAATGCTGACGCGTTCCGGTCTGGATTTGGAAATGATGCGTCCGGAAGGATTGGCTGCAAACATTGGTCTGAAAAAACAAGGTTATTACCTGAGCGAGATTCAGGCAGATGCTATTTTACGCATGAGCCTGCGAAACCTGACCGGCCTCGATCAGAAAGAAATTATCGAAAGCTACAAAAACCTGATGGGTAAAATCATCGACTTTGTGGATATCCTCTCCAAACCCGAACGCATTACCCAAATCATCCGTGACGAACTGGAAGAAATCAAAACCAACTATGGCGACGAACGCCGCAGCGAAATCAACCCGTTCGGCGGCGACATTGCCGATGAAGACCTGATTCCGCAACGCGAAATGGTCGTGACCCTGACCCACGGCGGCTATATAAAAACCCAGCCGACCACCGACTATCAGGCTCAGCGTCGCGGCGGGCGCGGCAAACAGGCGGCTGCCACCAAAGACGAAGACTTTATCGAAACCCTGTTTGTTGCCAACACGCATGACTATTTGATGTGTTTTACCAACCTCGGCAAGTGCCACTGGATTAAGGTTTACAAACTGCCCGAAGGCGGACGCAACAGCCGCGGCCGTCCGATTAACAACGTCATCCAGCTGGAAGAAGGCGAAAAAGTCAGCGCGATTCTGGCAGTACGCGAGTTTCCCGAAGACCAATACGTCTTCTTCGCCACCGCGCAGGGAATGGTGAAAAAAGTCCAACTTTCCGCCTTTAAAAACGTCCGCGCCCAAGGCATTAAAGCCATCGCACTCAAAGAAGGCGACTACCTCGTCGGCGCTGCGCAAACAGGCGGTGCGGACGACATTATGTTGTTCTCCAACTTGGGCAAAGCCATCCGCTTCAACGAATACTGGGAAAAATCCGGCAACGACGAAGCGGAAGATGCCGACATCGAAACCGAGATTTCAGACGACCTCGAAGACGAAACCGCCGACAACGAAAACACCCTGCCAAGCGGCAAAAACGGCGTGCGTCCGTCCGGTCGCGGCAGCGGCGGTTTGCGCGGTATGCGCCTGCCTGCCGACGGCAAAATCGTCAGCCTGATTACCTTCGCCCCTGAAACCGAAGAAAGCGGTTTGCAAGTTTTAACCGCCACCGCCAACGGATACGGAAAACGCACCCCGATTGCCGATTACAGCCGCAAAAACAAAGGCGGGCAAGGCAGTATTGCCATTAACACCGGCGAGCGCAACGGCGATTTGGTCGCCGCAACCTTGGTCGGCGAAACCGACGATTTGATGCTGATTACCAGCGGCGGCGTGCTTATCCGTACCAAAGTCGAACAAATCCGCGAAACCGGCCGCGCCGCAGCAGGCGTGAAACTGATTAACTTGGACGAAGGCGAAACCTTGGTATCGCTGGAACGTGTTGCCGAAGACGAATCCGAACTCTCCGGCGCTTCTGTAATTTCCAATGTAACCGAACCGGAAGCCGAGAACTGAAAATCATCTCCCGATGCCGTCTGAAGATTCAGACGGCATTTATTTTTCCCTCATCCGTCATCCAGCTTCTCACAATATAGCGGATTAACAAAAATCAGGATAAGGCGACGAAGCCGCAGACAGTACAAATATAGTGGATTAAATTTAAACTAGTACAGCGTTGCCTCGCCTTGCCGTACTATAGTCAATTAAAAACAAGGGGCTGTACTAGATTATCCCTAAATTCCACACCGATCCCGCAGGATTTTTAGCTGCCGGGACGGTGTGCCGAAGTTAAGTCGAAATTCGCATT
>NZ_QNRU01000038.1 GCF_003315235.1 Neisseria gonorrhoeae | reverse complement strand
GGGCGAATATTAAGCGGTATCTGCGAACCGTTTTGTCTGATTACGCCCGATTTGACGATGCACTACTGTCCTATTTTGATTTTAATTGACTATATTTGTACTGTCTGCGGCTTCGTCGCCTTGTCCTGATTTAAATTTAATCCACTATATATTTCAAAAATTGAAACCCGCACAGATTGTTAAACCCCAAAACAGGGGCGGGCGAAATTCTTCCGGCAATGGGTTCATGCAAACAAAATGCCATCTGAACCCCGAAAACAGGGCTTCAGACGGCATTTGTGTATTCGCGGACGGCGGGTTTTAAATCTGTTCCAATTCCATGTTTAAAACGGTTTGTTCCTGTTTGGCTCGGAAGTCTGCCAGTTTTTGCGCCAGTTCGGGGTTTTCGTTGGCGAGCATGGAGATGGCGAACAATGCGGCATTTGCCGCGCCTGCCTCGCCGATGGCGAATGTGGCGACGGGTACGCCTTTGGGCATTTGTACAATCGATAAAAGCGAATCTTCGCCGCGCAGGTATTTGCTTGGGACGGGTACGCCCAAAACGGGGACGGTGGTCTTGGCGGCAACCATGCCGGGTAAATGCGCCGCGCCGCCCGCACCCGCGATGATGGCTTTGATGCCGCGCGCCCGTGCGGTTTCGGCGTATTCAAACATCAAATCCGGAGTGCGGTGTGCGGAAACGACGCGCGCCTCATATTCTACGCCGAACTCTTCAAGAAACTGCGCTGCCTGCCGCATAACGGGCCAATCGCTGTTGCTGCCCATGATGATGCCGATTTGTATCATAAATCCTTCTTGGTGCGGATGGGGTAAAAAGCGGAAAAATGGAAAAACTATCGTTTGCGTACGGCTGCGGCGGCGCGTTTTGCCGCCGGGCTGCCGGGATAGGTCTGTATCAGGCTGCGCCAAGTCGCCCTTGCAATGTCTTTTTGCTGAAGCCTGTATTGGCATTCGCCGATTTTGAATATGACTTCGGGCGCGGTTGGGCTGTCTTTGAAACGGTTGGCGTAACGCCCTCCGATTTCGATGACAGATTCACAGTTCCCCATACGCGCCCTGCTTTGCAGCAACAGGTACATACTGCGTTGCGCGATGCTGCCGCCGTCTCCGCCGTCCGCCCCCTTCAACAAGGCGGCTGCGGCAGAAAACCTGCCGTTTTGATAGTGTTTGAGTGCCTGATTGTAGAGGTTTTGTGCGGTTTCGACGGTATGTGCGGATGCGCTGCCGCCTTCGGTATTGAGGTAATGCTCTTTCAATTTGCGGTCGTCGAGTTTTTGGACGTATGTCCTGCCGGAAGGGTGTATTTTCGTATGCTCCAATGCTTTGACTTTCCCGTTTAACATTTCCACTTCGTTCGACAGCCGGACGATTTTGCCTTCCAGATAGTCCAAACGGTCTTGCAGAGTGGGAACGGGATAGGGAATGCCGTCTGAAGCATTTTCCTGTGTCGGCATTTCGGTTCCGCTGCCCTCCGGAACGGGTAAAACGGAAGCACAGGAGGCAGACACAGACAGCCAAATGATAAAAAGCGGTAATTTGGTCTTCATTATTTTTTCAGAAGCAGGGTCAAACCGTCGCCGACGGGCAGGGTGATGGGGACAATCCGCGTATCGTTCGGCAGGTTTTGATTGAAATCTTTGAGAATTTTGACACTGGGCGGCGCATCAAAAGCCGCTTCGCGCATCACCCTTCCGTTCAACAAAATATTGTCGATGGCGATGATGCCGCCTTGCCGGACGAGTTTGAGGCAACGCTCGAAATATTGCGGCGTGGGCGGTTTGTCTGCGTCTATCAGTGCCAAATCGTAGCTTCCGGCTTCACCCTGTGCAATCAAATCATCCAATGTCAGCAATGCAGGTTGCAGGTGCAGGCTGATTTTATGCGCCACACCGGCCTCGTTCCAAACCTGACGCGCCGTATCGGTAAAGGTTACATTGATGTCGCAGGCGGTAATCCGCCCGTGTTCGGGCAGCGCCAATGCAAGCGCGGTGCTGCTGTATCCGGTAAATACGCCGATTTCCAGATATTTTTCCGCGCGAATCAGCTTTGCCAGCCAAACCAAAACCGCCGCCTGTTCGCGCGCAATCGCCATTTTGCCCATACGGTGATGCCCGGCCTTCTCACGCAGCCGCGTCAAAACGGGATGTTCGGGTTCGCCGATGGCATTCAAATAGTTTTGCAGGTCCGGTGCGACATTGGACAGATGGGTCGTCATTTCGGCGGGTTCAGTCTTGGTAATAGGTATAAGGTTTTTTCGCCACTTTTGCCGATTCAAAGTTTTTTTGCTCTTCGGGATTGAGTTCGACATCCCACAAAAGCCCTCGATTTTTCAAACGTTCTTGCGCCAATTCAGGTTTTTCTTCGATCAGGCGGTTGAGGAATTGTGTGGCTTCGGATTGGTAGTGGTACATCTTTGCGCTCCAATTTTACGGGATACGGCGTGATTATACTGGTATTTTCCAAACGGGATAAACGGCTTTTATCAAGAATACGGGCAGAAAGATAAGGGGTTTTATTATAGAATAAGGCGTTTTTTGCAACGGAAGACCGCCTTATGCCACGCATTGCCGCCCTGCCCGACCACCTCGTCAACCAAATTGCCGCCGGCGAAGTGGTCGAACGCCCTGCCAACGCCCTGAAAGAAATCGTTGAAAACAGCATAGACGCGGGCGCAACGGCGGTTGATGTGGAACTGGAAGGCGGCGGCATCCGCCTCATCCGCGTCGGCGACAACGGCGGCGGCATCCACCCCGACGACATCGAACTCGCGCTCCACCGCCACGCCACCAGCAAAATCAAAACCCTGAACGATTTGGAACACGTTGCCAGCATGGGCTTTCGCGGCGAAGGCTTGGCCAGTATCGCCTCCGTCAGCCGCCTGACCCTGACCAGCCGCCAAGAAGACAGTTCGCATGCGACCCAAGTCAAAGCCGAAGACGGCAAACTCAGCAGCCCCACCGCCGCCGCCCACCCCGTCGGCACCACCATCGAAGCCGCCGAACTCTTCTTCAACACCCCCGCGCGGCGCAAGTTCCTCAAATCCGAAAACACCGAATACGCTCACTGCGCCACCATGCTCGAACGCCTCGCGCTGGCGCATCCGCACATTGCCTTCTCACTCAAACGCGACGGCAAACAAGTGTTCAAACTTCCTGCCCAAAGCCTGCATGAACGTATCGCCGCCATTGTCGGCGATGATTTTCAGACGGCATCTTTGGAAATTGACAGCGGCAATAGCGCGCTGCGGCTCTATGGCGCGATTGCCAAGCCGACTTTCGCCAAAGGCAAAACCGATAAACAATATTGCTTCGTCAACCATCGTTTTGTCCGCGACAAAGTCATGCTCCATGCCGTCAAGCAGGCATACCGCGACGTATTGCACAACGCCCTCACCCCTGCTTTCGTCCTTTTCCTCGAGCTGCCGCCCAAAGCCGTGGATGTCAACGTCCACCCGACCAAAACCGAAATCCGCTTCCGCGACAGCCGGCAAGTACACCAACTCGTGTTCCACACGCTCAACAAAGCCCTTGCCGACACACGCGCCAACCTGACCGAAAGCGTCAGCAACGCAGGCGAAGTGTTGCATGACATTACCGGCGTTACGCCTGCCCCAATGCCGTCTGAAAACGACAGCGAAAATCTGTTTGATAGCGCATCCAACCACCCGACAGGCAACAAACCCGATACACGCAATGCCTTTGGTTCATCAGGTAAAACCGCGCCCATGCCTTACCAGGCCGCGCGTGCGCCGCAACAACACAGCCTGTCCCTGCGCGAAAGCCGCGCGGCAATGGACACCTATGCCGAACTCTACAAAAAAACCGACGACATCGACCTTGAGTTGAGCCAATTCGAACAGGCACGTTTCGGCAATATGCCGTCTGAAACGCCTGCTCACAAAACAGATACGCCGCTTTCAGACGGCATCCCGTCCCAATCCGAACTGCCGCCGCTCGGTTTCGCCATTGCCCAATTACTTGGCATCTACATTCTTGCCCAAGCCGAAGACAGCCTGTTGCTCATCGATATGCACGCCGCTGCCGAACGCGTCAACTACGAGAAAATGAAACGCCAACGTCAGGAAAACGGCAACCTGCAAAGCCAGCACCTGCTTATTCCCGTAACCTTTGCCGCGTCCCACGAAGAATGCGCCGCCCTCGCCGATCATGCCGAAACGCTGGCAGGCTTCGGCCTGGAACTGTCCGACATGGGCGGCAACACCCTCGCCGTCCGCGCCGCGCCCGTAATGTTGGGCAAATCCGATGTCGTCTCCCTCGCACGCGACGTATTGGGCGAACTCGCCCAAGTCGGCAGCAGCCAAACCATCGCATCACACGAAAACCGCATCCTCGCCACAATGTCCTGCCACGGCTCAATCCGCGCCGGCCGCAGGCTCACCCTGCCCGAAATGAACGCGCTGCTGCGCGATATGGAAAATACGCCGCGCAGCAACCAGTGCAACCACGGCAGGCCGACGTGGGTCAAACTGACTTTGAAAGAATTGGACACACTGTTCTTGCGCGGACAGTAAGCCGAAAATGCTAGAATACGCCGCCCGAAGCCGCCGTTCAGACGGCATTCCGACGCACCGACAGAAACATCACGACCGAAACCAAGAGAAAAACATGGCCTATCAAGTTCTCGCCCGAAAATGGCGGCCCAAAACCTTTTCCGACTTAGTCGGTCAGGAACACGTCGTCAAAGCCCTGCAAAATGCCTTGGACGAAGGCAGGCTGCACCACGCCTACCTGCTGACCGGGACGCGCGGCGTGGGCAAAACCACCATCGCCCGCATCCTTGCCAAAAGCCTCAACTGCGAAAATGCGCAACACGGCGAACTTTGCGGCGTGTGCCAAAGCTGCACCCAAATCGATGCCGGACGCTATGTCGACCTGCTCGAAATCGACGCCGCCTCCAACACAGGCATCGACAACATCCGCGAAGTCTTGGAAAACGCCCAATACGCGCCGACCGCCGGCAAATACAAAGTCTATATCATCGACGAAGTGCATATGCTTTCCAAAAGCGCGTTCAACGCCATGCTCAAAACGCTGGAAGAGCCGCCCGAACACGTCAAATTCATCCTCGCCACCACCGATCCGCACAAAGTCCCCGTTACCGTATTAAGCCGCTGCCTGCAATTCGTCTTACGCAATATGACCGCGCAACAGGTTGCCGACCACCTTGCCCACGTCCTCGACAGCGAAAAAATCGCCTACGACCCCCCCGCCCTGCAACTTTTGGGACGTGCCGCCGCCGGATCGATGCGCGATGCCTTAAGCCTGCTCGACCAAGCCATCGCCCTAGGTTCGGGCAAAGTTGCCGAAAACGATGTCCGCCAAATGATCGGCGCGGTTGACAAACAATACCTTTACGAACTGCTGACAGGCATCGTCAACCAAGACGGCGAAGCCCTGCTGGCAAAAGCGCAGGAAATGGCGGCGTGTGCCGTCGGCTTTGACAACGCCTTGGGCGAACTGGCCATACTGCTGCAACAACTCGCCCTGATACAGGCAGTCCCCTCCGCCTTGGCGCACGACGACCCCGATTCCGATATTTTGCACCGCCTCGCCCAAACCATAAGCGGCGAACAAATCCAGCTTTACTACCAAATCGCCGTCCACGGCAAACGCGACCTGGGCCTCGCCCCCGACGAATACGCCGGCTTTATGATGACCCTGCTGCGTATGCTGGCGTTCGCCCCCTTGGCGGCGGCTTCGTGTGATGCAAACGCCGTGATTGAAAATACCGAACTTCAATCCCCGTCGGCACAAACCGCCGAAAAGGAAACCGCCGCAAAAAAGCCACAACCGCGCCCTGAAGCGGATGCCGCCCAAACGCCCGTTCAGACGGCATCCGCAGCAGCAATGCCGTCTGAAGGCAAAACTGCCGGCCCCGTTTCCCATCAAGAAAACAACGATGTTCCGCCTTGGGAAGACGCGCCGGACAAAACCGAAACCGCAGCCGGCACGGCGCGAACGTCGGCAAAAAGCATTCAGACGGCATCCGAA
This sequence comes from Neisseria gonorrhoeae, assembly GCF_003315235.1. Classification (GTDB taxonomy): domain Bacteria; phylum Pseudomonadota; class Gammaproteobacteria; order Burkholderiales; family Neisseriaceae; genus Neisseria; species Neisseria gonorrhoeae. The sequence goes on along the minus strand of NZ_QNRU01000038.1, from coordinate 11,094 downwards.
GCCGAAACGCCGCCCGAAAACCAAGTTTCCAAGAACAAGGCAGCCGACAACGAAACCGAGGCTTCCTTGTCCGAAGTGCCGTCTGAAAACCCCATTCAGGCAACACCGAATGATGAAGCCGTTGAAACGGAAACATTTGCACACGAAGCCCCTGCAGAACCTTTCTACGGTTTTCCGGATAATGACTGCCCCCCGGAAGACGGCGTGGAAATCCCGCCGCCCGATTGGGCAAATGTCCTCCCTGCCGATACCGCAGGCGGAGGGACGGACGAAGAAGCAGAAGCGGGCGGCATCGGCGGAAACAACACGCCGTCCGCCCCGCCGCCCGAATTTTCCACCGAAAACTGGGCAGCCATCGTCCGGCACTTCGCCCGCAAACTCGGCGCGGCGCAAATGCCGGCGCAACACTCCGCGTGGACGGAATACCGTTCCGACACCGGACTGATGGTTTTGGCAATGACCGCCGAAGCCCGCGCCACCGCCGACAAAAAGCGGCTCGACAAAATCCGCGACACCCTCGCCCAAGCCTACGGGCTGCAACTCACCCTGCAAACCGAAGACTGGCGCGACGAAGCCGGCCGGGAAACCCCCGCGATGCAGGACAAGCGTGTCCAAGCCGAAGACAGGCAAAAAGCACAAGCATTGCTCGAAGCCGACCCCGCCGCACAAAAAATCCTCCAAGCATTCGGCGCGCAATGGCAGCCCGAATCACTGGAATTGGCGGCAAACCGGCCATAAACAGATATAATGCCGCCCGAACCCTTCGGACGGCATTGCCGCTTCCCTCATTCATTCAAACACAAACAGGAGTATTCAGTATGTTCGGAAAAGCCGGATTAGGCGGTCTGATGAAACAGGCGCAGCAAATGCAGGAAAACATGAAAAAGGCACAAGCCAAACTTGCCGAAACCGAAATCGAAGGCGAAGCAGGCAACGGCTTGGTCAAAATCACAATGACCTGCGCGCACGAAGTACGCAAAATCGACATCAGCCCCGATTTGATTCAAGAAGCCGCCGATGACAAAGAAATGCTCGAAGACCTCATCCTCGCCGCCCTCAAATCCGCCCGGGGCAAAGCCGAAGAAACCGCAAACAAAACAATGGGCGCATTCACCCAAGATCTGCCCCCCGGCGTGGGCGACTTCTTCCGCTGACCCCGACCGTCATTCCCGCGAACGCGGGAATCCGGTAACCGAAAAACCACAGGAATCTATCGGAAAAAAACAGAAACCCCCGCCGCCGTCATTCCCGCGCAGGCGGGAATCTAGAACGTAGAATCTGAAAAACCGTTTTACTCGATAAATTTCCGTGCCGACAGGTCTGGATTCCCGCCTTCGCGGGAATGACGGCATATTTTTTGCATTTGATATAAAGGGTCGTTTGAATTTTGTTCAGCAAGTGCAAAGTATTGCACATAAAAGGGCGCAGGCTTCATCCGTAAAGTCGGCGCAGGATAGAGGCAAAGCGGGCGTAGGTCGGGCTGTAGCAACTGTATTTTTCACCCCGTCGGGTAAAAATATAGTGGATTAACAAAAACCGGTACGGCGTTGCCTCGCCTTAGATCAAAGAGAACGATTCTCTAAGATGCTGAAGCACCAAGTGAATCGGTTCCGTACTATAGTGGATTAAATTTAAACCAGTACGGCGTTGCCTCGCCTTGCCGTACTATTTGTACTGTCTGCGGCTCTCCGCCTTGTCCTGATTTTTGTTAATCCGCTATACCAAAACTCAAATCAAGCCGTCCGGAGGCGGCTCAAAAAAAACGGTACTTCGCAGCAGAAGTACCGTTTATCGGGATTTCAGGTTTTATTCTTCGGGTCGTTCGCCGTCGGTTTCGTCCTGCGTCCCTTCGGTGATGTGCATTTCTACGCCGTTGAGGGCGCGAATTTTTGCGTCGATTTCGTCGGAAATTTCGGGGTTTTCTTTCAGCCAGACGCGGACGTTGTCTTTGCCCTGACCGATTTTCGCGCCGTTGTAGCTGTACCACGCGCCGGATTTGTTGATGATGTCGTTTTTCACGCCGATGTCGATCAATTCGCCTTCCCAACTGATGCCTTCTCCGTAGAGGATGTCAAACTCTGCCTGACGGAACGGGGGGGCGACTTTGTTTTTGATGACTTTGACGCGGGTTTCGTTGCCCAATACTTCTTCGCCTTTTTTGATGGATCCGGTGCGGCGGATGTCGAGGCGGACGGAAGAATAGAATTTCAGCGCGTTGCCGCCGGTCGTGGTCTCGGGGCTGCCGAACATTACGCCGATCTTCATTCGGATTTGGTTGATGAACACAACCAGCGTATTGGTTTTTTTGATGTGTCCGGTCAGTTTGCGCAAAGCCTGACTCATCAGGCGCGCCTGCAGTCCGACGTGGCTGTCCCCCATATCGCCTTCGATTTCGGCTTTGGGGACGAGTGCGGCTACGGAATCGACGACTACCATATCTATGCCGCCCGAACGGACGAGCGTGTCGCAGATTTCCAAAGCCTGTTCGCCGGTATCGGGCTGGGACAGGTAAAGCTCTTCGACTTTTACGCCGAGTTTGCGGGCGTAAACGGGATCGAAGGCGTGTTCGGCATCGACAAAGGCGCACACGCCGCCGTTTTTCTGGCATTGGGCGACGGCTTCGAGGCAGAGTGTGGTTTTGCCGGAGGATTCGGGGCCGAAGATTTCGACGATGCGCCCGCGCGGCAGGCCGCCGACTCCGAGGGCGAGGTCTAATCCGAGCGATCCGGTGGAAATGACTTCGAGGTTTTCTTCCTGCTGGCTGCCGTCCATTTTCATGATGGCGCCTTTGCCGAAACTTTTTTCGATTTGCGCCAGTGCGGCGGCAAGGGCTTTGCTTTTGTCGTCTGACATGGGGGTTACTCCGGAACAAATGCGGTATGTGGGCTGCGGCGCAACACGGGCTGCGGCGCGGAATATGAATCGGTCGGTCATTATCGCATGTTTGCCTTTCGGGGGCTACCATCCGCTTCAGACCGAATGCCGTCTGAAACATTGTCCCTCCTTTGCTATAATGGTGCCCTTACTTTTCCCGCCAGCCGCTTGAACCGCCATGCACACCAGCCTGACCGTCAAAAATACCGTTATCGGAAGCGGGCGCACCAAAATCGCCGTGCCGCTTGTCGCCCGAGATGCCGCCGATTTATCCTCCGTGCTGTCCCAAATCAAAAACCTGCCCTTCGATATCGTCGAGTTCCGCGCCGACTTTTTGGAATGCGCGGGCAGCATCGGCGAAGTATTGCGCCACACGCAGGCCGTCCGCGACGCGCTGCCCGACAAACCGCTGCTGTTTACGTTCAGACGGCATTGCGAAGGCGGCTCGTTCCCGTGTTCGGACGATTATTATTTTGAACTGCTCGACGCGCTGATCGAAAGCCGCCTGCCCGACATTATCGATATCGAGCTGTTTTCCGGCGAAACCGCCGTCCGCCGCGCCGTGGCAAATGCTCAAAAAAACGGCATCGCCGCCCTGCTCTGCAATCATGAGTTTCACCGCACGCCGCCGCAAGAAGAAATCGTATGCCGTCTGAAACAGATGGAGGACTGCGGCGCGGACATCTGCAAAATTGCGGTGATGCCGCAAAGCTCGGAAGATGTGCTGACTTTGCTTTCCGCCACGCTCGAAGCGAAACGGCTTGTCGCCAAACCGGTTATTACGATGTCGATGGGGCAGACGGGTGCGGTCAGCCGGCTTGCCGGACAGGTGTTCGGCTCAAGCATCACGTTCGGTTCGGGAACGCAAAACTCCGCGCCGGGGCAAATCGGCGTATCCGCCCTCCGTGCGGCACTCGACTGCCTCGAAAGCGGCGCAGACTGATTTCAGACGGCATCAAAACATGATGAAACTCAATGCCCAACAGCTCGAAGCCGTCCGCTACCTCGGCGGCCCCCTGTTCGTCCTTGCCGGCGCAGGCAGCGGCAAAACCGGCGTGATTACGCAAAAAATCAAGCATTTGATTGTCAATGTCGGCTATCTGCCGCATACCGTCGCCGCGATTACCTTTACCAACAAAGCCGCTGCGGAAATGCAGGAGCGCGTCGCCAAAATGCTGCCCAAACCGCAAACGCGCGGGCTGACGATTTGCACGTTCCATTCTTTGGGCATGAAGATTCTGCGCGAAGAGGCGAACCATATCGGTTACAAAAAAAACTTCTCCATTCTCGACTCTACCGACAGCGCCAAAATCATCGGCGAACTCTTAGGCGGCACGGGAAAAGAAGCCGTATTCAAGGCGCAGCACCAGATTTCCCTTTGGAAAAACGATTTAAAAACGCCTGAAGATGTCGTTCAGACGGCCTCTAATGTGTGGGAACAACAAACCGCGCGCGTGTATGCAAGTTATCAGGAAACCCTGCAAAGCTATCAGGCAGTAGATTTTGACGACTTAATCCGCCTGCCTGCCGTGCTGTTGCAGCAAAACAGTGAAGTGCGCAACAAATGGCAGCGGCGGCTGCGTTATCTGTTGGTTGACGAATGCCAAGATACGAATACCTGCCAATTTGCGCTGATGAAACTCTTGACAGGCGCGGAAGGGATGTTTACCGCCGTCGGCGACGACGACCAGTCCATCTACGCATGGCGCGGCGCGAACATGGAAAACCTGCGCAAAATGCAGGAAAACTATCCGCAGATGAAGGTCATCAAACTGGAGCAAAACTACCGCTCCACCGCGCGGATTCTCAAAATTGCCAACAAAGTCATCGAAAACAACCCCAAGCTGTTTACCAAAAAACTTTGGTCGCAATTGGGCGAAGGCGAGCCGGTTAAAGTCGTTGCCTGCCAAAACGAGCAGCACGAAGCCGATTGGGTCGTCAGCCAAATCGTCAAACAAAAACTCATCGGCGGCGACAAAACCCGATACGCCGATTTTGCCGTGTTATACCGCGGCAAGCATCAGGCACGGATTTTCGAGGAAGCATTGCGCGGCGCGCGCATCCCCTACCGTCTCTCCGGCGGACAAAGCTTTTTCGACAAAGCCGAAATCAAAGACGTGTTGTCTTATGTGCGGCTGCTTGCCAACCCCAACGACGATCCCGCCTTTCTGCGCGCCGTTACCACGCCAAAACGCGGCATCGGCGATGTAACGCTGGGCAAACTCAACGCCTACGCGCACGAACACGAATGCAGCCTGTATGAAGCCGCACAAAACGAAGAAGCCCTTGCCACACTGAACAATACCAACCGCCAACACCTGCAAGCCTTTATGGATATGTTCGGCAACTACCGCGCCAAAGCCGAAATCGACGAAGCGGGCGAGTTCATCAACAGCCTGCTCGAAGAAATCGACTATGAAAACCATTTGATGCAAAACGAAGAAGGCAAAGCCGGCGAAATCAAATGGCGCAACGTCGGCGAGTTGGTATCGTGGTTCGCACGAAAAGGCGAACGGGACGGCAAAAACGTCATCGAACTCGCCCAAACCGTCGCCTTGATGACGCTTTTGGAAGGAAAAGACGAAGAAGAAACCGATGCCGTCTCGCTATCCACGCTGCACGCCGCCAAAGGTTTGGAGTATCCGTATGTTTTCCTTGTCGGTTGCGAAGAAGGTGTTTTGCCGCACAACGACAGCATCGAAGAAGGCAACGTCGAAGAAGAACGCCGCCTGATGTACGTCGGCATCACCCGTGCCAAACGCCAACTCACGCTGACCCACTGTGTCAAACGCAAAAAACAAGGCATATGGCAATTCCCCGAACCCAGCCGATTCATAGACGAAATGCCGCAGGAAGATTTGAAAATCCTGGGGCGCAAAGGCGGCGAACCGATTGTCAGCAAAGAAGAAGGCAGACGTAACCTTGCCGATATAATCGGAAGGATCGACAACCTAAAAAAAAGCGGCCCGGCGGATTAAACCGGAGCCGCAATGCCGTCTGAAAGACGTTCAGACGGCATATTTTTTGAACGGCGCGCGTCAAGCGGTTTACGCCCACAAATCCTGCTGCTGATTTTTCGGTACAAGCCTGCCGACACCGATACCGATGAGGCGGAACGCGTCTTCCGTCTGCGGCGGGACGCGCGCCATCAACATTTGCGCAGCCTGCAGCAGAGCTGCGCAGTCGGGCAATACGGAGGAATAAGTCAGCGTGCGCGTGATGATGCGGAAATCGTAGGTCTTCAGCTTGAGCGTTACGCTTTGGGCTTCGACGTTTTTGCGCGTGATTTGCCGCCACAGGTCTTCGGCAAGATGGGGCAGGTGTCCGGCAGCCTGCCCGAGCGGCAGGTCTTCGGGCAGGGTGATTTCTGTGGAAATTTGGAGGCGTTCGCGTTCGGCTTTGACGGGGTGTTCGTCCGTACCGCGCGCCAAATCATAGAGGCGGTAGCCGTAGCGTCCGAAATGGTTTAAGAGCTCGCCGCGCTCGAAACGGCGCAAATCGCCCGCCGTCCGCATACCCAGCGACTGCATTTTTTTCAGCGTTACCTTGCCCGCTCCGGGGATTTTGCCCAAAGGCAGGGTTTCCAAAAATGCCATAACTTTGTGCGGCGGCAACACAAACTGCCCGTTCGGCTTGCGCCAGTCGGAAGCAATTTTCGCCAGAAATTTGTTCGGCGCGATGCCTGCGGATGCGGTCAAACCCGTTTCCGCAAAAATGGCGGCACGGATTTCTTTGGCAACTTCGCCGGCGTAAGGGATATTTTTGAAATTACGGGTAACGTCAAGATAGGCTTCGTCCGGCGACAGGGGTTCGATTAAATCGGTATAACGTCTGAATACGGCGTGAATCTGCGCAGAAACCTGACGGTACAAATCGAAATGCGGCGGCACATACACCGCTTGCGGACACAGCCTTTTCGCCGTTGCCACCGACATCGCGGAATGCAGCCCGAACTGCCGTGCATCATACGATGCGGCACAAATCACCGAACGCGCGCCCTCCCACGCGACGACCACCGGCCGCCCTTTCAAATGCGGCTGTTCGCGCAGTTCTACCGATGCGTAGAACGCGTCCATATCGATGTGGATGATTTTGCGTAAAGACATCGGCTCTGCCGAGGATAAAAGGGATATTTTACTGCGGGCATCGGACAAAATCCAAATATACTAACAGGTTAAATACAAAAGAGTTGGCTGGATTAATTTTGAAACTCGATAAAAATAATGGTTTTTATCAAGCAGAAAGAAACAGTAATGGAAATTATGATATCGTAAGAAAAAATTATCTGAAAAATATTACCAAAATACAATCAAATATATTGATTTACTTAGATAATACCAGTACCGGATTTAAAATTCAACAGAGGAGAAAACAAATCAGAGCACAAATTTCAGCCAGACAATGGAGAAGATAAAAGATGAATAAAAATATAATTTATATATTTTCTTTATTAATCACTATTGTTATTTTCTTTATATTTGAAAAGAATGTAATAAGCAAAATAAGTTTTGATTATAATAAAAAAGAATTCTTAATTAGTGATATAACGAACTTTAACTGGGATCATGTAAAACTGTATATAATCAATTCAGATTTCCAAAAAATTGTTTTTTATGATAAAGGTAAGATAGTTTTTGAGGAATTAATAGAACTAGATAGGAAAGGGAAAGTTTTACCTCAATATCTATTTGATTCATATTTGAAAAATGTTTAATATTACGAATGTGATTACAAGAATGGCAAGATGCAACTTTTAAAAAAGAAAAATTACATTCTTTTGATAGATATTTTTATTATTATAAACCTATAAACTGTAGGCCGAAACTTTTGTAAAACTGTCCATACTCATTACCGCCTAGTCGGTAATGCATTTTTTAGTAGTATTTGAAAAAGTATGATGATAAAAACGGTTAAGCCTAACTTTTTCATAAAATCCAGCAGAGTAAGGCAGAAAAAAACACCCAAATTGGCTATAATCCCGACAAACACACTCAAGGACAACAACATGGCAGCCTCGCCCGAAGCAAAATTCACCGAAGAAAAGATTTTGTGGGTCAAACACCACACGCCGAAACTCATCACTTTCGCCATCAGCCGTCCCGAATCCTACCGTTTTAAAGCCGGACAGTTCTCCCGACTCGGTTTCTACGAAGGTAAAGGCTTTATTTGGCGTGCCTATTCCGTCGTTTCCGCAGAATATGCCGACACGCTCGAATATTTTGCCGTACTCATCCAAGACGGCCCCATGTCGGCCCTTTTCGCCAAAATGCAACAGGGCGACACCATCCTGCTCGATAAAAATGCCACTGGCTTTCTCCTGCCCGAACGCTTCCCCGACGGCAAGGATTTGGTGATGCTCTGTACCGGCTCGGGCATCGCCCCCTTCCTTTCCATTCTCGAACAACCCGAAATCCGGCAGCGTTTCGATACCGTCAACCTGATACATTCCGTATCTTTTCCCGAAGAATTGATTTTCAACGACCGGCTGGCCGCATTGTCCGAACATCCCCTGGTAGGCGAATACGGACACTCGTTCCGTTTCGTCCCTGTTACCACCCGTGCCGCCAACCCCTCGGGCTTAAGCGGAAAACGCATTCCGGAACTCTTAAAAAACAACAGCATCGAACAGGCGCTGCATACCAAGCTCACCCCGGAATCCACACGGTTTATGATTTGCGGTAACCCGGAAATGGTCAAAGACACTTTCCAAACGCTGCTCGATATGGGTTACGCCATGCACCGCAACCGCATTCCCGGTCAAATCATGATGGAAAACGGCTTCTAAAAACGAACGCTCCCAACCCCTACCCACGCCCACACACAAAACAAAATAAAAAACAGCGATATACAAAAACCAATTTGCAAAAACAGACCTCACGCCTATACTGCCACTCACAGCAAGCAACACAAAAAAGCGGGTACAAATTAGGGTACAAAACACAAGCCCGAACACAGAAGCACCCCAACCAAACCCAAAGGCAAAGGCAAACAAAATGGCGGCACACAACAAACTGACCCAAAAACAAATAGAAGCAGCCAAGGCAGACGGCAAACAAAGCAAGCTGGCCGACGGCGGCGGCTTATATCTGCTGCTGCACCCCAACGGCAGCAAATACTGGCGGATGCGCTACCGGCACGGCGGATGCGAAAAAACCCTAGCCTTGGGCGTATATCCCGCCGTCAGCCTCAAGCAGGCCCGCGAACTTGCCCGCGCCGCCCGGGCGCAGACCGCCGCCGGCATCGACCCCGTCGCCGAACACCACCGCACCCGTCCCGGCAGCGGGCGCAGCCTTCCCGAAATCGCCCGCGCGTGGTACGGCAGCCGTCAAGGGCAACGCGCCGACAACACACTGGAAGGCGACCGCCGTTCACTCGCCTACCTGACCGACTACTACAAAGACAACACCGACATCAACGACATCACCACCGCCGGCGTATCAAAATTTATCGAACACCTCAACCGCATCAACATCCCCGCCTGCGCCCGGCGCACCGTCCAAATCCTCGCCCAAATATGGGACTATGCCGTCCAGCGCGGCATCATTACCGACGAACGGCGCAACCCCGCAACCACCGCCCGCCCACTGCTAAACACAAGCAAACCCAAACCCCAGCCCCACATCCGCCCCGACGAGTTGCCCGACTTTTACCGCACCCTCCAAACCGCCCACGACCTGCACCCGTACGCCCGCCCCCTGCTGCTGCTTGCCGCCCTGACCGTCCCCCGTCCGTCCGCACTGCTTTCCGCCCGCTGGCAAGACATCGACCTCACCGCCCGGTTATGGCACATCCCCGCCGCCGACATGAAGACCAAACACCCCTTTACCGTCCCACTGTCGGACTGGGCAGTAGAAATACTCCGAGAGCTGCACACACAGACCGGCGACAACATCCACCTTTTCCCAGGCATCCGCCCACGGCGCAAACCCGCCCCCCCATCCCGACCACATCAGCATCAAATTCGCCCACAACGCCATCCGACGACTGGGCTATGACGGCAGCACCCCGGCAAATCCAAACACACCATGCACGGATTCCGCGACCTCTTCACCAACATCAGCCTGACCGCCGGAAAAGACACCCTCACAACAGACCTCGCCCTTGGCCACATCAGCCGCGCCGCCCTCCAACGCGCCGGCTTCTCAAGCCTGCACCACTACCTGACCGCCGACAGCTACCGCCTCCAAGAGCGGCGCGAACTCGCCGAATGGTACGGCCGCCGCCACCGCCAAGCATACGAAGCCGCCGCCCAAAACACTTGCAATAAAACCTAAAAGGTATTAACATACATACATGGCAGACATCCTGCCATCCGACAAGCGGCGGCAACCGCCAAAAACGAAAGGAAATCCAATAAACATAATCGAACAAGAAACAAAACGCACCGAGTTAAGAAAAATAGATGCCGAAATCGCCAAAATCATTGCCGACGCGCACAAAATCAACGCCGAATCCGTAAAAATAGCCCAAGAGTCCCGCTGGTATCCCATGATGGCGGCCACCGGTCTGGTTACCGCCATCGCCGCCGTGTTGGCACTGATATTCAAATTTGCCTGACCACAAGCCCCGCGAGGGGCTTTATCCCTCAACAAAATGAACAGAGCCGCACTATTCAACCGCTACCCCGAATGGATTATCGGGCAAGACGGCGCAAGCCGTTTCATTACCCATTGCCGCTATCCCCGCCTGATTGCCAAAATCCACAGGCAGACAGACGGCGAATGCCCGGGCGGGCATTACCGCCATTCCGAAAACGGCATCACCCTTTACGATTTTATTTTTTTCGGCGGCAAACCGGCAGACGAAGCCCGATTTGCCGCCGTCCTTACCGAAACCTGCCGCCGGGCAGTCAAAAAAATAGGGTCTGTACCAGATTAGCAGATATGTTACCCTCGAAATATGAAGATAACACACTGCAAATTAAAGAAAGAAGTACAAAAAGAACCGCTCCGTTCTTTTGTACCGGAAGTTACCGCCCGTTCTGCCGCCGATATTTTGGGTATCCATCCCGATTCGGCGGCACTGTTTTACCGTAAAATCCGCACGGTTGCCAACCATCGTTTGGCCTTGGCTGCCGATGAGGTTTTCGGGGCCCCGCCGGGCCGGGCGGAAGCTGTTTCGGCGTACGGCGTAAAGGCAGACGCGGTCGCGGCGCGGCAGGAAAAGCGGTTGTCTTCGGCATTCCGAAACGCAACGGGCGGGCCTATACCGTTGCCGCGG
>NZ_QNRU01000037.1 GCF_003315235.1 Neisseria gonorrhoeae | reverse complement strand
TGTGCCATTGTCCGGGCAGGACGGCTTTGAACATGGACGACAGGGGATGGGCGGGACGGCCGCGGCGGTCTCGGAGGTAACGGGTTTTTTGACGGATCAGGTATTGTTCGATCGGCTGCCAATCAATCACCTGGTCCAACTCCGATAGCGGGAAGCGGCCGATGTGTTTGGCAGTCATGGCTTGGGCGGTTTGCCGGAAGAAGGTGTTCATGGGAAATCCCCTAAATGCCTTGGTGGGAATTTAGGGGATTTTGGGGAATTTTGCAAAGGTCTCGGGTTATCATTCTGTTCTAAAAGCAGAAAGGCCGTCTGAAACACTGTTCAGACGGCCTTTTTACTTCCTTAGAATTTTATCTGCCCGACTGTTCCCACACATTTTGCAAGTAGGCGTAGGTCAGCTCGGCGGTGTCGGACACCAGCGCGATGTCGCTGCCCAAGTCTTCGGTTTTGCCCACGCCGATGGGCAAAGCGCCAGAGGCTTTGATGGCGGCGACGCCGGCAGCGGCGTATGTCCGCACCCACGCCCTCGGCGGCGGCAAGGAAGATGTCGGGGGAGGGTTTGGAATGCGCGACGGCGGCAGGGTCGGCGACGGTGTCGAAGAAGTGGGTCAGCCCCATGCGTTCGAGCAAGAACGGGCCGTTTTTACTGGCGGACGCGAGGGCGATTTTTTTGCCGTTTGCCCTCAATGCTTCCAGCAGCGGCAAAATGCCGGGGTACACGTCTTCGGGTTTGACTGCCTGAATCATCTCCAAGTAGTTGTCGTTTTTGCGGCAGGTCAGTTCGGCGAACTCGGCTTCGCCGACGGTTTTGCCGCCGTGCGCGAGGATGCGTTTGAGCGAATCGTCGCGCGACACGCCTTTGAGCTGCTCGTTAAACTTGCGGTCGATGCCGATGCCCAATTCTTCGGCAAGCTTTTTCCATGCGAGGTAGTGGTATTCGGCGGTATCGGTAATCACGCCGTCGAGATCGAAGAGCACTGCGGTAAAAGTCATTTTGCGCCCTCCTTATTTTTCCAATGCAACGGTGTGGCTGCCGTTGAGCGTGATGTCTTTGCCGTACACCTGCAATTCGAGCGGATCGCCTTTGAGCAGGGTGAAGACGACGTTTTTTGCCGACGGCGACTTTAATCAGACGGCCGCGGTAGTTGATGTGGAAGGCATAGCCTGTCCACGCACTCGGCAGGAACGGTGCGAAGCTGAGTTTGCCGCCCCAAGTTTTCATTTGGGCGAAACCTTGGACGATGGCGAGCCACGAGCCGGTCATAGAAGTAATATGCAGGCCGTCTTCGGTGTCGTTGTTGTAGTCGTCCAAGTCCAGGCGGGCGGTGCGCCGGTACATTTCCACGGCTTTTTCTTCTTTGCCCAGTTCGGCAGCGAGGATGGAGTGGATACATGGAGACAACGAGCTTTCATGCACGGTCATCGGTTCGTAGAAGTCGAAGTTGCGGCGTTTTTCGTCCATGTCGAAACGGTCGCCGAAGAAGTAGATGCCTTGCAATACGTCCGCCTGTTTGATGAAGGGCGAACGCAGGATTTTGTCCCACGACCATTTCTGGTTGAGCGGCAAATCGTCGGGCGAAAGCGCGGATACGGGGCGGATGTCTTTGTCAAGGAAGCCGTCGTGCTGCACGAATACGCCGAGTTCTTCGTCATGCGGACGGTACATATTCGCGCTGATGTCCGCCCATTTTTCCAACTCGGCGGCGCTCACGTTCGAACCCGGACGCGGGTATTTCGCCAAGGCTTCGCGGGTGTAGCCCAATACCCATGCGGCGAGGGTGTTGGTTTACCAGTTGTTGTTGATGTTGTTTTCGTATTCGTTCGGACCGGTTACGCCTTGAATCATGTATTTGCCGTTGCGTTTGGAGAAGTGGACGCGGTCCGCCCGGAAGCGGGACACTTCGACCAAGACTTCCAAGCCTTCTTTGGCAAGATAGCACTCGTCACCGGTGTAGTTGGTGTAGTTGTAGATGGCGTAAGGAATCGCGCCGTTACGGTGGATTTCCTCGAAGGTGATTTCCCATTCGTTGTGGCACTCGATGCCCGTAAACGTTACCATCGGACAGAGTGCGCCCGCCAAGCCCTGTTCGCGTGCGTTATGCTGCACCTGCGGCAATTTGGTTGCGGCGGTATTGCAGCAGGTTGCGGGTAACTTCGGGTTCCGCCAGTGCAAGGTAGAGCGGCACGGCGTAGGCTTCGGTGTCCCAATAGGTCGCGCCGCCGTATTTTTCGCCGGTAAAGCCTTTGGGGCCGATGTTCAGACGCGCGTCTTCGCCGTAGTAGGTGGAGAACAGTTGGAACAGGTTGAAGCGGATGCCCTGCTGTGCTTCGTCGCTGCCTTCGATGACCACGTCGGCGATTTCCCAACGATGCTGCCAGCCTGCTTTGTGCGCATCCAGCAAGGTTTCAAACGCAACACCTGCGATTTTTTCAGATAAGGCGCGGCCGGCGGCTTTCACTGCTTCCAAGCCCTGATAATCGCGGCTGGTGGTAACAATCACGCGTTTTTCAAAGGTTTCGGGCGTGCCGCCGACTTCGGCTTCAAAAGAATTAGAGACCTGCCAATCGGTTTGGCTGCCGCCGAAGGCTTTGAAGCTGCCGGCGAAGGTTTGCCCGGCGTTGACGATAAATTGTTCCACACCGAAAGGGTTGGCGACGGTTTGGGCGGCAATGTAGGAGCGGTCGTCTGAAACGCCTTTGTCCAATACCTGCCAGAATTTTTCTTCGTAGTTGGAGTCTTCGTTTTTCACGTCGGCATCGATGATGGAATCGATGCGGACTTGGTGGGTTTTGCCGTCAACGGACACGGCTTCCCAGCGGGTGAGAGCCAGCTCTTTTTGCGCGACCGACAGGAATTTGCACACATCGAAACGCACACCGAATACGGTGAACGAGCGGCGCAACACGCCGTGTTGCATATCCAGTTCGACGGAGAAGCCGGCAACGTCGTTTTTCGCCAAGTCCACCTCTTGCCCGTCGACAAAGATTTTGACTTTGCTGAAATTGAGCGCGTTGATGGCTTTGCCGAAATATTTGGGATAGCCGTTTTTCCACCAGCCGACGCGGGTTTTGTCGGGAAACCACACGCCGGCGATGTAGGTGCCCAAGTGGCTGTCGGCGGAGTAGGTTTCCTCAAAGCTGCCGCGCATACCCATATAGCCGTTGCCCAAGCTGGTCAGGCTCTCTTGCAGCCGTTTGTGTTCTTTTTCCAGTTTTGCCGAACGCAGCGTCCAAGGGCTGATTTCCATAATTCTTGTGTACATCGTAAAGCTCCTGTTTGGATTGATTTGAGGGAATGGTGAAATCTTATAGTGGATTAACAAAAATCAGGACAAGGCGACGAAGCCGCAGACAGTACAGATAGTACGGCAAGGCGAGGCAACGCCGTACTGGTTTTTGTTAATCCACTATAAAAAGGTCGTCTGAAACCGGTGTTAGGAAGCTCCTAAGAAAGGGATTCGATGCCGTAAGCAATCGTCGCCTCCCTAGTATCACCCTTGTTCAGACGGATATTGCCGAATTCGGGCCAATGCAGGCTGTCGGGCAGCGTCTGCGCCTCGGTCGCCAGCGCGTCGTAAACGCCCGCATCGTGCCGCGCGAAATCCTGCGGGGCGGCGGTAAAGATGACCAAGCCGTTGCGGTCGCTGTATATGCTGATACGACGGCGGCGTCCGGCTTGCAACACGGCGGCGGGACGGCCTATATCGGACGGCACGCGGTAAGCGTCGTCAAAACCGGCCCGTTTCGCGGCGCAGGGCGGCAACGGCGGCATCCGGCGGCTTGGACCGGCTGAAATCAAATACTTCGAGGCCGTCTGAAACCGTTAAGACGGGCAGTTTTTCGGCATCGGCCGGAATATGTCCGCCCTGCGGAATATGCAGAACCGCATCGTGCAGGCCCGCGTCCAGCCGCCAGTAAATGTGCAGCGTCGGGTCGAACACCGTGTCGCCGAGCGCGGTGGCGCGATAGGTAACGGTAAGCCGGCCGTCCTCGTCCAAGCGGTAGGAAATATCCAAATCGTTGGGATAACCGTCGGCCGTCTGCCGCCACCGCGTTGAAACGGGTAACGGCCAGCCCGTGCGAACCGCCGTGCAGCGCGTTCCTGCCTTCGTTGGCCTCCACGCGGTAAGTCCTACCGTTGATGTCGAACGCCGCACCGCGGATGCGTCCGGCCACGCGCCCTATCTGCTTGTTAATCTGAAACGGATTGTCCGCATAGGAAGCCGCATCGTCGAACGACACCACGGGGTTTTCGCGCACGCCGTCTGCCAAAACGGAAAATTCCTGCACAATCCCGCCCAAGTCCAGCACGAAGACGCACGTACCACGCCGGTTGGACAGCACATAGCCGGTTACGGCCCGCCCGTCGATCAGGCCGAAATCGCGGGTAGCGGGGGTATCGCTCATCGCTCAAACCCCGCCGTGGGTCTCTTTAATCAGACAGACTGAGAAGGCTCCCAGCAGCAAGACTGCGCCTGCAACCAAGAACATGGTTGCCTGATGGCCGCCCAGCATCGGGAAAAGCACGAAACTCAACAGCGAAGCGACGATTTGCGGCATACAGACAGAGCCGTTAAACAGGCCCAAATAAGTATCCATGTGTTTGCCCGACAAAGCGTTGGCCACAATCGTCAGCGGATAAGTGATAATGCCCGCCCAAGCGATGCCGATTAAGATATAAGACAGGATGAGTGCGTATTGATTGTAGATGAAGAAGATAGAGAAGAAACCGAGCGCGCCCAAAGCCAAACAGCCGAAATAACCCGCCTTATGGTATTTATTCGGTACTTTTGCCAGAATAAACGAACAAATCACCGCCGCAACCGACTACACCGCCGCCAAAACGCCGTACCGGTTGCCCGCCTCCTGATGGCCTACGGAAGACGCATCGGTAGTGTGCCAGACGTTTTCTGCAATCGCGCCTGCCGAGTAAGTCCACATATACCGGAAGGCGAACCAGCAGAAAAACTGTACCGGAGTAACCGTCCAAAACACTTTAGGCGCGGTTTTTAAGAGTTCGAACCAGTTGGCTTTTTCCTGATTCGCGGCGACATCGATGCCGTGGTAACGGGCGTAGGTTTCCGGGTCGTATTCTTTGACTTTGGAGATTGTGAACGCACTGGTAATAATCAGTAACGCCGCACCCACATAGAATGCTACGACCACGGTTTGTGGCACAACGCCTTTCTCGGCAGTGTTCGCCAAACCGATATACGCGAACACAAACGGCAGAATCGCTGCCACAACCGCGTCCGTATTCGCTAAGAAACTTTGAATCCCGTAGGCGTAGCTTTTCTGCTCCTCGTTGACCATATCGCCGACCATCATCTTAAACGGCTGCATCGCCATATTCGACGACACGTCCAACAGCGCAATCATCAGCGCGCCGAACGACAAGGCCGCCAGCGACGCATAGCCGAAACCGAAGCTGCCCGAGTTCGGCATCAAAATCATCACGATGACCGCAATCAGCGTGCCGTAAAGCAGATACGGCAGGCGGCGGCCGCCCAAGCGCGGCTTCCAAGTGCGGTCTGAGTAGTAGCCACTATCGGCTGAACCAGCATCCCCGCCAGCGGCGGCAGGATGAAAAACCAGCCCAAATTGTGCGGGTCTGCGCCTAGCGTTTGAAAAATGCGGCTCATCTGCGAGCTTTGCAGGGTAAAGGCCGTCTGAACGCCGAGATAGCCGAAGCTCAACATCCAAATCGTGCTTTTTGCCGGCGCGGGCAAACCTTGTTTTGCTGTTTGAGGCGTATATTCCGACATAAAGTAAATCCTTTTTTTTGATTTGAAAAGTATTTGCTTTGGAAAATCCGAAATGGTTGCCGGCGCGGCGATCCCCTATCATTATTATTTTTTTGTCTGTATAATTTCAAAGGGATAGGCGGATTTTATGAATCCTGCCCGATTTTGGCAATACCGGTTCGCGGATAAACTGGCTTAAATCAAATTATCGGTTAAAATGGCCGTCTGAAATTTGTTTGACCGAATCGAGAAAACTATGTCCCAACAATACGTCTATTCTATGCTGCGCGTGAGCAAGGTTGTGCCGCCGCAGAAAACCATCATTAAAGATATTTCCCTTTCTTTCTTCCCCGGCGCGAAAATCGGCCTCTTGGGCTTGAACGGCACGGGCAAGTCCACCGTGCTGCGGATTATGGCGGGCGTGGATAAAGAATTTGAGGGCGAAGCCGTGCCGATGGGCGGCATCAAAATCGGCTATCTGCCGCAAGAGCCGGAGCTTGATCCGGAAAAAACCGTGCGCGAGGAAGTGGAAAGCGGTTTGGGCGAAGTGGCTGCCGCACAGAAACGTTTGGAAGAAGTGTATGCCGAGTACGCCAATCCCGATGCGGATTTTGACGCGCTGGCGGAAGAACAAGACCGCTTGGAAGCGATTATCGCGGCGGGTTCGTCAACTGGCGGCGGTGCGGAACACGAATTGGAAATCGCTGCCGACGCGCTGCGCCTGCCTGATTGGGATGCCAAAATCGGCAATCTTTCGGGCGGTGAAAAACGCCGCGTCGCTTTATGCAAACTTTTGTTGAGCAAGCCCGATATGCTGCTCTTGGACGAGCCGACCAACCACTTGGATGCGGAATCGGTGGAATGGCTGGAGCAATTCCTCGTGCGCTTCCCCGGCACAGTGGTCGCGGTAACGCACGACCGCTACTTCCTCGACAACGCCGCCGAATGGATTTTGGAGCTCGACCGCGGACACGGCATTCCGTGGAAAGGCAATTACTCGTCTTGGCTGGAGCAGAAAGAAAAACGCTTGGAAAACGAGGCGAAATCCGAAGCCGCGCGCGTGAAGGCGATGAAGCAGGAATTGGAATGGGTGCGCCAAAATGCCAAAGGCCGCCAAGCCAAGCCCAAAGCGCGTTTGGCGCGTTTTGAAGAAATGAGCAACTACGAATACCAAAAACGCAACGAAACTCAGGAAATCTTTATCCCTGTTGCCGAGCGTTTGGGTAACGAAGTGATTGAATTTGTGAATGTTTCCAAATCGTTCGGCGATAAAGTGCTGATTGACGATTTGAGCTTCAAAGTGCCGGCGGGCGCGATTGTCGGCATCATCGGCCCGAACGGCGCGGGTAAATCGACGCTGTTCAAAATGATTGCGGGCAAAGAGCAGCCCGATTCGGGCGAAGTGAAAATCGGGCAAACCGTGAAAATGAGCTTGATTGACCAAAGCCGCGAAGGTTTGCAAAACGACAAAACCGTGTTCGACAACATTGCCGAAGGTCGCGATATTTTGCAGGTCGGACAGTTTGAAATCCCCGCCCGCCAATATTTGGGACGCTTCAACTTTAAAGGCAGCGACCAAAGCAAAATCGCAAGGCAGCTTTCCGGCGGCGAACGCGGCCGTCTGCACTTGGCAAAAACCTTGTTGGGCGGCGGCAATGTGTTGCTGCTGGACGAACCGTCCAACGATCTCGACGTGGAAACCCTGCGCGCGTTGGAAGACGCATTGTTGGAATTTGCCGGCAGCGTGATGGTGATTTCGCACGACCGCTGGTTTCTCGACCGCATAGCCACGCATATCTTGGCGTGTGAAGGCGACTCCAAATGGGTGTTCTTCGACGGCAACTATCAAGAATACGAAGCCGACAAGAAACGCCGACTCGGCGAAGAAGGCGCGAAACCGAAACGCATCAAATACAAACCGGTAACGCGTTAACCTCCGAAACAATGCCGTCTGAAAGGCTTTCAGACGGCATTTTTACAAGGCAGCCCCGTTTAAAACAGCATTGCAATCCTCAAGACAATCAAGGTCATCACCGCAGCCGCCATATCGTCCGCCATAATGCCCAAACCGCCGTGCAGATTCTTGTCAAACCAACCGACGGGGGGCGGTTTGAGCGCATCAAACAGACGGAACAGAACAAATGCCGCCAGCCACCACGTCCACCTGAACGGCACAAACGCCAGCACAAACAGCATGGCGACAATCTCGTCCCAAACAATCCCACCGTGGTCGCTGACACCCGTTTCACGTTCCGCACACGCACAAATACGTATGCCCCACATAAACAGCACGATACACACAAAAGCCAGCAGCAGCCCGTCTATGCCGAGCAAAATCAGCACAAACGCCAAAGGCAGTGCCGCCAAAGTGCCGAATGCGCCCGGTGCAAACGGAGCCAGCCCGCTGCCGAAACCGAAAGCCAAAAAACACAACGGCCGTTTCAACAGCCACGCAAAGTCAGGTTTAAAATCAGCCAAAATGATCGAATCCTAAAGAATGTAGTTCCAATTCCCTGCCGCCGGCATCTAAAACCTTCAGACGGCATCCTCCGTTGATTTTGCCGATGCACGTTACCGGCACGCCGCACCGTTCCGCCGCATCAAGCACGCGGCTGCGGCAACTTTCCGGAGCGGTAAAAACCAGCTCGTAATCGTCGCCGCCCGCCAAAGTATAAGACAGCCATTGCGCTCGGGGCAAAATATCTTTCAATACAGATAAAGATGGCAGCGAATCGGCCCAAATTTCCGCCCCCACGCCGGAAGCGGTCAGGATATGCCCCAAATCTTGCGCAAGGCCGTCTGAAACATCCTGTGCCGCCCGGGCAAACGGCAACAGCGCAAGCCCCAGCCCAACCCTTGGCTCGGGACGGAGCAGCTTTTGTTCGCATTCGGCGAACACATCATCCGGCAACACACACCGTTTCAGACGGCAGTTCAAAGCCGCCGCCGCCATACCGACACGCCCCGACACCCAAATATCGTCGCCCGCAACCGCCGCATCACGCCGCAACGCCCTACCCTTCGGCAATTCGCCGATAATGGTTACATTGAACGCCATATCGCCCTTGGTCGTATCGCCGCCGATTAACGTTACGCCAAACTTTTTTGCCAAACCGAAAAAGCTGCCGCAAAACCGTTCCAGCCATACTTCATCCAATTCGGGCAACGCCGCGCTCAGCAGCACCCAACGCGGTATCGCACCCATCGCCGCCATATCTGAAATATTGACGGCCAAAACCTTCCAAGCCAAGCCTTCAGGTTTGACATCTGCAAAAAAATGCCTGTCCTTCAAAAGCATATCCGCACTGAAACACAAATCGAAGCCTTCGCGCGGGCGGACAATCGCCGCATCGTCGCCTATGCCCAATACGACATCCTTATCCGTACCTGTTTGCAAATACCGTTTGATGAAGTCGAATTCTTTCATATCCCAAAATATCCGGCGTGCGAATCCAATTTAAATCATAGCAAAGCAGCAAAGGTCGTACAAACAATAAAGCGGCTCATTCAGTGTTTCAGCGTATTTCACTTTTAGCTTTAGCCATACCGTACCCGTATGCACCGACCACCCTGTTTCAACACACAAACGGCATATCAAAGCACCGCACTGCACGCCGCCCCGAATGCAAAGCGGCAACTTCCGCCACCGATTAGGCTCAATCGCTGCAACTGGCGGGGTTTCAACCGAAAAGGGATGATGATAAAACCATATCCGGCATACAGTGCCGCACACATCGGGCACGATTCCATCCATTTCCCAATGAGGGGGAAAGGCGTGAATTTGTATGAATTATCCCTTTCGGGGCTTGATACAGAAAGGATTCCCTTGCTATGGGCAAACCCACATCCTACCGCCTTAAAATCAGAGTTTCAACCGATATAGTGGATTAAATTTAAACCGGTACGGCGTTGCCTCGCCTTGCCGTACTATTGTACTGTCTGCGGCTTCGTCGCCTTGTCCTGATTTTTGTTAATCCACTATAAAGCGCGGCAATGGGACACAAACATGAATCTGAATCCGAATCCGAACCTGCACCCCGATTCTGACGATAGCCGTTTCAGAAAACCACCCAAAAAAACAAACCCCGCAAAAGCGGGGTTTGTTTCACATCATCGATACCGGCCGACGTTTCACGAATATTGCAACAGTACCCGGTACAAAATCCGCTAACCTCATGCATCGGCAAGATATTACCTAGCCTTAGTGTTGGTGATGATTGCGTGCCGGCACAACCTGACGGGTTACGATGCTGCGGATTTTCACATCTACGCGGCGGTCAGGTTCGATACATGCAATCAGAGCCTCACGTTTTTTGGCTTTAGAGGCTTTCGCACCCAGTTTGGCAACTTCGGCTTGACAAACTTGAGTCATTTGCGCTTGAGATTCGCCCAAGCCGACAGCAGAAATTCTAGAAGCAGGTACGCCGTTGCTGACCAGGTTGTTTGCCACTACGTATGCGCGGCGTTCGGACAGAGCCTGATTGTATTTTTCAGAACCCATAAAGTCGGTATGGCCTTCGACGCGGACAGATTGGACATTGGTTCGACTCAGGCGTTGCGCCAATACTTTCAGGTTGTCTTGAGCTTCGGCGCGCAATGAATCCTTATCGAAACCGAACAGGGTTTTGGCAGACAGGGAAATGGTTTCATCAACATATTGAGGAGCCTGCTCCACAACGGCGACAGGCGCGGGTTCGGGCTCGGGGACGGCAACCGCATCGCCGCATTCTACGCGACCTTGGCTTGCTTTATCAAAGTAGGCGTTTTTCCAGCATTCTCCATAGTTGTTGCGTACGATTTCGTTCGACTGGCCGCTTACGGTGTAACCCTGAACGGACGCCTCGCCCGCAACAGCAGTGCCGGAAGCGAGCAATGCAACGAATAATGCGCTTAATTTCAGCTGTTTGGTCATTTTATTCCCTCATTAGATTTGTACAGCAGATACAGAAGCAACTGCTGAATTGCCAACATACAGGCCGCTGTAGAAACATGGCGGCAAATCGGATATTTCAGTCTCCACTATAAAGAAACAGGGGGCGGACTGTCAATACTCAACGCCTGAAAACAACCGTAAAACAGCCTGTTTCCTGATAGTCTATCATGCCGAAAAATCAATTCCGTGTCATTACTTTAGGGGGATTTTTTCCATATCGCACGATTGCCGTTGCACAAAAACAACAAACACAACGGCAAAGCCCCATACCGTACCGGCAAGAAAATATGATAAATTATAAACAATGTTCAGCCACCCGACACAGACCCACACCGACCCGCCATGAAATTACAACAATTGAAATACGCCTTAGAAGTTTACCGGCACAACCTGAACGTTTCCGAAGCGGCCGAAGCCTTATTCACATCACAACCCGGCATCTCCAAACAAATCAAATTGCTGGAAGAAGAAATCGGCATTCAGATTTTTATCCGCAGCGGCAAGCGCGTGGTTTCGGTCTCGCAGCCGGGCAAGGTGGTTTTGGATATTGCGGAACGTATTTTGCGCGATGTACAGAACATTAAAAATATCGGCAGCGAGTTTACCGGACAGGACAGCGGTTCGCTGACGGTTGCCACGACGCATACGCAGGCGCGCTATGCCCTACCGTTGATTGTTGCCGATTTTGTGAAACGCTATCCGAAAGTCAATCTGACCATCAAACAGGGAAGCCCTGCCGCCATCGCCCAAATGGTTACTTCGGGAGAATCTGATTTGGCGATTGTTACGGAACGGATAGACGACCACCCCGAGTTGGGAAGGCTTTCCTGCTACGACTGGACACACGCGGTGATTGTGCCGAACGACCATCCGCTGCTCGAATGCAGGAATCCCCTCCGTATTGAAGATTTGGCGAGGTTTCCGCTGATTACTTATGAATTTGCATTCAATGCGGGCAGCAGCATCGCGCGGGCATTCGCCAAAGCCCGTTTGGAACGGCCGGATGTCGCATTGGCGGCGGCGGATACGGATGTATTGAAGACTTATGTGCGCTTGGGTTTGGGCGTGGGACTGATGGCGAAAATGGCATACAACCCGGATACGGACGGCGATTTGCAGCTTGTGGATGCGGCACACCTGTTCGAGCCGTCGCCGACGTGGATAGCTTTGCGCAGCGATACTTATTTGCGCGGATATGCCTACGACTTTATCCAAGCGTTTGCGCCGCACCTGACACGCGAGAAGGTGGATAGGATTCTGTACACGCCCATCAGCGAGGATTTTTCGATTTAGGCGGCTGCCGGTTTTCAGGCGGCACTTTGCGGCAGATACAACAAACAGGGCAGATGTTTTCGTCTGCCCTGTGTTTATTGAGAATGCCGTCTGAAATGTTCGTACAGGTTAATCAAATGGCGTGCGAACAACCGGATACCATTTTTTTCAGCACCTGCAGATTGAGAATCTTGATGTGTTTGTGTTCGACGGAAATCAATCCTTCCTGATGGAACTTGGATAATGTGCGGCTGACGGTTTCAAGTTTCAGCCCGAGATAACTGCCGATTTCTTCGCGGGACATTCTTAAGATGAAGTCGTTGGCGGCGAAACCTCGGGAATAAAGGCGTTGGGAAAGGTTCAACAGGAAGGCGGCAATCCGTTCTTCGGCGCGCATATTGCCCAACAACAGCATAACACCTTGATCGCGCACAATTTCGCGGCTTATCATGCGGAAAAAGTGTGTACGCAGGCTGGGGATATTCTGACCGAGCTCTTCGATATGGGTAAACGGCAACTCGCATACCTCGCTGTTTTCCAAGGCGACCGCGTCGCAACTGTGCACATAGGAACAGATGCCGTCCATGCCGATGAGTTCGCCCGACATAAAGAAACCCGTTACCTGATCGCGGCCGTCCTGACTGGCGACGGTTGTTTTGAAGAAGCCCGAACGGATGGCAAAGAGCGAGGTAAAGGCTCCGCCGGCACGGAACAGGTATTCGCCTTTTTTCAGGCGGCGGCTTTGGCGGATGACGGCATCGAGTTGGCTGAACTCGTTGGGCAGCAGCCCGACAGGCAGGCAGAGTTCCCGCAAAGAACAGGAAGAACACAGCGTTTTCATCTGATGTGTAGTATTATGCGAAGCCATACCGTACCTTTTCGTGTGTTTTGCCCCATCCCGATTATGTGCTTGTTGACACATATCAAGACAGGTTTATCATACTGTGGCATTCTACCAAACTATCCAAAATTTGACTAACATCATAAAACCGCACACACACCATGAAAATCATTCAGATACAGAACAATCACAATGTAAACGATGACCGCCCCGAGTTTGACCGCGCGCTGATTGCCAGCCTGCCCGCCAGCGGCCCGCGCTATACTTCCTACCCTACCGCCGACCGTTTCCATGACGGTTTCCGCGAAGGCGAATATATCAAAGTTTTACATTTGCGCGGTATGGGCGCGTTAAACAAACCGCTTTCCCTTTACATTCACATTCCGTTTTGCAACACCATCTGCTACTACTGCGGCTGCAACAAAATCATCACCAAAGACAAAAGCCGCGCCGATACCTACATCGAATATCTTGAAAAAGAAATGGAACTGCTCGCTCCACATCTGAACGGACGGCACCAGCTTGCCCAACTGCACTTCGGCGGCGGCACGCCGACCTTTTTGAGCGACGAACAGATCGAACGTGTCTTCCGCATGATCCGCAAACATTTCGAACTGATACCGTCCGGCGAATATTCCATCGAAATCGACCCGCGCAAAGTCAGCCGCGACACCGTCCTCATGCTCGGCAGACTCGGCTTCAACCGCATGAGCGTCGGCATTCAGGATTTCGACCCCAAAGTGCAGGCGGCAGTCAACCGCATCCAAAGCTACGAAGAAACCAAAGAAGTCATCGATGCCGCCCGTGAGGCAGGGTTCAAATCCGTCAGCGTCGATTTGATTTACGGCTTGCCGCATCAGACTTCCGAAAGCATCAAAACCACCATAGATACCGTTTTGTCGCTCGATCCCGACCGCCTCGCCCTTTACCACTACGCCCACCTGCCGCACGTGTTCAAACCGCAACGCCGCATCGATACCGCCGCCGTCCCCGACAGCGAAGAGAAGCTCGATATGCTGCAATACTGCGTCCAAACCCTGACAGAGCGCGGCTACGTCTTCATCGGCATGGACCATTTCGCCAAACCTGACGACGAACTCTCCATCGCCCTCAAAGAAGGCTTCCTCCAACGCAACTTCCAAGGCTATTCGACCTACGCGGATTGCGATTTGGTCGCCATCGGCGTGTCGTCCATCGGCAAAATCGGCAGCACCTATTCCCAAAACGAACGCGACATCGATGCCTACTATGCCGCCATCGACGAAGGCAGACTGCCCATCATGCGCGGCTACCAGCTCAATCAGGACGACATCCTGCGCCGCAACATCATTCAGGATTTAATGTGCCGCTTCGCGCTCGACTACAGGATTTACGAAAGTATGTTCGGCATCCCGTTCGACCGCTACTTCAAAGACGAACTGGCGGATTTGGAAAAACTCGCCGGTTTGGGATTGGTGCGCCTGAACAGCCACGGGCTGACCGTTACACCGAAAGGACGCTTCCTCATCCGCAACATCGCCATGGTCTTCGACTACCACCTGCGCCACAAAGAAACCAAAGCGAAATATTCGCAAACGGTGTGATTGCGGCTAACGTACAAAAGCCGTCTGAAAGGCTTTTTCAGACGGCATTTTGCTGCCGAGGATAAGTGTTTTCAAGAACAGGCGGCGGCATATCATAACCTTTGTGTCCGACCGTTCCGAAACCAAGATACCAAACAGCATATCCCGACAGAACAGATTGTGCATAAGGCACAAGCCCGCACATTCCATCAACAAAATGCCGTCTGAACACGGGTTCAGACGGCATCAGTATTTTACAATCAGAACACTGCCTGCAAAATCAAATAGCTGGCCATCGACAATACAGCGGCGGCAGGCAGGGTAATGACCCACGCCAAACCGATGGGTTTCATCAGTTTCCAGTTGGCATTGCGGTTGACCAGACCGATACCGAGTACCGCGCCGACCAAGATATGCGTACTGGACACGGGCAGCCCCATCAGCGACGCGCCCATCACGACGGATGCGGCGGACAGTTCGGCGGTAAAACCCGAAGCAGGATGCATTTCCGCCAAACTCGTACCGACGGTTTTAATCACCTCTTTACCGACAAACCACAAACCGACAATCAGCGCGATGCCGAAAGTCAGCATCGCAATCGGAGGGACGGCGCTTTGCGCGGCAACGCTGTTCGTCCGCAAAACATCCATAATCGCGGCAAACGGGCCGATGGCGTTGGCGATATCGTTCGCACCGTGGCTGAATGCGAAGCCGCAGGCGGTAAAGACCTGCATCCATGAAAACATCTGAAAGGTCGATTTGCCCAAGTCTTTACGCTTGAGGCTTTTGGCAAACACAAACGTCCCCATCCACACCGCCGCGCCTATCATAAAGATGGTCAGGAAGCTGTTGACGTTGCTCATCCCCAAATGCAGGTTTTTCAAGCCCTTGAAAATCAGCATAGCGGAAATCATCATCGTGCCGAACGAAGCGATAAAGGGAATCCAAGAATGCAGCGCCTTGTAGGAATCGACATTGTTTTTACGGTTGTCGAACGCATAAAGACCGCGGTAATACTCCGATTGCAGCTCTTGAGGATCGAATTCGGGTTCGTCGTAAATTTGCGCGTCGTGCGCCATTTTGGTGGCGTACTCGACTTTTTCGGCTTCGGACAAACCCTCGAAAAACAGGCGGTGCCGTTCTTTATAGGCCTTTTTTTCCTGCTTGATGCCCTTGAGCGTTCCTTCCGCCCAAGCGTTGTAATCTAAGACGTTTTTCTTGACGCGCGAAAACAGGAAATAGGACACCGCGCCGCCCAACACGGGCGACAATACCCAAGACATCCCGATTTCGCCCAGCTTGCCCCACCGTATCAACGCCACCCCGTCCGCATTATGCGTAAACGCCATACACAACGCACTGCCGACGATGCCGCCGATAATCGCGTGCGTCGTCGAAACCGGCAGACCTTTGCGGGACGCGAACAGCAGCCACAACGCCGCCGCCAAAAGCGCGGACATCATAATAAACACAAACTGTATGGGTTCGAAATCAACACCCTTCAAATCGACGATGCCTTTGCGTATGGTATCGGTTACCTCGCCGCCCGCGATGACCGCGCCGCTGACCTCAAATACCGCCGCAATCAGCAAAGCCTGCGGGATGGTCAGCGTGCCTGCACCGACGCTGGTGCCGAAAGAATTGGCAACATCGTTGCCGCCGATGTTGAACGCCATAAACACACCGAACATCGTGGCAATAATGAATAAGGCGGCGTAATTGTAATGGGTATAACCCAAGCCCCAATAAATAAAATAGCCGACTGTACCTACCAGCATGGCGGCAAAGACGGCGTTGATGGTTTTAACATTTGCGCTCATTTGGATTTGAGCCATGGCAATCTTCCTTTAATGTGGTGGAAATCATGAGTGTTGCCGACACTGTATTGCTGCCTCCGGTCGAACTGCCGTTTCGGGATATGGCAGACGCATCCTTCCTTCTGAACCGCATCCGAATACCCCCAAACCTGACCGAATGCAAAACTGCTGCCGGAAACGGTTTGTATGACACTTCTACTACTGGATGTTGCGGGCGCATTATAATATTTTTCCACCCGTCTTAAAACATTTATTTACACTTTATTTACACTGCGGCGGCAAATCGGTATACGAGCGTCAATACACGTTAAAATGGCGTTTTGCACCAGTTTGGGAGTGATGATGGAAACACAGCTTTACATCGGCATTATGTCGGGAACCAGTATGGACGGGGCGGATGCCGTGCTGGTACGGATGGACGGCGGCAAATGGCTGGGCGCGGAAGGGCACGCCTTTACCCCCTACCCTGACCGGTTGCGCCGCAAATTGCTGGATTTGCAGGACACAGGCACAGACGAACTGCACCGCAGCAGGATGTTGTCGCAAGAACTCAGCCGCCTGTACGCGCAAACCGCCGCCGAACTGCTGTGCAGTCAAAACCTCGCTCCGTGCGACATTACCGCCCTCGGCTGCCACGGGCAAACCGTCCGACACGCGCCGGAACACGGTTACAGCATACAGCTTGCCGATTTGCCGCTGCTGGCGGAACTGACGCGGATTTTTACCGTCGGCGACTTCCGCAGCCGCGACCTTGCCGCCGGCGGACAAGGTGCGCCGCTCGTCCCCGCCTTTCACGAAGCCCTGTTCCGCGATGACAGGGAAACACGCGTGGTACTGAACATCGGCGGGATTGCCAACATCAGCGTACTCCCCCCCGGCGCACCCGCCTTCGGCTTCGACACAGGGCCGGGCAATATGCTGATGGACGCGTGGACGCAGGCACACTGGCAGCTGCCTTACGACAAAAACGGTGCAAAGGCGGCACAAGGCAACATATTGCCGCAACTGCTCGGCAGGCTGCTCGCCCACCCGTATTTCTCACAACCCCACCCCAAAAGCACGGGGCGCGAACTGTTTGCCCTAAATTGGCTCGAAACCTACCTTGACGGCGGCGAAAACCGATACGACGTATTGCGGACGCTTTCCCGATTCACCGCGCAAACCGTTTGCGACGCCGTCTCACACGCAGCGGCAGATGCCCGTCAAATGTACATTTGCGGCGGCGGCATCCGCAATCCTGTTTTAATGGCGGATTTGGCAGAATGTTTCGGCACACGCGTTTCCCTGCACAGCACCGCCGAACTGAACCTCGATCCTCAATGGGTGGAGGCAGCCGCATTTGCGTGGTTGGCGGCGTGTTGGATTAACCGCATTCCCGGTAGTCCGCACAAAGCGACCGGCGCATCCAAACCGTGTATTCTGGGCGCGGGATATTATTATTGAGCGCAAATACCGTCTGAAAGCCATTTCCGCCGTTCAGACGGCATTTCCACCCCTTTCGTTTACAAACCCTTAAAATCCATTTACACTCAAACCCGTTCAAAACAAAACAAACCCTGCCATGAAAACCCTGCTCCTCCTCATCCCCCTCGTACTCACCGCCTGCGGCACACTGACCGGCATACC
>NZ_QNRU01000036.1 GCF_003315235.1 Neisseria gonorrhoeae | reverse complement strand
ATTTTGGCGGTCGTGCCGAAAAAAGCGGAGGCGATTTCAAATAAATTGTTTTTCACACATCATCCCAAGCGGCAGACGGAGTTTGCAGTCGGACAGGTAAAATGGTGGCGTGCTTATTGAAATTTCGACAAAGGTCGTCTGAAAACCGAAAACATGGTTTCAGACGACCTTTGTTGTATTTGGTAACTATATGTTCCCGTTGTATAATTACGGATTTGCAATTCAATAATAAATACACAGGAACCGCCATGACAGAATCCATCACCCGCGACAGTATGCAATACGATGTCGTGATTGTCGGCGCAGGCCCGTCGGGGTTGTCCGCCGCCATCAAACTCAAGCAGCTTGCCGAACAGAACGGGCGCGAAATCAGCGTTTGCGTGGCGGAGAAGGGTTCGGAGGCGGGGGCGCATTCGCTGGCGGGCGCGGTTATCGATCCGATTGCGCTGAATGAGCTGATTCCCGACTGGAAAGAAAAAGGCGCGCCGCTGACGCGCACGGTAACTCAGGACAAAGTGTTGTTCCTGACGGAGAAAAAAGCGTTCAATCTGCCTATTACCCCGAATTTCGACAATCACGGCAACTACATCGTCAGCTTAGGCGAAGTCGTGCGCTGGTTGGCGGAGCAGGCGGAAAATATGGGCGTGGAAATCTATCCGGGCTTTGCCGCCGCCGAAGTGCTGTATCACGAAGACGGCTCGGTCAAAGGTATTGCGACCGGCAATATGGGTGTAGGCAAAGACGGCGGGCCGACCGACAGTTTCCAGCCCGGCATGGAGCTTTGGGCGCGGCAAACCCTGTTTGCCGAAGGTTGCCGAGGTTCGCTTTCCAAGCAAATCATCGAACGTTTCCAACTCGACCAAAACAGCCAGCCGCAAACTTACGGCTTGGGCATCAAAGAAGTTTGGGAAGTGCCGTCTGAACAGCATCAGCCCGGTTTGGTGGTGCATAGCGCAGGCTGGCCGCTGGACAGCAAAACCTACGGCGGTGCGTTTATTTACCATTTCGACGACAACAAAGTCGCCGTCGGCTTCGTGGTCGGTTTGGACTATCAAAACCCGTATCTGTCGCCGTTTGAAGAGTTCCAACGTTTCAAAACCCATCCCGAAATCCGCAAAACCTTTGAAGGCGGCCGCCGCATTGCTTACGGCGCGCGTTCGCTGATTGAAGGCGGTTTGCAAAGCCTGCCGAAGCTCTCGTTCAAGGGGGGCGTTTTAATCGGCGATGCGGCGGGGTTCCTCAATATGCCGCGCATCAAAGGCATTCATACCGCGATGAAATCCGCCATGCTCGCCGCCGAAGCCGTGTTCCCCTTGTTGGAAAACTTTGAAGAAGTGGAAAGCTTCGACAGCGGCAAAGAAGCGGGAAACTATCAAAAACTGTTTGAACAAAGCTGGCTGTATCAAGAGCTTTATGCCGCGCGCAATGTCCGTCCGTCATTCAAATGGGGCGTTTACCTCGGCTCGCTTTATACCGGCATCGACCAGATGATTTTCAGAGGCAAAGCCCCGTGGACCTTGAAACATCACGGCAAAGACAACGAGCAGCTCAAAAAAGCCGCCGTGTGCAAGCCGATTGATTATCCGAAACCCGACGGTGTGTTGACCTTTGACCGCTTGAGCAGCGTCTTCCTTGCCAATCTCGCGCACGAAGAAAACCAGCCCGACCATTTGGTGCTGAACAATCCGCAAACGATGATAGACGTGAACTATAAAGAATACGCCTCTCCCGAAACGCGCTATTGTCCGGCCGGCGTATATGAAATCATCGAAGAAAACGGCAGTCCGCGCCTGCAAATCAACGCGGCAAACTGCGTGCACTGCAAAACCTGCGACATCAAAGACCCGACGCAAAACATCACTTGGATTTGCCCCGAAGGCGCAAGCGGACCGAATTACGGCGGGATGTAAACCTCATTCCGCCGTTACGCCCGGTCAGGAATAAGGAATGGGGCAGTTGTTCGAACCTGCCCCGTTTGAACCTATGACAAAAAATGCCGTCTGAACCTTGGCTTCAACGTTCAGACGGCATTTCTGTTTGGATTTACTTGAAAATGTAAGCATCGGGCATATCGTCAAAACCGACGACCTTGCCGCCTTTATCCTTTGCAAATTTTTCAGCCTGCTCCTTGTTGCCGAACGGCAGCGCGTCTTCCGCGCCCATACCGCCGATAAAGCCGCTGTCGATGACGTAAAAGGCTTTTTTCGCATCTATCCACTCCGTGTCGGCATTAGGATTCGTCCAATCGGTAACATTGCCCATATCGGTAACGTAAATCACGCGGATGCCTTTGGGCTCTTCGGGCAGTTTGGTATAGCCGAACATCTGCTTGACGGTGGAGAACCAAACGGGCTGATCGGGTTTGCCGTTCAAAAAAATCTGGGCTTTGGGGCCGTTGTGTTCGGTCAGGTTCATACTGCAATAGTGTCCGACCGAACGGTCGCTAATCTGCCGGGGTAAAGGCGGCGGTGCCTCTTCCGCCTGCCGGCAGGCACTTAAGGCGAAAACGGCAACAATTGCCAACAGGGTTTTCTTCATATTCGTCGCTTTCTAAAAATTCCGGCTGCCAAAACAAGCGGAATGATAACCCATAAAACCTGCGCGGTCAGCAAAACGGGGACGGTCAGGCCGATTTGTCCGCTCAAACCCGCCATACCCGCATACATAGCCGTATTTTCGTAACCGGTCAGGTTGAGCAGGCGGTAAATGTCGGTGGGATTGAACAGCAGCACCGTTTCAACGACGGGCGCGGTGATGATCTGTTTCGAGTCGGCAACCAGAATACCCAAAAGCGCCATATCGAAGATGACGACGAAAAACAACCATACGCCGATGGAAATACCGGCCGCCGTCCCCCGCTCTTTGACCTTTGCACTAATCAAGTAGCCCATAGACAGAAATGCCGCACCTAAAATCACGCTGGCGGCAATCAACAGCGCAAAGGGTTTCCAAACGGCGATGTCGAAACCGCCGTTGGCAAGTTGCAGCGTAATGCCTGCCAATCCGTAACCTGCCGTGGTGGCAAGGGCGAGGATGATGAGGTGTCCGACAAACTTGCCGGCAAGGATTTGGTTGCGCCAAATGGGATAACTCAACAGCAACGCCATCGTACCGCGTTCGATTTCGCCGATCAGTGCGTCATAAGAAAGCAGCATCGCAATCAGCGGAATCAGGAAAATAGACAGGCTCGACAGGCTGACGACGGTAACGGTCAGCGGATCGACCTTGACCGAACCGGTGGGCGAGCTGCCGAGGAAACCCAAAGAAAGGGCGAGTGCGGCAAGCAGGAGGACGGCGGCAAGCACCCAGCGGTTACGCAGGCTGTCGCGGGCTTCTTTGCCGGTAATAATCCAAACGGGGTTCATACGTCCTCCCTTTTCAAGAACCGTGCGTACATTTCGTCAAGCGTCGGCGTGTGGATGTCGAAATAGGCAAGGTCGGACAGGCTGCCCAATTCGCCCAACAGTTCCATACGTTCTTCGGCCTGACATTGCGCCCGGTAGGAAATGCCGTCTGAAAGCGGCTGCCAGCGGCTGCTGAGGGTGCGCGGCGCATTGAGGCGGATATTGACGGTCAGCGGCAGCCCGCTTTGGACGTGCAATTCGTCCATACTGCCGTCGGCAACCTTAACGCCGTTTTTCATCACGACAATGCGGTCGGCGTGTCCGTCCAACTCGGCAAGGGCGTGGGTACTGAGCAATACGGTCGCGCCGCGCCCGTTGAGTTCGCGCACGACTTCGTAAAACATTTGTCGTGATGCAGGGTCGGGGCCGGTTGTCGGTTCGTCAAACAGCAGGACTTTGGGCTCGCCCAGCAGGGCTTGTGCCAAGGCAAGGCGTTGGCGCATCCCTTTAGAATAAGTGCCGACGCGGCGGTGTGCGGTCTGGGAAATGCCGACGCGCTCAAGCAGCCCCCGGTTCTGCGTGAGCGGCTGTTTTTTAAGTTTGGCATAAAAATCCAGCGTTTCGATGCCGGTCAGCGAAGGGTGCAGCGCAACGGTTTCGGGCAGGTAGCCGATTTGGCTGCGAAGCCGCGCCCCCGCTTTGCTGCCGGTACGTTCGCCCAAAAGCATCACTTCGCCTTCGGTCGGGGTAATCAGCCCGAGTATCAGCTTCATGATGGTGGACTTGCCCGCGCCGTTGTGTCCGGCAAGCCCGACGCTTTCTCCTGCCTTCAAAACCAAATCGACTTGGCTGACGGCTTTTTGCGCCCCGAACCGTTTGGTTACCTTCCTCAATTCGACATGATGTGTGGTCATGGTTGTTCCTTTTGTGTTTTCAGACGGCATTTGAATCCGGGTGCCGTCTGAAGCAGACTAGTTCAAAGAACCGTTTTCCGCCCTGCCCCGTTCCGACTGCCGCGTTTCGGCTTCTTTGAGCAACTCGTCCTTCATCGCCTGATAACGGGTTTGAATTTTGGGGGCATAAGGCTTCATCAGCGGTTTGCTGTCCACCACGCCGCCGGGCAGAACGGCGGGAAACTGCGCCTGCGCCCATTTGACGATGCTGATTGCGGGACTGTTCATCAAGAGGCGCGATACGGGCGCGCGCCAGATGATTTGGTCGATGATGCCGTCGGGACGGTACGCGCTGTCTCCGAAGCCGTCGCCGTTCAAATCGAACGGGCTGTTGTCGCTCCAGTAGTTGCCGTGTCCGCCCTCGCTCCAGTCGAGAAAGCGCGTACTGACATATTTGACCTGGCTTCCGTTGTTGATAAAGGAATTGTCGTGCAGGGACGTGCCTTCGATGGCGGCGGTAAAGTGCATGCCGATTTGGCAGTTTTCAAAATGATTGGCGGACAGTTTATCGTAGTTGGCATTGTAGGCAAAAACGCACTTGCCCGCTTTGTTGATAATATTGTCGTGAATATCGGAATAGTTGACATAGTTGAGCATGATGCCCTAATCGCGGCTGCCGACGGCGATATTGTCGAACACTTTGAGCCGTTCGGAAAACATCAGCACATAGCCCATATTGTTGCCCACGCAAATATTGCCGCTGACTTCGCTGTCGTTGGTGTACATATAGTGGACGGCGAAACGCAGGTCGCTGAAGCGGTTGTTTTTATAGGTGTTGTGCGTGCTGGTATTGGAAAAAATGCCGTCCCGCCCTTTGGAAATGTCGTTGCCGACGACCTGCGCGCCGGGCGCGTTCCAAACGGTAACGCCATTGCCGCGCTCATTCACGCGCAAGGTCGCATCGCCGACGATTTTATTCTCGCGCACCATCGCATCGGCAGAACCATGAAGGTATACGCCGAACGAATTATCAAAAATATTGTTGTGTTCAATCAGGGCGCGCGGGGCGGCTTTTTCGAGATAAATACCGGCATCCATTGCTGGCAGGCTCATACCGGAACGGGTAACGGTCAGGTTGCGGAGCGTTACGTCCGGCGCGTGTACGGCTATGGTACGCCCGCTCTTGTCCCCTTCGATGGTTGCGGAACGGTCGGCAGGCCCTTCAATCGTAATCGGTTTGTCGATATAAAGTTTGGTTTGATATACGCCGGAAGCCAGTTTGATCGTATCGCCCGCCCGGGCGCGGGCAAAAATTTCGGCAAGGTTGTCTTGCGGGGAAACGTGGACGACGGCTGCCGATGCCGTCTGAAAAATGCTGCCGGCGGCAAGTATCAGCACGGCCTTCAGCCATATACGGAGCGCGGATGTGTGCATAGTGTCCCTCTGTTTCGTTCGGTATGGCCGAACAAAATAAAGCATCATTCAAATGTGCCTGTTTTTATAGCGAAACCGCCTGAAACGGTACGGCAAGCGGTTTGGCTATAAATGCCGTCTGAAGACCTGTTGCCTTCAGACGCCATTCTCCATATTCAGCCGTCGGGCCGCATTATTTGGGATGAACAATCATCTGACCGGACATTTCCATATGCAATGCGTGGCAGAACCATTGGCAGTAGTACCAGTGCACACCCGGGCGGACGGCTTTGAAGGTTACGGAAGAAGTGGCTTGCGGGCCGATTTCCATAGCGATGCCGCAGCCTTCCAAAGTGAAGCCGTGGGTCAGGTCCTCGATGGTTTCGACGTTGGTAACGTAAACGGTTACTTCGTCGCCTTGGTTCACTTCAAACTGCGGGATACTGTAAGCAGGCGCGACGGCCGTCATATACACGCGTACTTTGTTGCCTTCGCGTACGGCTTTGGCGGCTTTTTCCAGCTCGACACCGTCTTTTTTCGCCTGTTCCAAAGCATCCTGCTAGAACCACGGGTCTTTGCGGTCCCAAGTTTTGCCCGGGTTCAGTTTGGACGCGGCAACCAAACACAAGTCGTGCGGTTCGGCAAAAGTCGGGTTGTCGTGTACCAGACGCATTTCGTCGCCGGAGATGCCGATCAATTGGTCGCACTCGGGTTTCAAAGGACCGGCATTCAAGAAGCGGTCTTTGGAGAATTTGTTCAAGGACACCAGCCATTGACCGTCGGCTTCTTTGGTTTCGCCCATGGTCGTATGGTTGTGACCCGGTTGATAGTGAACGTCGAGTTTTTGTTTGATCGGATCGATTTTATCGCCTTTGTAGGCTTTGATCGCATCGTCAATATTCCATTTCACCATTTGGCTGTCGATAAACAATGTCGTATAAGCATTGCCGCGACCGTCGAATGCAGTGTGTAACGGGCCGAGACCCAGTTGCGGTTCGGCTACGACCACATCGCGCTCTTTGATTTTGCCGGCGAACAAATCGTCCAGTTTGCTGACATCCAATACGGTAACGGTTGGAGGCAGTTTACCGTTGGGCATGATGTATTTACCGTCAGGGCTTGCGTTACAGCCGTGAGGAGAGTTCGGCACAGGGATATAACGCGTGTATTTGGATTTGGCCTCAGCGCGGCCGTCCAGCATTTTCACACCGTTAACTTCTTTGAAGTCGCCCGCTTTGATGCCTTCTTCGATGGCTTTCAGGTCGAAAACGACGCACCAGTCCTGCTCGTTGGAAGACGCACCTTGTACGGTCAGCGCGCGCTCGGAGTTGTAGCAGGTGGCAAAAGAATATTTGCCTTGATAGTCGGCATCGCCGTTGTCCAGGTTACCGTCAACCAATACTTGCCATGCGATCTCCATGGTTTCGCCGTCGATGGCGGTGTACACTGCATTCCAGGTTTTCGCATCATCCAGTTTGCCTACACCGCTGACAGGGGTAATGTGTTCGCCGTTGGCAAAAACATAACCGGTTTTCGGATAACGTTGCGGACGCAGACCGTGAATACCTGAATCATTAGGGATGTCGATGATTTTGTCGGCCTTCATCACATCCAAACGCACGCGGCAGACGCGGTTGTTTGCCTTGTCGTTGGCATAGGCATAGCGGCCGTCATAAGTTTGGTCGGTAAACGACAGGTGCGGGTGGTGCAAGTCGCCGTTGGGGTAGCAGCGCAGGCCGCCGTCTTTTAAGAATTTACGGGTTTCTTCGGTAATATTGCCGTTGAGGACTTTCAAGCTCTCATTGGTGCGTCCCCAACCGGTCGCGCTGTCCATATTGAACACGGGGATACGCATCAGTTCGCGCATAGAAGGCAGACCGATCAGGCGCATCTCGCCGGACTGGCCGCCGGAAAGGAAACCGTAATATTGATCGAGTTCGCCCGGACCGACTTCGGAAGACAGTTGGCCGGGTTTGGATTCCCCTTGCGCCTTGGCGACGGGAGCCGCGCCGGAAGCGTTAGCGGCAGCCTGTTCGCCGTCTTTAGAGCAACCCGCCAAACCCAACAGGCCCGCACCGGCAATACCTGCACCGGAAGCGGCGGCCGTACCTAAGAACGAACGACGGCTCAAGCCGTTTTGTTCTAATTTTTCGTCTGACATACAACACTCCTTGGATAAAATACGGCAAACCGGTTTTCGGACGGCAAGCCGATGGGAAAAAAATTTTATTATCCTTCCGGGGAAACCCTGCCTGCCTGACACTTTGGCTTCAGGCTTCCCCCGGATGCTTATTTTTCAGATTGCGCCGTTTCGGGTTTGACAAAACGGACGACCTGTTCCTGCGGCTGCTTAGAGACATTTTTCAATTCCCCTGATTTGGCAGCAGCCTGTTTTTGTTTTTTCTTATTTTCCGCCACAACTTGCGGACAGCGCGTATCGTGGTGGTACATCACTTGGCAGTGCAGGCACTGGATACATTCGTTCGGATGGATGTCGCCCTCGGGCGCGATTGCCTGAACGGGGCATTCGTGCGTACAGATTTGGCAGGGGTTGCCGCACATTTTGTAGCGGCGCAGCCAGTCGAACACGCGGAATCTGCCCGGCAGCGCGATGCCCGCACCCAAAGGACACAGATAACGGCAGAAGAAGCGTTCGATAAACAGCCCCGCAATCAAAAGTGCCACGGCAAAGGCGACAAACCACCAATCGCGCATGAATTTCAAGATAATCGCAGTTTTGAACGGTTCGACTTCGGCAAATTTTTCCGCCGTACCCAAATCATACAGCGAAATTGCAAAAAAACCGAAGAAAATCAGGTATTTTATGACGTTCAAACGGGTATGCAGCATATGCGGCACGGTAATCTGTTTCACACCCAGTTTTTTGGCAATGCGGTTAGTCAATTCCTGTAATGAGCCGAACGGACACAACCAACCGCAAAACGTCCCCCTGTTCCACAGCAGCATGGTTGCAGCCGTGAACAGCCACAGGATGAACACAATCGGATCCATCAGGAAGAATTCCCAATGAAATTCGGTAAGGATGGCGGAAAACAGCGTCAGCGTATTGACGACCGAAAGCTGCGCCTGTGCATACCAGCCGATATAGAAGAGCGTAAAAGTTAGGAAAGCAAAGCGGAAGCGGTCGTACCATTTTTCGTAACGCACAATCCAATCTTGGAACAGGAATACCAAAAGCAGGATGGTCAGCGCAATGCCGACGACGACAATCTGCCCCTGTTTCGCTTTCCAAATCTGTTTCCATAATTGGTTGGATACACCGTTTTCAGCTGACGCATCTTCGGCAATGCCGTCTGAAGCGGTATCGGATGCTGCGGCAGGTACTGCTTCGACAGGCGCGCTGATTTCTACGGGCGGCGCTTTAGGATCATCGACGTAATAAGCTTGGGGCAGTTCGTAATCCAAATCGGCGGTAACGAAGGCTTTATCGTTCACACTCAAGACGCGCTGAACCATCAATTACAGCCGCCACGGCTCCGCACCGTCAAACGCTACGCCTTCAGGGATGGTAAACCAAGAAACTTCTTTAAAACGCGGCGCATCGGCGGCAGACAGCTCGACGACGCGTTCGTGTTGGGCATCGGTAAAACGGAAGCTGTTCTCCCCCTGAATCATCTCGATACGGTCGAAAATACCGCCGCGCACATAGCCCGAACCTTTCCAAGAATAACGGCCCTCTCCGGCAACCAAAACCGCCTGCTGCCCGGGTTTCAGCCGTTTTTGCAGATGCGCCCAGCCGTCCTCACCCAGCAGGCTTTTACCGATGGAAGGCTGGCTGACCAAGGCAACATACAAATCAATAAAGGTATCGTCAGGATCGCCCTGTTCGGCGTGATCGGCCACGCCGGCCTTGCCGCCTTTCTCAAACAGTTTGTTGATTTGATCGAGCGTGATATGCAGATGGCCGACGGCCTTTTGTTTCAAAAGTTCGTCCCAAGACAAAATATCCTGCTTGTCGGGATTTGCCATACGGCGCGGACGGGTTTCTGACGCAGGCGCGGCTTCCCGAACATCGGAAGCGGATGCCGTCTGAAGGGCCTTGTCCGAACCCAGACGGTATTGGTTGGCAATGACCTTGTACGAACGCTGGATGCTGTCGTTAACCACCATCAGTGTAACAGTCGCACCGCTGATGATGTCGCCCGGCGCCACGCCCGGGGTCGGCGGATTTTTAATAAAATTCAGACCGATATATTTGTCGATGAACTTATCGACACGCGATTGCGGGATACCGATCAGCATAATCGGTTCGTGATGATCGACCAGTTTCGCCCCGGCTATCGTGCCGTCGTTTGCCAAAGCCATCAGCGTATCGATCGGTTTGCTCGAATAACCGCGCGTATTGACCGCATCGGTCGTGATATAAACCAAACCGAGCTGCTCATCGCCTTTGTAAACGCGGGCAACCATAGGCTTGCCTTCCGGCTTGCCGTAACGATCCGCACCCGGAAAAATTTCCGAAGGCTGTATTTTCGCCAGAAAATCAGGCAGACGCTCCGCATAAGCGGGCAGTGCCGCCGTCAAAAAGACAAAGGCGGTAAAAAACGCCGTTATCCGCGCCCGAAACGCAGACATACGCCGGATTGAAAAACAGGACATAGCTATCCCCGATATACCGATACTCTTTAATATTGATATTATATGAATCATCTATCGGCGATTTTTGATGCAAATCAAATTTACAAATCTTAAAACCAATCCGCATATAGGATAATACTTTGTAATTACATCGATATAATGTGGGATTTCACGATGTTGTCAGGCGGCACAAAAATATGCCGTCTGAAACCCCTTCAGACGGCATCCTTTTCCGGCGCACCGTTATTTGTCCAAATGATAAATCTGCGCGACGGCATGAACCAAATCTTTATCTTCTTCCCCCGCCTTATTCAAGGTTTGAGTTGGCGAATGCAGCAGCTTGTTGGTCAGTTGGACGGACAGCCGTTCCAAAACCTCTTCCGCCGTTGCGCCTTTGGCAAGCTGTTTCATCGCATTTTCCAACACCTGCTTGCGCGCTTTCTCGCCCTCGTCCCGCAAGGCCTTAATCAGCGGAACGCTCTGCCTGCCCTGCTGCTGCCTGACAAATTCGGCAACCTTCTCGGACACCAGCGTTTCGGCGGCGGCGGCGGCCTTCTGCCTTGCCTCCTTGCCGCTTTGGACGATGTTGACCATATCGTCCACCGTATAAAGATACGCATCGTTCAAATCGCCGACTTCCGCTTCAATATCGCGCGGCACGGCCAAGTCAAGCATGAACAACGGCATACTCTGACGCTGTTTCAATGCGCGTTCGACCATGCCTTTGCCGACTATCGGAAGCTGGCTCGCCGTTGAAGAAACCACCACGTCGTAATCGTGCAGAATGGCAGGCAGATCGGACAGCAGGCACGGTTCGGCGTTAACACCGAGCTTGTCGCACAACTCCTGTGCACGCGCCAGCGTCCGGTTGGCAACCGTCATCAGCCGGGGATTTTTGGCGGCAAAATAAGTGGCAACCAGCTCAATCATTTCGCCTGCGCCGATAAACAATACGTTCAAATCGCCGATGTCGGGAAAAATCTGTTCCGCCAACTTGACGGACGCGGAAGCCATCGAAACCGAATTTTCGCCGACAGCGGTATCGGTACGGACTTCTTTAGCAACGGAAAAGGTTTTTTGGAACAGGGCATTGAGTTTTGCCCCCATACTTTCCTGTTCTTGAGCCGCACGCACCGCATCTTTAATCTGCCCCAAAATCTGCGGCTCGCCCAAAACCATCGAATCCAAGCCGCAGGCAACGCGGAAGGCGTGGCGCACGGTTTCCTGCATATCCAGCGTGTACAGATACGGACGGATTTCTTCAATCGGCAAACTGTGGTAATCGGCAAGCCATCGGATGATTTCTTCCGAATCGCCGACGCAGTAAAGCTCGGTGCGGTTGCAGGTAGAAAGGATTACCGCCTCCGTTGCCGCATTGCTTCGGGCAAGATTGCGGACGGCTTCTGGCAGGGCGGCGGCGGCAAACGCCAGCTTTTCCCGTATGCTTAAAGGTGCGGTTTGATGATTGAGTCCGACAGCGGTAAGTTGCATGAAAAAATCGGTGAAGATGGATATAGACCGTTATTATAGCCTAACTGCATCCTTAAAACACGGACAAAAAAACTGCACCTCCGACCGCAGAAATGCCGTCTGAAGGTGCAGTTTCCGTTTGTCCGACGGTTGCCGTCGGACAAACGGGCGGTTTAATCCACTTCGCCCGCGTATTGTTCGGCAGTCAGCAGACCGTCGTAATCGGCAGGATTGGCAGGTTTGATTTTGAAGAACCAGCCTGCGCCGTAAGGGTCGCTGTTGGCGGTTTCCGGCGCGCCTGGCAAGTCATCGTTGACGGCAACGACTTCGCCCGCAATCGGCGCATACACGTCGGATGCGGCTTTTACAGACTCAACCACACCGGACTGTTCTTCGGCGGCGAGGTTCGCACCGACTTCGGGCAGCTCGACAAACACGATGTCGCCCAACAGCTCTTGCGCGTGATGGGTAATACCGACGGTAATGGTACCGTCTTCTTCAAGGCGCAGCCATTCATGGCTGGCAACGTATTTCAGTTCTGTTGGGATGTTGTTGCTCATGGTTTGATTCTCCATTGGTAGGGGGTTATTTTCAGACGGCATCTGCACAACTTAGCGTACGCAGATACCTCGTGCGATTAATTCTTCCAAGCGTCCGTAATGGACGGCAATCATATTGTTTTTATCTTGTTCCAATTCTTGCTTTTGGGCGGAAGGCAGTTTAGAGGATGCAGAATAATCCAAATATGCTTCGTTTATCTTGCGCTTATTACTTGCCATTACGCCGCTTGCACGGAATACAACGATTTCTTGTTTGGGCCTCATATTGTCTGCAACGGCAACCTTCAGGCCTTTGCTGCGGTAATCTGCACAAATGCCTGTAACAGCCGATACTTTATCCACTTCAACTGTGCCCGCATAACGGCTGAACGCAATTAGGGT
Source organism: Neisseria gonorrhoeae (assembly GCF_003315235.1). Taxonomy (GTDB): domain Bacteria; phylum Pseudomonadota; class Gammaproteobacteria; order Burkholderiales; family Neisseriaceae; genus Neisseria; species Neisseria gonorrhoeae. The sequence continues at coordinate 5,388 of NZ_QNRU01000036.1, read as the reverse complement.
AAATGATTTCGCTTGCGACAATGCTTCCAGGTCGGAAGCACGGCTTCTACCCTTATTATCTTGCACGGCAATACTCAAATCATCATTCATGCGGACAATATCAAGAGCATATTCCCCGTCTATCACCACCTCGCCGGCAATCTTTCCATTGCCGCCAACGATTTTCATAAATATTGCAGTATGGGATTTTCCTTCTGTATCGAAAAACATCAATCCGCGCTCGCCGGCGACGAAGCGCAAGCCGATAACATCAATAACAACAATAAACTGCCAAAATTTGCTTTCATAGGAAATAACAATTCCTTAAAACCTGCTTTCAGACGGCTTAATTCAAACAAATGCCGTCTGAACCGATATTAATCAAACTGTTTTTGACCGCTGCGGACGAACGGCAGCTTCAGTACGCGCACGTCCGCTTCTTTGCCGCGAATCAGGACTTTGGCGGTATCGCCGTCAAAATCTTTCGGTACGCGGGCGATGGCGATAGATTGTTTCAGGCTGGGCGAGAATACGCCGCTGGTGGTTTCGCCTTTTCCTTTGTCGGTCAACACTTCCATATGCGCGCGCAGGATGCCGCCTTTTTCGAGCAGCAAACCGACTTGTTTGACGGCAACGCCTTTTTCTTTCAATGCCAACAAGGCGGCTTTACCGACAAAATCGCGGCTTTCGTCTTTCAAATCAACCGTCCGGCCCATGCCTGCTTCGAGCGGGCTGGTGTCGTCGTCCATATCGTTGCCGTAGAGGTTCATACCGGCTTCCATGCGCAGGGTGTCGCGCGCGCCGAGGCCGCAAGGCTGTACGCCTGCTGTTTGCAGGACTTTGAAGAATGCGACGGCTTCGGTATCCGGCAGAATCACTTCGACGCCGTCTTCGCCGGTGTAGCCTGTACGGGCGACAAACCAGTCGTTGCCCAAATCCGCGCCTTGGAACGGTTTGAGGCCGTGAATCACATCCGCCCATTCGGGTTTGACGGTCAGGAGTTTTTCAATGGCTTTAGGACCTTGTACGGCAAGCATACCGAGGTCGTAGCGCGGATTGAAGGCAACGCCGAACTCTTGTCCGACTTTGTGGAATTGTGCCGTGTCTTTTTCACGGGTCGCACCGTTGGACACGATGCGGTATTGGGTTTCGGCCTCGTTGGTGCGGTAAACGATCAAGTCGTCAATCACGCCGCCGTTGTCGTTGAGCAAAGCGGAATAAAGGGCTTTGCCGACAAAAGCGAGTTTGGCAACGTCGTTGGCAATCAATTTGCGGAAAAAGGCTTTGGCGTTCGCTCCGACGACGTCGGTAACGAGCATATGGGATACGTCAAACATACCGGCGTCGGTGCGCACGGCTTCGTGTTCGGCGATTTGCGAACCATAATGGATGGGCAGTTCCCAGCCGGCAAAATCTACCGGCTTCGCGCCTGCATCTTGATGGGCTTGATGAAACGGGGTGGTTTTCAGAGCAGTCATTCTCAAGTTTCTCCGGATTTTTTGTTCAGATGCCGCCCGCGCACCTGTGCGCGGATGACCCTATCTGTCCTTGAACCTGAGATTTTCGGCCGTATCCGCATGATGGCAAACCAGTCTGCTCACTGCTTTGCGCGGTTGTCTGAATGGTGGTTCAGACGGCCTTCTCCCCTTCGGTGGACGTTATTCTAACGCCGCTCTCCAGATTGTTTGTTTCAATGTGCAGTCCCTGATACCTGAGCGATTTAAGGGTGTCTGCGCCTTCGGTGGTTACATTGTAGTTGGGTGTAACACTCTCCTGCACATTTCCCGATTATGTCTTGAATCGGCGGTTTGGGCAAGCCGTCTTAAAAGAGATGCAAACCGACCGCCTCTGTTTTCACATGATTTTCCGAAAACAAAATTTGTCCCGGATGACGGTATAACTTTTTATATGTTAATATGGTCTCCATCTATGCGGATTGCCGCAAACATACGGACAGACAATCCGAATTCCTTAAAACGGAACGCAAATATGCCCCAACTCACTTTAGACAAAACCGATATTAAAATCTTACAGGTCCTCCAGGAAAACGGCAGGCTGACCAATGTCGAACTGTCCGAACGTGTCGCACTTTCGCCTTCTCCGTGCCTGCGCCGTCTGAAGCAGTTGGAAGATGCCGGCATCGTCCGCCAATATGCCGCGCTGCTGTCTCCGGAATCCGTCAACTTAGGTCTTCAGGCATTTATCCGCGTTTCCATCCGCAAAGCAAAAGACACGCGGGAAGATTTTGCCGCATCGGTTCGAAAATGGCCGGAAGTCTTGAGCTGCTTCGCCCTAACCGGCGAGACCGACTACCTGCTTCAGGCATTTTTTACCGATATGAACGCGTTTTCCCATTTTGTTTTGGATACGCTTTTATCCCACCACGGCGTACAGGATGCGCAATCGAGCTTTGTTTTAAAAGAAATCAAACACACCACCTCCCTGCCGCTCAACCACCTGCTGAAGGAATAGTGCCCTTCCCGATTTTCCCGCACGTGCACTCTGCAAACACATTTACATGACAATAATGAATATCGATACTTCCGAAAATAAAGATGCTGTTGCCGAACACACCGGACAATGGTTGGAAAAAGCCGTCATCGGTCTGAACCTGTGTCCCTTTGCCAAAGCCCCCCACGTTAAAAACCTTGTCCGCATCGCGATCAGCGAAGCCAAACACCTTGACGGTTTTTTGGAAGACTTGGACGAAGAACTGCAGCGACTGGGCAATACACCCGCCACCGAACTGGAAACCACCCTGCTGGTTCACCCGACCCTATTCCCCGATTTCGACGTATTCAACGATATGCTCGACATTGCCGATGCCGCCGTTGTCGAAAACGGCTTGGAAGGCATCGTCCAAATCGCCCCGTTTCATCCCTATTTCCAATTTGAAGGCACGGATTCAGACGGCATCGGCAACTACACCAACCGTTCTCCCTATCCGACGCTGCACCTCATCCGCGAAGACAGCATTGCCAAAGCCGCACAAGCCTTTCCCGACGCTTCGGCAATATTCGAACGCAATATCGCCCTGCTGGAAAAAATGGGACATGAAGGCTGGGCAAAACTCGGTATCACATCCTGCCCTTATCCGCACAATAAGAAAAATATTTCAAAATGATCCGTTATCTTTTAATTGCCTGCGGCGGCATCTCCCTGCTGTTGGGGATAATCGGCATTTTTTTGCCGCTGTTGCCGACCACGCCGTTCGTACTACTCTCCGCCGCCTGCTGGGCAAAGGCATCCCCGCGCTTTCACCGCTGGCTGCACCGGCACCGCTATTTCGGCCCGATGGTTCATAACTGGGAACAAAACGGCGCAGTGCCGCGCAAAGCCAAGATTTTCGCCATCAGCATGATGACCGCATCCTGCCTGATGATGTTTTGGCAGTTTCCCCAACGCTGGTGGGTCGGGGCGGTTTCATCGGTTTTTTGTTCCCTTGTCGCCATATGGATGTGGCGCAGACCCGAATCTTGAATGCCGTCTGAAAGGGATAAGGGCAAACAAACGGGTGGGGCAAACCTGTTTCATTGCAAATATATGTTAAAATAAATTTATTTTTCGTTTTCGACAGATTATTTATTAAAGACATATATTTATTTGTTTTAAATAAAATTATTTATCAAAAAGAACATATATTCCCAAGCACGGCAATCCGCCTTCCCGCCGCCTTCCGGTTTGGGAAACTGGTTTATCCTGATTATTTACTTTACAATCAATCGGAAAACTTTTTTCAAAAACAAACAGGCAGCACAGTCCGCCTATGTCCGGGCGGCACGAAGCCTGTATCACTCCCGCGCGCCGCGCAAGGCAGTGCTTGAATCGAGGAAACACGATGCGCCACCTACCCCTGTTTTCACTAATGCTTTTCCCGGCATCGGTTTACGCCGCAGATTCGGACGGCGCAAACCTAAACCTGCTGTGGGGCTTGCCCTTTGCCCTGATTTTGCTGTCTATCGCATTGGGTCCCTTGTTTTTTTCGCATACCTGGCATCACCATTACGGCAAAATCACCGCCTTTTGGACATTGCTCTTCCTCATCCCGTTCAGTTTGGTTTTTGGCGCGTCCGCCGGTATCCATACCGTCGCACACGCACTCGTTGAAGAATATATCCCCTTCATCCTGCTGCTGCTTGCCCTGTACACCATTTCAGGCGGCATTTTGGTTTGGGGCGACTTGAACGGCACACCCAAGCTCAACACCGCCCTGCTTGCCGTCGGTACGGCACTTGCCTCTATCATGGGAACGACCGGCGCGGCAATGCTGATGATTCGTCCGCTGCTGAAAGCCAACCAAGACCGTACCCGCCGCGTGCACATCGTCATCTTCTTCATTTTCCTGGTTGCAAACATCGGCGGCGGCCTGACCCCTTTGGGCGACCCCCACTCTTCCTCGGCTTCCTCAAAGGCGTAGATTTCATGTGGACGGTCAAACATATGTTCGCCCCCGTCCTGATTAGCACCGCTGTCCTGTTGACCGCCTTCTATTTCATCGACAACCGTTTCTTCAAACAGGAAAGCATTGCACAAGATACGCCGGCACAACAGGAAAAACCCGAAAAAATCGCCATCTTCGGCAAATGGAACTTCCTCCTGCTTTCGGGCGTGGTCGGCGCGGTTCTAATGTCCGGCCTTTGGAAACCCGAACACCCGGGATTTGAAATCCTCGGCAGCCGTTACGCCCTGCAAAACCTTGTCCGCGATGTCATCCTGATTACATTGACCGCCGTATCTATGGCAATCACGCCCAAACAAGTCCGCGCAGGCAACGAATTCAACTTTGAACCCATCGCCGAAGTGGGCAAACTCTTCCTCGGCATCTTCATCACCATCTTCCCCGTCCTGAGCATTCTGAAAGCAGGCGAGGCAGGCGCGCTGGGCGGGGTGGTATCGCTGGTTCACGATACGGCAGGTCATCCGATTAATACGATGTATTTCTGGATGAGCGGCATATTGTCGGCATTCTTGGATAACGCGCCCACTTATCTCGTGTTTTTCAATATGGCGGGCGGCGATGCCCAAGCCTTAATGACGGGTCCCCTGTTTCATTCGCTGCTGGCGGTTTCTATGGGTTCGGTATTCATGGGCGCACTGACCTACATCGGCAACGCACCGAACTTCATGGTCAAGGCCATTGCCGAACAGCGCGGCGTACCGATGCCGACTTTCTTCGGCTATATGATGTGGTCGGTCGCCTTCCTGACACCCGTCTTCATCGTACATACCCTCGTCTTTTTCGTTTTCAAACTACTGTAAACGCTATGCCGTCTGAACATTCAGACGGCATTTTAAATTCCGGCATAATCAAAGGGGCTGTACTAGATTATCCCTAAATTCCACACCGATCCCGCAGGATTTTTAGCTGCCGGGACGGTGTGCCGAAGTTAAATCGAAATTCGCATTCCC
>NZ_QNRU01000035.1 GCF_003315235.1 Neisseria gonorrhoeae | reverse complement strand
GAGTTTTAGGAATTTATCGGGAGCAACAGAAACCGCTCCGCCGTCATTCCCGCGCAGGCGGGAATCCCGACCGATCGGCGCAGAAACTTATCGGGTAAAACGGTTTCTTTAGATTTTGCGTTCCGGATTCCCACTTTTGTGGGAATGACGGTTTGGGTATTTTTATAGAAAGCCGTAGGTGGTGTTTCTATGCAAACGGCAGATGAAGCGTCGCGGCAGGTTGACGGCAGGTGCTTGGTTTCGATTTTGTTGGTGTCTTTGGCGGCGTTGACGTCGTCTTTGGCGGCGTCGGTAACGTTGCCGTTGTCGGCGCGCGTAACCGGCTGTCCGCAGAACCATTTTACCGAACCGTCTTGACGCTTGGCCCACAGGGAGAGTCTTTTGTCTTTGATTTCTTTGTTTACGTTGCTTGAAGCCATTGTGGCGGTAACGACGCCGTTGTTGACTTCAACTTTCTGAACATATTTGCCTATGATTTTTGAAGCGGATGCCACGCCGGCATCGCCGTTGTTTGCGGGCCATTCGCCGTGATTCAGGTAATACCCGGCGAAAACGAGTTGCGGCAGATGAAGCCGGGTGCGGTTTTGATCAATTGCGGGCGCGGCGGGCCGGTGGATGAAAACGCGCTGCTTGCCGCACTCAAATACGGGCAGATCGGCGGGGCGGGTGTCGATGTTTTGACGGAGGAACCGCCGAGGGGCGGCAATCCCTTGCTGAATGCACGATTACCCAATCTGATTGTTACGCCGCATACCGCGTGGGCGAGCCGCGAGGCTTTGGATCGGTTGTTTGAAATATTGTTGGCGAACATTCACGCCTTTGTGAAAGGCGAGGCGCAAAACCGCGTGGTTTGAACCTGTCGGGATTGCGGAAAAAAACGCCGTCTGAACGCCCAAGGGGTTCAGACGGCGTTTTTTGAGATTTCTGCCTAACCGACTTTGTCGCCCGGCTGAGCGCCCGCATCCACGTCAAGCAGCTTCAGTTTGCCGTCTGCCGTGGCGGCGGAGAGGATCATACCTTCGGATACGCCGAATTTTGCCATTTTGCGTGGGGCGAAGTTGGCGACTGCGATGACCATGCGACCGTTCAATTCGGCAGGATTTGGGTAAGACGCGGCGATGCCGGAGAAGATGATGCGTTTTTCAAAACCGAAATCGAGGTCGAATTTCAAAAGTTTGGTGCTGCCTTCGACGGCTTCGCAGTTCAATACTTTGGCGACGCGCATATCGATTTTCATAAAGTCGTCGAAGCTTGCCTGTTCGGCGACTTTTTCGTATTTACCCTCTTCAACGGGCGCGGATGCCGTCTGAATGCTTTGTTTGTTGGCTTCGATCAAATCGTCCACTTGTTTTTGCTCCACTCGTTGCATTAAATGTTCGTATTTGTTGATGGCGTGTTCGCCTAGGGTTTCGCGCGTGTTCTTCCAGGTAATCGCGTCCAGATTGAGGAAACGCGCGGCGTTGGCGGCGGTTTGCGGCAACACGGGGGCGAGGTAGGCGGTCAGCATGGTGAAGGCGTTGATGAGTTCGCTGCATACTTCGTGCAGGCGTTCGTCTTGACCTTCTTGTTTGGCGAGCTCCCACGGTTTGTTGGCATCGACGTATTCGTTGACAATGTCTGCCAATGCCATGATGTCGCGCAGGGCGCGGGCGTATTCGCGGTTTTCGTATTGCTCGGCGATGGTGTCGCTTTCGGCGGCGAGTTTTGCCAGCAATGCGCTGCCTGAAACGTCTTTCGGACGACCTTCAAAGCGTTTGGCGATGAAACCTGAAGCGCGGGCGGCGATGTTGACGTATTTGCCGACAAGGTCGCTGTTGACGCGGGAAATAAAGTCTTGCAGGTTCAAATCGGTGTCTTCGATTTTGCCGTTGAGCTTGGCGGCGATGTAGTAGCGCATCCACTCGGGGTTCAGGCCTTGTTCCAGATAGGATTTGGCGGTGATGAAGGTGCCGCGCGATTTGGACATTTTTTGTCCGTCCACGGTCAAAAAGCCGTGTGCGTACACGCCGGTCGGGGCGCGGTGGCCGGAGAAATGCAGCATGGCCGGCCAGAACAGGGCGTGGAAATAGAGGATGTCTTTGCCGATGAAGTGGTACATCTCGGTTTGGCTGTCGGCTTTGAAGTATTCGTCGAAATCGATGCCGATGCGGTCGCACAGGTTTTTAAACGACGCCATATAGCCGACGGGCGCGTCCAGCCAAACGTAGAAGTATTTGCCCGGCGCGTCGGGGATTTCAAAACCGAAATACGGCGCGTCGCGGGAAATGTCCCAGTCGGACAGGGTGGTTTCTTCGCCTTCGCCCAGCCATTCCTTCATTTTGTTGAGGGCTTCGGGTTGCAGATGGGGCTTGCCGTCGTGCGGGTTGTTGCCGGAAGTCCATGCTTTGAGGAAGTCGGCGCATTCGCCCAGTTTGAAGAAGAAGTGTTCGGATTCGCGCAATTCGGGTTTCGCGCCGGAAACGGCGGAATACGGGTTGATCAGTTCGGTCGGGGAATAGGTCGTGCCGCAGACTTCGCAGTTGTCGCCGTATTGGTCTTGGGCGTGGCATTTCGGGCATTCGCCTTTGACGAAGCGGTCGGGCAGGAACATTTGTTTTTCAGGGTCGAAAAGCTGCTCGATGACGCGGCTTTCGATTTTGCCGTTGGCTTTCAGCGCGCGGTAAATGTCTTGGGAAAACTGTTTGTTTTCAGTGGAATGGGTGCTGTAATAATTGTCGTAGCCGATGAAAAAGCCGGTAAAGTCGGCAAGGTGCTCTTTGCGCACTTTGGCAATCATGTCTTCGGGCGCGATGCCTTGTTTTTGCGCGGCAAGCATAACGGGCGTGCCGTGGGTGTCGTCGGCGCAGCAGTAGTAGCATTCGTGGCCGCGCAGTTTTTGAAAGCGCACCCAAACGTCGGTTTGGATGTGTTCGACCATGTGGCCGAGGTGGATGCTGCCGTTGGCATAGGGCAGGGCGGAGGTAACTAAGATTTTGCGTGTCATATTGTGCTTTGCAAACAATGGGTAAAGGCGGATTATACCGCAAATCAAACGGGGAAATGCCGTCTGAAGCCTGAAAAATCGGGCTTCAGACGGCATTTTTGCCAACCGGCGGGATTTATTCGACGGTTACGGATTTCGCCAGGTTGCGCGGCTTGTCCACATCCGTGCCGCGCGCGAGGGCGGTGTGGTAGGCGAGGAGCTGCACGGGGACGGTATGCACGACGGGGGACAGTTCGCCGACGTGGCGAGGTGCGCGGATAACGTGCACGCCTTCGGTGGCATTAAAATTGCTGTCGAGGTCGGCAAAGACGAAAAGTTCGCCGCCGCGCGCGCCGACTTCCTGCATATTGGCTTTGACTTTGTCCAACAGGCTGTCGTTGGGCGCGATGACGACGACGGGCATGTTTTCGTCCACCAAGGCAAGCGGCCCGTGTTTCAGTTCGCCGGCAGGATAGGCTTCGGCGTGGATGTAGGTGATTTCCTTTAGCTTCAACGCACCTTCAAGGGCAATCGGGTAATGGATGCCGCGCCCCAAAAACAGCGCGCTGGTTTTCTTGGCAAACTGTTGCGCCCAAGCGGCAATTTGCGGTTCGAGGTTCAAAGCGTGCTGCACGCTGCCGGGAAGCTGGCGGAGTTCTTCGGTGTAACGTGCTTCATCTTCGCCGGATACCACGCCGCGCACTTTCGCCAGCGTTACCGCCAAACCGAACAGCACGACCAGTTGCGTGGTAAATGCTTTAGTCGAGGCGACGCCGATTTCCGCACCGGCACGGGTATAAAGCACAAGGCTGCTTTCGCGCGGCAGGGCGGATTCCATCACGTTGCAGACGGAGAGGCTGTGGCGGTGTCCCAAAGATTTGGCGTATTTCAAAGCCTCCATCGTGTCCAGCGTTTCGCCGGATTGGGAAATGGTAATGACCAGTTGGTCGGGGTCGGCAATCACGCTGCGGTACCGGTATTCGCTTGCGATTTCGACGTCGGCCGGGATTTTGGCGATGGATTCCAACCAATATTTGGCGGTCAGCGCGGCGTAATAGGACGTGCCGCAGGCAAGGATTTTGACGCTGCGGATGCTTTCAAACACGCTTTTGGCGTTTTTGCCGAAGTTTTCGGGGATGAATCCGCCGTCGAGGAAAACTTCCGCCGTGTCCGCAATCGCGCGCGGCTGCTCGTGGATTTCTTTTTGCATAAAGTGGCTGTGCGGACCCGGTTCCAAAGAGGCGGGCGAGAGTTCGGATACCTTGACTTTGCGTTCGGCAGGCAGGCCGTTTTTATCGGTCAGCCGTTTGATGCCGTCTGAAGCCAGCAGCGCGATGTCGCCGTCTTCGAGGTACGCCACGCGGCGCGTAAAGGCGATGACGGCGGATACGTCCGAAGCGATAAAGGTTTCATCGTCGCCCAAAGCGACCAAAAGCGGGCAGCCCATACGCGCCACAACTAATTCATCAGGCTTGTCTTGGGCAATAACCGCGATGGCGTATGCGCCGTGGAAACGTTTGACCGCTTCCTGCACGGCTTCAAACAGCCTGCCGCCGTTTTGCGCGTATTCGTGGTTGATGCTGTGTGCGATGACTTCGGTATCCGTTTGCGATTCAAACCGGTATCCCAAACCTTCCAAGCGTTTGCGTTCGCTTTCAAAGTTTTCGATGATGCCGTTGTGGACGACGGCAATCATACCGCCGCTGATGTGCGGGTGGGCGTTCGGCTCGGTAACGCCGCCGTGTGTCGCCCAGCGCGTATGCCCGATGCCGATGCCGCCGCTGATGCCTTTTTCGCGTGCCGCGTCCTCCATAAGCTGCACGCGTCCGACGCGGCGCACGCGTTTGATTTTGCCGTCGGTGTTGACGGCAATGCCTGATGAGTCATAACCCCGGTATTCGAGGCGTTTGAGACCGTCGGTCAGAAAATCGACGACGTTGTGATGGGCGCGGATGGCGCCGACGATACCGCACATAACTGTTCCTTAGTATCCGGTTGAAAAAAAAGATGCGGACGGCTTCCGTACCGCACCTTCCGTTTCGGATTATAAACCGCCTCCCGCGCCGGAAAACAGCAAAATGCCGTCTGAAGGCTTGGGCTTGCTCAAAAAAGGGAGGGATTTCCCCGCCTGACCGGGATGGGCGTTCAGACGGCATTGCCTGCCGCCGGTTTATAGTTTTTGCAAATCAATATTAACAAGCTGAAAAAAAACAATATGCTCGCCCGGTCTTAATGTTAACGGAGTATGGAAATGAAACAAATGCTTTTGGCCGTCGGCGTGGCGGCGGTGTTGGCGGGCTGCGGCAAGGATGCCGGCGGTTACGAGGGTTATTGGCGCGAAAAGTCGGACAAAAAAGAGGGCGTGATTGCGGTCAAAAAAAAAGTCAATTACTTCCTTAATAAAATCAACGTGTTTACAGGCAAGGAGGAGTCTTTGCTTTTGTCTGAAAAAGACGGCGCGCTTTCGATAAACACGGGGATAGGGGAAATCCCGATCAAACTTTCCGACGACGGGAAAGAGCTGTATGTCGAACGCAGGCGGTATGTGAAAACCGATGCGGCGATGAAGGACAAAATCATCGCCCACCAGAAAAAGTGCGGACAAACGGCACAGGCATACCTCGACGCGCGAAATGCGTTGCCGTCAAACCAAACGTATCAGCAGCGTCAGGCGGCGATCGAGCAATTGAAACGGCGGTTTGAAGCCGAGTTTGACGAATTGGAAAAAGAAATCAAATGCAACGGCAGAACCCCGGCATTGTTGTTTTAGCGTAGGACAACCGGGAGGATGCCGCCGTCCGAATCGGACGCGTGGTTTCCATACCGGTACGGGCGGGCGGGAATGTCCGCCTTTTTTTGTTCGGATGCGTTTGAATACCCGTCCGATTCTGTCCGTTTGCAAGGGGGATTTCCGTTCGGGCGGAAATCCATTCCGTCAAATAAGAAAGGCGTTTTGTCCGACCGGCCGGCTTGTGCCTGCGGTATCGCAAAACTTCGCCTTAATGCGCCCGATTGGCTAGGGACGGGCTTCGGACGGCATTGTTTTGCCGGTTCACGGGCGGTATTCGGGCTTCATGCCGTTGGGCAGGAGCTGCCAGACGTATCCCGTGGTTTTCTGTTTGCCGGCAAGTTCGCCGGCTTCGTCGCCGTAACCCCAAAAATAATCCACGCGCACCGCGCCTTTGATCGCGCTGCCTGTATCCTGCGCCATAATCAGGCGGTTGAGGGCTTTGCGGGTAACCGGATGGGCGGTGGCGACAAATAAGGGCGCGCCCAAGGTAATGTAGTGCCGGTCGATTGCGCCGGCGTATTCCCCCATCAGCGGCGTGCCCAGTGCGCCGACGGGGCCCTCATTGCCGCTTCCGGCAAGCTCGCGGAAAAAGATATAGCTGGGGTTTTGCCCCAAAACTTCGGCGAGGCGTTGCGGGTTTTGCCGCATATATGACTTAATGCCCTGCATGGAGGTTTGCCCGAGCTTGAGGTAGCCTTTGTCCGCCATATAGCGTCCGATGGAAACATACGGATGCTCGTTTTTGTCGGCATAGCCGATGCGGATGTATTTGCCGGACGGGGTTTTCAGACGGCCCGAGCCTTGTATGTGCATGAAAAAAAGTTCGACGGGGTCTTCGGCGTAACCGAGTATCGGGGCTTTGCCGTCAAGCGCGCCGCCGTTGATTTGGTTTCGCGTGTGGTAGGGGAGGAAGCGGCTTCCTTCAAACCTGCCCTTGATTGCCGTTGTGCGCGCGGTAATGGGGAATCGGGAAAGGTCGGCGGTATGCGTGCCGCCGGCATTGTCGATTGTGCCGCTGTTTTTTCCCGTCTGCCTGATGCGGACAAGGGCTTTCCCGCCCCGCAAACCGGCAGGCAGGGGGACGGAGATAAAATCGTCGGGAATGCCGTAAATCGGGAAGCGGGCCTGTTCCGTCCGCCTGTCGTCGCCCTTCAGCACCGGCTCGTAATAGCCGGTAACCGTACCTGCAAGGCTTCCGTTGCCTGCAACCTGCCACGGCGTGAAATAGCGTTCAAAAAACCGCTTTGCCTGAAAGGAATGCACGGGGGTTTGAAAGGCTTGGGCGCACACATCCTGCCAGCCTTGGCGGTTTTTCAAATTGGCGCAGCCGAGGCGGAAGGATTGCAGGCTTTTGGCAAAATCCTGCGCCGCCCAGTGGGGCATGGACAGGTGCGGCACAACGGTATAGACGGCCCCGCCGCCGGCAACCGTCGTTCCGGCGGGGTCGGGGATGCCGGCCGGCCGGTCCGGGCCGTTGATGACGGATGTGTCGGGTTGCGGAAAGGTTTGGATGCTCCTGCTTTGGCAGGCGGCGAGGATGGCGGCGGCGATGCCGTACAGGGCGGAGCGGAGCAGGTGTTTTTTCATAATGGACAATGTTGTCGTCAGTAATAAAAAAAGATGGTTTCGGGCGGCGTTGCGGTAGCCGGGGAGAGGGGATTTTAACACAGGGCGCAGCCGCAGCCTGCGGAACTTTCCGCCACGCGGCAATGCAGATAAAAATAACTTGCATTTGTATTTGCAAGTAATGAAAATATTCCGATAATATATTATTAATCATCCTTGTTCATTCGCGTTTACGCTGGTCGCTTTTTTAATTATGTTGCGCGAGGGTATCGAAGCCGCGCTCATCGTCGGCATCGTTGCCGGTTTTTTGAAACAGTCCGGACATTCAAAAACTGATGCCTAAGGTCTGGTTCGGGGTCGTCCTTGCTTCTTTGATGTGTTTGGGCATCGGATACGGCATCCATTCGGCAACGGGCGAGATTCCCCGGAAGCAGCAGGAGTTCGTCGTCGGCATTATCGGTTTGGTTGCCGTCGCGATGCTGACTTGTGTGGTTTTATGGATGAAAAAGGCGGCGCGTTCGATGAAGCGGCAGCTTCGGGATTCTGTACAGGCGGCTTTGAACCGTGGCAGCGGTCAAGGATGGGCCTTGGTCGGTATGGCGTTTCTTGCCGTGGCGCGCGAAGGTTTGGAGAGCGTTTTTTTTCCTGCTTGCCGTATTCAAACAGAGCCCGACGTGGCAGATGCCGGCCGGCGCGGTAGCGGGGGTTTTGGCTGCCGCCGTGATTGGCGCGTTGATTTATCAGGGCGGGATGCGCCTGAATCTGGCGAAGTTTTTCCGTTGGACGGGGGCGTTTCTGATTATCGTTGCCGCCGGTCTGCTTGCCGGCTCGCTGCGTGCGCTGCATGAGGCAGGCATTTGGAACGCGCTTCAGGACATTGTGTTGGACCCATCAAAATATTTGCACGAAGACAGTCCGTTGGGTGTGCTGCTCGGCGGATTTTTCGGCTATACCGACCATCCGGCGCAGGGCGGGGCCTTGGTTTGGCTGCTGTACCTTATTCCCGTCATGATTTGGTTTTTGCGCGGCAGCAGGCCGTCTGAAACTTTAACCCGTAAAGAGGAATTGAAATGAGAAAATTCAATTTGACTGCATTGTCCGTGATGCTTGCCTTGGGTTTGACCGCGTGCCAGCCGCCGGAGGCGGAGAAAGCCGCGCCGGCCGCGTCCGGTGAGACCCAATCCGCCAACGAAGGCGGTTCGGTCGGTATCGCCGTCAACGACAATGCCTGCGAACCGATGAATCTGACCGTGCCGAGCGGACAGGTTGTGTTCAATATTAAAAACAACAGCGGCCGCAAGCTCGAATGGGAAATCCTGAAGGGCGTGATGGTGGTGGACGAACGCGAAAATATCGCCCCGGGGCTTTCCGACAAAATGACCGTAACCCTGCTGCCGGGCGAATACGAAATGACCTGCGGCCTTTTGACCAATCCGCGCGGCAAGCTGGTGGTAGCCGACAGCGGCTTTAAAGACACCGCCAACGAAGCGGATTTGGAAAAACTGCCCCAACCGCTCGCCGACTATAAAGCCTACGTTCAAGGCGAGGTTAAAGAGCTGGCGGCGAAAACCAAAACCTTTACCGAAGCCGTCAAAGCAGGCGACATTGAAAAGGCGAAATCCCTGTTTGCCGCCACCCGCGTCCATTACGAACGCATCGAACCGATTGCCGAGCTTTTCAGCGAACTCGACCCCGTCATCGATGCGCGTGAAGACGACTTCAAAGACGGCGCGAAAGATGCCGGATTTACCGGCTTCCACCGTATCGAACACGCCCTTTGGGTGGAAAAAGACGTATCCGGCGTGAAGGAAACCGCGGCCAAACTGATGACCGATGTCGAAGCCCTGCAAAAAGAAATCGACGCATTGGCGTTCCCTCCGGGCAAAGTGGTCGGCGGCGCGTCCGAACTGATTGAAGAAGCGGCGGGCAGTAAAATCAGCGGCGAAGAAGACCGTTACAGCCACACCGATTTGAGCGACTTCCAAGCTAATGCGGACGGATCTAAAAAAATCGTCGATTTGTTCCGTCCGTTGATTGAGGCCAAAAACAAAGCCTTGTTGGAAAAAACCGATACCAACTTCAAACAGGTCAACGAAATTCTGGCGAAATACCGCACCAAAGACGGTTTTGAAACCTACGACAAGCTGAGCGAAGCCGACCGCAAAGCATTACAGGCTCCTATTAACGCGCTTGCCGAAGACCTTGCCCAACTTCGCGGCATACTCGGCTTGAAATAAGCCGCAAGCGTTCAGACGGCATTTGGCGGCAGATACCGTCTGAAGTTTTATAGCGGATTAACAAAAACCGGTACGGCGTTGCCCCGCCCCGGCTCAAAGGGAACGGTTCCCTAAGGCGCCCAAGCACCGGGCGAACCGGTTCCGTACCATTTGTACTGCCTGCGGCCCGCCGCCTTGTCCTGATTTTTGTTAATCCGCTATATCCGCCATATGTTGCAGGGCGGGCTTTCAGACCGCCGCTATCGGTTAATGGAAAAACGGCATGCAGGGATGCCCACCCTGCTGCACGGATATTGAAGGAAACGCCATGAGTCAAAACCAACCCGCACAACCGACCAAACGCAATCTGTTCAAAACCGCCCTTGCCGTCGGCGCAATCGGAGGTTATTTCGGCGGCAAAAAACAGGGCGAAACCGCCGAACGCACCGCCGAAAGCCAACACTCGCCCCAAGCCTATCCCTGCTACGGCGAACATCAGGCAGGTATCGTTACGCCGCGGCAGGCGTTTTCCATTATGTGCGCCTTCGACGTAACCGCGCAAAGTGCCAAGCAGCTGGAAAACCTGTTCCGCACACTGACCGCCCGCATCGAGTTTCTCACCCAAGGCGGAGAATACCAAGACGGCGACGACAAACTCCCGTCAGCCGGCAGCGGCATTTTGGGCAAAGCCTTCAACCCCGACGGATTGACCGTTACCGTGGGGGTGGGCAGCAGCCTGTTTGACGGCCGGTTCGGACTCAAAGACAAAAAAACGGTTCATTTGCAGGAAATGCGCGACTTCCCCAACGATAAGCTGCAAAAAAGCTGGTGCGACGGCGATTTGAGCCTGCAAATCTGCGCCTTCACCCCCGAAACCTGCCAAACCGCCCTGCGCGACATCATCAAACACACCGCCCAAACCGCCGTCATCCGCTGGAGTATCGACGGGTGGCAGCCTAAATCCGAACCCGGCGCGATGGCGGCGCGCAACCTGTTGGGCTTCCGAGACGGCACGGGCAACCCCAAGGTTTCCGATCCCAAAACCGCCGACGAGGTTTTATGGACGGGCGTGGCCGCCAACAGCCTCGACGAACCGGAGTGGGCGAAAAACGGCAGCTATCAGGCAGTCCGCCTTATCCGCCGCTTTGTCGAGTTTTGGGACAGGACGCCGCTTCAAGAGCAAACCGACATTTTCGGGCGGCGAAAATACAGCGGGGCGCCGATGGACGGCAAAAAAGAAGCCGACCAACCGGATTTCGCCAAAGACCCCGAGGGTAATACCACGCCCAAAGACAGCCATATGCGCCTGGCGAATCCGCGCGATCCCGAATTCCTCAAAAAACACTGCCTCTTCCGCCGCGCCTACAGCTATTCTCGCGGACCCGCCTCAAGCGGACAGCTTGATGTCGGGCTGGTGTTCGTCTGCTATCAGGCAAATCTTGCCGACGGTTTCATCTTCGTGCAAAACCTCCTCAACGGCGAACCGCTGGAAGAATACATCAGCCCCTTCGGCGGCGGCTATTTCTTCGTCTTGCCCGGCGTGGGAAAAGGCGGATTCTTGGGACAAGGGCTGCCGGGCGTATAAACCTGCCTGACGGACAAATGCCGTCCGAACCTTGCCAAACGGGTTCGGACGGGATTTTACTGTTTGGACGGTCAGGCTTTTTTGACGAATTCGGATTTTAAATTCATCGCGCTGCCGTCGATTTTGCAGCCGATGTTGTGATCGCCTTCCTGCAGGCGTATGCCTTTGACCTTCGTACCTTGTTTGATCGTCATCGAGCTGCCTTTTACCTTGAGGTCTTTGATGAGGATGACGGTGTCGCCGTTTTGCAGCGCCGCGCCGTTGGCATCGCGCACTTGAGCCGCAAGGTCGGCGGCGGATTCGGTTTCATTCCATTCGTGGGCGCATTCGGGGCAGATGTATTGTCCGCCGTCTTCATAGGTGTATTCGGAGGCGCATTGCGGGCAAGGGGGTAATGACATGGTTTGCCGTCCTTATCGGATGTTTGTTTTGGGATGCCGTCTGAAACCTGAAACCGGCTTCAGACGGCACGGCTTTATTGTTTGTCTTTTTCCGGCCTCATCCAGCCTTCGATGACGGTTTGGCGGGCGCGGGCGAGGGCGAGTTTGTTGTCTTCGATATTGCGGGTAATCGCGCTGCCTGCGCCTGTGGTTACTTTGTTGCCCAGTGTTACAGGGGCAACCAGTACGCAGTTCGAACCGATGCGCACTTCGTCGCCGATGACGGTTTTGTGTTTGTGCACGCCGTCGTAGTTGGCAATAATCGTGCCCGCGCCGAAGTTGGTTTTGCTGCCGACTTCGGCGTCGCCTATGTAGGTGAGGTGGTTGGCTTTGGTGCCTTTGCCGATGGCGGCGTTTTTGATTTCGACGAAGTTGCCGACGTGTACATTGTCAGCCAGTTTGGCTTGCGGACGCAGGCGGGCGTACGGGCCGATTCGGTTGTTTTCGCCGACTTCGCAGCCTTCGAGGTGGGAGAAGGGGGCGATTTTGCTGTTTGCGCCGATTTTGGCGTTTTTGATGACGCAGTTTGCGCCGATTTCGACGTTGTCGCCGAGTTCGACTTCACCTTCGATGACGACGTTGACGTCAATCACGACATCCTGTCCGTGTTTCAGACGGCCCCGCAAATCGAAACGCGCCGGATCGCGCAGGGTCACGCCTGCTTTGAGCAATTCTTGCGCCTGTTCGGTTTGGAAGATGCGTTCGAGTTCGGCGAGCTGGCGTTTATTGTTCACGCCGGCGGCGAGGTGGGAGGCGCGCACTCGGACGGGGCGGACTTTGATGCCGTCGGCAACGGCTTTGGCGATGAGGTCGGTTAAATAATATTCGCCTTGGGCATTGTTGCTGGAAAGGCTGTTCAGCCAGTTTTCCAGTTTGGCGTTGGGCAGGACGAGGATGCCTGTGTTGATTTCGCGGATGGTTTTTTGGGTGGCACTTGCGTCTTTTTCTTCGACAATGGCGGTTACGCTGCCGCTGCCGTCGCGGATGATGCGCCCCAAGCCTGTCGGGTCGGCGGGCACGTCGGTCAACAGCCCGACTTCGTTGCCTGCGGCTTCGAGCAGGGTTTCGAGGGTTTCAACGTCAATTAAAGGAACGTCGCCGTACAACACCAGCGTGCGGCCTTCGGAGGCAAGGTGGGGCAGGGCGGTTTTGACGGCGTGGCCGGTGCCGAGTTGTTCGGTTTGTTCGACCCAGACGGCATCGCGTTTGACAGTGTCTAAAACTTGCTCTTTGCCGTGTCCGACGACGACGCAGATGTTTTGCGGATTCAGCGCGGCGGCGGTGTCGATAACGCGCTCGACCATGGGCTTGCCGCCGATGCAGTGCAGCACTTTGGGCATTTGGGAATACATGCGCGTACCTTTGCCGGCGGCGAGGATGACGGTGTTTAAAGTGTTTTGCGGCATAGCGTTTTCCTGTGCCATGCCGTCTGAAGCGGTTTCAGACGGCATAGGGTAGGTTTATCGGTTTTGAAACTTTGGTTTTTGCCAGTGTTGGCGATGCTCTTCGTCGGCGTTGTTGCCGGTTTGGTCGGGCAGCACGGCGCGGCGTTCGGGACGGTATTGGTTGTAGTTCATATTTTTCGAGTAGCTGCCGTCTTGGTAATAAACGGGCGTGCCGGCGGGATATTTTTGACGGACGGCGGTTTTGCCGTTGCCGTCTTGATAAGTTTCCCACGCGCAGCCCGACAAAAAAAGGGCGGCGGGGTCATCAGGATAAGGAAGGTTTTACGCATAACATTCTTTCGTATTTTCGGGGTTTGTGCGGGTATTGTAATGATTTTGGCGGCGTTCTGACAAAGTTTCTGCATACCGTGCCAGTTGCGCCATATCGCTTACGGAGGCATCGATAAAGGGCGGCGCGTGGGATTTTGCACCGAACCGGACGGTTTTCATGCCCAATGCTTTTGCCTGATGGAGGTTGTCCGCGCTGTCGTCCACCATAATGCAGCATTCGGGCGGTACGTCCAACAGGCGGCAGACATTGAGATACGCTTGCGGATTGGGTTTGTACAGCAGTCCGAAATCATCCGTGCCGAACAGTGCGTCGAAACAGTTTTCCAAACCGAGTGCGCCGGCAACGGCACGGACGTAAAACGACGGGCCGTTGGAAAAAACCGCCTTGCGCCCGTTCAGACGGCATAGGGTGTTTTCCGTATCCGCCATGCCGTGCAGCCTGGTCAGGATTGCATCGATCGGATGGCTTTCGCGTAAAAATTCCGCAATGTCGATTTCGGGATGGTGGATTTGCAGTCCGGCGAGCGTTGCGCCGTAACGGTGCCAATAGTCTTGACGCAGGTCGGACGCGGCGGATTCGGAGAGTTTGAGGCGGCGTGCCATATAGCGCGTCATAGCGCGGTTGATGAGGTGGAAGATGCCTGCGTCGGCATCGTGCAGCGTGTTGTCGAGGTCGAACAGCCACACAGTCGGGTTTTCTTGCATTTTGAACCGTGAAAATTTGTTAGAATGTTATTTTACAGCGAATAAAGGAAGACTCGGAATGAAACGGAAAATTTGGCTGCTGCCGCTGCTGGCGGTTTCGGCATACCTGCAGGCGCAGACGGAAGTCAGGCTGGCGGTGCATAAGTCGTTCAGCCTGCCCAAAGGGCTGATTGCGCGCTTCGAGCGGGCAAACGATGCGAAAGTGTCGATTATTCAGGCGGGCGGCGCGAACGAAATGCTCAACAAACTGATTTTGAGCCGAGCCAACCCGATTGCCGACGCGGTGTACGGTTTGGACAACGCCAATATCGGCAAGGCGCGGGAAATGGGCATTTTGGCGGCGGCGCAACCCGAATCCGCCCCCGTCGCGGTCGGGCTGCCTTCGGCTTTGGCGGTCGATTACGGCTATGTGTCCGTCAATTACGACAAAAAATGGTTTGAAGGCAAAAAGCTGCCCCTGCCGCAAACCCTGCAGGATTTGACCCGCCCCGAATATAAAAACCTATTGGTCGTGCCGTCCCCCGCCACATCTTCCCCCGGCTTGGGCTTCCTGATGGCGAACATCGGCGGTCTGGGCGAAGAAGGCGCGTTTAAATGGTGGGCACAGATGCGGCAGAACGGCGTGAAGGTCGCCAAAGGTTGGAGCGAGGCGTATTACACCGACTTTTCGCACAACGGCGGCGCGTATCCGCTGGTGGTCGGTTATGCCGCCAGCCCTGCGGCGGAAGTATATTTTTCCAAAGGCAAATACAGCGAGCCGCCGACGGGCAACCTGTTTTTAAAAGGCGGCGTATTCCGTCAGGTCGAAGGCGCGGCGGTCTTGAAGGGCGCGAAACAGCCGAAGCTGGCGGCAAAACTGGTGCAATGGCTGCAAAGTCTGGAAGTGCAGCAGGCGGTTCCGTCTGAAATGTGGGTTTACCCCGCCGTCAAAAACACGCGCCTGCCCGACGTGTTCCGCTTCGCCCAAGCCCCGGCGCACACTACCGCCCCCGCGCAGCGCGATATTGATGCGAACCAGCGCGGATGGGTTTCCCGTTGGATCAGGACGGTTTTGAAATAAAACAAACATACCGCCCCGCAGGGCTTCAGACGGCATTTTTACACCTGTGCCGATTACGCCGCACGGGGCGGATGTTCGATCGAGAGGAAAACAATGGACTTCAAACAATTTGATTTTTTACACCTGATCAGTGTTTCCGGTTGGGGGCATCTGGCTGAAAAGGCGTGGGCGTTCGGGCTGAACCTTGCCGCCGCGCTGCTTATTTTCTTGGTCGGGAAATGGGCGGCGAAACGCATTGTCGCCGTGATGAGGGCGGCGATGACGCGCGCGCAGGTCGATGCCACGCTGATTAGTTTTTTGTGTAATGTTGCCAATATCGGCTTATTGATTTTGGTGATTATTGCCGCATTGGGACGGTTGGGCGTTTCCACAACATCCGTAACCGCCTTAATCGGCGGCGCGGGTTTGGCGGTGGCGTTGTCCTTAAAAGACCAGCTGTCCAATTTTGCCGCCGGCGCGCTGATTATCCTGTTCCGCCCGTTCAAAGTCGGCGACTTTATCCGTGTCGGCGGTTTTGAAGGATATGTCCGGGAAATCAAAATAGTGCAGACTTCTTTGCGGACGACCGACAACGAAGAAGTCGTGCTGCCCAACAGCGTGGTGATGGGCAACAGCATCGTCAACCGTTCCAGCCTGCCGCTTTGCCGCGCCCAAGTGATAGTCGGCGTCGATTACAACTGCGATTTGAAAGTGGCGAAAGAGGCGGTGTTGAAAGCCGCCGCCGAACACCCCTTGAGCGTTCAAAACGAAGAGCGGCAGCCCGCCGCCTACATCACCGCCTTGGGCGACAATGCCATCGAAATCACATTATGGGCTTGGGCAAACGAAGCAGACCGCTGGACGCTGCAATGCGACTTGAACGAACAAGTGGTCGAAAACCTCCGCAAAGTCAATATCAACATCCCGTTCCCGCAACGCGACATACACATCATCAATTCTTAAACGCCGTCTGAAAGGGGGGTGGGAAATGGACGCGTTGCACACCATCGCCCGAAACCTGACGAAAAAACGTCAAACCGTAAGCTGTGCCGAATCCTGCACGGGCGGAATGCTTGCCGCCGCATTCACAAGCGTTGCAGGCAGTTCGCAATGGTTCGATCAGAGTTTTGTAACATACAGCAACAAAGCCAAAGAATACCGCTTGGGCGTGTTGCCCGAAACCCTGCTCGAACACGGCGCGGTCAGCCGCCAAACCGTCTATGAGATGGCGCGCGGCGCGAAAGCCGTGGCTCAGGCGGATTACGCCGTCGGTATTTCCGGCATCGCCGGCCCGGGCGGCGGCGAAAGCAAACCCGTCGGCACGGTTTGGTTCGGGTTTGCCTTTCCGGGCGGAAGTTGCGAAGCAATGCGCCGTTTTGACGGCAACCGCGAATCCGTCCGCGCGCAGGCGGTCGCCTTCGCGTTGGAACGGTTGGCCGGGCTGGTTGAAAACGGCGGCGATGCTGTCTGAACAAATCCCCGCCGGATAAAAAATGCCGTCTGAAACGTTGCAGGTTTCAGACGGCATTTTGCCGGGTTAGGCGGCGGTGCGGCTTATTTCACTTTGCCCTTCAACGCGCCGTAGCCTGCCGCGTCCATTTGTTCCAGCGGGATGAATTTCAAGCTCGCGCCGTTGATGCAGTAGCGCAGTCCGCCTTTGTCGCGGGGGCCGTCGGGGAAGACGTGTCCCAAGTGCGAATCGGCGGCGCGGCTTCTGACTTCGGTGCGGCGCATATTGAAGCTGAAATCATCGTGTTCGGTAACGGATTTTGCATCAATCGGGCGCGTGAAGCTCGGCCAGCCGCAGCCGGAATCATATTTGTCGGCGGAGCTGAACAGGGGTTCGCCGCTGACAACGTCCACATAAATGCCGGGTTTGAACAAATGGTCGTATTCGTGGCTGAAGGCGTATTCGGTCGCGCTGTTTTGGGTCACTTGGTATTGCTCTTCGGTCAGGGTGCGTTTGAGTTCGGCGTCACTCGGTTTTTTATACGTTGCCGCGTCGAAGCCTTTGCCTTGCGGTGCGGCTTTGGTTTTGCCCGGCAGCGGTTCGTCGGCTTTGCGGATGTCGATGTGGCAGTAGCCGTTGGGGTTTTTAATCAGGTAGTCCTGATGGTATTCCTCGGCGTCGTAGAAGTTTTTCAGCGGCTCGTTTTCAACAACGAGGGGCAGTTGGTATTTTTGCTGCTCGCGTTTGAGGGCGGCGGCGATGACGGCTTTTTCGGCGGGGTCGGTGTAGTACACGCCGCTGCGGTATTGCGTGCCGGTGTCGTTGCCCTGTTTGTTGAGGCTGGTCGGATCAACGACGCGGAAATAATATTGCAGGATGTCGTCCAGGCTGAGTTTGTCGGCATCGTAGGTCACTTTGACGGTCTCGGCATGGCCCGTATGGCGGTAGGACACGTCTTCGTAGCTCGGGTTTTCCGTGTTGCCGTTGGCGTAGCCGGATACCGCGTCAACCACGCCGTCGATGCGTTGGAAATAGGCTTCCAAGCCCCAGAAGCAGCCGCCGGCGAGGTAGATGGTGCGCGTGTTCATGATTGCTGAATCCTTTTTCTGAGTGTCGGGTTTGTAGAACGAATGTTTCAAACTGCCCAAATCGGCATTCGGGTTGCGGATTAACGCCAATGCCTGCGCTTCGTTGATGCTGCCTTTGACGATGCGCTGCACGTCGCCGTCTTTACCGATTAACGCCCAAGAAGGATAAACGCTGATATTCAGGTTTTGGGCGATCGTGCCGCCGTTGTCGGTAACGACGGGCAGCTTGGGGTAGTTCAAACCGGCATACCATTTTTGAAACTCGCCGTCTTTTTTCTCGTGCAAAAAGCCGGGGGAGGCGACGGTAATCAGGTTGGCGGAGCTGAATTTTGCATCTTGCGCCCATTTCTCGGCCTGTCCCAATTCGGACAAACATAAAGGACACCAGCTCGCCCAAAATTTAATCAGCGTCGGTTTGTCTTTTTTCAAATAAACACTGGCGGGGCGGTTGTCCGCGGTTTTTAACGTGGATAAAGTGTGCGGCACGGTCGCGGCCCCGGCATCGACGATTTTGGGCGAACAAGCGCCCAGCGCAAGCAGGCAGCCGAACTTGGCGCAAAGGGAAAAGAAAGTACGGTGTTTCATTTTGATGTTTCCTGTGTGGACGGTTTGCATGATTAGACGTTTGAGATGCCGAAACCTTACGGCCCGGATTTTCAGACAACCTTGCCGCGCAAAATACGCTACAATACGCCCTATTTCAAGTTTCTAAAATTAAAAGGAAAATTCAATGTTCAGCTTCTTCCGTCGCAAGAAAAAACAGGAAACGCCGGCTCTCGAGGAGGCCCAAGTTCAGGAAACCGCAGCAAAAGTAGAATCTGAAGTTGCTCAAATAGTTGGAAATATTAAAGAAGATGTCGAATCTTTAGCAGAAACCGTCAGCGGTGCGGTTGAACAGGTAAAGGAAACCGTTGCCGAGATGCCGTCTGAAGCAGGGGAAGCGGCGGAACGCGTTGAATCCGCAAAAGAAGCTGTTGCCGAAACCGTCGGCGAGGCTGTCGGGCAAGTTCAAGAAGCCGTTGCGACAACTGAAGAACACAAGCTCGGTTGGGCTGCGCGTTTGAAACAAGGCTTGGCCAAATCACGCGACAAAATGGCGAAATCGCTGGCCGGCGTGTTCGGCGGCGGACAAATCGGCGAGGATTTGTACGAAGAGCTGGAAACCGTGCTGATTACCGGCGATATGGGCATGGAGGCCACCGAATACCTGATGAAAGACGTGCGCGGCCGCGTCAGCCTCAAAGGGCTGAAAGACGGCAACGAATTGCGCGGCGCGTTGAAAGAAGCCTTGTACGACCTGATTAAGCCGTTGGAAAAACCGCTGGTCTTGCCCGAAACTAAAGAGCCTTTCGTGATTATGCTTGCCGGTATCAACGGCGCGGGCAAAACCACGTCTATCGGCAAACTCGCCAAATATTTCCAAGCGCAGGGCAAATCCGTATTGCTGGCGGCAGGCGATACTTTCCGCGCCGCCGCGCGCGAGCAGCTTCAGGCTTGGGGCGGGCGCAACAATGTAACCGTGATTTCACAAACCACGGGCGATTCCGCCGCCGTGTGCTTCGATGCCGTCCAAGCCGCGAAAGCGCGCGGGATCGACATCGTGCTTGCCGACACCGCCGGCCGCCTGCCCACGCAGCTTCATTTGATGGAAGAAATCAAAAAAGTGAAGCGCGTGCTGCAAAAAGCCATTCCCGGCGCGCCGCACGAAATTATCGTCGTACTCGATGCCAATATCGGGCAAAACGCCGTCAACCAAGTCAAAGCCTTTGACGACGCATTGGGGCTGACGGGGCTTATCGTTACCAAACTCGACGGCACGGCAAAAGGCGGCATCCTCGCCGCGCTTGCTTCCGACCGCCCCGTCCCCGTCCGCTACATCGGTGTGGGCGAAGGCATAGACGACCTGCGCCCGTTTGACGCGCGCGCGTTTGTGGACGCACTGCTGGATTGAGCCGAAATGCCGTCCGAAAACGGCAGACCGAACCGTCATTCCCACGGAAGTGGGAATCTAGGACGCGGGGTTTGGGCAACCGTTTTATCCGATAAGTTTCCGTGCGGACAGGTCCGGATTC
>NZ_QNRU01000034.1 GCF_003315235.1 Neisseria gonorrhoeae | reverse complement strand
CTGAAGGCGATGTGTTTGAACCTGTTGAAAGCCGCCAACAGGCTAAGTGCGCCCGCTGCCGCCTAAAAGGCGGCCCGGATGCCTGATTATCGGGTGTCCGGGGGGGGATTAAGGGGATATTCGGGTAAAATTAGGAGGTATTTGGGGCGAAAACAGCCGAAAACCTGTGTTTGGGTTTCGGATGTCGGGAGGGAAGGGAATTTTGCAAAGGTCTCAGTTTGTAGTAAAATATCTAAACAGATTCAATCGGAAACGGTCAGGCTTCTTCACGCCATTCCCATTTCAACCGCCGCCTGCTAGATTCAGACGGCATTCCTACTTGAAAACAAGGAGCGTTACAATGAAAGCAGCACGTTTTTACAACAAAGGCGACATCCGCATCGAAGACATCCCCGAACCGACCGTCGCCCCCGGCACCGTCGGCATCAATGTCGCCTGGTGCGGCATCTGCGGTACCGACCTGCACGAATTTATGGAAGGCCCGATTTTCATCCCGCCCTGCGGTCATCCGCATCCGATTTCCGGCGAGTCCGCGCCCGTAACGATGGGACACGAGTTCTCCGGCGTGGTTTATGCCGTCGGCGAAGGCGTGGACGACATTAAAGTCGGCCAACACGTCGTGGTCGAACCCTACATCATCCGCGACGACGTACCGACCGGCGAAGGCAGCAACTACCACCTCTCCAAAGACATGAACTTTATCGGCTTGGGCGGCTGCGGCGGCGGCCTGTCCGAAAAAATCGCCGTCAAACGCCGTTGGGTGCATCCGATTTCCGACAAAATCCCGTTGGATCAAGCTGCTTTGATTGAACCTCTGTCTGTCGGACACCACGCCTATGTACGCAGCGGCGCGAAAGCAGGCGATGTCGCATTGGTCGGCGGCGCAGGCCCGATCGGTTTGCTGTTGGCCGCCGTGTTGAAAGCCAAAGGCATCAAAGTCATCATTACCGAGTTGAGTAAAGCACGCAAAGACAAAGCCCGCGAATCCGGCGTTGCCGACTACATCCTCGACCCGTCCGAAGTCGATGTTGTTGAAGAAGTGAAAAAACTGACCAACGGCGAAGGCGTGGACGTGGCGTTCGAATGTACCAGCGTGAACAAAGTGTTGGATACTTTGGTCGAAGCCTGCAAACCCGCCGCCAACTTGGTTATCGTATCCATCTGGAGCCACCCCGCCACCGTCAACGTCCACAGCGTCGTGATGAAAGAACTGGATGTGCGCGGCACGATTGCCTACTGCAACGACCACGCGGAAACCATCAAACTGGTCGAAGAAGGCAAAATCAACCTCGAACCCTTCATCACCCAGCGCATCAAGCTGGACAAACTGGTTTCCGAAGGCTTCGAGCGTCTGATCCACAACAACGAATCCGCCGTTAAAATTATTGTGAATCCAAACCTGTAAGCAAATTACATTTGCAACAGCACAAATGCCGTCTGAAACGCTCAGACGGCATTTTCCAACGAAACGCAACAGGCGTATTGCCCGAGAGCAGCCGTTTAGCCTATCATTCCGAACAAACAGAAACAAACAGAAGGAAAATCATGGGAGATTCCGTACTATCCGCCATCCAACAAACCATTATACAGCGCAAATCTGCCGACCCGTCCGAATCTTACGTCGCACAGCTCCTGCACAAGGGCGAGGACAAAATCCTAAAAAAAGTGATTGAAGAAGCGGGCGAAGTGTTGATGGCATCCAAAGACAAAGACCCGTCCCACCTGGTTTACGAAGTTGCCGACTTATGGTTCCACACCATGATTCTTCTGACACACCACGACCTGAAGGCGGAAGACGTATTGGACGAACTTTCCCGCCGTCAGGGGCTGTCGGGGCTGGCCGAAAAAGCCGCCCGTACAGAATCCTGAATTTATATTACAATCTCATCCCTTCCACGTTTAATCCGTCTGCGTGCTTTTTTCAGACGGCAACGGAGCCGTTATGGACAACTGTATTTTCTGCAAAATCGCCGCCAAAGAGATTCCGGCGCAAACCGTCTATGAAGACGGCGAAATGGTTTGTTTCAAAGACATCAACCCCGCCGCTCCGCTTCATCTGCTGCTGATTCCCAAAGTCCATTTTGATTCGTTGGCACACGCCGCGCCCGAACATCAGCCCCTTTTGGGAAAAATGATGCTGAAAGTTCCCGAAATCGCCAAAGCTTCGGGACTGACCGACGGTTTCAAAACCCTTATCAATACCGGCAAAGGCGGCGGACAAGAGGTCTTCCACCTGCATATACACATCATGGGCACACCCGTATAAACCGTTATTTCACAATCAACCCCTAATACTTACTTAAGGATACATCATGGGCAGTTTTTCTCTGACGCACTGGATTATCGTACTGATTATCGTCGTTTTGATATTCGGCACCAAAAAACTGCGCAACGTCGGCAAAGACCTCGGCGGTGCGGTTCATGACTTCAAACAGGGGCTGAACGAAGGCACAGACGGCAAAGAAGCCCAAAAAGACGATGTAATCGAACACAAAAAAGACGAAGACAAAGCATAACTTATGTTTGATTTCGGTTTGGGCGAGCTGATTTTTGTCGGCATTATCGCCCTGATTGTCCTTGGTCCAGAACGCCTGCCCGAAGCCGCCCGCACCGCCGGACGGCTCATCGGCAGGCTGCAACGCTTTGTAGGAAGCGTCAAACAAGAATTTGACACTCAAATCGAACTGGAAGAGCTGAGGAAGGTCAAGCAGGCATTCGAAGCTGCCGCCGCTCAGGTTCGAGACAGCCTCAAAGAAACCGATACGGATATGCAGAACAGTCTGCACGACATTTCCGACGGTCTGAAGCCTTGGGAAAAACTGCCCGAACAGCGCACGCCTGCCGATTTCGGTGTCGATGAAAACGGCAATCCCCTTCCCGATACGGCAAACACCGTATCAGACGGCATTTCCGACGTTATGCCGTCTGAACGTTCCGATACTTCCGCCGAAACCCTTGGGGACGACAGGCAAACCGGCAGTACAGCCGAACCTGCGGAAACCGACAAAGACCGCGCATGGCGGGAATACCTGACTGCTTCTGCCGCCGCACCTGTCGTACAGGCCGTCGAAGTCAGCTATATCGATACTGCTGTTGAAACGCCTGTTCCGCACACCACTTCCCTGCGCAAACAGGCAATAAACCGCAAACGCGATTTTCGTCCGAAACACCGCGCCAAACCGAAATTGCGCGTCCGTAAATCATAAAGGGGGCATCCGGTGTCCGAAACACAAAACGAACAAACCGTCCAACCGCTTGTCGAACACCTCATCGAGCTGCGCCGCCGCCTGATGTGGATGGTTGTCGGCATTCTCGTCTGCTTTTTCGGCATGATGCCGTTTGCCCAGCAGCTCTATACTTTTATCGCCGACCCGCTGATGGCAAACCTGCCCAAAGACACCAGTATGATTGCGACCGATGTCATCGCACCGTTTTTCGTTCCGGTCAAAGTTACCCTGATGGCGGCGTTTTTGGTTTCACTGCCGCATACGCTCTACCAAATCTGGGCATTCGTCGCCCCCGCACTCTACCAAAACGAAAAACGCCTGATTACGCCGCTCGTCCTCTCCAGCGTCAGCCTGTTTTTCATCGGCATGGCATTTGCCTATTTCCTGGTTTTCCCCGTCATTTTCAAATTCCTTGCCGGCGTAACCCCCGTCGGGGTCAATATGGCGACCGACATAGACAAATACCTGTCCTTTATCTTAGGTATGTTCGTTGCGTTCGGCACGGCATTTGAAGTGCCCATCGTCGTCATCCTGTTAACCAAAATCGGCGCAGTCACGACCGAGCAGCTCAAACACGCCCGGCCTTATGTCATTGTCGGCGCGTTTGTCGTTGCCGCAGTCATCACGCCGCCCGACATTATTTCTCAGACCCTGCTTGCCATTCCGCTGATCCTCTTATACGAGGCGGGCATTTGGTTCGGACGCTTCTTCACTCCACGTTCAGAACAGGATGGCGACATACAGCCGCCTGCAAAAACCTGACACTATGCCGTCTGAAGCCCCGCCGCACATTAAGGAGCACACCGTGAACACCCTTTACTTAGGTTCGGGCAGCCCGTGCCGGATGGAAATCCTGACACAGTTGGGCTATCGGGTCGTCAAGCTGCCCGCCGGCATCGACGAAACCGTTAAAGCCGGCGAAACGCCCGCCCCTTACGTCCAAAGGATGGCGGAAGAAAAAAATCAGGCGGCTTTGACCCTCTTTTGCGAAACCAACGGCGCAATGCCCGATTTCCCCCTGATTACCGCCGACACCTGCGTCTTTTCAGACGGCATCATATTGGGCAAACCTCGCTCCCAAGCCGAAGCAATCGAATTTTTAAACCGATTGTCCGGCAAACAACATACCGTCCTGACTGCTGTCTGCATTCATTATCGCGGCAAAACGTCAAGCCGCGTCCAAACCAACCGCGTCGTTTTCAAGCCCCTGAGTTCGGAAGAAATTTCCGCCTATGTGCAAAGCGGCGAACCGATGGAGAAAGCCGGTGCCTACGCCGTGCAAGGCATAGGCGGTATCTTTATCCAATCTATCGAAGGCAGCTTCAGCGGCATTATGGGGCTGCCCGTTTATGAAACCGTTTCCATGTTGCAGGATTTGGGATACCGCCCCCCCTTATCCGCCCTTAAACCGTAAAGTCCGCCGTGAACAGACAAACCGCTTACTTCCTTGCCTCCTTCAGCCTGATTGCACTGATTGCCCTATCCCTTTCTTGGGAATTATGGATTGCACCGTTACGCCCGGGCGGTTCGTGGCTCGCGCTCAAAGCCCTGCCCCTCTGCCTGCCGCTTTCAGGTATTCTAAAGAAAAAAATCTATACCTACCAATACAGCTCCATGCTGGTTCTGATTTACTTTGCCGAAGCCGTCATGCGCCTGTTCAACGCCTATCCCGCAGAAAAAATTTGCGCCGCGCTTTCCGCAGTATTCAGCATCATCTTCTTCATATCCTGCCTGTCGTTCGTCAAACAATACAAGGAAACAAACAATGTCCGCTGAAACGACCGTATCCGGCGCGCGCCCCGCCGCCAAACTGCCGATTTACATCCTGCCCTGCTTCCTTTGGATAGGCATCATCCCCTTTACCTTCGCACTCAGGCTGAAACCGTCGCCCGACTTTTACCACGATGCCGCCGCCGCGGCCGGCCTGATTGTCCTGTTGTTCCTCACGGCAGGAAAAAAGCTGTTTGATGTCAAAATCCCCGCCATCAGCTTCCTCCTGTTTGCAATGGCGGCATTTTGGTGGCTTCAGGCACGCCTGATGAACCTGATTTATCCCGGAATGAACGACATCGCCTCTTGGGTTTTCATCTTGCTCGCCGTCAGCGCGTGGGCCTGCAAGAGTTTGGTCGCACACTACGGACAAGAACGCATCGTTACCCTGTTTGCCTGGTCGCTGCTTATCGGCTCCCTGCTTCAATCCTGCATCGTCGTCATCCAGTTTGCCGGCTGGGAAAACACCCCCCTGCTTCAAAACATCATCGTTCACAGAGGGCAAGGCGTAATCGGACACATCGGGCAGCGCAACAACCTCGGACACTACCTCATGTGGGGCATACTCGCCTCCGCCTACCTCAACGGACAACGAAAAATCCCCGCAGCCCTCGGCGCAATCTGCCTGATTATGCAGACCGCCGTTTTAGGTTTGGTCAATTCGCGCACCATCTTGACCTACATAGCCGCCATCGCCCTCATCCTTCCCTTCTGGTATTTCCGTTCGGACAAATCCAACAGACGGACGATGCTCGGCATAGCCGCAGCCGTATTCCTTACCGCGCTGTTCCAATTTTCCATGAACGCCATTCTGGAAACCTTTACAGGCATCCGCTACGAAACTGCCGTCGAACGCGTCGCCAACGGCGGTTTCACAGACTTGCCGCGCCAAAGCGAATGGAATAAAGCCCTTGCCGCCTTCCAGTCCGCCCCGATATTCGGGCACGGCTGGAACAGTTTTGCCCAACAAACCTTCCTGATCAATGCCGAACAGCACACCATACACGACAACTTCCTCAGCACCTTGTTCACCCATTCCCACAACATCATCCTCCAACTCCTTGCAGAAATGGGGATCAGCGGCACGCTTCTGGTTGCCGCAACCCTGCTGACGGGCATTGCCGGGCTGCTGAAACGCTCCCTGACCCCCGCATCACTTTTCCTGCTGTGCGCGCTTGCCGTCAGTATGTGCCACAGTATGCTCGAATATCCTTTGTGGTATGTCTATTTCCTCATCCCCTTCGGACTGATGCTCTTTCTGTCCCCCGCAGAGGCTTCAGACGGCATCGCCTTCAAAAAAGCCGCCAATCTCGGCATACTGACCGCCTCCGCCGCCATATTCGCAGGATTGCTGCACTTGGACTGGACATACACCCGGCTGGTTAACTCCTTTTCCCCCGCCGCTGACGACAGTGCCAAAACCCTCAACCGGAAAATCAACGAACTGCGCTATATTTCCGCAAACAGCCCGATGCTGTCCTTTTATGCCGACTTCTCCCTCGTAAACTTCGCCCTGCCGGAATACCCCGAAACCCAGACTTGGGCGGAAGAAGCAACCCTCAAAGCACTAAAATACCGCCCCTACTCCGCCACCTACCGCATCGCCCTCTACTTGATGCGGCAAGGCAAAGTTGCAGAAGCAAAACAATGGATGCGGGCAACACAGTCCTATTACCCCTACCTGATGCCCCGATACGCCGACGAAATCCGCAAACTGCCCGTATGGGCACCGCTGCTGCCCGAACTGCTCAAAGACTGCAAAGCCTTCGCCGCCGCTCCCGGCCATCCGGAAACAAAACCCTGCAAACGACCCGCGTCGGCGGATGCGGATACCGCCCGAAATGTAAAGCTCCATGCAAGACATTGCAAAAAACAGCAAACCGGTAGGGAAATACGCTATCAAAAAACATTGCAGCCGTGTTAAGATAAACTGTCAAACAATCTTTTCACGCCACGCCCGAAACAGGGTCGGGGCATACCCTTACGAAAAGGAAACACCATGAGCCGCGTATTACTCGTAGATGACGATGCCCTGCTGACCGAACTGCTGACCGAATACCTGAGCGCCGAAGGTCTGAACGTCCGCAGCGTTCCCGACGGGGAAGCAGGCGTACAGGAAATCCTGAGCGGGCAATACGATGTAGTCGTATTGGATTCCATGATGCCCAAAATGAACGGCTTGGATGTCTTGAAAAACGTACGCGCCCGAAGCACCGTCCCCATCATCATGCTGACCGCCAAAGGCGACGACATCGACCGAATCATCGGCTTGGAAATGGGTGCGGACGACTATGTCCCCAAACCCTGCACACCACGCGAACTCTTGGCACGCATCAATGCCATCCTCCGCCGAGCACAACACAGCGGCGAACAGAACAACGCACCCAACAGCATCTCCGTCAGCGATGTCGTCCTATACCCCGCCAAACGCCAGGCATCCGTCAAAGACATGCCGCTCGAACTGACCAGCACCGAATTCAACCTGCTCGAAGTCCTGATGCGCCATGCCGGACAGGTAGTCAGCAAAGAAACCCTGTCCGTCGAAGCACTCGACCGCAAACTGGCAAAATTCGACCGCAGTATCGACGTACACATCTCCAGCATCCGCCACAAGCTGGGCGATGCCTCCCTGATTCAAACCGTACGCGGCTTGGGCTACCTGTTTGTCAAAAACTGAAGCAGCGGGCAAATGAAACTGTTCCAACGCATTTTCGCCACATTTTGCGCGGTTATCGTCTGCGCAATCTTTGTGGCGAGTTTTTCTTTTTGGCTGGTGCAGAACACCCTTGCCGAAAACCAATTCAACCAACGCCGCACCATCGAAACCACATTGATGGGCAGCATTATTTCCGCATTCAAGACACGGGGCGACAACGGCGCGCGCGAAATCCTGACCGAATGGAAAAACAGCCCCGTCTCATCCGCCGTTTACGTCATACAGGGCGACGAGAAAAAAGACATCTTAAACCGCTATATCGACAATTACACCATAGAACGCGCCCGGCTGTTTGCCGCCAACAACCCCCATTCCAACCTTGTCCGCATCGAATACGACCGTTTCGGCGAAGAATACCTGTTCTTCATTAAAGGCTGGGACAACCACCAGGCACAACGCCTGCCCAGCCCGCTGTTTATCCCGGGCCTGCCGCTTGCCCCGATTTGGCACGAATTCATCATCCTCTCCTTCATCATCATTGTCGGACTGCTGATGGCATATATCCTTGCCGGCAACATTGCCAAACCCATCAGAATCTTAGGCAACGGCATGGACAGGGTGGCAAACGGAGAACTTGAAACCCGCATCTCCCAACAGGTCGACGACCGCGACGACGAATTGTCCCATCTTGCCATCCAATTCGACAAAATGGCGGAAAAACTCGAAAAACTTGTCGCCAAAGAACGTTACCTACTCCACCACGTTTCCCACGAAATGCGCTCCCCGCTTGCCCGTATGCAGGCAATTGTCGGACTGATTCAGGCACAGCCCCAAAAACGGGAGCAATATCTCAAACGGCTGGAAGGCGAACTGACCCGCATGGATACGCTGGCCGGGGAACTGTTAACCCTGTCCCGCCTCGAAACCTCCAATATGGCTTTGGAAAAAGAAAGCCTGAAACTCCTGCCCTTCCTGGGCAACCTGGTAGAAGACAACCAAAGTATCGCCCAAAAGAACGGACAGACGGTCGCCCTGTCTGCCGACGGAAAAATCCCCGAAAACACAACCATCCTTGCCAACGAAAGCTACCTGTACCGCGCCTTCGACAACGTCATCCGCAACGCCGTCAACTACAGCCCCGAAGGCAGCACCATCCTGATCAACATCGGACAAGACCACAAACACTGGATAATCGACGTTACCGACAACGGCCCCGGCGTGGACGAAATGCAGCTCCCGCACATCTTCACCGCTTTCTACCGTGCAGACTCCAGTGCCAACAAACCCGGAACAGGACTGGGGCTTGCATTGACCCAACATATTATTGAACAGCACTGCGGCAAAATCATCGCCGAAAACATCAAACCGAACGGTCTGCGGATGCGCTTTATCCTGCCCAAGAAAAAAACCGGTTTCAAAACAGAAAAAAGTGCGAACTGACCATAATGCCGTCTGAACCCGCTTCAGACGGCATTGCACAAACAGTTACCCCAAAACAAACACACAGCGGGTGCATCTCCAAAAATCACGCACATACCGTCCGCAAAGGAATATATCATGCCGGCACAAACCGATCCGGGCTACTTCTTCATGCCCAACCACATTATCCTGATAGGCGCGAGCGAACAACCGTACAGCCTGGGTGAACGCGTACTCAGCAACCTGCTGAGTACGCCCTTTCAAGGAAAAATCACCCCCGTAAACCCGCGCCACCACACCATAGCCGGGCTTCCCGCCTACACCAGCCTCAACAAAATCCCCGGCAGTGCAGACCTGATTATTACCGTTACCCCGCCCGACAGTTACGACACCCTCCTCAAAACCTGCCGTAAAAAGCAGCTCCGACACATCATCCTCATACAGGACTGGGACAGCCTGTCTGCCGCAGAACTGCACACCGCCGAAACTGCCATCCGCAAACACCACGGCAACGGACTCAACATCACCGCCTGCACCACCGCAGGCATCCAACTGCCCTCACTCGGACTCAACATCAGTACCCAAGACGGATATGCCGCAGGCCATACCGCCATACTGACCGGCAATGCCGCCGTCAGCCGCCAAATCGACAACATCCTGAACAAACTCCGTCAAGGCACATCCCGCCACATCAACCTGCATCCCGGCATCAGCCCCATCACATCCGCCGATTGGCTCAACCGCTTCGGACACAGCCTGCACACCAAAACCGCCGTCCTACACCACAACCCTGAAGAGGATCAGCGCAGGCTGTTCAGCGCAATCCGCCAATTTACCCGCCATACGCCGCTGATTCTCCACATCACCTGCCTCACGACAGAAACCGACCGTGCCGTACTGCACTGCCTCGCCCGACACTGCAACTTCCTCATCAGTTTCAACGCCGACGACCTCGAAGCCGCACTGAGCGCCCAACTGTCCGACCTTCCACCCCTGTCCCGACTCGACATCCTGTCCGACACGCCTGCCGAATGGCTGCACGCGCACGCACCAAAAAACCTCACCCTCCACTTTCCCAACCTTCCCCACCACATCCGCAACGGACACCTGACCGGCACACCCACACCCTCAATCTGCCACGACATCGCCTCACGTCAGCTTGCCCGCCCCGACACCCAAGCCGTCCTGACCATCCTCGGTCCCTCCGGACACGAGGATTACAAAAAAACAGCACGCGCCCTTATCCGCCTGTCCGAACAGACCGCCAAACCCCTGCTCGTCAACAGCCCCTTTTCAGACGGCATAACACATTTCGACACCCCCGCACAGGCAATCCGCACCCTTTCCTACCGTAACACCGCCGCCGCCCTGAAACAGGCACAGCTCGACATTGCACCGCCGCAGCCATGCCGTCTGAAAACACCGCAACCCCAAAACATCAAAAAAGCCCTTGCAGCGGCAAATCCCGCCCTGCTCGCCGAAGCCCTGCACCTCCCCCTACCGGCACACCACCCATAACGCCGTCCAATTCCAATTCGGCAGCCACCCCCTCTATGGCGACATCCTGACCGCACGCTGCAACGGACAAACCACTGCCGTACTCCCGCCGTTTACCACGCTCGACAGCCGCCACCTTGCCCGCTTTGCCGAACTCGACGGCACACAAACCCTCGACCAGTTCCTGCACACACTGACCGTCATTCCCGAATACCGCCAACACATTTTCGGCATCACCCTCAACCTCAACGGCGGACAATACAGCAGCGATTTCATCTTAAAGACACCCGGAACACACGACACGCCCAAACGCAAGAACACAGGCAAAGCCGCCCAAACCCTCGAACATGCCGCCGCAAAAATGCAGAGTGCCGCCGCATACCTGGAACACAAAAACCCGACAGCCGCCGAATTTCTCCGCCACACAAGCGAAGCCGCCGCAGAACTGCTCGGCAGCAAAACCGAAACCGGAGCAGCCGTACCCAACGTACTTGCCCCCTATCCCGCAGCACACCCCAAAACACTGTCCCTAAAAAACAACACGACCGTTACCATTATCCCCCTTTTACCCGAAGACGCAGAAGCCAAACAGCAGTTCGTCCGCAGCCTCGGCCCCGAAGCACGGTACACACGCTTCATGACCCACACCAACGAACTGCCCGCAGCCACGTTGGCACGCCTGTGCAACCCCGATTACCACTGTGAACCGCATGGACGGCAAGGGATGCCGACAGCAACATCGTCGCCGTCGTCCGCCACAGCCGCCTGAACCGCAACGAATGCGAATTTGGCATCACACTGGCGGAGCATATGCGCGGCAGCGGGCTGGCACAGAAAATGATGGAACTCATCATCCAAACCGCCGCACAGCAAGGCTACCTGAGCATGAGTGCCGACATTCTCAAAACCAATACCCCCATGATCAAACTGCTGAAAAATCAGGATTTACCCTCAAGGAATCGGACACCGAAAAAAACCTGTACCGCGCATATCTGAACCTTGCGGCAGACAAAACAACAGGAAAAACAAATAAAAACTTGCGCACCGGCCACAAAATAACCTAAAATCGGCAGTTTCCATATATCCGATTTTCTCAAAAGGACTCAAAATGGTAGTTATCCGTTTGGCACGCGGCGGCTCGAAACACCGCCCCTTCTACAACGTCATCGTTACTGACTCACGCAGCCGCCGCGACGGCCGCTTCATCGAACGCGTAGGCTTCTACAACCCCGTAGCCAACGAAAAACAAGAGCGCGTCCGCCTCAATGCAGACCGCCTGAACCACTGGATTGCACAAGGCGCGCAAGTCAGCGACTCCGTTGCAAAACTGATTAAAGAACAAAAAGCCGTCTAATCCGCGTTTGCCGCCATGACAGACGCTCAAAACCGGGTAGCCATGGGCTACATCAAAGGCGTATTCGGCATAAAAGGCTGGCTGAAAATTGCCGCCAACACCGAATATTCCGACAGCCTTTTGGACTACCCCGAGTGGCATTTGGCCAAGGACGGCAAAACCGTCAGCGTTACCCTTGAAGCCGGAAAAGTCGTCAACGGCGAACTCCAAGTCAAATTCGAAGGCATAGACGACCGCGATTCAGCATTCTCATTGCGCGGTTACACCATCGAAATACCCCGTGAAGCATTCGCCCCGACAGAAGAAGACGAATACTACTGGGCAGACTTGGTCGGCATGACCGTCGTCAACAAAGACGATACCGTTTTAGGCAAGGTAAGCAACCTGATGGAAACCGGCGCAAACGACATATTGATGATTGACGGAGAACACGGGCAGATTCTGATTCCGTTCGTTTCCCAATATATCGAAACCGTCGATACCGGCAGCAAGACCATTACTGCCGACTGGGGTTTGGACTACTGATGCTTATCCAGGCAGTTACCATTTTCCCCGAAATGTTCGACAGCATTACCCGCTACGGCGTAACGGGACGCGCGAACAGACAGGGAATCTGGCAGTTTGAAGCAGTCAATCCCCGAAAGTTTGCCGACAACAGATTGGGCTATATCGACGACCGCCCGTTCGGCGGCGGTCCGGGAATGATTATGATGGCTCCGCCGCTTCATGCGGCGATAGAACACGCCAAAGCACAATCTTCCCAAACCGCAAAAGTCATCTACCTCAGCCCCCAAGGAAAACCGCTGACACACCAAAAAGCGGCAGAACTGGCAGAACTTACGCATCTGATTCTGCTGTGCGGACGCTATGAGGGAATAGACGAAAGACTGCTGCAAAGCAGCGTCGATGAAGAAATCAGCATCGGAGACTTCGTCGTTTCCGGCGGAGAGCTTCCCGCCATGATGCTGATGGATGCGGTATTGAGGCTCGTACCCGGCATATTGGGCGACATTCAGTCTGCCGAACAGGATTCGTTCTCAAGCGGTATTTTGGACTGCCCCCACTACACCAAACCCTTAGAATTTCAAGGCATGGCTGTTCCGGAAGTATTGCGCTCCGGAAATCATGGCTTGATAGCGGAATGGCGGTTGGAACAATCGCTGCGCCGCACCTTGGAGCGCAGACCCGATCTTTTGGAAAAGCGCGTTTTAATCCCAAAGGAATCCCGCCTCTTGAATAAAATCCTACAAGAGCAACGGGAAATCCAATCATAATTTAGGAAAAAACAATGAACCTGATTCAACAGCTCGAGCAAGAAGAAATTGCCCGCCTGAACAAAGAAATCCCCGAATTCGCACCGGGCGACACCGTAGTCGTATCCGTACGCGTCGTGGAAGGTACCCGCAGCCGTCTGCAAGCCTACGAAGGCGTGGTTATCGCCCGTCGCAACCGTGGTTTGAACAGCAACTTCATCGTCCGCAAAATCTCCAGCGGCGAAGGTGTTGAACGTACTTTCCAACTATATTCCCCTACTGTTGAGAAAATCGAAGTCAAACGCCGTGGCGACGTACGCCGTGCCAAACTGTACTACCTGCGCGGTCTGACCGGCAAAGCTGCACGCATCAAAGAAAAACTGCCTGCACGCAAAGGTTGATTCAAACCGTTTTCCCCCAATGCCGTCTGAACGTTCAGACGGCATTTTTTATTGCCGCGATGCCGGCAAGGCAACGATATGCCTGACCCTCATCCACCTTAATTAACAATCACTCCCGCCTATTCAAGCAGAATTTACAGACTAAACGTTATACAGTATCATATCCGCCATATAACGATAACCGCTTTGCCAACTTCCCTTTCAAAACTGCAAATCATTATGACACCTTCCCTCTTACTGTCAGGATTGACCTTCCGACTCTTCCTCGCCCTGATTGCCGTATTCCTTTTATGGGGTGTTTACCTTTGGGCGGTATCGGTATGAGCATCATCGTTGAAAACCTGACGGTCAGCTACCGCCGCCGCCCCGCCGTACACCACGTCGACATTACTTTTGAAGAACATAGTATGTGGGCGGTTTTCGGTCCCAACGGCGCAGGAAAATCTACCTTTCTCAAATCCTTAATGGGATTGCAGCCTATCGATACGGGCAGCATCCGGCTGGACGGATTGACCCGTCAAAACATTGCCTATCTCCCCCAACAATCCGACATCGACCGTTCCCAGCCTATGACCGTTTTCGACTTGGCGGCAATGGGGCTGTGGTATGAAATCGGTTTTTTCAAAGGGATAAATACCGCTCAAAAACAACGCGTTCACGAAGCCTTGGAGCGTGTCGGTATGCGGCAGTTTGCCCGCCGCCAAATCGCCCACCTCTCAAACGGACAATTCCAACGCGTCCTTTTCGCCCGGATGCTGGTTCAAAATGCAAAATTCCTGCTTTTGGACGAACCTTTCAATGCTGTTGATGCACGGACAACCTACGAGCTTCTCGACGTGTTGCAAAAATGCCATTGCGGCGGACACGCTATCATTGCCGTTTTGCACGATTACGAACAAGTCCGTGCCTACTTTCCCAATACCCTGCTGCTCGCCCGCGAAAAAATTGCGGCAGGCGCAACCGAGACCATTCTGACAGAATCCTACCTCGCCCAAGCCAGCGCCAAAATGCAGCAACAGGAAAGCCCCGACTGGTGCGCCTCATAAATACTGCCCGAAACCACGCCCCACACCAGACACCATGAACCTCTACGACCTGCTCCTTGCCCCCTTTGCAGAATTCGACTTCATGCACTACGCCCTCGCATCCGTCTTCTGCCTGTCCCTCAGCGCCGCACCCGTCGGCGTATTCCTCGTCATGCGCCGTATGAGCCTGATAGGCGACGCATTGAGCCACGCCGTCCTGCCCGGTGCCGCCGTCGGCTACATGTTTGCCGGCTTGAGCCTGCCCGCTATGGGTGTGGGCGGGTTTGCCGCCGGTATGCTGATGGCGCTGCTTGCCGGACTCGTCAGCCGCTTTACCACCCTGAAAGAAGATGCCAACTTTGCCGCCTTTTACCTGAGCAGCCTCGCCATCGGCGTAATCCTCATCAGCAAAAACGGCAGCAGCGTCGATTTACTCCACCTCCTTTTCGGATCTGTGCTTGCCGTCGATATTCCCGCACTGCAACTCATCGCCGCCGTCTCCGGCCTCACGCTCATTACCCTTGCCGTCATCTACCGCCCCCTGGTGCTAGAAAGCATAGACCCCCTGTTCCTCAAGTCCGTCAACGGCAAAGGCGGGCTTTGGCACGTCATTTTCCTCATCCTCGTCGTTATGAACCTCGTATCCGGCTTCCAAGCTCTCGGCATCCTGATGTCGGTCGGACTTATGATGCTGCCCGCCATTACCGCCCGCTTATGGGCAAGAAATATGGGGACGCTCATTCTGTTGTCCGTCCTCATCGCCCTTTTTTGCGGTTTGATCGGGCTGCTCATTTCCTACCACATCGAAATCCCTTCCGGCCCCGCCATCATCCTCTGTTGCAGCGTCCTTTATCTCTTTTCCGTCATACTCGGCAAAGAAGGCGGCATCTTGCCCAAATGGTTCAAAAACCACCGCCACCACACCACCTGACCCCGCAAGCCGCTTGAACAAACAGGCGGCTTGTTTTACCATAATGAATGTTATGTTATATCACAGGAAAACAGTTATGAAACACCTCAAACTTACCCTTATTGCCGCATTGCTGGCCACCGCCGCAACTGCCGCACCCCTTCCGGTTGTAACCAGTTTCAGCATTTTAGGCGACGTAGCCAAACAAATCGGCGGTGAGCGCGTAGCCGTACAAAGCCTCGTCGGAGCCAACCAAGATACTCATGCCTATCACATGACCAGTGGCGACATTAAAAAAATCCGCAGTGCAAAACTCGTCCTGCTCAACGGCTTGGGACTTGAAGCCGCCGACATCCAACGCGCCGTCAAACAGAGCAAAGTATCCTATGCCGAAGCGACCAAAGGCATCCAACCCCTCAAAGCCGAAGAAGAAGGCGGACACCATCACGACCACGATCATGACCACGAAGGACACCACCACGACCACGGCGAATATGACCCCCACGTCTGGAACGACCCTGTTCTTATGTCCGACTATGCCCAAAACGTCGCTGAAGCCCTGATAAAGGCCGATCCCGAAGGCAAAGTTTATTATCAACAACGCTTGGGCAACTACCAAATGCAGCTTAAAAAACTGCACAGCGACGCACAAGCCGCATTTAATGCCGTCCCTGCCGCCAAACGCAAAGTCCTGACCGGGCACGACGCATTTTCCTACATGGGCAACCGCTACAACATCAGCTTCATCGCCCCGCAAGGCGTGAGCAGCGAAGCCGAGCCGTCCGCCAAACAAGTCGCCGCCATCATCCGGCAAATCAAACGCGAAGGCATCAAAGCCGTATTTACCGAAAATATCAAAGACACCCGCATGGTTGACCGCATCGCCAAAGAAACCGGCGTCAACGTCAGCGGCAAACTGTATTCCGACGCACTCGGCAACGCGCCCGCAGACACCTACATCGGCATGTACCGCCACAACGTCAAAGCCTTGACCAACGCGATGAAGCAATAAAACCGTTTGATTGGTTTGAATTTGAAAAGGCAAAAGGCCGTCTGAAAATTAAATACGAGGTTTTCAGACGGCCTTCTCTTGTGCAATAAAGCAGTAAACAAATATTGATAAGAAAAAAACAATCAGTATTGAAAATATCGTTAAAAATATTATTTAGACAGATTACATGGAATTTCATTAACATCAGTAGACTTTGATTTCAATCAAGAAAACAATGTCATGAAAAATATTCTCTTAGTATTTGTTAGCTTTGTGCCATTATGTGTCCGCACTGATCTGCCGCTGAATATCGAAGACATAATGACCGACAAGGGAAAATGGAAACTGGAAACTTCCCTTACCTACCTGAATAGCGAAAACAGCCGTTCCGAACTTGCCGCACCGGTTTACATTCAGACCGGCTCCGCTTCCTTTATCCCCGTCCCGACCGAAATTCAAGAAAACGGCAGCAATACCGATATGCTCGCC
Organism: Neisseria gonorrhoeae; assembly: GCF_003315235.1. Lineage (GTDB taxonomy): Bacteria > Pseudomonadota > Gammaproteobacteria > Burkholderiales > Neisseriaceae > Neisseria > Neisseria gonorrhoeae. The sequence continues at coordinate 3,319 of NZ_QNRU01000034.1, read as the reverse complement.
GGCACGCTCGGTTTGCGCTACGGACTGACCGGCAATACCGACATTTACGGCAGCGGCAGCTATCTGTGGCACGAAGAACGCAAACTCGACGGCAACGGCAAAACCCGCAACAAACGGATGTCCGACATATCCGCCGGCATCAGCCACACCTTCCTCAAAGACGGCAAAAATCCCGCACTCATCGCTTTCCTCGAAAGCACGGTTTACGAAAAATCGCGCAACAAAGCCTCGTCGGGAAAATCGTGGCTCATCGGCGCCACCACCTACAAAGCCATAGATCCGATTGTCCTTTCCCTCACCGCCGCCTACCGCATCAACGGCAGCAAAACCCTTTCAGACGACGTCAAATACAAAGCAGGCAATTACTGGATGCTGAATCCCAACATCTCATTTGCCGCCAACGACAGAATCAGCCTGACCGGAGGCATCCAATGGCTGGGCAAACAGCCCGACCGCATAGACGGCAAAAAAGAATCCGCAAGAAACACATCCACCTACGCCCATTTCGGCGCAGGTTTCGGTTTCACCAAAACCGCGGCTTTAAACGCATCCGCACGTTTCAACGTTTCAGGGCAAAGCAGTTCCGAACTGAAATTGGGCGTACAGCATACATTTTAAGCAGGTTTTGATTTTCCAACCTTGTAATCCAAAGGAGTTATTATGAAAAAACAAATCACCGCAGCCGTAATGATGCTGTCTATGATCGCCCCCGCAATGGCAAACGGATTGGACAATCAGGCATTTGAAGACCAAGTGTTCCACACGCGGGCAGATGCGCCGATGCAGTTGGCGGAGCTTTCTCAGAAGGAGATGAAGGAGACTGAAGGGGCTTTTCTTCCATTGGCTATCTTGGGTGGTGCTGCCATTGGTATGTGGACACAGCATGGTTTTAGTTATGCAACGACAGGCAGACCAGCTTCTGTTAGAGATGTTGCTGGCGGATTAGGCGCAATTCCTGGTGATGTAGGTGCTGCAGGAAAGGTTGTTTCCTTTGCTAAATATGGACGTGAGATTAAAATCGGCAATAATATGCGGATAGCCCCTTTCGGTAATAGAACAGGTCATCCTATTGGAAAATTTCCCCATTATCATCGTCGAGTTACGGATAATACGGGCAAGACTTTGCCTGGACAGGGAATTGGTCGTCATCGCCCTTGGGAATCAAAATCTACGGACAGATCATGGAAAAACCGCTTCTAACTCCTCCTTTTTTTCTATTTGAAGATGTGTCTTTGGATATATTTCAAGGATTGTCGGAATTGGAAAAGAAAATAGAGCCGCAGGATTTGATGGATGATGTTTACCGTGCTTTTGATTCGGTTGGAAATATTCTGAATTTCCGTATAGTAGAAAAAGAGCAAAAAGGGTTTTGGGTAAGTACCAAAATCAAAACAGTTGTATTTGATTCGGCAGATATGCCTTCTGATGATCTTTTTCTGAAATGCTTACAGTCTTCATATAAGGCTTATTCTGAAACTGAACCTGCCGGTTTAGATAAACGGCAGCTGATGAAAACGTTAATTCAAAAATGCGGATTCAGTTGTTGACGAAAAAATGGATTCTGAACTAACAGAAACTGATTTCGACCATGTATGAGGTAAAAAATGTCTTTCGGCTATTTGATTGCAACATCGCAACCTTGCGAATTGTTGACAAAATCTCGAGGTGAAACTTTTTTTTTAATTATGGATAAGATGGATTTATGGATTTATTTCAGATTTTGTGAAGGAAATATTTATACAATAAGGAAGAATGAAACTGAATCTTGCCTTACAGAAAGAGGAGGTAAATGGTTGAAACATATTTATGAATTTAATCGGGAAAGTTTTATTTTTTCTGATGTGCTTCTACAAAAGGGAGAAAGCGAAGAGAATTTTTCAGAAATTGTCTTAAAATCAATAAAAAATAATAAAATTTTGACAGTTGAGGTACGGTCAGGCTTGCATTTTGACTTAAGAAATATTTATCGTATTGAGATGTAATAATGCAATTGATATGTGCCGATTGGACAGGTATAGGAAATTTTATGAAAACCTTCGAAAAAACATGGTCTGCACAATATCGGGATATGGAAATTTCAGTACGGAATTTTTGGAATTTGAAACGGACAGGGGCGGAAGTCTATATCAACGGCAGGCGGGTTTATCATAACGAAGCCGGGATGGCGTCTGCTTCTTTGCGTTCGCTAATGGGGGAATACCTGGAATTTGAAGAAAGCGGTACGAAAATTACCGTTGAAATCGGCAGCGCGTGGCATTTTAATGAAACTATAAGAAATATTAATACACATTTAAGAGGTACGAAACTTCCAGGTTCTAACTGGAGAGTTCAAGATAAGGGGCATTTTCATCTTTGGAAAAGATAATAAATTCTAAGGTAAGGGAGACTAATTTTAATCAGGCATGGCGTGTTATACGCGCCATGCAAATAAATAATATATCTGATGAACAGGTTATGATTGTCAGAATGTCTTGTTATCTTAAGAAAGATGAAATTTTTAAGAATATAGAAAGATATGGATATCAGTCATCAGATATTAAGAAAATTAATCCTCCTTTTCCATTAAATATTTTACCTGTTCCCAAACCTTATTATTTTTATCTTTATGATACCCATTTGAATCAAATTTATGATTTGGCTTGGTCATGTAATGATTTTTTAATATTTGAAATATTTATTTTGGATAGGGAAAGCATCAAATATATAGATAGAGATAAACTTTTTAAATCTGGAGAAACACTATATTTGAATTTTAAATCTATTAAAAATCAATGCAAAAATTATTTTTTTGCGGTTTTGGTTTTGATGCCCCTTACTTTAAAAGCGGTGCGAGTCAAGTGGCAGATTATAATTTTGTTCCTGATGCCTTTTCTTTATTCTTTATTTAATCAAATTATTTGAATAAGCGTAGGGTGAGCACTTGCTGCCCGCGTGTTCTGTTTCAAGTTTATTATTGGGTGAATATTTGGAATTTGAAGAAAACGGTACAAAGATTGCTGCGGAAATCGGCAGTGCATGGCATTTTTTGGGCGCGGCTTGTCGGATTTCAATAAATGGAAAGTATTATGCGGGTAATCGGATTGTTTGGTTTGCCAAAAAAGCCGAAAGCTAGGAATAATTTGACAAGGGCAGCCTGAAAGATTTTCAGGCTGCCTTTTATGTGGAAAATATGATGAAGTTCAAATATGTTTTTCTGTTGGCGTGTGTTGCCGTTTCTTTATCTTAGGGGCTGTACTAGATTATCCCTAAATTCCACACCGATCCCGCAGGATTTTTAGCTGCCGGGACGGTGTGCCGAAGTTAAGTCGAAATTCGCATT
>NZ_QNRU01000033.1 GCF_003315235.1 Neisseria gonorrhoeae | reverse complement strand
CGTTGCCGCATCAACCGTTCCAAGGAATTTGCAGACCGTCGGAACCACATTAACGGCATTGGGAACTTTTGGAATCAGGCAAAACGCGCCTTGCGAAAATACAACGGAATCGACCGCAAACCTTTCCCGCCGTTGTTGAGGGAATGCGAATTTCGACTTAACTCCGGCACACCGTCCCGGCAGCTAAAAATCCTGCGGGATCGGTGTGGAATTTAGGGATAATCTAGTACAGCCCCAATTACATTAATTCATAAACACAGTGATAAAAGCGCAAATAAACCATCAATTTCTGATGGAACTGTTTCTATCCCTGAAGGAGAGATCTTTGGCGCATCTGGTACATTAATCAATCCAGATGGAACAGAAAAATCATTTACAATGCGCTTCCCCCTCCCTATTACCAATGCTGTGCTAAAAATTACAAATGGCGCAATGGAATTCAAATCAGAAGATATTGGAACCATAAAACTAACAAAAGCTACTTTTCACCTAAAAAAAGACACATCATTAACAACACCCGAAGGGACTACATTATTATCAGGCGGCACGCTAACCCTATCTAATACAGGTATTTCTTTATCGGGTACAACTTCTGTATTTGAAAAAGGAACATTCACCAACGGCGGCATCATTACGCTTGCCAATCAATCCTATGCAGACAAACTCACCATTGAAGGAAATTATGTCGGTAAAGACGGTGTGTTAAAAGTCAATACAGAATGGAACTCGCCGGGTGATGATCAAGGAGGAAATTCTCAATCTGATTTACTGGAAATCACAGGCGATGCTTCAGGAAAAACAACGGTCATTTCAGTGGGTAAAGATGGCAAAGAAAATATTATCGACGGTTCGATCGGCGAACTTTCCGACCGCTACAAACGCAGTGCCGCCGTTGTTAAGGTTTTGGGACAAGACAAGGGGGCGGAAACCGGTAAATTAAATATCGAAGACGCTAAACATACCTACACAATGCGCGATACTTTTAGCGGAACTGCCAAAACCACAGGGGCGGGGGAATTGCAATTGGTTTCACACAAAGATGAGGCGGGCGCGACAGAATACTTCTGGACTTTAACCACGCCGAATCAAGATAAAACCATCATCACGCCAAGCGCACCGGCCTACGCACTCGTTCCACGTCAAAACTTGGAATCAGGCTATGCGATGCTGGATACGCTCCACCAACGCCGTGGCGAAAATCAAACCCTTTCTCGGGACAGGCAAGGCAATTATCGGCAGGATGCGGAAGCAACAGACATAAAGGCTACCAAGGCACCGTGGGTGTGAAATATTCTTGGAAATAAACTGCCTAAGCCATTCCGTCCGGGTTACGGCGGTAATGGCGTACTTAAAGGGACGGCACACCGGATGCCGTCCCTTATATATTGCACCCCGTCAAAGGGGCGCATTGCTTTTTTCCTGACCCGATGCCGTCTGAACGTCTATTCCGGCACAGGTTGGGGGACGTTGTGCCGGATGGCGTAAACGGCGGCCTGCACCCGGCTGCTGAGGTTGAGTTTGCGGAGCAGGTTTTGAACGTGGACTTTGACGGTGGATTCGGCAAGATCGAGGTGGCGGGCGATGATTTTGTTGCTGTGTCCTGCGGCGAGATAGCCCAAGATTTCCAGTTCACGAGGGGTAAGTGAGGAGAGTGCCTGCGTCCTTTGGGCAGGTTGGGGGGAAATCAGGCTTTTGACGAGTTTGGCGGTCATCTCGGGCGAGAATACATTATCGCCTTCGGCGGCTTTGCGTATGCTTTCGAGAAGAAAGTCGGCGTTGATGTTTTTCAGCAGGTAGCCGCGCGCGCCGATGCGCATACATTCGGTAAGGTCGTCGCTGTCTTCGGAAACGGTCAGCATAATGACTTCCTGCTGCGGATTGATGCTGATGATTTGGGACAAGGCCTCGCGCCCGTTCATGCCTGGCATATCCAAATCGAGCAGGACGACATCGGGTTGCAGCCGACTGATCATTTTGATGCCCGAGAGTCCGTCTGCGGCTTCGCCGATGACTTCAAAACCGTGTTGGCGCGACAAAAGGGCTTTGATGCCGCTGCGGAAGAGGGTGTGGTCGTCTATCAGGATGATTTTGATGGTCATGGTAGGCTTTCTTTGGGTGCGCCCGTCAATGAGACGGTGGTTCCCTGTTGTGCTTGGGAACGGATTTCTAAAACGGCACGGATGCGTTTGGCACGCTCCTGCATGATGTGCAGTCCGACATGGCTGCCCGTAGGTTCTCCTATTTTCTCCGTGTCGAAACCTTGTCCGTTGTCTTGGATGGTCATGGTAAAGCGTCCGCCGTATTCGGAAAGGGTGAATTTTACATGGGTGGCGCGGGCGTGTTTGCGGATGTTGGACAGGCTTTCTTGCAGGATGAAAATCATTTGGAGCTGCTCGTCCTGTGTAGGCAGGAACGAACCGTTTTCCCAAACGGTTTCGACCGTTATCCCGGTTTGTTGCGTGAAGCGCGCGAACAGGTCGGCAACAGCTTCGGGAAATTCTTTATTGCTGATTTTGGTACGGAAATTGAGCAGCAGTTCGCGGACATCTTCATAACATTCCTGCACGCCTGTTTTGATAAAGCCGATGTTTTCTGCGGCTTCCTCCCGTTTGTTTTCGGCAAAGGCGGTTTCCAGCATCTGTACCTGCAGGTTCAGGAAGGTTAATGCCTGCGCGATGCTGTCGTGCAGCCCCTGTGCAATCAGGTTGCGTTCCTGCAATACGGCAAGCAGACGTTTTTCTTCCTCCTGTTTCGCCCCGGCGAGCGATACGCCCAATTGCCGAATCAGGGTTTGAAGCAGCGTGCGGTCGTCTCCGGTGAGGGAAGTGCCGTCTGAAAAGCCGAGCGAAAGCATGCCCAGTTTCTCGTTTTGATATTCGATGGGGAAGGTTTCGTCATGGTATTTTTCCAAAGGGGGCTTTTTGCCGTGTTCGGCCGTATGGACGGAAATGTCTGTGTCGGAACCGTTTTCCAGGCAGATGTTGCCGGATTGCGCGCCGACGGCGGGCAGGATGTGGTTCAAAAATTCTTCCGCCGCCTGTCGCGGCGTATAGGATTGATGCAGGTCGCGCGTGGTCCGGTACAGCAGGGTCAGGTTGCGGTTTTGCTTTTCAAGGTTGTGGGTTTGTTCGGCAACCTGTCCTTCCAAATCATCGTATAAAGTCTTCAGCCTGAGCGCCATTTGGTTGAAACACCGCCCGACCTGTTTGAATTCGGGCGTACCGTCTTCGGGAACAGGGATGTCGAAATGCCGCTGACCGATGCGTTCCGCACCTTCCCTTAACGCCTGCAGCGGACGGATAACCCAAATCTGGTGCCAAAAAAGCATCAGCACGGACGACACCAGCGTCATCAGCATAATGACCCATTGAAACCGCCTGAGCCACCAAGTGTTTTTTTCGCCGGCATTTTCCAACGCCTGCAAAAACAGTTCGATATTGCCGGCAAAGCGGTAAAGCTCGATTTGTGTGGGGCGGCGGTATGCCTGCAACGGGGGGAGGATGTTGGCCTGCCAGTCGATAATCAGCATGGACTGTATCAAATCGTAGGCAAGGGGATTGTCGGAGGGAATCAGCGGATGGATGGCATCGCTTTGGGAAATGCGTTTTAAACTTTTTTCAAATTCGGCAATCTGATTGTCGATTTGTGCGCGGGGCGAGCCTTCGCCCGCCATATAGGCAAGCCGGTATGCCTGCATCTTCAGATTGCCCGCCTCTTCGATGACCGAGGCGGCATTTTCCAGGCGGAAAGAAAGCAGCAGAGTTAAAACGACAGACAGTGCCGCCAAACCGACCCACAAGCCGGTCAGGAGTTTCAGGCGCAGGGAAAGGGGGATGCCGTCTGAAAATCGGGTTGGCAGTATCATATTCGGAGGAAAGTCGTTTTAAACGGTGCAAACAATATCATTCTTTGGAATTAGAAACAACTGCTCAGAAAGGACAGGTTAAGGAAAACTTAAGCCTCAATGCTTTCAGTGTTAAATCACGTTATGATAAAATTCAAATAACATGAATTTATACGACGCCGTTTTCAAACGCGCTTCTAAAATATCGGAAACGGCAGACTGAAACTATGAAAACCTCAAACTTTCCCAAAAGCCCGCCCGCATTAAAAACGTTCGCATTGATTTTGGCAGGAGGCCTGGCCGACCGTATGGGCGGGGAAGACAAAGGGCTGGCACTGTTGGAAGGCAGACCGCTGATTGACCGCGTTATCGGTAAAATCAGGCCGCAGGTCAGCCATATCGTCATCAGTGCCAACCGGAATTTGGAAGAATACGCCCGCCGCAGCCCGCATGTTTTTCCGGATGCCCGGCAGTGGCAGCATTTCGGCCCGCTTTCGGCATTGTGTACCGCAGCCAACGATTTGCAGTTGGCGGCGGCCGATTGGCTGCTGATTGTACCTTGCGATATGCCGTATCTGCCGGACGATTTGGTCGCGCGCTTTGAAAGCGTCTCCAAACGCACACCGTTGTGCAATGCGTTTTATGTGGAAACGCCGGTAACGATGCACTACAACATTATGTATATCCGTCCGCAAATTCTGCAAAGCGCGATTCCTTATCTGTTTTCGGGTATGAAAACATTAAGAAGCTGGTTGCAGCAGCAAAGGGCGCGGCCGGTCAGATTCGAGTTTGACGGGCATTTTGCCGACTTGAACACGCAAACCGATTTGCAGGAGGGATAAGTGCAAGACCGCCGACCGGCGCGGAAAGGAAAGGTCAAGGCGTACCGGGCGGTTTTTGCCCGAACCGGAGGCACAATGCCGTCTGAAGGAGTTTCAGACGGCATTTTTCGCGGGGAAATGCTACAATTTGCACTATTTTACCGAGACAGGAAAACAGGATTATGTTTACAGGCATTGTTCAAGGATTGGGAAAACTGACGGCAATCCACCGCCCGTCGGAGGCGTTTCAGACTTATGTCGTCGAGCTTCCGCAAGAGGCGGCAGAAAACCTGCAACACGGCGCATCGGTCGCCAATAACGGCTGCTGCCTGACGATTACTGAAATCGAAGGAAACCGCGTCAGCTTCGATTTAATGGCAGAAACTTTGGCAAAAACCAATTTGGGGCTGCTGAAGGAAGGCGATTGCGTCAACATCGAACGGGCGGCACGTTTCGGCGACGAAATCGGCGGACACGTCATGAGCGGACACATTATGGCAACCGTGCCCATTGTCGAAATCGAACGGGACGGGTTCAACCGCACGGTTTGGTTTGCGCTCCCGCACGAACTCAAACCCTATATCCTGACCAAAGGGTTCGTCGGCTTGGACGGTTGCAGCCTGACCATAGGCAAAGTCGAAGACAGCCGTTTCAATGTCCATCTGATTCCCGAAACTTTGGAACGGACGCTGTTCGGCAGCAGAAAGGCCGGAGACAGGATCAACATCGAAATCGATCCGAATACGCAGGCAATCGTCGACACCGTCGAACGGCTGATGGCGCAAAGATATGCAAAGTGAGGTAGAGATGGAATTGAACGAATTTCTCGATAAAGCCTATGCCGTTTTGCGGCGTTTGGATGCCGTGCTTCCGCCCGAACCCGGGCATACGGATTGGAACGCGCTTGCCTTCCGCTGGCAGAGTGCGGGCAAAAAAGGTTTTTTGGAACACTTGCCCGATCCGCACGTTTTCCCTTTGTCGCGGCTTGCCGGAGTCGGCAGGCAGACCGAATTGCTGGTGCGTAATACCGAACAATTTATTGCCGGCAGACCTGCGAATAACGTATTGATGAGCGGCGCGCGCGGAACAGGCAAATCCTCGCTGGTCAAAGCCCTGCTGCACGAATATGCGGATAAGGGATTGCGCCTGATCGAAGTCGATAAAAGCGATTTGATCGGCCTGCCGTATCTGTTGACACTTTTGAAGGAACGCCCGGAAAAATTCATTGTGTTTTGCGACGATTTGTCATTTGAAAGCGGCGACGAAACCTATAAGGCATTGAAAACGGCATTGGATGGCGGTCTGTCCCAACGTTGCGCCAACGTGATGGTGTACGCGACTTCCAACAGACGGCATCTGATGCCCGAATATTTGGATGAAAATGCAGGTACGACAGGCGTGCGCGGAGAAATCCATCAAAAAGAGGCCGTGGAAGAAAAAGTATCTTTGTCCGACCGATTCGGATTGTGGCTCAGTTTTTATCCGTTCGATCAAAACGATTATCTGGCGGCAGTGCGAAGCTGGTTGGAAGATTTTGATGTGCCATATGACGAAGCCGCCCGGACGGCGGCGTTGCAGTGGGCGCAGATGCGGGGCAACCGCTCGGGACGTTCCGCTTGGCAGTTTGCCTGCGACTGGGCGGGCAGGCTGCCGGAGCAACGTGCGCCGTGAGTGTTTCGGGGATTATTTGAGGCAGGAAGAAAGCCACATTTGCTGCTGTTGCGGTGTGAGAATATGGAAGAAGCGGTGTTGGATTTCCAATTCGTCCACCGCAAAATCCATGCTGGAGTGGTAGCGGCTTTCGACATAATCGCGCGCCTCGTTCCGATTAAAAACATCCGAAGAAATGATTTCGACGACAGAGCGGCGGCGGCTGTGTTCGGAATGCATAACCTTCAAACGCGCCCTGTCGCCCGCCATTTTGAAGGCGGCGCGGATTTTACGCAGCTCATTGTGCTGACCCTGTGTCAGCCCGAGCCGGCGTATGTCGCAGTTCGGTTGAAAATCGTTCGGGGGGATATAAGCCGTGGCGGCGTGGGAAAGCTGGCAGGAAAGCAAAGCCATACTTAAAAAAGAGGCGGCAGGTTTGGCAAAACGGCAGGGAGCAGGCAGCGGCACGGCTTTTCCTTTAATCCGGATATTTCGGACAATATACTTGATTGCCGTGTGAAAGATGGTATTATGGCAGTTAACTTTTGTTAATAATGCTGTTTCGAGGCTTTCCCGCGTTGAGTCCGCCCATAAAGGCATTGAAGGAAAAAATATGACCGCCTACCGTATCGCACCCAGTATTTTGTCGGCAGACTTTGCCCGCCTCGGAGAAGAGGTGGCAAATGTCATTGCGGCGGGTGCGGATCTGATCCATTTTGACGTGATGGACAACCATTATGTGCCGAACCTGACCTTCGGACCTATGGTCTGCGCGGCGTTGAAGCCTTATGCAAGCGTGCCGATCGATGTGCATCTGATGGTCGAACCCGTTGACGATTTAATTCAATCGTTTGCCAAAGCAGGAGCATCGATTATCACTTTCCATCCCGAAGCGAGCCGCCATATCGACCGCAGCTTGAGCCTGATTCGGGACATGGGCTGTCAGGCGGGGCTGGTGTTGAATCCGGCAACGCCCGTATATGTGTTGGAAAACGTGTTGGACAGGCTGGATATGGTTTTGCTGATGTCGGTCAACCCCGGGTTCGGCGGTCAGAGCTTCATTCCGCACACTTTGGAAAAAATCAGACAGGTTCGCGCCATGCTTGACCGCTATGAAGGGAAAAGCGGCAGACGTATTGCCATTGAAGTGGACGGCGGCATCAAAACTGACAATATTGCCGCCGTTGCCCGAGCCGGTGCGGATACCTTTGTTGCCGGTTCGGCGATTTTCGGCAAACCGGATTACAAGGCGGTAATCGCTGCGATGAGGGCGGAACTGGAAAAAGCGGCAGGCTGAACCTTGAGCCAATGATTGAAATAGAAATGCCGTCTGAAAATTAGCTCTGTTTCAGACAGCATTGCGTTATTTTTCAACCGGCAGCCAGACGGGTTTCAACCGTTTGCCAGGGAAACAGTTATTTTCATCGGGGAGAATCTGTCCTGCCGGACAAAAGGTTTCTGTTAAGTGATGAAACCGGTGCCGGTGCAAACGTCTGATAACAATGCCGTATGAAACCCGGTTCGGTTTCAGACGGCATGGTTTATTTTTCGACGGGCAGCCCGAAATGCAGGTAGGCGCGTTCGGTCGCCATCCTGCCGCGCGGGGTGCGTTGCAAAAAGCCTTGTTGGATGAGGTAGGGTTCGATAACGTCTTCGATGGTGTCCGTAGATTCGCCGATGGCGGCGGCAACGTTGTCCAAACCGACGGGGCCGCCGCCGAATTTGTGCAAAACGGCTTCGAGGAATTTCCTGTCCATCACGTCCAGCCCCTGCGCGTCCACGTCCAGCATACTTAAAGCGGCATCGGCGACGGCGGCATCGATTACGCCGTTGTTTTTCACGTCGGCGAAATCGCGCACGCGGCGCAACAGGCGGTTGGCGATGCGGGGCGTGCCGCGGCTGCGTTTGGCGACTTCCATCGCGCCTTCTTCGTCCATATCGAGCTGCAACAGTTGTGCCGAACGGCTGACGATGGTGGTAAGGTCGCGGTTTTCGTAAAACTCGAGGCGGGAGACGATGCCGAAGCGGTCGCGCAACGGGTTGGTCAGCATACCGGCGCGGGTGGTCGCGCCGACGAGGGTGAAGGGCGGCAGGTCGATTTTGACGGAACGTGCGGCGGGTCCTTCGCCTATCATAATGTCGAGCCGGTAGTCTTCGAGCGCGGGATAGAGGATTTCCTCGACGACGGGGCTTAGCCGGTGGATTTCGTCGATAAACAATACGTCGTGCGGATCAAGGTTGGTCAAAAGGGCGGCGAGGTCGCCGGCGCGTTCGAGGACGGGGCCGCTGGTTTGGCGCAAATTTACGCCCAACTCTTTGGCGATGATGTGGGCAAGGGTGGTTTTGCCCAGTCCGGGCGGGCCGAAAAGCAGGACGTGGTCGAGTGCTTCGCCGCGTTTTTTGGCGGCTTGGATGAAGATGGCGAGCTGCTCTTTGGCTTTATGCTGCCCGATGTAGTCGTCCAGCGTTTTGGGGCGGAGGGCGCGTTCGAGCAGTTCTTCCTGTGCGGAGGCGGTTTGGGCGGCAACGATGCGTTGCGGTTGCGCGGCGGTCAGGTTGTCGGTTTGCAGCATAGTGTTCCCTTTGTCGGGTATGCCGTCCGAACGGTCGGCGGCGTTTCAGACGGCATTGAAAAGATAACGGTCAAAAGCGTTTTATCCGCGTGTTTCGCGCCAAACGAGATAGTCGCGCAGGGGCGGCATAGGCGGGTTGATGCAGTGGGGGCAGATGCCGGTGGTGTCTTCGTCGTCGCTGTCGATGTGGTAGGCGTTGGGATCGAAGCGCACCTGCTGCATTACCGCCTGCGCCAATGCCTGCGCCTGAACAACGTCGAAATTGAATTTTTCGAGGATTTCGTTCAACAGGCGGATTTCCCCGCCGCTGAATTCCGCGCTATGTTTGAGGATGAGGCGTTGATAATCTTCGTTGTTGATTTTAGGCAATAAATCGGTTTTCAGGGTCATGATTTTATGTCGGGGGCGGAATGGCTGAAGGATGGATTATAGCGGATATGGCGGCGGCTGTTTCAAAACCCGGCCCGGATGCCGCCTTCAAAACTTCGGACTGCGTCTAAGGTTGCGCGGTTTGCCTGCCCGAAACACGCAAACCCTATCCCATAACTTGGCGGCGGAATAAAAATAAACGGCTGTGTTTGAATACCCGCTTGATTCCATCCGTTTGCAAGGGGAAAGCCGGCTGTTTCCGTCCGGATAGAAATCGGTTCCGTTGAACAAAAGGTATTTTTGTCCGACTAATCAGGCCTGCATCAAGGGAATATTAAAAGGCAGCCGAATAAATCGATGTCATCCATCCCTTTCTCCGACGCTGTTTCGGCAATGCGGGCGAACCTCAAAAGATGCCGCGTTTGGCGTTTTCTTTTTCCTACGCGCCCCGAAACGCTTTTTGCAGCGGGGCGATTTGCGCCAGCCGCGCCCGGTCGATTTGTTCGGCGATAAAGTGCGCTTTTCCCTGCGCGCGGCATTCGGCGGCGATTTTGCCCGAATCCGCCTGATTGGCGGCTTCGAGCAGGGCGAGCCAGTGCGCGCGTTGCGGGTAGGGCGTGTGTTCGCGTTTCAGACGGCCTTGCGTGTCGGCAATGCAGACGTTCAATGCCGTCTGAAAACGCTCGGGACGGCGGAAGGCATCGGTTTTTTTCAATACGTTCAGAATGGTTTGGCTTTTAAGCTGTCCGACTTGGTGGAAAATAATGTGCCAACGGCAAACCAATTCGGCAAGCTCGGCACACTGCCTCGGCGCGCGCAGCCGTTGATTGACTTCGCGCACGGGTTCTACGCCGTTGATGTCGTGTCCGTGGTGGCGCGGCAGGATGTCGGGCGGCGTTTTGGCTTTGCCCAAGTCGTGCAGCAGGGCGGCATAGCGTTCGGGCAGGCTCAAACCCATATCGGCGGCGCGTTGCAGCGTCATCAGGGTATGGATGCCGCTGTCGATTTCGGGATGGTAGTCGGCGCGTTGCGGCACGCCGAAGAGGGCGTCGACTTCGGGCAGCAAGACTTTGAGCACGCCGCATTCGCGCAACATTTCAATCATTTTGCGCGGATTTTTTTCCATCAAACCTTTCGCCAACTCCTGCCAGACGCGTTCGGCAACCAATGCGTCCGCTTCGCCGTTTTCCACCATCTGCCGCATCAGCTTTATGGTTTCTTCGGCGATTTCAAAGCCGTAACGCGCGGCAAAGCGGGCGGCACGAAGGATGCGGACGGGATCTTCGGCGAAGGCGGGCGAGACGTGGCGCAAAATGCCTGCCGCCAAATCCCGTTGCCCGCCGAAAGGGTCGATAATCTTGCCGTCCGCATCTTGCGCCATCGCGTTGATGGTCAGGTCGCGGCGCATCAAGTCCTGTTCCAGCGTAACGTCTTTGTCGGCGTGGAAACTGAAACCGGCGTAACCCTTGGCGGTTTTGCGTTCGGTGCGGGCTAGGGCGTATTCTTCGTGCGTTTTGGGATGGAGGAATACAGGAAAATCTTTGCCGACCGGCTGGAAACCTTGCGCCAACATGGTTTGCGCGTCTGCGCCGACGACCACCCAATCGCGGTCTTTGACGGGCAGGCCCAAAAGATAATCGCGGACGGCGCCGCCGACGAGGTAAGTCTGCATATGCTTCCTATTTTAAAGTTATCAACAATGCCGTCTGAAGCGGCTTCAGACGGCATTGTTTCAACCGGAGGGGTGCGCTTATGCTACGCCTTTTTTCTCGAGATAGCTTTCGTAATCGCCCAAGTAGTGTTCATATCCGCCTTTGCCGTCCAGTTCGATGATTTGGGTTGCCAGGGAGGAAACGAACTGACGGTCGTGGGAGACGAAAATCAGCGTGCCGTTGTATTTGTCCAGTGCCATGTTCAGCGATTCGATGCTTTCCATGTCCATATGGTTGGTCGGTTCGTCCATGACCAAGACATTGGGTTTCAACAGCAACAGTTTGCCGTAAAGCATACGGCCTTTTTCGCCGCCGGAGAGAACTTTCACTTTTTTTACCACGTCGTTGCTGCCGAAAAGCAAACGCCCCAAAGTGCCTCGGATGACTTGTTCGTCGTCGCCTTCCCGACCCCATTGGCGCATCCATTCGCTCAAGTCCATATCGACGTCAAAGTCGTTTTCATGGTCTTGCGGATAGTAGCCGACACTGGCTTTTTCCGCCCATTTGATGCTGCCTTCGTCCGGCAACAGGCCGTCTGAATATTCGGGGTTGTACGCGCCGGCCAAGAGTTTCAGCAAGGTAGATTTACCTGCGCCGTTCGGGCCGATGATGGCGAGGCGTTGGCCTGCTTCAAGGATGAAGTTGAGGTTTCTAAACAACTGGGTTTCAAAGCGTTTGGCCAGTTTTTCAACTTCCACAGCCTGACGGTGCAGCTTGGCTTTTTCATCGGCTTCAAAACGGATATACGGGTTTTGACGGGTAGAAGGTTTGACTTCGACCATTTCCGATTTGATTTTGTCGGCCTGTTTCAGACGGCTGGTTGCCTGACGGGCTTTGGATTTATTGGCGGAAAAACGGGCAACGAATTCTTGCAGCTCTTGCAGTTTCTCTTTGGCTTTGGCATTGTCTTTCAGGGCGCGCTCACGCGATTGGGCGGAAGCGAGCATATAGTCGTCGTAGTTGCCCGGATAAATAGTGATGGTGTTGTAGTCCAAATCCGCCATGTGGGTGCAAACTTCGTTCAAGAAGTGGCGGTCGTGCGAGATGATGATCATGGTGGAGTCGTATTGGTTCAACACGCCTTCCAGCCAGCGGATGGTATTGATGTCCAAGTTGTTGGTCGGTTCGTCCAAGAGCAATACATCCGGCTTGGAGAACAGCGCCTGCGCCAGCAATACGCGCAGTTTGAAGCCCGGGGCGACTTCCGCCATTTTCGCATTGTGCAAATCTTCGGAAATGCCCACGCCGCTTAATAATTCGGCGGCGCGCGCTTCGGCGGTGTAGCCGTCGTATTCGGCGAACTTGGCTTCCAGTTCGGCGGCTTTCATGTAGTCGTCTTCGGTGGCTTCGGGATTGGCGTAAATCGCATCGCGCTCGGTCATCGCCGCCCACATTTCGGTATGCCCCATCATCACCACGTCCAGCACGCGCATGTCTTCGTAGGCAAACTGGTCTTGGCGCAATTTACCCAAACGCACGCCGTTTTCAATCGCCACTTCGCCGACGGTCTGTTCCAAATCGCCGCCGAGGATTTTCATGAAGGTGGATTTGCCCGAACCGTTCGCGCCGATCAAGCCGTAGCGGTTGCCTTCGCCGAATTTTACGGATACGTTTTCAAACAGCGGCTTCGCGCCGAACTGCATGGTAATGCCGTTGGTAGAAATCATTATGGGTAAAACCCTTATTGAACAAGAGATTAAATTTTTCGAATTTTCGGATTGTAACATAACCGCCCCGCCGTCTGAAACAGACGGGCAAATTTTCAGACACTTATAGTAAAATATCGGTTTTATTATTTCAGGCAAAAGGTTTCCAAATGATAATCCTTCACGGCATTCCAAATTGCGACACAGTCAAAAAAGCCAAAAACAGGCTTGCCGGATACGGCTTGGAGTTTGGGTTTCGGGATTTCAAAAAACAGATGCCGTCTGAAGCGGAAATCTGCTCGTGGCTGGAACAAGTGCCTTTGGCAACCCTGTTCAACAAACGCGGGACAAGCTGGCGCAAACTCGATGCCGAAACACAGCAAAAAGCCCTGTCCTCGACGGCGGAGGCCGTCAAACTGATGTCCGAAATGCCGAGCCTGATCAAGCGTCCCGTATTGGAGTGCGGCAGCAGGGTTTACGTCGGCTTCAGCGAAGAAACCTACGACGGCATCTTCAACCGGCAAGCCCCGTGCAGACAGGGATAAAAACCGTTACAATACCCGACTTGAATTTCCCATTCCCAATCTGAAAATATGTTCCATTCCATCGAAAAATACAGAACACCCGCCCAAGTCTTATTAGGCCTGATTGCATTAACTTTTGTCGGCTTCGGCGTCAGCACGGTTTCCCATCCGGGCGCCGACTACATCGTCCAAGTGGGCGACGAAAAAATCAGCGAGCACTCAATCAACAACGCCATGCAGAACGAGCAGGCGGACGGCGGCAGCCCTTGGCGCGACGCGGTGTTCCAATCCCTGCTGCAACGCGCCTACCTGAAACAGGGTGCGAAGCTGATGGGCATTTCGGTTTCTTCCGAACAAATCAAGCAGATGATTGTGGACGATCCCAATTTCCACGACGCAAACGGCAAATTCAGTCACGCGCTTTTGAGTCAATACCTGTCGCAACGCCATATGTCTGAAGACCAGTTTGTCGAAGAAATCCGCGATCAGTTTGCCTTGCAGAATTTGGTAAGCCTCGTCCAAAACGGCGTATTGGTCGGCGACGCGCAGGCGGAACAGCTGATCAGGCTGACGCAGGTCAACCGCACCATCCGTTCGCACACTTTCAACCCCGACGAGTTCATCGCCCAAGTCAAAGCGTCTGAAGCCGATTTGCAGAAATTTTATAATGCGAACAAAAAAGACTATCTGCTGCCGCAGGCGGTCAAATTGGAATATGTCGCCTTGAATCTGAAGGATTTTGCAGACAAGCAGACCGTCAGTGAAACGGAAGTGAAAAATGCGTTTGAAGAGCGCGTGGCGCGTTTGCCGGCACATGAAGCCAAACCTTCTTTCGAGCAGGAAAAAGCCGCCGTCGAAAACGAATTGAAAATGAAAAAGGCGGTTGCCGACTTCAACAAGGCAAAAGAAAAGCTGGGCGACGATGCGTTCAATCATCCCTCCTCGCTTGCCGAAGCCGCCAAAAACAGCGGTTTGAAAGTGGAAACCCAAGAAACTTGGCTGAGCAGGCAGGACGCACAAATGTCCGGCATGCCCGAAAACCTAATCAATGCCGTATTCAGCGACGACGTATTGAAGAAAAAACACAATTCCGAAGTGCTGACCATCAACAGCGAAACCGCGTGGGTCGTCCGCGCCAAAGAAGTCCGCGAAGAAAAAAACCTACTGTTTGAAGAAGCCAAAGATGCGGTGCGTCAGGCCTATATCCGTACCGAAGCCGCCAAACTTGCCGAAAACAAGGCAAAAGAAGTGCTTACCCAACTGAACGGCGGCAAGGCAGTTGACGTGAAATGGTCGGAAGTGTCCGTTTTGGGCGCGCAGCAGGCAAGGCAGTCCATGCCGCCCGAGGCTTATGCGGAACTGCTGAAAGCAAAACCGGCAAACGGCAAACCCGCCTATGTCAGACTGACCGGTCTGCCGGCACCCGTGATTGTCGAGGTGCAGGCAGTCACGCCTCCGGAGGATATTGCCGCACAGCTTCCTCCTGCGAAACAGGCTTTGGCGCAACAGCAGTCTGCCAATACTTTCGACCTGCTGATCCGCTATTTCAACGGAAAAATCAAACAGACTAAAGGAGCACAATCGGTTGACAACGGCGATGGTCAGTAATTGACACTTTTGTTGACAACATAACGGTCGGAATATTCCGACCGTTTTCCCATATGGCGGAGTATGATGAATTCCAAAAAACAGGATGCATTCCAACGCCTGATCGGTGCGCTGAAAGTATTGCCCAACGTCGGGCCGAAATCGGCACAGCGGATGGCGTACCATCTGTTGCAGCAAAAGCGCAAAGAGGCTGAAGAGCTGGTGGATGCCTTACAGACGGCATTGAGGCAGGTTCGCCATTGCGCAAGGTGCAATACATTTTGCGAAGGCGGATTGTGCGATATTTGTGCCGATGAAACACGCGACGGGCGGCGGCTGATGGTGGTGCATATGCCTGCCGACGTGTCGAATATAGAAGCGGCAAACTGCCACGACGGGCTGTATTTCGTCCTGATGGGGCAAATCAATACGGCATTGGGAATGGACGTATCCGCCATCGCATTGGACAGGCTGGCGCAACGGCTGGACGGCGGGGAAATCGAAGAAATCATTATCGCGACCGCCTTTACCGCAGAAGGCAATGCCACAGCGTATGTCCTGTCCGAGTTTTTCAAAAACCTGCCTTACAAGGTCAGCAGGCTGTCGCAGGGCATCCCATTGGGCGGCGAATTGGAATATGTCGATGCGGGAACGCTGGCGCAGGCGGTGTACGAACGGCGTCTGATTAAAGAAGGCGGGGCGTAACGCCGCCAATGCAAAATGCCGTCTGAAGCCTTCAGACGGCATTTTTTCGGGCGGTTTACTTGCAGTTGAGCCCTTGAATCTGCAAAGTGCCCCCGCTGCCGACCGTAAAGACGCACTGCGCCGCGCTGCTGCCGGAAACGGTAATGCTGCCGCTGCCGCCGTTCAGGCTGACAGGTTCCTTAACGCCCATACCGACTGCCGTTGCCGCCAGCTTTTGCGCGTCGGCTTCGGAATAAGGCGTGTTGTTGGCATCGATTTTGATTTCTTTGGCATAGGCTGTCGAAACAGTAAAAACGGCAACAGCACACAAAGCGGAGATTTTCCTGATATTCATTGTTTTCCTTAAAGAAAAGGTTTTGTTTCAAGAGAAGGATAGGGTAGTTCGGCGCGTTGTGCAAGTTTTCCGTCCTGTTTTTCCGAATTTGCCACATACCGCGTCTTTATTTACACAGCCTGCCGTTCGGACGCTGCCGGGGTTTTACGGTACAATAAACTTTTGCCGCCTCCCCCAAACCGCCGTCCGGGGCGGCACGTTTGCAGACATTTTTAAGGTAGCGTTATGTTTTCTCTAGAGGCTTGGATAGGCTTGAGGTATCTCAGGGCGAAAAAGCGCAACGGCTTTATGTCGTTTATCACGATGGTTTCGATTGCCGGAATCGCCTTGGGCGTAACCGCGCTGATTGTCGTCTTGTCGGTTATGAACGGCTTTCAGAAAGAAATACGCGGGCAGCTCCTGAATGTCGCGCCGCACGCCGAAATCGGCTATATCGACAATACGGATACGGATTGGCGCAACCTGCTTCGGTTTGCCGAAAACCGCAAAGGCATTTTGGCTGCCGCACCCTATGTTTCCAATCAGGCATTGCTGGCAAACGCGGGCGAAATCAGGGGCGTTCAGATACGCGGCATTTTGCCGTCTGAAGAGCGCAAAGTGGTGGAATACGGCGACAAAATGCCGGCAGGCAAGTTTGAAGACCTGATTCCGGGCGAGTTTGACATTATCCTCGGTGTCGGTTTGGCGGAGGCTTTGGGGGCGGAAGTCGGCGGCAAGGTTACGGTAATTACGCCGGAGGGCAACGTTACCCCTGCCGGAATCGTGCCGCGCCTGAAGCAGTTTACCGTGGTCGGCCTGGTCAAGACGGGTGTTTACGAAGTGGACAACTCATTGGCGATGACGCATATCCAAGACGCGCGCGTACTGTACCGCTTGGATAAGGAAGTTGCGGGGCTGCGGCTGAAGCTTGCCGATCCGCAAAACGCCCCCGCCTTGACGGCAACGCTGATTCCGGAGGCGCAAAGGGACACGGTTTGGGTGCGCGATTGGACGTACAGCAACCGCAGCTATTTTGAAGCGGTCGAACTGGAAAAACGGATGATGTTCATTATCCTGACGCTGATTATCGCCGTGGCGGCGTTCAACCTTGTCTCTTCCTTGGTGATGGCGGTTACGGAAAAGCAGGCGGACATTGCGATTTTGCGGACTTTGGGTCTTTCCCCTGCCGGCGTGATGAAGATTTTTATGGTGCAGGGCGCGTTTTCAGGCTTTTTCGGCACGCTGGCGGGTGTGGTCTGCGGCGTGCTTTGGGGTTGGAACGTCGGCAGGGTCGTGGCGTTTTTTGAAAACCTGCTCGGTGTCCACCTCATCAATTCGCAGGTTTATTTTATCGACTACCTGCCCAGTGATGTCGATATGGGCGACGTTGCCCTGATTGCCTGCATTTCCTTGGGGCTGTCTTTCGTGGCGACACTGTACCCGAGCTGGCGCGCGTCAAAAACCCAACCGGCGGAGGCTTTGCGTTATGAGTGATTTGATTTTGAAATGCGAAGGCGTGGGCAAACGCTACCGTGACGGCGGTTTGGACGTTCCGGTGCTGTACGGCTTGGATTTGGAAATCCGCACGGGGGAAAGCACCGGCATCATCGGCTCTTCGGGTAGCGGCAAATCGACGCTGCTGCATATTTTGGGCGGGCTGGATATGCCGTCTGAAGGCAGGGTGCTGCTGATGGGCGAGGATTTGCGTGCCTTAAACCAGCGGCGTTTGGGCGATTTGCGCAACCGCCATCTCGGTTTCGTGTACCAGTTCCATCATCTTCTGCCTGAATTTTCGGCACTGGAAAACGTGATGATGCCGCTTCTGATCGGCAAAAAAAGCCGTAAAGAGGCGGTAGAAACGGCAATGGCGATGCTCGACAAGGTCGGACTGAAACACCGTTCGACGCACCGTGCGGGCGAATTGTCCGGCGGCGAACGCCAGCGTGCCGCCATTGCGCGCGCCTTGGTTACGCAACCCAAATGCCTGCTTGCCGACGAACCGACCGGTAACCTCGACCGGGCAAACGCAAGGAATGTTTTGGATATGATGCTGGAACTGAAAACGGAATTGGGAACGGGGCTGGTGGTCGTAACGCACGACGACGAACTCGCCGGCCGCTTCGAGCGCGTGATGGTCATGAAAGACGGCAGCCTGCACCCCAGACAGGGCGCAAACGCCTAAACAGCCGAAACAACACGCACCGTCTGAAGCCCCGTGCCTTCAGACGGCATTTCGACAAGGAATACGATGGAACTGCAGACAGATGAATTTGCCCAAGCGGCGGCAAGGGCGGCAATCCGTTTTTTGGAACGCTATGCGGGTTCGGGCAACGAAGTGCTTGCAAACTGTACCGAACGCCTGTTTCAGGCATTGCAAAACGGTCATTCGTTTATCCGTTTGAGCGGGGACGAGGCTGACGCGCTGTCGGCACTCGCACCCGTGGTCGGAACATCCGCCGCGCCTTTGATTTTGGAAGGCAGAAGGCTGTTTTTGGGCAGGATGTGGCAGTTGGAATACGATTTGGCTGCCGAAATAAAACGCTTGGCGGCAGCCGGCACGTCCGCCCCCGACGCGGCAGGCGCGCGGCAAAACCTCGCAAAATGGTTTCAAGGCGCGGGAAGCGAAGGACAGCGCGATGCGGCCGCCTTGGCACTGTTGCAGTTTTTTATGGTGATTACCGGAGGGCCGGGAACGGGCAAAACGACAACGGTTGCCAAACTGCTGGCACTGATTTGCGGTGAAAACGAAAATCTTCCCCATATCGCGCTTGCCGCACCGACGGGCAAAGCGGCGGCACATATGGCGCGCGCACTGCACCGTGCAATCAACGGTTTTGACGCGCCGGAGGCCGTCCGCCGCCATTTGCTCAAACTGGAAGGGCAAACCGTCCACCGACTGCTTAAGCTGAGCCCGCCCAAAATGCAGGCGGCGTTCGACCATATCCGTCCGCTGCCGTTCGACGTGCTGATTGTCGATGAAGCCTCCATGTTGGATACCGCATTGATGCTGCAACTTTTGAAAGCGGTCAAAACCGGCGCGCGCGTGATTCTGCTGGGCGATGAAAACCAGCTCCCGTCCGTCGGAATCGGGGCGGTGCTGTCCGTTTTGTCGCAAAAAACCGTTTTGGACGGAGAAACGCACCAAAGGCTGGCCGGTTTCCTTCCGGAACACGGTTTCAGCGTCAGCGCAAATCCGCCCGTGTTGGCGCAAAACACCGCCCATCTGTCGTTCAGCCACCGCTTCGGCGACAACAGCGGCATCGGCTGCCTTGCCCGTGCCGTCGTATCGGGCGATGAAGGGGCGTGGGCATTGTTTGACCGGTTTCCGGACGAACTGGAACATTCGGAATGCAGTCCGAACGCTCGGGTCGAAAGGTTGTACCGGGCGCACAAAGCCTATTGGCAGGCGGTAAAAGACGGCAATATCGAAGCCGCATACGCAGGTATCTCGGATATCGTGGTTCTGGCAGCTTGGCGGCAGGATGCGGAAGACTTCAACGAAGCCTATTGCAGCTATGTACGCCGCAAAATGAACATACCGGAACATTTGGCCTATTTCGCCGGAGAGCCGATTATGATCAGACAGAACGACTACGCGCTTGAGCTGTTCAACGGCGACATCGGACTGATTATGGAAGATGTCGGACGGCAGGGCAGCCTTGCCGCCTATTTTGCCGATGCGGACGGATTTAAAAAGGTAGCGGTAAGCTGCCTGCCCGAATTTGAACCCGCATTCGCCATGACCGTCCACAAAAGCCAAGGTTCGGAATATCGGGAAGTCTGGCTGCTGCCGCCTTCCGACGCACCTTCGGACGAAGGGGACGATGCATTGTCCGGATTGAGTAAGGAGCTGTTATATACCGCCATTACCCGCGCCAGGGAAAAATTCGTATTTTTCGGCGGCAAAAAGACATTTTGTCAGGCGGTAAACACCGTCAAAGTCCGTCAGACGGCGTTGGACAGTATGCTTGAGCGGGTATTTTCACAAGAATAATCCGCCCGAATGATGCCGTGCCGGCGGCGCGGGCGTTCCGATGCCTACCGTCGGAAGCACGCCACCGCCCCTTATGCCTTTTTCAAACGGCACAGGAAAGTAGTTTCCCTGTTTCGGGCAAAAGCCAGCGGATCGTTCGAATCGGCAGCTTTTTTGTGAACCGGTTTGGTTTTCAAAACATCCTCAACACGCAAACCCGCCCGGATAAATGCCTTTTCCAAAAAGTCGGCAGACCGCAGCCCCAAATGCACGGCGAGGTCGGAAATGATAAGACGGATTTCTCCGTCGGGATTCAGATGTTTGGCGCATCACGCAAAAACGCAGCCAGCATCGCAGATTCGGGGTCGTATAACGCGGATTCGACGGCGGAAGTCGGCTTGGCGGGAAGCCGGGGCGGATTGCAGACAATCAGGTCGGCAAACCCTTCGGGAAATAAATCGGTTTCGCGGATTTCAACCTGTTTTTCAAAACCCAAACGGGCAATATTGGCACGGGCGCAGGCAACCGCCCTCGGATTGGTATCCGTGCCGATGACGGAAGGAATGCCCTGTTTCGCCAAAATGGCGGCAAGTACGCCCGAGCCCGTCCCGATATCGAATGCCGTCTGAAAACCCGTTGACGGCGCATGGGCAAGCAGGTCGAGATATTCGCCGCGCAACGGCGAGAATACGCCGAAAGGAACGTGTATGCTGCCGCCCAACTGCGGAACGGCAACCCCTTATATATTGCGTAACACTGTAGGATTGGACATATCCAAGCTGACATTTGACGCAACGGCCATTGTCGGCAATGCCGAATATTCGGCAAAGTTTGACAACGATTCAAAAGGTTTAGATCAGTTTTCGGACCGGTTGAAAAGCTTGGGATGTCAGAATCTGCATATCTGCATGGAGGCAACCGGCAATTATTATGAAGAAGTTGCCGACTACTTCGCGCAGTATTACAGCGTTTACGTAGTGAATCCGCTGAAAATAAGCAAGTATGCAGAAAGCAGGTTCAAACGCACCAAAACAGGCAAACAGGATGCAAAGCTGATAGCGCAGTATTGCCGGTCGGC
>NZ_QNRU01000032.1 GCF_003315235.1 Neisseria gonorrhoeae | reverse complement strand
AACGACGCCGTTTTTAACTTCAACCTCTTTAACATATTTGCCTTTGATTGATGAAGAAGATGCCACGCCGGCAGAAGTGTTGTTTTCCGGCCATTTGCCGTGATTCAGGTAATATTCGGTAACGGCTGATTTTTGACCTTCGGCCAAAAGGATGGCTTCGGAAACTTGCGCGCGGGCGGGAATCCGGGTCTGTCGGTACGGAAACTTATCGGGTAAAACGGTTTCTTTAGATTTTGCGTTCCGGATTCCCGCTTTCGCGGGAATGACGGGATTAAAGTTTCAAAATTTATTCTAAATAACTGAAACTCAACGAACTGGATTCCCGCTTTCGCGGGAATGACGAATTTTAGGTTTCTGTTTTTGGTTTTCTGTCCTTGTGGGAATCTTGTGGGAATGATGAAATTTTGAGTTTTAGGAATTTATCGGGAGCAACAGAAACCGCTCCGCCGTCATTCCCGCGCAGGCGGGAATCCCGACCGATCGGCGCAGAAACTTATCGGGAAAACGGTTTCTTTAGATTTTGCGTTCCGGATTCCCACTTTTGTGGGAATGACGGTTTAGGTATTTTTATAGAAAGCCGTAGGTGGTGTTTCTATGCAAACGGCAGTTGATTTATCGCGGCAGGTTGACGGCAGGTGCTTGGTGTCGATTTTGCCTTTGCCGCCGTTGTCGGTGCCGGCGTCGTCGGTAACGTCGTCGGCGTCTTTGGCTTTGGCGCGCGTAACCGGCTGTCCGCAGAACCATTTTACCGAACCGTTTTCACGCCTGCCCCACAGGGAGAGTCTTTTGCCTTGGATTTCTTTGTTTACGCCGCTTGGTTTCATTTGGGCGGTAACGACGCCTTTTGCGACCGTAACGCTTTGAACATATTTGCCTTTGATGTCGGAGGGGGTGGATGCCACGCCGGCAGAAGTGTTGTTTTCCGGCCATGTGCCGTGATTCAGGTAATATTCGGTAACGGCTGATTTTTGACCTTCGGCCAAAAGGATGGCTTCGGAAACTTGCGCGCAGGCGGGAATCCAGCCTTGTCAGTGCGGAAACTTATCGGGTAAAACGGTTTCTTTAGATTTTGCGTTCCGGATTCCCGCTTTTGTGGGAATGACGGTTTAGGTATTTTTATAGAAAGCCGTAGGTGGTGTTTCTATGCAAACGGCAGATGAAGCGTCGCGGCAGGTTGACGGCAGGTGCTTGGTTTCGATTTCGTTGCCGTTGCCGTCTTTGGCGACGTCGTCGGTGCCGGCTTTGGCGGCGGTGTCGTCGCGCTGAACCGGCTGTCCGCAGAACCATTTTACCGAACCGGCTTGACGCTTGGCCCACAGGGAGAGTCTTTTGCCTTTGATTTCTTTGTTTACGCCGTCTGATTTCATTTCGGCGGTAACGACGCCGTTTTTAACTTCAACCTCTTTAACATATTTGCCTTTGATTGATGAAGAAGATGCCACGCCGGCAGAAGTGTTGTTTTCCGGCCATTCGCCGTTATTCAGGTAATACCCGGCAACGATGATTCATCGCGGCAGGTTGACGGCAGGTGCTTGGTGTTGATGTTGTCGGTGTCGGGGGTGGCGGCGGTAACGTCGTCGTTGGCGGCGTTGTCGGCGCGCGTAACCGGCTGTCCGCAGAACCATTTTACCGAACCGTCTTGACGCTTGGCCCACAGGGAGAGTCTTTTGCCTTTGATTTCTTTGTTTACGCCGTCTGATTTCATTTCGGCGGTAACGACGCCGTTTTTAACTTCAACCTCTTTAACATATTTGCCTTTGATTGATGAAGAAGATGCCACGCCGGCAGAAGTGTTGTTTTCCGGCCATTCGCCGTTATTCAGGTAATACTCGGTAACGGCTGATTTTTGACCTTCGGCCAAAAGGATGGCTTCGGAAACTTGCGCGCGGGCGGGAATCCAGCCTTGTCGGCACGGAAACTTATCGGATAAAACGGTTTCTTCAGATTTTACGTCCTAGATTCCCGCTTTCGCGGGAATGACGGGATGTAGGTTCGTGGGAATGACGGTTTAGGTATTTTTATAGAAAGCCGTAGGTGGTGTTTCGTGCAAACGGCAGATGATTCATCGCGGCAGGTTGACGGCAGGTGCTTGGTGTCGATTTTGGTGCCGGCGGTGTCGTCGGCTTTGACGTCGTCTTTGTCTTTGGCGTCGCGCTGAACCGGCTGTCCGCAGAACCATTTTACCGAACCGGCTTCACGCCTGGCCCACAGGGAGAGTCTTTTGCCTTGGATTTCTTTGTTTACGCCGCTTGGTTTCATTTGGGCGGTAACGACGCCTTTTGCGACCGTAACGCTTTCAACATATTTGCCTTTGATGTCGGAGGGGGTGGATGCCACGCCGGCAGAAGTGTTGTCTTTCGGCCATTCGCCGTGATTCAGGTAATACTCGGTAACGGCTGATTTTTGACCTTCGGCCAAAAGGATGGCTTCGTCATTCCCGCGCAGGCGGGAATCCGGGTCTGTCGGTACGGAAACTTATCGGGAAAACGGTTTCTTTAGATTTTACGTCCTGGATTCCCACTTTCGCGGGAATGACGGGATGTAGGTTCGTGGGAATGACGGCTTAGGTATTTTTATAGAAAGCCGTAGGTGGTGTTTCTATGCAAACGGCAGATGATTTATCGCGGCAGGTTGACGGCAGGTGCTTGGTGTTGATGTTGTCGGTGCCGTCGGCTTTGGCGACGTCGTCGTTGGCGGCGTTGTCGCCGCGCGTAACCGGCTGTCCGCAGAACCATTTTACCGAACCGTTTTCACGCCTGCCCCACAGGGAGAGTCTTTTGCCTTTGATTTCTTTGTTTACGCCGGTTGAATTCATTGTGGCGGTAACGACGCCGTTTGCGACTTTAACTTCCTTAACATATTTGCCTTTGATGTCGGTGGCGGAGGATGCCACGCCGGCAGCGCCGTTGTCGGCGGGCCATTTGCCGTTATTCAGGTAATACTCGGTAACGGCTGATTTTTGACCTTCGGCCAAAAGGATGGCTTCGGAAACTTGCGCGCGGGCGGGAATCCGGGTCTGTCGGCACGGAAACTTATCGGGAAAACGGTTTCTTTAGATTTTACGTCCTAGATTCCCGCTTTCGCGGGAATGACGGGATTAAAGTTTCAAAATTTATTCTAAATAACTGAAATTCAACGAACTGGATTCCCGCTTTTGCGGGAATGACGAATTTTAGGTTTCTGTTTTTGGTTTTCTGTCCTTGTAGGAATGATGAAATTTTAAGTTTTAGGAATTTATCGGGAGCAACAGAAACCGCTCCGCCGTCATTCCCGCGCGGGCGGGAGTCCGGACCGCTTGTTCGGCAAATGAGTGGGCGGATTGCGCGCCTGTCAGATAAAAACCGTGTTTAAACGGGTGGCAATGAGGTACATGCAGGGCCTTGAAGCGCAATCGATATATTATTTCCACCGGAACGGACGACCCCGCCCGCCTTGCAAACCCTTAAAAGACAAGCCGCCCGGGTTGATCCGGGCGGCCGTGGAAAATCACTTACCGCTTGATTTATTTGAAATTTAAGGCCTAATTTGCCTCATTTGGCATCAGATGATTCATCGCGGCAGGTTGACGGCAGGTGCTTGGTTTCGATGGCGTCTTTGGCGTCGGCGGTAACGGCGTCTTTGGCGGCGTCGTCGGTGCGCGTAACCGGCTGTCCGCAGAACCATTTTACCGAACCGTTTTCACGCTTGGCCCACAGGGAGAGTCTTTTGTCTTTGATTTCTTTGTTTACGTTGCTTGAATTCATTGTGGCGGTGACGACGCCGTTTTCGACTTTAACTTCCTTAACATATTTGCCTTTGATTGATGAAGAAGATGCCACGCCGGCCTTGTCGTTGTCTTCCGGCCATTTGCCGTGATTCAGGTAATATTCGGGTGTTTTTGTGCAACCGGCAGATGATTTATCGCGGCAGGTTGACGGCAGGTGCTTGGTTTCGATTTTGTCGTTGCCGGTGACGTCTTTGACGGCGTCGTCGGTGACGGCTTTGTCGCGCGTAACCGGCTGTCCGCAGAACCATTTTACCGAACCGGCTTGACGCTTGGCCCACAGGGAGAGTTTTTTGCCTTGGATTTCTTTGTTTACGCCGTCTGATTTCATTTTGGCGGTAACGACGCCGTTTGTGACCGTAACGCTTTCAACATATTTGCCTATGATTGATGAAGAAGATGCCACGCCGGCATCACCGTTGTTTTCCGGCCATTTGCCGTGATTCAGGTAATATTCGGTAACGGCTGATTTTTTGGAAGTGTTTGAAATCGGCGCGTGGTGTTTCTATGCAACCGGCAGATGATTCATCGCGGCAGGTTGACGGCAGGTGCTTGGTTTCGATTTTGGTGCCGTTGGCGCCGTCGGTGCCGTCGGCGGTGACGGCGTCGGCGTTGTTGCTTTCGCGCTTAACCGGCTGTCCGCAGAACCATTTTACCGAACCGTCTTGACGCTTGGCCCACAGGGAGAGTTTTTTGCCTTTGATTTCTTTGTTTACGCCGGTTGAAGCCATAACGATACCGCCGAAAACGGTATTCGGACGGCTTGATTTGAGTTTTGGTATTTTTGCCCGACGGGGTGGAAAATACAGTTGCTACGGCTCGATGAATCGTCAGAAATACCCGAACCGTCATTCCCGCGCAGGCGGGAATCTAGGACGTGGAATCTAAGAAACCGTTTTATCCGATAAGTTTCCGCACCGACAAAACCAAATTCCCGCCTGCGCGGGAATGACGGCGGCGTATTCGGTAGAGTTGGCGGATTTGGCAGGCCTCAACCCATCCTACAATCCACCCTGCCCGCCTTTTACGAATCCGCCGCCATCCAGGAAAACGCAAAAAAAATGCCGTCCGAAAACCTTTCGGACGGTATTTTCGCGGGCAAATCAGTAGAAGACTTCGCGCCAGCTTAAGCGTTTCATACCGCACGTCGGATCGGGCGGGTTTCGGAAGGGCGGTGTGAAATGAAACGGTGCGGACGGCGCGGATGCCGCCATCCTGCCCCGAACCGGCGGCAAAGCGTCATCGCGGTTTGAATCGGGCGGGCGCGTGCCTGTTCCGGCACGGATGCCGTCTGAAAGCGTCGGCCCGGGGCTGCGTCAGCCCAAGGCGAAAAGCTCCCTGCCGTGGATTTTGATCCACTGTTTTGCTTCGGGCGTGTAGGGGGCGAAGCGGCGGGTCAGTTCCCAAAAGGCGGGGCTGTGGTCGGGATGGGCGAGGTGGCAGAGTTCGTGTATGCAGACATAGTCGGCAACGTATTCGGGTGCGCCGACCAGCCGCCGGTTGAGGCGTATGCCTGTGGTTTTGCGGCACACGCCCCAGAAGGTTTTGGCGGAGGTCAGCGAGGAGGAGGCGGGGAACAGTTGCGTGGCGCGGGCGTGGTGTTCGAGACGGGGAATCAGGTAACTGTGCGCCTGCCGTTCCAAAAAGTCCCGCAGCAGCGCAAGCTGTTTTTCGGGCGCGCCTTCGGGGACGAGGATTTCAGACGGCATCAGCAGGATTTGCGTGTCTTGATGGGCGGTAAGGGCAAGCTGCCTGCCGTGGAACCAGATATGTTCGGGCAGTCGGTTTGCCGTATTGTGCGCCGGTGTTTTCGCCAGTGTTCGCCGCAGGACGGCTTCGTTTTCATACAGCCAGCGGTTGAGGGCGGAGACGGAGAAGCAGGGTGGGACGCTGATGCGGACGGTATGTGCGCCGATAGGGCGGATAATCAGGTTTTTCTTGGCACGGCGGTTGATTTCGACGGTCAGTTCTATGCCGTCTGAAAGGGTGTGAATCAGGGAGGTCATGCGGTTTCAGACGGCATTTCGGCGGCAAACGGGCCTGCGCCGGAAATAAGCGGTTGTTGCGTTTCAATGAGGTGTTCGCATTTTTCCATCAATTCGGCTTCGCTGCCGCTTGCGTGCGGGATGGTCGGACAGATGATGACGGTGATTTCCCCCGGATATTTCAGAAAGGAATTTTTCGGCCAAAATTCGCCGCTGTTGAGGGCGACGGGGACGATGTCCATCTCAAACATTTTCGCCATGCGCGCGCCGCCGAGTTTGTATTTGCCGCGTTTTCCGGGCGCAAGGCGCGTGCCTTCGGGGAAAATGGTAATCCAATAACCTTCGTTTTTGCGCGCCAAACCCTGCTTCATCAGCTGCTCGTTGGCTTCGCGGCGGTTGTTGCGGTCTATGCCTATGGTTTTGACCAGTTTCAAGCCCCAGCCGAAAAAGGGGATTTTGAACAACTCGCGCTTGGCAACGTAAACCTGCGGCGGAAAAATCTCTTGGAGCGCGAGCGTTTCCCAGCCGCTTTGGTGTTTGGCGCAGATGACGGAGGGGCGGTCCGGAATGTGTTCCGCGCCGATGATGCGGTATTTGAGCCCGACGATGTGTTTGAGCGACCAGTTGAGGATGCCGACCCAGACCCGCGCCATCTTGTGCGCCCCGTCCCGGAAAGGCGAGGCGAGCAGCATAAAGGGAAAGAGGAAAATCAGGCTGGAACAGAGTATCAGCCAGTAAATCAGGTTGCGGATGATGAGCATGGTTTTGCCTTGTCGGAAATGCGGTATGTTCAGTCGGCTTGCGGTGCGGCGTTTTCCTGCATGATGTATTGTGAGAAATCGAGCAGGGTATCGAAAACCTGTGTGTGTCCGGGCAATTCGTGTCCGTGTTGGGAGAGCGTTTTTTTGCCTTTTCCGGTCAGAACCAGCGCGGGTTTTCCGCCGACGGCATCGATTGCCTGCAAATCGCGCAGGCTGTCGCCGACCAGCCAAGTTTCCGAAGCTTGGGCGTTGAAGCGTTCGAGGATGTCTTCAATCATGCCCGGTTTGGGCTTGCGGCAGTTGCAGCCGTCGGCGCCGGTATGCGGGCAGAACCAGATGCCGTCGATTTCCCCGCCTGCCTGACGGATGAGGCGGTGCATTTTGGCATGCATTTCGGTGAGGTCTTGAACGGTAAAATATTTGCGGCCGATGCCGGATTGGTTGGTGGCGACGGCAACGGTGCAGCCTGCCTGCGTCAGGAATGCCACCGCATCCATGCTGCCTTCGACAGGTATCCACTCGTCAACGGATTTGACGAAGTCGTCGCGGTCCCGGTTGATGACGCCGTCGCGGTCGAGAATGATGAGTTTCATCACGGTTCCTTTGGGTTGGGCGGGTTCGGGGATGGCATTATACTGAAATATCGGTGGAAATGCGCCTGTGCTGCATTATAATGCATGCTTTCGATAATAATTCGCAACGGCACAGGTATGCCGTTTTGAGGAGTGGGGCGGGATGGTTGCCTATGCTTTCCTATTTTTGTTTGTAACGGCGGCGGTGCTGCTGATTGTCAGGTCGCACTACCGCTGGACGTATTTTTTCGCGTCGGCGCTGTTTGTCTTTTTGGCGGGCGGTATGCTGATGTTGACGGCGCAGTGGCAGCGCGCCTTGAATTTCGCTTCGGTCTGGTTTGTGGTGCTGATACTGTTCCACAGGCTGAAAATCCATTATTACAAACAGCCGCTGTTGATTTCCGACTTTTTGCTGATTGCCGACTGGCGGAATTGGGAAACGCTGTTTCATTATAAGGAAGCGGTTATCGGTATGGCGGGGCTGCTGGCTTTGGCGGCATATGCGGTTTTCGGCTGGAGCGGTGCGGATTCTTTGGGTATGCCGTGGCGTTGGGCGGGCGCGGTTCTGTTTGCGGCGGCGTTCGTGTCGGTGCGGCATTTTTCCAAGCACCCCGGCGCGGTAAAGACGTGGCTGGACTCGCTGCCGGACGACGGGCGCGACGTGTTTTTGAACCTGCCGATGTCCTGTCGGGCGGTGTTTTTCCAAGTACCCGTGTTCGAGGGCGACGGGGAAGCGTTTGCCAGGCAGATGCCGTCTGAAACCCAGCCGTACGGCATGTCGGATGAAAAGCCCGATATTGTCGTTACCCTGATGGAATCGACGCTCGATCCGCACTGTTTCGATTTTGCCGCCGCCAAAATTCCCGATTTGAAAATGTTCGGACGGCAGGAAGATACTGTATTTTCCTCACCTTTGCGCGTGCATACTTTCGGCGGCGCAACGTGGAAGTCCGAATTTGCGTTTTTGGCGGGTGTTCCGTCCACAGATTTCGGCGCGTTGGCAAGCGGCGTGTTTTATTCGGTCGTACCGCATTTGCAGACCGGTTTTGTCCGCAACCTGCGCGAACACGGTTATTTTTGCGTGGCGCTCTCGCCGTTTACCAAGGGCAACTACAATGCCAAGGCAGCATATGACCATTTCGGCTTTAATCTGATGTTCCAGCCGCAAGATTTGGGCTATCCCGCGCCGATGGGCAAAAACCTGTGGCACATTTCCAGTGAGGAAATGATGCAGTATGCGCGGATGATTCTCGAAAAACGCCATCCCGATTTGGAAAACGTGCGGCAGCCGATGTTCGTATATGTGCTGACCATGAAGGAGCACGGGCCGTATCGGACGGATACCGACAATGTGTTTGATTTGGATGCGCCCGATTTGAATGCGAAAACCGTATCCGCGCTTAACGACTACATCGGGCGCATTGCCGATTTGGACAAAGCGGTGGAAAGTTTCGACCGTTATCTGCACGAACGCGGCAAACCCTTTGTTTTCGGTTATTTCGGCGATCATCAGGTACCGTTTGAGGGCGTGTCCGTCAGGAAGAAATGGGATTACGCTCAGCCGGATTATGTAACGCAGTTTGCCGTCAGGAGCAATATTGCCGGCGGATTCGTACAGCGGCAGGATTTCCTCGACCTTGCCTTTGCAGGCGGCGTACTGATGGAGGCGGCTGGTTTGGAAGCCAAAGACGGCTTCATGCGTGCGAATATGGCGATGCGCGGTTTGTGCGGCGGAGGGTTGGAAGACTGCCCGAACCGGGAGTTGGTCGGAAATTACCGCAACTATCTGTACGACGTTTTGAAAATTGCCCGTTAGCTTTTTGCCGCACGGCTGCAACGGTTGCGAAAATGCCGTCTGAAAACCCGTTCAGACGGCATTTTGTTATACGGATGCCAGCATGTCGGTCAGTCGGTCGATGTGGTGCGACAGGGACGGGTTGTAGTTCAGCGCCCGCATCGGGTCGGACAGGCGGTGTCCGCCCTGTTTTTTAAGGCTGACGGCCCGGGCAACGGCTTGCGCGAGGGTTTCCGGGTTTTGTCGTGAGAAAAAGAATCCGGCTTCTTCGTTCATGACCTCTGTACATGCCATGTTTTCGGAGAGGACGACGCGTGTGCCGCATAGGGCGGATTCGACACCGACCAGCCCGAAGGGTTCGTACAGGGATGCCATAATGGTAAAGTCGGCGGCGCGGTAGAGTTCGGGCATATCGGTGCAGAAGCCCAGTCCGACGACGTTTTTTATCGGGCGGGGAAGCGGTGAACCGGCAACGGCGAGCTTGACGGGCAGTTCGGTTTGTTCGAAAAAGTCGGCGAGCAGTTCCAGGCCTTTGCGCGTGTGGCCGGTCGATGGGAATAGGAAAACGGTTTCATGGTCGGCAAAACCGTATTTGGCGCGCAGGGCGGCAGTTTCTCTAGGTTGTGGAAAGAAGCGTTCCGTATCTGCGGGGGGGGGGCGACTTGGATTCTTTCGGGGGGAACGCCGTATAGTCCGACCAGTTCGCGCCGCATCATATGGGAATGCGCCACAATCAGTTTGGCGGTGGCGTAGTTGCTGCGGTTGCGGCGTATGGCGAGGCGGTCGAGCAGGTTCGGTTTTTGCGCCATATGGTGCAGGTAGCCCAAGTGCGTGCCGCCGCAGATGAGGAGGTCGGCGTAATCGGCGTGGTGGCAGGCAATCAGTTTGGCGGCACTGTTTTTTCTGGTTTGAGCGAGCCGGCTTGAAAAGAGGAACGAGCGTAGTTTTTTCAGCGTCCGGCGTTGATCGACAAGATGGGGTTCGATCATGGCGTATTCGGGAATGCCGTGATCAAATTTCGTCGCATAAACGGCCGGTGTGATGTTTTGTCTGTTCAGACCCTTTACCAAATCCAATGTGTAGCGTTCCGTGCCGCCGCCGTGTTTGAAGTTGTTGGTTGCAATGTCTATTTTGAGCTTCATCATTGTTCCTTTATGGTTGCGTCCCGCGCCTGTCGGGGCGGGATTTGTGCGTGAGGGGGTAGGGTAATGCGCTGTGTGCCGGAATACGGTTGCCGTTTGTTGCGGCAATGCCGCCTGAAGCCGCCGGCGGGTTTCAAACGGCATTTTGCCTTTATCCTTTAAATGCGGGGACGAGTTCCATTTGGCTCAATACCTGTGCGGCGATGTTGGCGATGCCGAAAAGGAAGACCCAAACCATCAGCCACAAGCCGCCGTAAACTTTATAGGTTTTGCCTGCGCCGAATTTTTGGCGCGAACGGTAGAGCAGCATGGCGGGGATGATGCCTGTCCAGACGGTTGCCGCCAGGCCGACGCAGCCGATGGCGGTAACGAAGCCGGTGGGGAAGAGCAGGCAGGAAATCAGGGGCGGCAGGAAGGTCAGCGCGGCGGTTTTGGTGCGGCCGGACATGCTGTCGTTCCATTTGAAGATGTCGGCGATGTAGTCGAACAGGCCTAAGGTTACGCCTAAAAACGAGGTGGCGATTGCCATGTAGGAAAATAGGGACAATATTTTATCCATATTGCCGGTTTGGGCGAATTTGGACAGGGTTTCAATCAGGACGGAGACTTGCCCTTCGGCGGCAATCACGGGGGCGAACTCGTTGCGCGGCAGGTTGCCTTGGATGGCGGTTTGCCAGAGGACGTAAATTACCAAGGCAACCAACGTACCTGCCCAGATGGATTTCGCCACTTTGGGCGCGTCGCCTTTAAAGTATTTGAGCAGGCTGGAAACGTTGCCGTGGAAGCCGAAGGAAGCGAGGCAGACGGGCAGGGCGGTGGCGGCGTAAATCCAGTAGCCGGTGCCGGCGGGGGCTTGTGTGTCGAAGAGGACGGACGGTTTGGCATCGGCAACCAGGCCGCCGGTTGCCCAAATAAAGGTTAATACCATGCCGCCGATGAGGACGCCGGTAAAGCGGTCGACCAAGCGTGCGGATGCCCATACGCAAAAGGCGAGGATGCCGAAGAAGACGAGTTGTCCGACGGTGAGCGAAATTTTGCCGCCTACTGCGCTGCCGATGCCTTTGGCGGTCAGGTCGCCGCCGACGAAGATGTAGGCGTAGGTGAGCAGGTATAAAACGAAGGCGACGGCGATGCCGTTGATGATGTTCCAGCCGCGTCCGAGCAGGTCTTTGACCATGGTGTCGAAACTTGCGCCGCGGGGGTAGTGGGTGTTGACTTCCAAAATCATCAGGCCGCCGGAGAGCATGGAAAACCAAGTGTAAAGCAACACAATCAGCGAGCCTGTAAACCATACGCCGGAGGTGGCGGTGGGGTTGGCGAGCATACCTGCGCCGATGACCGTACCGGCGATAATCATCGCGCCGCCGAAGAGCGACGGAGTTTTGGCGGACATATAAGCCTCCTCGGGAAAAACAGCCTGCATTATGCCGTAAAGTGTAAGGGTTTGTAAGGTATTTGCGCCGCGCCGCCCGAAAAGGCTTTCAGACGGCATTGCGTCCCATAGTATAATCTTGGGTTTTTGAGTGGGGCGGTTCGTCAGATGGGAGGGAAAATGTCCGACAAAAAATATAATGTCGATGAGGGAGAAATCGCCAAGTTCAGCCGGATTGCCGACAAATGGTGGGACAAGTCGGGCGAGTTCAAAACCTTGCACGACATCAATCCGCTGCGGCTGGATTATATCGACGGACACGCGGATTTGCGCGGCAAACGGGTTTTAGATGTAGGCTGTGGCGGCGGCATCCTCGCGGAAAGCATGGCGCGGCGCGGCGCGGCGTTTGTCAAAGGTATCGACATGGCGGAGCAGTCGTTGGAAACCGCCCGCCTGCACGCGGCTTTGAACAATGTCGCCGATATCGAATACGAATGTGTCCGCGTGGAAGACCTTGCCGGGGCGGAACCGCACTCGTTCGATGTGGTAACGTGCATGGAAATGATGGAACACGTCCCCGATCCCGCCGCCATCGTGCGTGCCTGTGCCAAGCTGGTCAGGCCGGACGGCATGGTGTTTTTTTCCACCATCAATAAAAACCCGAAATCGTACCTGCATCTGATTGTGGCGGCGGAATATCTGTTGAAGTTTGTCCCCAAAGGTACGCACGACTGGAAAAAATTCATCTCGCCTGCCGAGCTGGCGCGGATGTGCCGTCAGGCGGGCTTGGATGTGGCGGATACGAAGGGTATGACTTACCATGTGTTGTCGCAAACTTATGCCCTGTGCGATTCGACCGATGTGAATTATATGTTTGCCTGCCGTCCGGCGTTCTGACGGCGGGTTTGCCCGTTTTTGAGCAAGTGAGTTGATATGTCTGTCTATACCAGTGTTTCCGATGATCAAATGCGCGGCTTCCTGAGCGGTTACGATTTGGGGGAATTTGTTTCCCTGCAGGGCATTGCGCAGGGGATTACCAACAGCAATTATTTTCTGACGACGACTTCGGGACGTTATGTGCTGACCGTGTTTGAAGTGTTGAAACAGGAAGAGCTGCCGTTTTTTCTGGAGCTTAACCGGCATTTGAGTATGAAGGGCGTGGCGGTTGCCGCGCCGGTTGCGCGCAAAGACGGCCGGCTCGATTCCGTTTTGGCGGGCAAGCCGGCCTGCCTGGTTGCCTGCCTGAAAGGTTCGGATACCGCGCTGCCGACGGCTGAGCAGTGTTTCCATACCGGTGCGATGTTGGCGAAAATGCACCTTGCCGCCGCCGATTTCCCTTTGGAAATGGAAAACCCGCGTTACGATGCGTGGTGGACGGAAGCGTGCGCCCGGCTGCTGCCCGTCCTGTCGCAAGACGATGCCGCGCTGCTGTGTTCCGAAATCGATGCGCTGAAGGACAATCTCGGCAACCATCTGCCTTCGGGCATCATCCACGCCGACCTGTTTAAAGACAATGTGTTGCTTGACGGCGGTCAGGTATCGGGCTTCATCGATTTCTATTATGCCTGCCGGGGCAATTTTATGTATGACTTGGCGATTGCGGTCAACGATTGGGCAAGGACGGCGGACAATAAGTTGGATGAGGCGTTGAAAAAGGCGTTTGTCGGCGGTTATGAGGGCGTGCGCCCCTTGAGTGCCGGAGAAAAGGCGTATTTCCCGACCGCCCAGCGCGCCGGCTGCATCCGTTTTTGGGTGTCGCGCCTGTTGGATTTTCATTTTCCGCAGGCGGGCGAGATGACGTTTATCAAAGACCCGAACGCGTTCCGCAACCTGCTGTTGAGTTTGGATTGAGTGCGTCCGGCGTTTGACAGAAATGCCGTCTGAAAGGGTTTCGGACGGCATTTTTATGGCTGATTAAAACGAAAATGAGACGATAGCCGGGTATTTTCCATTTTAAATCAATGTAATTCATTCTGTTCCCGATGTTTATGCCGTCTGAAACCCATCCTGTGCCGGGCTTCAGACGGCATATTGCTTCAAAGCAGGTTTTCCGAGGCAACCCAGTTCAGAATATCGGCTTCGACCGCTTCGGGCGTGCCGGGGTTGGCGATTTTGACCCCGTATTCGCCTTCGCCCAGTTCCTCGAGGATTTCCAGTTGCGAATCGAGCATCCCTGCTTTCATGTAGTGCCCTTTGCGCGACATCATGCGTTCGAGGTTGATGTCTTGCGGCGGACTGAGGTGGATGAAGGCGGCTTTGCCTTCGGCTCCGCGCAGAATGTCGCGGTAGCCGCGTTTGAGGGCGGAACAGGTTACGATGGTGTGGTCCGCGCCGTTTTGCGCCTGTTGCGTCATCCAGTCGCGCAGATTGCCCAACCACGGATAGCGGTCTTCATCGGTCAGCGGAATACCCGCGCCCATCTTGTCGCGGTTGGCTTGGGTGTGGAACTCGTCGCCTTCGGCATAGGGACATTGACCGAGGTGTTTCTGCAGGGACGGCGCGGCGGTGGTCTTGCCGCAGCCGCATACGCCCATAACGACAAAATGCGTAGTCATTTACTATCCTTTCCGTCTGTCAGACGATGGCAAACAGCAGTGCGGACAAGGCAAAGCCGATGAGTGCGATGAGGGTTTGGTTGACCGTCCAGGTTTTCAGCGTGGTCGGTACGTCCATATCCAAGAGGCGGCCGACCAGCCAGAAGCCGGAGTCGTTGAAGTGGCTGCAACCGACCGAACCTGCCGCCGTTGCCAATACGATACAGGCGAGCTGCCAGTCGGTAAAGCCGGCGGCGGCAACGGCAGGAGCCATCAGCGCGGCGGCTGTGGTCAGGGCGACGGTTGCCGAACCTTGCGCGATACGCAGTGCCAAGGCGGCAAGGAAGCAGCCCAAAAGGACGGGAATGCCCAAATCCGCCATGCTGTCGGCGAGTGCCTTGCCGATGCCGGAAGCGCGCAAAACGCCGCCGAACATACCGCCCGCGCCGGTAATCAGAATCACGGGACAGACGGGGGCGAGTGCGCCGTCCACGGTTTTTTCCAACGCGCTGCCGCTTTCGCCGCGTTTGCGTCCCAAGACCAACAGTGCGGCCAATACGGAAATCAAAAGGGCGACAGGTGTCGAACCGATCATTTTTGCCGTCTGAACCCAAGTTTCGTCCGCACTTACGAGTTTTTCGCTGATGAGGGCCGATACGCCGGTATTCAGGAAAATCAGCAGCATGGGAATCAGCATGACGGCGACGACCGTTCCTGCTTTGGCAGGTTCTTTCGGCGGGTCGCTGTCTCGCGTGCCGCCGCTGAGCAGTTCGGGAACGGGAACATGGATGGCGCGCCCCAACACTTTGCCGAGCATATAGCCGCTGAAATACCATGTGATGAAGGCGGTCGGCAGACCCAAAATCAAAACCTGGCCGATGTTCGCGCCGTAAAATTCGGAAGCGGCAATCGGGCCCGGATGGGGCGGCAGGAAGACGTGCATGACGGAAAATGCGCCGACGGAGGCAAGCGCGAAGGGCAGTACGTCCTGTTTCATGCGCCGTGCGGTGGCGAATACGATGGGCAGCATGACGATCAGTCCGGCATCGAAGAAAATCGGGAAGCCGAAAATCAGCGAGGCAACGCCCGGCGCGAACGGTGCGCGTTTTTCGCCGAACATCCGGATCAGCGCGTCCGCCAGCGACTGTGCGCCGCCGGATGTTTCTACCAAACGTCCGAGCATTGCGCCCAGACCGACCAGAAGCGCCACGCCGCCGAGCGTGCCGCCGAAGTTTTTGACCAGTACGTCGTTGACGATGCTGCCTGTGGGCAAACCGGTTGCCAAAGCCGTCAGCAGGCTGGCGATGACCAGTGTCAGCAGCGCGCGGATGCGGAATTTGACGATTAAAATCAGAATGAGGATGATTGCCGCCGCCGAAATGCCCAACAAGGTTTGCGCGGACAGCGTCTGTGTCCGGCCGTCCATTTGTAAAGCCTTTCTCTGTAATAAAAGTACAAAATTGTCAGGTTTTTTTAAGTTGTGCGAAAACGATAGCACAAATCGGGCGGTAAGTTGTTTGTCTGAAGTTATATTCCTGTTTATTTGAACGATTTATAGTGGATTAACAAAAACCGGTACGGCGTTGCCCCGCCCCGGCTCAAAGGGAACGGTTCCCTAAGGCGCTGAAGCACCGGGCGAACCGGTTCCGTACTATTTGTACTGCCTGCGGCCCGCCGCCTTGTCCTGATTTTTGTTAATCCGCTATATTTCAGACGGCGGGAGGAAGGCGGATACGGTACGTAGTCGGATTGAAATATACGGTATGTGGGGCTTTTGGGTACAATCGCAACATCAGTGTTTCAAGTGGGGAAGGCGATGGATGGACGGCGTTGGGCGGTACGGGGTGCTTTTTCCCTGCTGCCTTCGGCTTTTTTGGCGGTAATGGTCGTTGCGCCTTTGTGGGCGGTGGCGGCGTATGACGGTTTGGCGTGGCGCGCGGTGCTGTCGGATGCCTATATGTTCAAACGTTTGGCGTGGACGGTGTTTCAGGCGGCGGCAACCTGTGTGCTGGTGCTGCCTTTGGGCGTGCCTGTCGCGTGGGTGCTGGCGCGGCTGGCGTTCCCGGGGCGGGCTTTGGTGCTGCGCCTGCTGATGCTGCCGTTTGTGATGCCGACGCTGGTGGCGGGCGTGGGCGTGCTGGCTCTGTTCGGGGCGGACGGGCTGTTGTGGCGCGGCCGGCAGGATACGCCGTATCTGTTGTTGTACGGCAATGTGTTTTTTAACCTGCCCGTGTTGGTCAGGGCGGCGTATCAGGGGTTTGCTCAAGTGCCTGCGGCACGGCTTCAGACGGCACGGACGTTGGGCGCGGGGGCGTGGCGGCGGTTTTGGGACATTGAAATGCCCGTTTTGCGCCCGTGGCTTGCCGGCGGCGTGTGCCTTGTCTTCCTGTATTGTTTTTCGGGGTTCGGGTTGGCATTGCTGCTGGGCGGCAGCCGTTATGCCACGGTCGAAGTGGAAATTTACCAGTTGGTTATGTTCGAACTCGATATGGCGGGGGCTTCGGCGCTGGTGTGGCTGGTGTTGGGGGTAACGGCGGCGGCAGGGTTGCTGTATGCGTGGTTCGGCAGGCGCGCGGTTTCGGATAAGGCGGTTTCCCCCGTGATGCCGTCGCCGCCGCAATCGGTGGGGGAATATGTATTGCTGGCATTTTCGGTGGCGGTGTTGTCCGTGTGCTGCCTGTTTCCTTTGTCGGCAATTGTTGTGAAAGCGTGGTCGGCCGGCGAATCGCGGCGTGTGTTAATGGAAAGTGAAACGTGGCAGGCAGTGTGGAATACTTTGCGCTTTTCGGCGGCGGCGGTGTTTGCGGCGGCGGTTTTGGGTGTGGTGTATGCGGCGGCGGCGCGGCGGCTGGTGTGGATGCGCGGACTGGTGTTTTTACCGTTTATGGTGTCGCCGGTTTGTGTTTCGGCGGGCGTGCTGCTGCTTTATCCGGGGTGGACGGCTTCGTTACCGCTGCTGCTGGCGATGTATGCGCTGCTGGCGTATCCGTTTGTGGCAAAAGATGTTTTATCGGCCTGGGATGCACTGCCGCCGGATTACGGCAGGGCGGCGGCAGGTTTGGGCGCAAACGGCTTTCAGACGGCATGCCGTATCACGTTCCCCCTCTTGAAACCGGCGTTGCGGCGCGGTCTGACTTTGGCGGCGGCGACGTGTGTGGGCGAATTTGCGGCAACCTTGTTCCTGTCGCGTCCGGAATGGCAGACGTTGACGACTTTGATTTATGCCTATTTGGGGCGTGCGGGTGAGGACAATTATGCGCGGGCAATGGTGTTGACATTGCTGTTGTCGGCATTTGCGGTGTGCATTTTCCTGCTGTTGGACAACGGCGAAGGCGGAAAACGGACGGAAACGTTATAATGCGAACCCTTTTTCAGAGGACGGCAAAATGAGCGAGTTGAGCGAAATCCTTTCCTATAATCAGAAGTTTGTCGAGTCGGGAGGATATGAAAAATACTTTACCGACAAATACCCCGAACGCGGGCTGGCGGTTTTGTCCTGTATGGATGCGCGGATTATCGGGCTGCTGCCCGACGCGTTGGGTTTGAAAAACGGCGATGCCAAGCTGATTAAAAATGCCGGCGCGCTGGTTACGCACCCGTGGGGTTCGGTGATGCGGAGCCTTTTGGTTGCCGTGTTTGAATTGAAGGTCAGAGAGATTATGGTCATCGCCCATCACGATTGCGGTATGCAGGGGCTGAATGCCGAAGAATTCCTCGGGCGCGTCCGGGAAAGCCGGATTCCCGAAGACCGTATCGAAACCCTGCGTTATGCAGGTGTCGACCTCGACGGCTGGCTGACCGGTTTCGACAACGTCGAAGACAGCGTGCGCCACACGGTGGACCTTATCCGCAACCATCCGCTGATGCCGCGCCATATCGCCGTTCACGGACTGGTCATCCATCCCGTTACCGGCAAACTGACGCTGGTTGTGGACGGCAGTGTTTCAGACGGCATGGACTTATCGGAAGGAATGGAAACATCATGAAGAAAATCGGACTGTTCGGCGGCACTTTCGACCCGATACACAACGGGCATTTTCATATCGCCCGTGCCTTTGCCGACGAAATCGGGTTGGACGCGGTTGTTTTCCTGCCGGCAGGCGGCCCGTATCACAAAGACGCCGCCTCCGCTTCCGCCGCCGACCGCCTTGCCATGGTCGAACTGGCGACGGCAGAAGACGCGCGTTTTGCCGTCAGCGACTGCGACATCGTCCGAGAAAGTGCAACCTACACCTTCGACACCGTCCAAATCTTCCGCCAGCAGTTCCCGTCCGCGCAACTTTGGTGGCTGATGGGCAGCGACAGCCTGCTGAAGCTGCATACTTGGAAAAAATGGCAGTTGCTCGTGCGCGAAACCAATATCGCCGTCGCCATGCGGCAGGGCGACAGCCTGCACCAAACCCCGCGCGAACTGCACGCGTGGCTGGGCAATGCCCTTCAGGACGGCAGCGTCCGCATCTTGTCAGCCCCGATGCATAATGTGTCGTCAACGGAAATCCGCCGCAACCTGAGTGCCGCCGGTGTTTCAGACGGCATCCCGCCTGCCGCCGCCCGTTATATCCGAAAACACGGTTTGTATGAAAAATAAAGTCAAATCAGTAAGGAACGGCTATAATGCCGTCTGAAAACATCCCGTTAGGAAAACAATGAACGAACAAGAACTGCAAGACCTGCAAAAAATGGTCGGGGTCGCCGTCAATGCCCTCGAAGACATCAAAGCCAAAGACATTTCCGTTCTCGAAACGCA
Source organism: Neisseria gonorrhoeae (assembly GCF_003315235.1). GTDB lineage: Bacteria > Pseudomonadota > Gammaproteobacteria > Burkholderiales > Neisseriaceae > Neisseria > Neisseria gonorrhoeae. The sequence goes on along the minus strand of NZ_QNRU01000032.1, from coordinate 4,138 downwards.
AGACAAAACTTCGCTGTTTGCCAGAATGATTATCGCCAGCGGCGACAGTACGCGCCAAGTCAAAGCACTGGCCAACAACGTTGCCGTCGATTTGAAAGAAGCCGGTTTTGAAATCCTCAGTACCGAAGGAGACAGCGGCGAATGGACGTTGGTTGATGCAGGAGACCTCGTCGTCCACGTCATGCTCCCTGCCGTGCGCGACTTCTACGACATTGACACCATCTGGGGCGGCGAGAAACCGAGTTTCCACGCCGGAATGCAGAAGCCGTGGCACGCTGCAGACTGATTCCCGATACCGTCTGAATATTCATACGGCATTTCCTGTAAGGGGGAAAGCATTGAACATTACCGTCTTGGCAGTCGGCACCAAAATGCCGCGTTGGGTTGATGAGGCCGTCGCCGAATACGCCAAACGCTTCGGACGCGACGCCGCCTACGCATTCAAAGAAATCAAACCCGAAAAACGCGGCGCGGGCGTGAATGCCGTCCAAGGTATGGCGGCGGAAGAAAAACGCATCCTTGAAGCCATTCCGCAAGGCGCGTTCCTCGTCGTTCTTGACGAACGCGGCAAAGCACCGACCTCCGTCGAGCTGGCGGAACACCTCAAAAGCTGGCGGCAAAACGGCGAACACGTCTGCTTCGTCATCGGCGGCGCGGACGGCATGACCGACCGCCTCAAACAACAAGCCCGCATGATGATGCGCCTGTCCAGCCTCACCCTGCCGCACGGCATGGTGCGCGTCCTTCTGACCGAGCAGCTCTACCGGGCCGTTTCCATCCTGCACAACCATCCTTATCATCGGGAATAAAAAGGCTTTTGTCTGTACCCCCTAATCGGTTAAAATCGCCCCGTTATTTCTGAACACAGCAAAGGAATCCGCTATGGCACGAATGGTATTCTGCGTCAAGCTCAACAAAGAAGCCGAAGGCATGAAATTTCCGCCGCTGCCCAACGAATTGGGCAAACGCATTTTTGAAAACGTATCGCAAGAAGCATGGGCGGCGTGGACGCGCCACCAAACCATGCTGATTAACGAAAACCGCTTAAGCCTTGCCGATCCGCGCGCGCGCGAATACCTGGCTCAGCAGATGGAGCAGTATTTCTTCGGCGACGGCGCGGATGCCGTGCAGGGATACGTTCCGCAATAACGGTTTTCCGTTTTGAACACAGGCTGTCCGAAACTGCTTCAGACGGCCTTTAAAATACGCCGGACAACTTTATCTTCACGCAACCGGACAAATTTTGACATTGGGCAATGTTAAAATCCCCCGTTATTTCCAACCGCGCTTTCAGGAGCAGATGATATGCAACACGACGTTTACGACTACACCGCGCATACGGTTTCTAAAAACACCGTCCTGCAGAAAACCTACCGCCTGCTCGGATTTTCATTCATTCCGGCAGCCGCAGGCGCGGCACTTGCCGCCAATGCCGGTTTCAATTTTTACGCCGCCTTCGGTTCGCGCTGGATAGGATTTGCCGTCGTATTGGCGTTTTTCTACGGTATGATCCACTTCATCGAAAAAAACCGTTACAGCAATACCGGCGTTACCCTGCTGATGGTATTCACATTCGGTATGGGCGTATTGATCGGCCCCGTGCTGCAATACGCACTCCATATTGCCGACGGTGCGAAAATCGTCGGCATTGCCGCCGCGATGACCGCCGCCGTCTTTTTAACGATGTCCGCATTGGCACGCCGAACCCGGCTCGATATGAACGCGCTCGGACGCTTCCTGACCGTAGGTGCGGTCATTCTGATGGTCGCCGTGGTTGCCAATCTGTTTTTGGGTATTCCCGCACTCGCCCTGACCATTTCCGCCGGTTTTGTCTTGTTCAGTTCCTTAATGATTATGTGGCAGGTACGCACCGTCATCGACGGCGGCGAAGACAGTTACATCAGCGCGGCACTGACACTGTTTATCTCGCTTTACAACATCTTCAGCAGCCTGCTCAACATCCTGCTGTCCTTAAACGGCGACGACTGATGTAGGCGAAACACCATGCAAACCATGCCGTCTGAAAGCACTTATTTTCAGACGGCATTTTGTTTTGGGCATACAATACGGATGCAAACACATAAAAACACAGCCGGCTATGAAGCCGGGAGGAATCAAATGTTACCGAATACACCGCGCCGCGCCGTTTATGCCGGCAGTTTCGATCCGCCCACATTGGGGCATCTGTGGATGATACGGCAGGCGCAATCTATGTTTGACGAACTCATCGTCGCCATCGGCATCAATCCCGACAAACGCAACACCTATACCGTCGCTGAAAGGCAGGATATGTTGTGCGCCATTACCGACAACTTCCCAAACGTCAGAATTGAAGTGTTTCAAAACCGGTTTTTGGTGCATTACGCCCGTGAGGTAGATGCGGGATTCATCGTGCGCGGCATCCGTTCCACCTCTGATTATGAATACGAACGCTCCATGCGCCATATCAACAGCGACCTCGCACCCGAAATATCTACCGTATTCCTCATGCCGCCGCGCGAAATCGCCGAAGTGTCGTCCACTATGATCAAAGGACTGGTCGGGCCCGAGGGCTGGATGGAAACCGTCAAAAGATATGTGCCGCCGGCCGTGTACCAAAAAATGATTGCAGAACATCACAACAACAATGCCTGACAGAAAGTTCCTGTCAGGCATATTCGGGTTCAAACCCGTTTGAGGTATTGGTTACAATTTATTGTATATTATCAACGGTTTGAAAATTATGCACTTTATCATTGGCGATATACTCAATAAACCGTTATCGCCACAAGGCTACATAGCATTCAGACGTGCTTCTAATTTCTCCAATCGTGGCTTTAATTGACGATTATCTTGCATCAACTGTTCCATAAGCACCTTATCACTTGTAGCCGGAACACCTTGGCTCGTTCCAAATTTCCAAGTCAAGCCTACATTCATCATATGTCCCGTCTTATTGCCGCCTAAGGTTCCGCCTACTTTTACCATAAAGCGGTCATTGACGAAATGGGACAATCCTAATGCCATAGCTTGACGTCCTTTGTATGTGCCGAAACCGACCATAAACTGCGTAGGATTGTTTGCATCATAGGATAATGGAGTCAGAGCCGATAGGGCTGCACTACTCGCTGCCACACCACGCACTTCGCTGCGTACTGAAAATAGCTCAGCCATATTTTGTCCTTGCATCGCTTTCGACTGGCGTACATTGACGGCATCAAAATCATTGACACCATCATCAACACCTACAATTTTTCTATAGGAAAGTTCTGTAGATTGTGGTGTTTCTTTATAGGCAACAGAGACGACATTATTCTCACTAGCTACTGAACCATAACCCGGTGCCACAGAATTGCTCACACCATCTTTTATTTCACTACGAGATCCTAAACTCACAGAATGATTTCCGTTTGCCCTTGCATATCGGCCAATGACAAGTGAGTTTTCCTTAGTCGCTTCAGCCTTATTCCCCACAGCCACCGCAAAATCTGCCTCTGCCTTAGATTGGTTACCGAGACCTACGCCGCCTTGCCCCTTTGCCTTGCTTTCATTACCCACGGCGGTACTAAAATCACCGGCAGCTTCTGATTCTACGCCAAGTGCCATTCCATTTTGCTTCGTTGCTTTTGCTTGTTTTCCCAAAGCGATGGCGCCACCTTTGCCAGCCTCTGCTTGATACCCGACGGCAATAGCGTCCGCATAATATGCCGGTCCATCTAACAGTGTGTTCGTTGTTTTGCCCCCTGCTTTGGCTTCTTTACCAATCGCAATACCACGTTCTGCATTTACCTTTGCCTCAGAACCTACCACAACCCTTTGTTTAGCTTTGTTCTTTACCGTTGCTTTAGAACCTACTGCAACCCCTTGATCTGCTTCCGGTTTTACTTGCCTTGAATCGCCAATTACAACACTGCCTTCTGCACTGGCAACAGAAGCATAGCCTGCAGCATAGGATTTATTTCCACTGGCAACAGAATTATAGCCCGACGCATAGGAATACTCTCCACTGGCAGTAGAACTAGATCCTAATGCTACTGCATATTTCTTGGGTCTGTACCAGATTAGCAGATATGTTACCCTCGAAATATGAAGATAACACACTGCAAATTAAAGAAAGAAGTACAGAAAGAACCGCTCCGTTCTTTTGTACCGGAAGTTA
>NZ_QNRU01000031.1 GCF_003315235.1 Neisseria gonorrhoeae | reverse complement strand
GTGATCGATTTGGACAACGCCCTGAAGGTTGCGCTGGACGCGCTTCAAGGCGTTGCCTATCACAACGACAGGCAGGTGCGGCGCATTGCCGCCGATTACGCCGACGAGCCGGTCGCAGGCGGCGGTTTGGCGGTGGAGGTGGGGGAGTTGGATGAAAAGTAAAACCGAAGCGGAAAAATCACATCTGCAAAAAGTGGCGGATATAGGTTGTATTGTTTGCCGCAATTGCGGGCGGTTCGGCGTTCCTGCCGAGGTCCGCCATATCCGAAACGGTGCAGGCGCGGGCTGCGGTAGAATTTGGAATCATTTGGGAGTTTTGATGTATAGAACCGCTTGGCGGATTGTGCGGAAGGGGAAATTCAGACGGCCTTCGCGGAAGGTGTAATGCGGACTTTGGTTTTGTTGCATGAAAAAGGGTTAATCAAGCTATGAATCAACAAGAATTTGAATTTATGAACGACTTGGCGCGTGCTTTTGAGCGTCGTTACCGTGATACGCGCAGCCTAAATAGATGTTTGAGTATCGAAGGCCGTTATATGGGGGAGGAAGCTTGCCCGCATAAGCCTGAAATCGGCTTGAGATACGGCGAAGATGCCATGTTTCTTACTTTACAGGCATGGGCGAAGGTGGATGCGCCGCAACAAGAGGCCGTCCGTATTTCGTTCGGCATCGGTGCGAAGTCGCAGGCAGCCTACGAGGAACGTTTGCAGGCTGAAATCAGGCGGCGCGGCGAGGGGCCCCTGCATTTGCAGACGGATTTGGGCTTGGCCGCGTGGTATAGGGCGATACGGCAGGCGGCAGGGAATGATTTTGATTTGCTGTTTGAGAAGGTTTGATTCAGTATAGCCATTAATTAAGCGGGAGTGATATACTCTCGCTTACGTTTTTTTACATTAAGGGGAGCGTTATGCTGAAGCACATCAAAGCCCTTAGATTTTTGAGGGTAATATCATTTGTGATGAGTGCGATTTTTTTTGCCCTGTCATTGGCTGCAAAAGGCGAGGCCGTCACGAATTTCTTTATTTTGTTTTTTGTGTTATTGATAGCAGGCTCTCTTATGAGTAAAGCTATTAACAAGTTAAATGAAAAGGAAAAGGAAAAGGAAAAGGAAAAGGAAAAAATACGCCTGCTTTTCGCACAAAGAGAAAAATTTTATTGTATCTTGGAAAATCCGGAACAGGGATTTACTCCTCCTACCGCTCTTTTAAAAAGTGGCGAAACTTGTTTTTTGATTGATTATGTTAATATGGGCGAGGTGGTTACTGAGAGGGTCAGAACCTATACAGGGACACGTTTAAAACTTGGCTCCACACCGGTTTATTTAGGGGGCGGGAAATCCGTAGCAAATGAAAAACAGAAGAATGTTGCGTACGGAGAGTTGGTATTGACGAATTTCAGGTTGATTTTTGTAGGGAATATGAGAAGTATAGATTTGCCGCTGGATAAAATAAACAGCGTGGAATGTTTTCAAAGCAGCATCCGAATCAGCCAAAGCGGCAAAAACAAACCGATTTTCTTTAATACCGTTTTTAATCCGCAGTTATGGAAAGAGGCTATATTGGTACTTTCCGATAAGAAGTGAGACGGTCCTTGTGGCGCAGGTTTGCATATTTCCCAAAACCCCTTGCATGTGCAGGGGGTTTGTTTTATATTCCCACTCACGAGGTGTCGTAACCTCTTCTACAACGGCAATCACTCCGTCAATGTGATTTTTTCATGTCTAAAGTTTCCTTGTTTGGTTGTTTGTTTCGATAGCACAACCGAAGTTTACTTTTGACCGCGAGGGCTGCGAATACAATACCTGTTCAACAGGGAATAAGCACAGCCTGTTTGTAGAAGGCTTACGAACCTCGCGGTCGCCCGTTTGGGCTAATTTCGTAAACTTCTACAGGAATCTTCATTATGAACAATTCAGTTCAAATCTCTAATATTTCTATCCATCAAACCGAAATCGGCTTATTCAGTCTGAATGATTTACACCGCGCTTCAGGCGGAGAAGACAGACACGCACCGCGCCGCTGGCTTCAAAATATACAAACCAATGATTTAATTAAAGAACTTGAAAAAGACGGAAAACCGTCTATTCAATCAAAACAAAGACTTGGCACTTTTGTTTGTCGCGAACTGGTTATTGCCTACGGGATGTGGATTTCACCGAAATTCGCCTTGCAAGTGATTCAAACGTTCTTGGCGGTTTCAGACGGCATCAAGTCCGCCAAAACCACCGCCGACGACCGTACCGGATTGCGCCGGGCCGTTGCCGCACTGGTCGGACGCAAAGGCATAGACTACTCCTCAGCGTACAGTATGATACACCAACGCTTCAACGTCGAATCCATCGAAGACCTCCCTGCCGGGAAGCTGCCCGAAGCCGTCGCCTACGTCCATGCGCTGACCCTGCACACGGGCTTGACGGGCGAAGTCCTTGACCGCGAACCGTTACCCGCGCCGCAACCCGCCCTGCCCATAAGCGGCAACGCCCTGTACGACCTCGCCGTCGCCGTCAGCTACGGCGCGCGGGCCATCCAAATGGGCAGAGACGTTTCCCTGCCGCTGAAGCAGCTCGGCTGCAGGCAGGCGGTTACGATGTGGACGGTCTGGGCGGAAACGCGCAGCCGCCTCAAAGCCGCCGCAAACGCCCTCGAAGCCTTAAGCGCACACGCCGACGTGGAACACGCAGAAAAAATCCGCCCGATACTGCCCGAAATCCGCAACCTGTCGGCGGTTTGATGCAGTAGGGAATACAAATGCCGTCTGAATCTTCAGACGGCCTGTTGTTTTTTCCGGCAATAGGTGTATAATTCAAATCGTTACCCTTGCGGGGATTTTCGCACGCCCGAAGGATATGAATTTTTAAGCCCGTACATAACAATGTGCGGGTTTTTGCGTTTTAGGCTGTCCGAATTTGAGCTTCTGCCTGTACAGGTAGCGGCGTTCCATTTTTCCTATGTGGCGAGTGTGTGTTTGCCGTCTAATTCTGAGAGGGGTCAGAGTTAGACGGTTTCTTTTTTGAGGAGGGTTTATGAGCGGCACGAAACGCAAATTAGGCCGTCCGACAGATTACACGAAAGACATGGCCGATAAGATATGCGAAAAAATCGCAAATGGCAGAAGCCTACGTTCAATATGCGCCGAAGATGGTGTGCCGCCAATGAAAACTATTTACCGTTGGTTGGAAGCTAATGAAGAATTTCGCCACCAATACGCGCGCGCGAGAGAAAAGCAGGCGGACTATTTCGCTGAAGAAATCATCGAGATTGCCGATAGTGCACAAGCAGAGAGCGCGGCGGTTTCAAAGGCGAAATTGCAGATAGATGCCCGAAAGTGGGCGGCTTCCAAGATTGCGCCGAAGAAATACGGCGACAAATCGGAGCTTGACGTTAAATCGGGCGATGGGAGCATGAGGGCGGCTGTACGGCTTGATGCTGAGGAATATCGCAAGATAGCGGAAGATGTTTTGCGTAGGGTTTAGCATAAAACGCTAATCATAAGAGGGGCTGTATGGCCGTTTCTCCAAAGGAAGTTAGAATGAAATGGCACTAGGGCAATTCGACGATGTTGAAACATCAGTAATTCGCAGTTTAAGTTCTGCAAGCCTGTATATGTTCACGCGCCGGATGTTTTATCAAAGGCGCGGCTATGTTTGGCAGCGGGCGAATCACCATGCGCCAATCTGCAACGCGCTCGAGCGTGTTTTCAACGGCGAAACGAAACGCCTGATTATCAATATTCCGCCGCGATACTCGAAAACGGAAATCGCGGTCGTGAACTTTATCGCGTGGGCGATGGGGCGCGTGCCTGATTGCGAGTTTATCCACGCGAGCTATTCGGCGGCGCTGGCGGTCAATAACTCCGTACAGATTCGGAACTTGGTGCAACACGAAGAGTATCGGGCGATTTTTCCTGATTTGGCACTGGCAGGCGAAAGCGGCCATCACTGGAAAACAACCGCAGGCGGCGTGATGTACGCAACAGGTGCGGGCGGTACGATTACAGGTTTCGGTGCGGGCAGGCATCGGGAGGGATTCGGCGGCTGCATCATCATTGACGACCCGCACAAAGCAGATGAAGCGCGAAGCGAGGTCAGGCGGCAGAACGTCATCGACTGGTTTCAAAACACGGTCGAATCCCGGAAGAACAGCCCTGACACGCCGATTATCCTGATTATGCAACGCCTGCACGAGAAAGACTTGGCGGGCTGGCTGCTTGACGGCGGCAACGGCGAAGAGTGGGAACATTTGTGCCTGCCTGCCATTCAGGAAGACGGCACGGCGTTGTGGCCTGAAAAGCATGATATTGAAACACTGCGCCGAATGGAGCAGGCCGCGCCGTATGTGTTTGCCGGGCAGTATTTGCAACGCCCCGCCCCGCCTGACGGCGGTACGTTCAAGCCTGACAACCTGCAATTTGTCAAGGCGTTGCCTGCCGGGAATATCAGATGGGTACGCGCGTGGGACTTGGCTTCAACCGCAAACGGCGGCGACTACACGGCAGGCGGCAGGCTTGGCGTTACGGAAGACGGGCGGTATATCATCGCCAACGTCGTGCGCGGCCGGTACGGCGCGGACGAGCGGGACAGGATATTACGCAACACGGCGCAAAAAGACGGCGTGAAAACGAAAATATCCATCCCGCAAGACCCCGGTCAGGCAGGCAAATCCCAAACACTATACCTAACCCGCCAGTTGGCGGGTTTTTCCGTATCCGCCGGCCCCGAATCGGGCGACAAGGTTACACGCGCCGGACCGTTCGCGGCACAGGTCAACATCGGCAATGTGATGGTGCTGGACGACGGCACATGGGACACGGACGCGCTGATTGCGGAAATGCGGGTGTTCCCGAACGGCCGGCATGACGACCAAATAGACTGTTTGGGCCGTGCGTTTGGCGAGCTGCTGGATACCCGGACGGGCATGATTGATTTCCTGCGATCGCAGGTCGAGGCTGTGAAATGAGTAAAAAGACACCTTTATCGCAAGGCTTTATTGCCCGCGTTGCCGCCGGCGTCCGTTACGCCTTTACCGGCAACGCGGACGGGTGGTTCGACGCGGGCGAGCCTCCGGCCCCTGCCGCGCAGCAGGCAGAGGGGCGGCGGTTTGATTACGAGCCGTTCTACAACGTCGGGCATTCCAAGCCGCGCGAACGTGAAGCGGTAGGCTTTGCACAATTACGCGCCCTTGCCGACAACTACGATGTATTGCGTTTGGTGATCGAGGCGCGTAAAGACCAAATGGAGTGCCTTAAGTGGACGATTCAGAAGCGCGACGTCGAATCAACCGAAGACGACGAATCGCAACGGAAAGACCGAAAGGTCGATGAAGCCGTTGCGTTCTTCCGGTCGCCCGATAAAGAGCATACATGGGCGGACTGGCTGCGCATCTTGCTGGAAGACCTGTTTGTTATTGACGCGCCGTGCATCTACCCGCGCAAAACACTGGGCGGCGGCTTGTACGCCCTCGAAGTGATGGACGGGGCGACGATTAAGCGCGTTTTGGACAATACGGGGCGTATGCCGTTACCGCCCGATACGGCGTATCAGCAAATCCTGCACGGCATGGCGGCGGTCGATTACACGGCTGACGAGTTGATTTACCGTTCGCGGAATAACCGAAGTTACAAGGTTTACGGCTATTCGCCCGTCGAGCAAATCATCATGACCGTGAATATTGCCTTAAAACGGCAGGTTCACGCGCTGGAATACTACACGGCGGGCAGCGTGCCCGATGCTTTAGTCGGCGTGCCTGAAACGTGGTCGGCGGACGACATCAGGCGGTTTCAAGAATACTGGGATTTGCTGCTGTCGGGCGAAACGGCGCAGCGGCGCAAAATGCGTTTCGTGCCGGGCGAGTTGTCCCGAAACTTCCGCGAGACGAAGCAGCCGCCGTTGAAGGACGTTTACGACGAATGGCTGGCGCGTGTCGTCTGCTTTGCGTTTAGTGTCGAGCCTACGCCGTTCGTGGCGCAGGTAAACCGCAGCGTGGCAGAGACGAGCCGCGAGCAGTCGCTTTCAGACGGCATGGGCAGCCTGAAAAACTGGGTAAAAGCCCTGATTGACGACGTGCTTGCCCGTTACATGGATATGGCGGCGTATGAGTTTGTCTGGAAGGGGGAGGAATCGCTCAACCCGAAAGAACAGGCTGAAATCTACGCCATCTACAAAAACGCAGGCATCTTGACCGCCGACGAAATCCGCGCCGAACTGGGCAAGGAGCCGTTACCGGGGCAGGGGCAGCCTGAACCGGATAAGCAAGACGGCCGAAAGCCCGAAGAGCCGCCGAACCAAGGGGCTGAAAAGTTGGGAAAGTCGGAAAGCCCGATGAGCGAAGACGAATCTGCCGCGCTTATTGAGGCTTATTTGCTGACACGCATTGACGGCTTGGCCGAACAAATCGCGGCGCTGATTGAGGGTGCGGCCGTCGATTGGCAGGCCGGGGATTTGGCGGCGGAATTGAGCCGCGCGGCAGGGGTTGTTGCAAACGGCTTGGATTTTGGCGATTGGTCGGGATTGTCCGATGTGGTCGAGCCGATAATCAGGCGTGTTGCGGAAGACGGGGCGGTTGCCGCCTTGTTGCGCGTAATGCCTGAACCTGCCGCCGGTATGGTTACGAACATTCGCAGCCGCGCCGTCAAGTGGGCGCATGAACGCGCCGCCGAAATGGTCGGCATGAAGCGGGCGGGCGGCGGGCTTGTCCGAAATCCTGCCGCCGAGTGGCAAATCACCGAAGGGACGCGCGAAATGATACGCGCCCAAGTAGCCGAAGCCATGCGAAACGGCGACAGTGTGCAGGAATTGGCAGGCCGCCTGAAAGAATCCCATGCTTTCGGCAACGCACGCGCCCGAACCATTGCCCGAACGGAAACGGCGATGGCGGACGGTATGGGCAACCTGATAGGCTGGGAAGGAACGGGGCTGGTTGCCGGCAAGCAGTGGATAACCGCAAAAGACGACAAGGTGTCCGATGTCTGCAATGCCAACGGCGGGATGGGCGTAATCGGTTTGCACGAGCCTTTCTCCCACGGTGCGTTGACGATACCCGGTCATCCGAACTGCCGGTGCGCGGTTGTGCCTGTTTTGGCAGGGGATATGCCTGAATCTTGATTCCTTCGGGTCAGGCGGGTGTGTTTTGCCGCCCCTTCGCGGGGCGGCTTTTTTTTGGAGCAAACCAATGACGAAGTTATACGCGCAAATCGCCAAGACGGAGGCGCAGGACGACGGCACGGTCAAAGTTTGGGGCTATGCCTCGAGCGAAGCGGTCGATTCGGACGGCGAAGTCGTCGCGGCGGAAGCAATGAAGGCGGCGATTCCCGATTATATGAAGTTCGGCGCGGTGCGTGAAATGCACGGCTCAAACGCGGCGGGAACGGCGATTGAAATCAACGTGGAAGACGACGGGCGCACATTTTTCGGGGCGCATATCGTTGACCCTGTTGCGGTGACGAAAGTCAAGACAGGCGTTTACAAAGGCTTTTCCATCGGCGGCAGCGTTACCGCCCGCAATGATTTGAACAAGTCGCAAATCACGGGCTTGAAGCTGACGGAAATCAGCCTTGTCGACCGCCCTGCCAATCCCGACGCGGTGTTTACCTGCTTTAAGGCGGACAAACCGAAAGATGAGGCAGGGGCGGCGGATAAAGACGGCAAGCCGTCTGACAAACCAACCGAAGAGGAAGATGAAAATCCTAAAGACGGCGATAAAGGGCCTAAAACCGAAGATAAAGGCGATAAGGACGCCGACAAAAAGGACGAAGCCGGAAAATCGGCAAGCGTGAATTTGTCCGAATCTGAAATCGCCGCCTTGAAAGCGGTATTGGCTAAAGCCGACAAGCCGAAAGGCGGGACGGTCGCCAAATCAATGTACCAAGTCAAATCACCGGCTGATGTATTGATGTCGCTGAAATGGCTGGTTGAGGACGCCGCCTACGACAACATCGATGAAGCCGTTACCGCGCAAATCAAAGAATCGGCGGCCGGCCTTGCCGAATCGCTGAAAGCGTTGGCGGCAAGCGAAGCCGATAAGCCGGCCGACGGTTTGGCGGCCAAAGCCGGCAAATCAGGCGATCTTGCCAAAGCGGAATCGGCTGACGAACTGGCAAAGGCACAAGACGCGCTGAAAAAATCGAATGACGCCCTTGCCAAAGCACAGGCGGAAATCGAAAGCCTGAAGAAACAGGCAGTACCGCCGAAAGGCAGTACGAAAGCTATCAGTAAGGCAGAAGATAACGGCGAAGACCCGTTAAAAGGTTTTCAGCCGATTGTAAAGAATGACGGCACGCTGGATGACGTGGCGACACTCATTAAAGCAAAACAAACAGGCCGTCTGTAACACCGCTTACAGGCGGTTTTTTTTATTATCAGGAGCGATAAATGAACGTGAACCAACTCACACAAGAAACGATTGAACTGATGAAGTCGGCACAAGCGGGCGGCGGGCCGCCGGACAAAGGTTTTACGCAGCCGGCCGGCTTTACCGCCGGCCTGCAAACCTATGACCTTTCCGCGCCGTCTCAAAAACTCTATCCGGTATTGACCCCGTTGCGCAACCGTATCCCGCGCGTGGGCGGCGGCCGCACCATCGGCTCGAACTGGAAAGCCGTCACGAATATCAACGTCGGCAACCAACGCGCCGGTATCGGCGAAGGCAGGCGCGGCGGCGTCATCAATCACGAAACGGTGGAACGCAACGCGCAATTCCGCGCCATCGGCTTGGAAAACCAAGTAACCTTTGAAGCGGATTACGCCGCGCGCGGTTTCGAGGACGTGAAAGCGTTGGCGGTCGCCCAAACCCTTCAGGCTACTATGGTTGCCGAAGAAATGATTTTGCTGGGCGGCAACACCAGCCTGAAGGCAGGCGTTACACCTACACCGACCGCCGTCGTTTCCGCCGACGCGGCGGGCAAACTCGGCGTCAGCACCTTGTCTGTAATCTGTGTGGCTTTGGGCTTGCAGGCATACTGGGATGTGGCAGGCGCGAACAACGGTGCAACCGGACAAAGCCCGAACATTAAAACTGCCCAAGTCCCTGCCAAAATCACACGCCGAAACGCGGATGGTACAACCGATACGTTCGGCGGCGGTTCCGCCCGAAAATCTGCGGCGGCTTCCGTTTCCGGTATTGAGGCAGGCAAAAAAGTAACCGCCGTGATTCCGGCTGTTCGCGGCGCGGTTGCCTATGCTTGGTACTGGGGTGCGGCCGGTTCTGAAAAACTGGGCGCGGTTACCACTGCCGCCAAAGTGGAAATTTCGGCTGATGCCGAAGGTACTCAGACCGCCGCTTCCCTGCCGTCCGAAGACAATTCCACTTCTATTTTGGAATTTGACGGCCTGTTGACCCAAATCGCCCTGCCTGATTCGGGCGCGTTCTGGTCGGACAACAAAGGCGGCGGCCTGACTTCCGACAACGCGGGCGGCGTGTATGAATTTGAAGAGGCGTTCGCGCATTTCTTTACCCGATACCGCCTGTCCCCCGATACCGTCTACGTCAACGCCCGCGATTTGGCGGCGCTGACCAAGCTGATTATCGGAAACAGCGGCGCGCCGTTGATTAAGTTGAACGTTGACGTGAACAATACGGCGAACATCCGCGCCGGTGTCGTTGTCGGTTCGTATATGAACAAGATCACGGGCGACGACCTGAACATCGTGGTACACCCGAACCTGCCTGCCGGTACTTACCTGTTCTACTCAAGCCGCCTGCCCGCCTACGTTCAGGGCGTCGGCAATCTGCTGCAAGTGCGTACGCGCCAAGAGTATTACCAAATCGAATGGCCGCTGCGCACCCGTATGTACGAATACGGCGTCTATGCGGACGAGGTGCTGCAAGGTATGTTCATGCCTGCCTTCGGTATGATTACCAACGTGGGTTAAGCCGATATGCCGTCTGAAAATCAGACGGCTTTTTCTTTTGGAGATTTTGAGATGACAGTCAAATTAAAAGCGCCCGAAGGGTTTACCGACGTTTCCTTCGGCAGCCAAAGCTACGCGGCAGATGAAAACGGTATCGTGGAAGTGCCGTCGGAGGCGGCGGAATTCCTGTATCAGTTCGGTTTTGGCAACGTTGCCTCCGAGCCTGCCGAAGGGCCTGAAAAAGCCAAGCGCGGGCGTAAACCTAAAACCGGGCAGCCGGCAGGACAATCCGAACCTGCCGAAGCTGCCGAACCTGCCGAAGCCGAAGCCGAAGCTGCCGAACCTGCCGAAGCAGAAGCCGAACCTGCCGAAGCCGAAAAGGCTGAATAACGATGGCCGCCCCGGTATCGCTTGAGGAGTTCAAGCAGCGTATCGGCGTTGAACATGACCGGCGGGACGATTTCTTCCTCAGCGTCATTGACGGCGTGTCGGCGGCGGCGGAAGCCTATATCGGGCGCAGCCTCCTGGCCGCCGATTATGTCGGGCGGTACGACGGCAACGGCAAAGACCGCATCGTGTTGGACAATTATCCCGTCCTGTCGGTGTCGTCCGTCAAAATCAACGGCGCGGATGCCGGCGGCTGGGAGTTTGACAACTGGCTGCTGATGCGCCCCGAAGGTTTCGCGCGCGGGCTGAAAAATGTCGAGGTATCGTACCGCGCCGGTTATGAGCGCATGCCCGCCGACATACGCGAAGCGGTGATGATTATCGCGGTGCAGCGCGTGAACGAAATCGAGGGCAAGGGCGTACGGAGCAAGACGCTTGCAGGCGAAACCGTCGCTTTTTCTACGTTCGGTAATTCCGGCGGTATGCCGCCGTCGGCGTTTGCGATACTCAATGAGTACAAACGAAAGGGCGTGTGATGCTGAAGATGGAATTTATCGGCGGCGGTATTCTGGCGGCGGTTTTTAAAGCATATGCCGCCGATGTTCAAGATGCGGTCGTCAAATCGGTGGGCAGGTCGGCATTGCGCCTGCAGCGCGAAGTCAAGCAGAACCGGTTATCGGGCCGGGTGCTGAGGGTAAGGACGGGGAACCTGCGACGCTCCGTACACCAGCGCGTGAACGTTTCCGGCAATGTCGTTTCGGGCGAAGTCGATACGAACGTCCGTTACGGCATCGCGCATGAGTATGGTTTCGCGGGCAGTGTCAACGTTAAGGCTTCGCTGCGCCAGGTCAGGCAGGCGTTCGGCAAGCCGTTGAAACCGCCGCGATATGTCAACGTCCGCGCCCATACCCGTGATGTGAAGTTGCCGGAGCGGTCGTTCCTCCGTTCGGCATTGCGCGATTTGACGCCGAAGTTCGCGGACGATCTGCAAAAATCGATTGGAAAGGTGTTGAAATGAATCGTGAGGCGGTTTATTCCGCGCTGTGGGCGAAGCTGGACGCATTGGACGGCTTCGTAACCAAGAGCCGGAAGCTGGTGCACTGGAACGATGTGAAACGCTACGATCAGCCCGCGTTATTTATGGCGCAGGGCGATATGCAGGCGTTGACATTGACGGGGCGGGAGACCAAGTGGATTTTGCGCGCCGATGTTTACCTGTACGTCCAGACGGCGGGCCAACCGCCCGCGCCCGTCATGAATCCGCTGATTGACGCGGTGTGCAATGCCGTGAACGCCGTCCACCCCGTTACGGGCAAGACGGATTTAACGGCGGACGGCGCGGATATCGAGTATTGCCGCGTCGAGGGTACGGTGGAAACCGACGAGGGGACGCTTGGCGAACAGGCGGTTTGTATTATTCCGATTGTGATTTGCGCCGCGTAATGCGGCTTTTTTTGAAAGGGATGTCATGCAGTTGACGTTTGGCAGCGGCGAAGTGTTCGCCCAAATGATTACGGATGCTTACGGCAACCGTGTACAGAACGCAACGCCCGTGCGGATTATGGGCTTGCAGGAAATGTCCGTCGATTTGTCGGCGGAATTGAAAGAGTTCTACGGTCAAAACCGTTATCCTTTGGCTGTGGCGCAAGGCAAGGTCAAGGTGTCGGGCAAAATGAAAGGCGCGTTGATTAACGGCCTGACCCTCAATACCCTGTTTTTCGGTACGGAATATGCAACCGGCACGATGAAGGCGCTTTGGGCGGAAACTACGGGCAAAGTCCTCGATGGCGACAATTATTCTTACCTTCAGGCAGCCGCGCCCGGCGGCGGCAAGTTCGCTGAGGACGCGGGCGTGATGGGCCAGGACGGCACGGCTTATATCAAAGTAGCATCCTCCCCGAAACAAGGCCAATATACGGTTTCGGATGCCGGCGTTTACGCCTTTAACAGCTCGGATAAAGGCAAAACCGTTTATCCGAGCTTTACCTATACGCAAACGATGCCCCCGGCGAAGAAAATCGAGCTGACCAATATGGCGACGGGCAACACGCCGACGTTTAAGATGAGGTACCTGACGCAGTTCAAAGGCAAAAAAGCCCTGTTGGAACTGGAAAGCGTAACCAGCGGCAAATTGGGCTTGTTCTCGACTAAAAACGACGACTTCTCCGTCCCCGAAATCGACTTTACCGCCTCAACCGACGAGGCGGGCTTTAAAATCGGTACGCTGTGGATTCAGGAGTAATGTTTATATGCCGTCTGAAAAGGCGGCTTTTTTTATTCAACCAAAGTCAAGGAAATAAAAATGACCGTACGGATTAAAGGCGTAACCGTAGAACTGAACGGCGCGGATTATGTGATTCCGCCTATTGCGCTGGGCGCGTTGGAGCAGTTGCAGGAGCGCATCGGCTCATTTGACGGCAATGCGGCGGATGCCGGACAAATCTCTACCGTTATCGATTGCGCCCACGCCGCCCTGAAGCGCAATTACCCGGATTTAACGCGCGAAGAAGCGGCCGATTTGATCGATATCGGCAACATGAACGAAGTGTTTGCCGCCGTGATGGACGTTTCGGGCTTGAAACGCAGGGAGCAGGAAGCCGCACAAGCGGGGGAGGCCCGGGCGGCGGATTAAGTTTCGGCGCGGTGATTGCCCACGTTTGCGCCTCTACCGGCTGGACGTGGGACTACGTCGCCGACAACTTGGATTTGCCGCGTATCAAACACCTGAACGAGTATTGGCGCGAACATCCGCCCGTGCATATCTTGGCAGCGTCGTATATGGGCGTCAAGCCGTCGTCGGGCAGTGTGCAAAGCGAAGCGGACGAAGCCGAAGCCGTCGGTATGCTTGGCGGTAATGAATTGTCTGAAGACGAATTTGACGCACTGCTCAAAGCGAAAGGAATCATCTGATGGGCAATGCGGTTTTCCCCGAGTTCCCCGGCTTGAAGTGGGGGCGGAAGAAAACGGCGGTATGGAGTACCGGTACGCAGAAATCGGCAAGCGGCCGTGAGTTCCGAACCGCCTACTACACCTACCCGCAATGGCGGTTTTCGCTGTCGTTCGAGGTATTGCGGACAAAGGCGTCCGTAAACGAGTTGGAAAAACTGGCGGGATTCTTCAACGCCCGCAAAGGCAGCTTTGAAAGTTTCCTTTACGAAGACCCGGCCGACAACGCCGTAACCGACCAGCCTGTCGGAAACACGGTGCAGGGCGTTGCGCGTTATCAGCTTGTCCGTTCGATGGGCGGATTTATCGAGCCTGTGTCGGCGGTCAAGGAACGGCCCGCCGTCAAGGTCGGCGGCACGGCGTTGGCGTACGGGCGCGATTACACCGTTACCGACAAGGGCGTTTTGGTTTTCAACACGCCGCAACCGCCGGGCCGCCCGATCACATGGACGGGCGGCTTTTATTTCCGCGTGAGGTTTACGTCTGACACGGTGGATTTTGAAAACGTTTTGGGCAGCTTGTGGGCGGCCAAAAAGATTGAGTTTACGAGTGTGAAACTATGAAGGCGGCGACAAAAGAACTGATTGATTTGCTGCACGGCGGCGACGAGTTTCAGATGGCGGATTTGTACACCATTACGCTTTCGGGCGGCCGGGTGCTGCGGCATACCGGCGCGGATATGCCCGTCGTTTGGGACGGTCAGGCCTACGGGGCGCACGAGCTGGTTATCAAGCGCGGCGCAACCCGTACCGCCGTCGGATTGGAAGTGGATTCCAACACCCTGCAGATTTCAGCCGCGCCCGATTACAGGCTTGAGGGCCTGCAATGGGCGGAGGCTGCCCTGGGCGGCGTATTGGACGGCGCGCGGGTCAGGATAGACCGTGTGTTTTTTGATGCCGGACTCCGCCCCGTCGGTGCGGTGAATATTTTTTCAGGGCGCGTGTCGGACGTATCGGGCGGCAGGTCGTCCGTGAAGGTTGACGTGAAATCCGACATCGAGCTTTTGAACGTTTCCAGCCCGCGCAACATTTATCAGGCGGGCTGTATGAGGACGCTCTATGACGACGGCTGCAAGGTCAACCGTGAGAAATTCACGGTAAACGGGCGCGTAACCGAAAACAGCCGGACGGGAACCGTGCTGAAGCACAATCTGACGCAGCCTGACGGCTGGTTTTCGCAGGGCGTGATTAAGTTTGCGGGCGGGCGCAACGCGGGTTTGAGCAGGACGGTCAAGGCACACGGCGGCAACACGTTCGAGTTTGCCCTTCGCCTGCCCTACCCGCCGCAGGCGGGCGATGCGTTCAAGGTTTATCCGGGCTGCGACAAGCGGCGCGATACCTGCAAGGATAAGTTTGACAATATCGTGCATTTTCGCGGCTTCCCGTTCATCCCTTCGGCAGATACGGTGGTGTGATATGCCGTCCGAAACGGATTTGAGGGCGCGGATCGTCGAAGAGGCGCGGTCGTGGCTTGGCACGCCGTACCATCATCATGCAATGGTCAAGGGCGCGGGTGTTGATTGCGCGATGCTCCTGGTCGCCGTCTACGGGGCGGTCGGACTGCTTCCCGAAGGGTTCGACCCGCGCCCTTACCCTCAAGATTGGCATCTGCACCGCGATTGCGAGCGTTATTTGGGGTTCGTCACGCAATTTTGCCGTGAAACGGAATCGCCGCAGGCGGGCGACATTGCAGTATGGCGTTTCGGGCGGTCGTTTTCGCACGGCGGCATATTGGCGGGCGGCGACAAGGTTATTCACAGCTACATCGGGCGCGGCGTGGTGTCGGACGACATCGGCCAAGCCGAACTTATCGGGCGCGGGGTTCGGTTTTTTACATTTTCATTTTGATTTTGCGGCCGTCTGAAAGGACGGGCTTTACGCGGGGGCGAAGGATAAGGAAATGCACTGCCCGAGTCCGGCATTGATGTTTACGAGCGCATCCAATGAAAATTTGTCGATTTTCCCGTTCAGCAGGTCGTTGATGCGCGGCCGGGTCAGGCCGCAATGTTCTGCGGCCTGTTTTTGCGTCCAACCGTTTTCGCGGACGGTATCGGCGATGTGCATCATCAGGCCGGCGCGCAACCGCATATTGGCGGCTTCGGCAGGCGTGTCGCACAGTGCGTCAAATACGGAGGCGAAAGTTTGGCTTTCCATTATTTCTTTTCCCGAATCAATTTGTTGTAACGTTTTTCCGCCGATTCCGAATCGGCGCCCGCGGTTTTCCGGCTTTTCTTGAAGTTGATAACCTGCCGCCTGTTTGGCGTTTTCGGGGAATTGCCGCAGGCAATCCAATGAACCGCCTGAAAAATTTAACGGTTTCATATTTTATATCTGTTTTGATATAAGTAAATTATATCGATTTTGATAATTTTTGCAAGTTTCGAGGTGGTTTTATGGGTGGTAAATCGTCAACCGTTACATCTGCCGAAGAGCGGATTTTATCGTTACAGGTTCAGCGGTCATCACAGGGGCTGACCCTGCCCGTCATCTACGGCAGGACGCGTGTAGCCGGTAATTTGGTGTGGTACGGCGATTTCGTCACCATCGAGCATAAAACTACGACGCGCCGGGGCGGCAAGGGCGGCGGCGGTGTGAAACAGGTCGATATTGCCTATACCTACGAAGCCGCCGTCATGCTTGCCTTGTGCGAGGGCGAGATTCAGGGCGTGGGGCGGATTTGGCGCGACAAGGAGAAATTCGATTCGCCGGCACAGTTGCGCCTGACGCTTATGCGCGGCGGCGACGAGCAGCCGTTGTGGACGCACCTGCAACAGGCGAAGCACCAAGGCCAAGCCTTGAATTATTCGGGCACGGCTTATTTGTGCAGCCCGAACTACGAACTGACGAAATCGGCGCAGATATATCAGCACAATTTCGAGGTCATCGGGAAATCGGGCTATTCCGGCAACATCCCCGATGCAAACCCGCGCGAAATCGTATTGGATTTGCTGACGAACCAACGCTACGGCTGCGGTTTCCCGTCCCAAAACATCGGCGATACCGACCGGTACAGCAATTATTGCCGCGCCGTCGGGATTTTCCTAAGCCCTGCCTACACGGAACAGGGGGAGGCGCAACGGAATATTTCCGAACTGCTGGAGCAGACCAACAGCGCGGCGGTATTTTCGCAAGGCCGCCTGAAAATCATCCCCTACGGGGACGGCAGCCATTCGGGGAACGGCGCGGTGTACGTTGCCGACAATAAGGCCGCCTACGACCTGACCGATGACGATTTTATCGTTTCGGGCGCGCAAGACCCTGTAAAGGCCGGGCGCAAAACCAATGCCGATGCGTTTAATCAGATTCAGGTCGAGTACCTTGACAGGGACAACGATTACAACGTCGCCATCGCCGAAGCGAAAGACCAGGCGAATATCGAGCAGTACGGATTGCGCCCGAAAGACGCGGTCAGGATGCACGGCATTTGCGATGCGAAGGTGGCGCAAAAAGTGGCGCAACAACTGCTGCAACGCGCCCTGTACGTCCGCAACGAATATGAGTTTAAGCTGGGTTGGAAATACTGCCTGCTTGAGCCGATGGACATCGTAACCCTGACCGACGCGGGGCTCGGCCTGAATAAAACGCCCGTCCGCATTACGGAAATTGAAGAAGACGGAGAAGGGGTTTTATCCGTCAAGGCCGAAGACTGCCCGGCCGGTGTTTATACCGTGTCGGAATATCCGACGCAGCCGTCTTCGGGTTATTCGGCCGACTACAACGTTTCGCCGGGCAACGCCCATGTGCCGGTAATTTTCGAAGCGCCGTTGCAACTGACGGGCGGCGAACCGCAAATCTGGCTGGCAACCGCCGGGGGCGGTATGTGGGGCGGCGCCGAAGTGTGGGTATCGGCGGACGGCGACAGCTACACCCGCGTCGGCGCGGTCAACCGCAAGGCGCGTTTCGGCGCGCTGACCGCCGATTTGCCCGACGGCGCGGTTTTCGACCGCACAAATACATTGGGCGTGGAAATTTCGGCGGGGCAGCTGACGGGCGGCACGGAGCAGGACAGCCGCGATTTGCTGACATTGTGCTACGTCGACGGCGAATTTCTGGCATACGCCGACGCCGAACTGAAGGGCGTGGGACGCTACACATTGGGCAACCTGACGCGCGGCGCGTACGGCTCCGCCGTCAACGCACACGCGGCGGGCAGCCGGTTTGCGCGCATCGACGAAGCATTGTTCAAATACGCCGTTCCGCGCAACTGGATTGGCCGCACGGTTTGGGTCAAACTGGTTTCGTACAACGTTTTCGGCGGCGGCATTCAGGATTTGGCGGAAGTGCCGGCGTATTCCTACACCATCGAAGGCGCGCCGCTCGGTCAAATCCAAAACCTGCGCCTGACATCATCGTGGGCATACGGCAAAGAAGCCGTCATCGCTTGGGATAAATTGGACGGCGCGGATACCTACGACGTGGAAATCTACGCAGGCGGCAGCCGACGCCGTCTGCGTGCGGTTGACGGCATCGTTGACAACAGCTACACCTACACTCAGGCGGATATGAAGGCGGACGGCGGCCAGGTACGCGGTATTGTCTTCAAGGTTCGCGGGCGTGCCGTTACCGGTAAAACGGGCAATTGGGCGCAAATCGCGGCGCAAAATCCGCAATTGCAGGCATTGCAGGGCATCTCTATCGACAGCGGCCTGCGCCAGGCGTTTTTTACCTGCCAAAAACCTGCCGAAGAAGACTTTGCAGGGATTATCGTCTGGGTTTGCGAAAACGCAGCCTGCCCGGCCGCGGACGCAAACAAAGCCTATGACGGCGCGGAAACGTTTATAACCATCGCCAAATGCGGCGGCAAACCGCTGGAGAAAGGAAAGACCTATTACTTGAGGGCGGCGGGTTACGACAGTTTCGGCAAAGATAACCTGAAAATCAGCGGCAGCATATCGTTTACCGTTTACGACGTATCGGCAACCGACCTGTCGGAAAGCAGTCTGAACAAGGCTTTGCGCGACAAAATCAACCTGATTGACGGCAACGGCGCGGGCAGCGTCAACGAGCGCGTCGAGGCAGTCCGATCGACGGCGGACGGCAATGCGGCGGCGGTTCAGACACACGCCCGAAGCATCAACGGCTTGGAGGCGCAATACACGGTCAAGGTTGATGCAAACGGCAAAGTGGCGGGCTTCGGCTTGGCGACTACGCCGAAAAACGGCACGCCCGAAAGCAAGTTTATCGTGAATGCCGACCGCTTCGGCATCGGTGCGGCCGGGAAGGCGGATGTGTTCCCGTTCGTGGTGGACACGCAGAAAAACCGCGTGGGCATCAACGGCGAATTGGTGGTCAACGGCAAGGCGGTTGTCGACAGGCTGAACGCCGGGGATATCCACGGCGGCAAAATCGCGGCGGACACGCTGGACGCAAACCGCCTGAAAGCCGGAAGCGTGTCGGCGCGGGAAATCGGGGCTGCCGCCGTTACCGCCGATAAAATCGGGGCAAACGCGGTGACTGCCGATAAGATTCAGGTTGCCGATTTGAGCGCGGTATCTTCCAATCTCGGAAGCATCACGGGCGGCAGCCTGAATATCGGCGGGGGTAATTTTACGGTGTCTTCAGACGGCATCCTGACGGCCGACAATGCGGTAATACGCGGCCGGATTGAGGCCGATTCGGGTTATTTCAACGGTACGGTCAGGGCTTCGTCCGTCGAGGGCGACGTGTTGAGGGCGCACAGGCTGCGTTGGACGGAGGGTAACGTTTGGGTGTTGGATTTGGATAAAGACCCGCTGCCGAGGGTTTTGATTCCGAATTTTTATGTGGTTTCGGAAACGTTCGGCAACAACAGGGTGCAGGCAAAGCTGCTGTTGAACGGGGGTGTGCTTGCGCCGAGGGAAGTCAGGGAAACCGAGAACTATACCAATTATATTTGGCGCGGCCGAACTTTCGGGAGGTACGAAGACCTGCCCCCCCAGGCAAGGGGGGGCGGGGATTATACCGAACAATCCGGCTCAAGGTACAGAACCCGCCTCGAGTACCAGATCCAAGTCATCCCCGCGGGCAAACCCGTCAGCCTGAAGTTGTCGCTCGCTTCCCACGAATCGGTGTTTTCGCCGTTCGTGTCGGTTTCGTATTTGGCGCAATCCGACTACGAATACAAGCAGCTGCTCGGGAGGATGGTTTGGCGCACCTTTGCGGAAAGTTTCCGGTACGACAGTAAGAAGCAGGTTTATTTGGGCGGCGACCGGCGTGTACACGATTACCAAAATCAGATGTATAAACATTGGAATGCTTACGGCGGGCTGCTTCAGTTGCCGGACGATATCTACGGCATATCGTTCGAGTACCGGCCTTTTACCAATGCCGACTGGAGTACGATGCTTGCGTTCGACAGGTCGGATAAGTTTGTAGTGGTTAAGAAATACCGGGGTCATGCGCCCCAACAGTATTCTCTGTTTCAGGAGGAGTTTAATACTGCCGTTCCGAAATCCAACCTGCTGTTTTTTGTGGAACACTGGTGGCAGTATATCGAGCTGCGCAATATCAGGGTGCTGATTCCGGAATCGCGCGAAAACGAGGTTTGGCCCTCCGTCTGATGCCCCCGTATGCCGGCTCTGCGGTTTTTCCTGTTTTGTCCGGGCAATGCCCTCTGAAGACCTCGGACGGCATTTTCGTTACCGCCCCTAGCGGGCTTTTGGAGATTTGAAATGATTGAAGATAAAAAGATTGTTGCCTTGAATTTTGCAGTCGAGGACGGTATGACCGGCGCGAGTGCGGCCTACCACGTCGTCGAGTATATCGGCGCGGATTACCGCAACGGTTATGTTACGGCGACGTTGAACGGCTATGTGTCGGAAAATGCGTTTAAATCGGGCAAACGCTACCTGTTGGCGCGCACATTGGATTTCAACGAAGCCGACGTAACCGCGCCCGACCCCGGTTGGGTGTACCGCAAGGCGTTGGAAGGTGCGGCGGGCATCCCCAAAGACGCGCAACCGGTTTACGCGGAATAAGTTTTCAGACGGCGTCGGACACTGCGGGGCTTCGGCTTCGCGGTGTTTTGCCGGGGGGTGTGTGACGGGTATGTTGAGGTTTTTGACGGAACGGCGGTTTTTGCCCGCCGGGTTTCAGGCGTGGATGTTCGGCACGGCGACGCGGGTGCTGGAGGCGGTCAGCGGTTTGGGCTTGTCGGGTTACGCGGCGGTGTTCGCGCTTGCGCCCGACGAGATTTACGCGTGGCGGATTTATTACAAATTCCAGGATATTCCGGAGGCGTGGACGGTGGGGGTGCTGGCGGCGGCGGGGCTGCTTCAGACGGCGTTGCTGTTTGCGCGGGGCGTGAGGGCTTGTGTGGCTTCGGCTTACCTGCTTTTGTTTTCGGGCTTTGTGTGGTTTTTGGTTTCGGTGGCGTTTTGGGGGGCGTACCCGCCTTTGAACACGGGTATGGTCGTTCCGCCGCTGTTGGCGTTTTTCTGCGCGCTGGCGGGGAATAATGCGTTGAGGTTTTTGTTTTCGGCGCAAAAGTCGCGGGGTTTGGCGGATGAGGGGTCGTGAATGGGGTTTTTGCAGTTCGGACTGCTGTTTGCCGCGGCCGGCGGCGTGCTGGGCGCGGTGTGGGCAAGCCTTCAGGAACGCGGCCGCCCGGTGCAGGCTGTGCTGGAGGCTTTTATTTCTGCAATCGCGGCGGCGGCCGCGGCGGAGCGGTTCGTGCCGCTGGATCAGGCGTGGACGTGCGCGGCGGCGGGGGTGTTCGCGGGGATGATGACGGGGCACGCGCTCGATACGGTGCGCGCGCTCGCGCCCAAGGTGTTGCGCGGTTACTTGGGCGGCTTGGCGGAAAAGCTTACGGGTGTGAAAGACGGAGGGTCTTCGGATGGAAAAGATTGATTTCGAGCGGTATCGGGGCGCGTGAAGACGCTGTGTTCCGGGCGCGTCCGGCTGACGCACGACATTACGCGCGGGGTGTGAACGGCGAAACGCCGCGAGGGGCGGAATCCTTGCGGCGTTTCTTAACCTAATCCTTGTTAAGGAAGGAATAGCTATAGGCGGAGTATACCAAAATTTTGAGGGAGTTGCGAAGTATGTTGCTCTTGTTGGAGAAATATCGGTCGGTGCGCCTGTTTTTGCGGGCGGTTTTGTGCGCCGCGCCTTTGACGGCGTTGATTTGGAAGCCGGCGGATATTTTGAATGCTTTGAAATAGGGGCGGGTATGGAAACGGATGCTTCCCCCTGCGGACAGGCTTCGCACTCTGAAGTCAGTCGAACAGTACTGCGCCGATGCGTGCCAATACGTCTTCAATCACGTAATCGGGGACGGTTTCGCGGAAGGCGGCGCGGCGGATTTTCCAATCCAATGCCTTCATCCGGTGGCAGTGGACATTGCCTTGTGTTGCCGTTCCCGCGCCGAGCAGTGTGGAAATCATACCGCCGCTTCTTGCCGCCGCCGCCCTGCCTTGTGAAATCGGGCAGGCGTAAACCAAGCCGGTTGCGCGGTTGTAAGCTCTGGGCGACAGGGCTATGGCGTAATGGCCGCCTTTCATTTCCGTACCGGCGGCGGGGTCGAAGGCAAGATGGAAAATGTCGCCTCGCTCGGGAATATACATCAAACGCCCTCCTGTCCGACATCGGGCATTTCTTCCCAGCCTTCCGCGCGCGGCGGGGCGGCTTCCGTTTCTGCCAAAAGGTCGGACAGGCGGTAGCGTTTGACGGGGCGGATGAGCAGCTCGCCGTTGCGGATTTCTGTTTCCAGCGCGTCGCCGATTTTGGCGTTGAGGGCGGTCAGGAGGCGGGCGGGCAGACGGACTGCCGCGCTGTTGCCCCATTTTTGCAGTCGCAACATGGTTTTGCTTTCGTGTTGTAGATACGTTGTCGATACATTATGCCGCCTGAAACGGATTTTGCCAAGCGGCGGCGTGTAACAGGAGTGGAGATGGAAACGGAACGTGTGAAACCGGATGTATCGGTGTTGCGGAAACCTGCAATCAAAGGCTTGGCCGGGGTGTAAACCGAAAGTTTACATCTCGTCTTTTATCGGAAGGAAAAGAAATGAAAGAATTGAAATGGATTGAAGAAGCCCGTAAATACCTTGGCGCTCACGAAAAAGTGAATGGCAAGTCAAACCCTGTGCTTTTAGCGATGCTGCAAGAAATGGGAAATTTTAATCAGGAGCAGAAAGCGTGGTGGAAAGAAACAGATACCCCGTGGTGCGGCCTGTTTGTCGGATACTGCCTGGGCAAAGCGGGACGCGCGGTCATCAGGGACTGGTATCGCGCCAAGGCTTGGGCAATGTCGGGTTTGACGAAACTCGAAGCCCCCGCATACGGCTGCATCGCGGTCAAACCGCGCCGGGGCGGCGGACACGTGTTCTTCGTTGTCGGCAAAGACGCGGAAGGCAGAATCTTGGGCTTGGGCGGCAATCAGGGCAATATGGTATCCATCATCCCGTTTGACCCTGCGGACATTGACGGCTACTTCTGGCCGTCCAAGCTGATTGGCGGCAAAGCCGTGCCGTCGTCCCCCGCCGAAGGGCGTTACCGGTTGACTGCCGCCGCCGCCACGGCGAAACAGGGCGCGGGAGAGGCGTAAATGATTGGGGCTTTGCTGAAAAATTGGAAGCCGCTGCTTATTTTGTCCGCAATCGCGTTCTTCGCCGTTTCTTGGCAGCTGGACAGGGCGGCGCAATACCGTCGCGGATACGGTGCGGCGATGCTGGAGGTTTCGGAACGCCTCAAAGCCGCCGCGGTCGAACACGCCGAACACGCCCGCAAATCGTCCGCCGCGTA
>NZ_QNRU01000030.1 GCF_003315235.1 Neisseria gonorrhoeae | reverse complement strand
AAGTTGAAATTAAAAGGACTGAGCCCTGTTCAGTACAGAATTCAGTCCCTGAAAGCCGCTTGATTAAACTGTCCGACTTTTTGGGGTGCAGTTCAAGAGCGACTGTTTTTTATTTATCAGAAAGAGGGAGGGGAGACGTTTTTTTAGATGTAAAAAAACGCCTGCGGCCACCTGAATTTTCAGGCATCCGCAGGCGTTAAAAAATAGATTGCTATCATTTTTTTATTTTGATAGCATTTGAAAAACTTTTTTCAGGAAGGAAAGGCAATGGCTTCTGTTGTGATTAGAAATTTATCCGAGGCCACGCACAACGCAATCAAATTCCGTGCGCGAGCCGCAGGGCGCAGTACCGAAGCAGAAATCCGCTTAATTTTGGATAACATCGCCAAAGCACAACAAACTGTACGTTTGGGGTCAATGTTGGCATCAATAGGGCAGGAAATCGGAGGTGTTGAGCTGGAAGACGTACGCGGTCGTAATACTGATAACGAGGTTTCTTTGTGATGATTTTGCTGGACACGAATGTGATTTCCGAACCTTTGCGCCCACAACCCAATGAACGTGTGGTGGCATGGTTGGATAGTTTGATATTGGAAGATGTGTATTTGTCTGCCATTACTGTTGCAGAATTGCGTTTGGGTGTGGCGTTGTTGCTCAATGGCAAGAAAAAGAATGTGCTGCACGAACGTTTGGAACAATCCATTTTGCCTTTATTTGCGGGGCGGATTCTGCCTTTTGATGAACCGGTTGCCGCAATCTATGCGCAAATTCGTTCCTATGCCAAAACACATGGCAAAGAGATTGCTGCCGCAGACGGCTATATTGCCGCCACTGCAAAACAGCACAGTTTGACAGTTGCTACGCGTGATACCGGCTCATTTTTTGCGGCCGATGTCGCGGTGTTCAATCCGTGGCACGATTAAAAGACGCTTTTAAGCAGCCTTAATGTCAGGCTGCCTGAAAGCGTCTTAGCATTCCGTTTCATTATTTATTTTTGCGCGTTCAGGCTGCTTTTCAGGCCGTCTGAAGCCCTGTTTTCGGGTTTCAGACGGTATTTTTGCGAACAACTTTTTATGCCTGTTCTTTTTGGCGCATTTTTTCCGCCATCAGTTCGTGCAGGGTTTTCTTCGCCGGTTTCATCGGTACGCGGTTTTGCGTCCAACCCAACTGTTTGCGCGGGGTCAGATTGCGGAACTTGGTGGCTGCCCAACCGAAGGCGCGGTAGGTTTTGCTACCGCTGAAAATACCGTTGAATGTGCGCCACGCCATTTGTTCGCCGAAGGTATGCGATGCGCCTTGCCCTCGGATGGGGTGCGGCACGGTTTCGGTCGGCGAACGTTGTGCTTCAACGCGCAAACGTTGCATTTGTTCGGTAATCGGGATGCGTACCGGACAAACTTCCACGCACGCGCCGCACATCGTGCAGGCGGTCGGCAGGTCGCGGGTGGCATCAAGACCCAACAGGTGCGGGGAAATAATCTCGCCAATCGGACCGGGATAGGTTGTGCCGTATGCCGCGCCGCCGATGCGTGTATAAACCGGGCAATGGTTCATACACGCGCCGCAACGGATACATTGCAGGGTGCGGCGCATTTGGTCTTCGGCATAAGCTTGGCTGCGGCCGTTGTCGAGCAAAACCAAGTGCATTTCCTGCGGACCGTCTAATTCTTCACTGCGGCGCGGGCCGGTAATCATATTGAAATAAGTGGTAATGTTCTGACCGATGGCGGAACGCGGCAGCAGACTGTACAAAGGCGGAACATCAGACAGCTTGGCGACAACTTTTTCAATACCCGTAATGACGATATGTACGGGCGGAACGGTAGTACTCAAGCGGCCGTTGCCTTCGTTTTCGACCAGACACAGCGTGCCCGTTTCGGCAACGGCGAAGTTTACGCCGCTCAAGCCGACATCGGCAGTGCTGTAAATATCGCGCAGGGCTTTGCGGGCGAATCCGGTCAGTTGGTCCACGTCGTCTGTAAGCGGTGTGCCGAGGTTTTGGTGGAACAGTTCGCTGACCTGTTCTTTGGTTTTATGGATTGCGGGCATCACGATATGGGTCGGTTTTTCGCCTGCCATTTGGACGATAAACTCGCCCAAGTCGCTTTCCACCGCCTTAATGCCTTTTGCTTCAAGATAATGGTTCAGCTCGATTTCTTCGCTGACCATGGATTTGCCTTTGACCATCAGCTTGCCGTTTTTGGCTGTGATGATGTCGTGGATAATTTGGCAGGCTTCGGCAGGGGTTTCCGCCCAGTGTACTTTCACGCCCAACTTAGTCAGGTTTTCTTCCAACTGCTCCAGCAGCGCGGGTAATTTGGAGAGGGAACGCTGACGGATGTGTTCGCACAAATCGCGCAGGCTTTGCAACTCTTCTTCGTCGGTCAAAACGGCTTTGCGCTTGGTCATCAGCATATCCATCGCGGTACGCAGGCTTTTACGCAAGGGCTTGTCTTGAAGGGAAATTGCGGCGTTTTGTTTGAAAGTTTCCGGCTTCATGTGGAACTTGATGGTTTGCGTAGTCATGCGTTTTCCTCCAAATCGGCAGGGGAAATGTGGTCGGGCAAAATGGCGAGGATGACCAAATCACGCGGACCGTGCGCACCGTAAGCGAGCGTCAACTGGATGTCTGCGGTTTTGGACGGGCCGGAAATCAGGAATACATTGGTCGGCATACCGTTTTCCACCAGTTTTTCGCCTTCGACGGCGTTGTGAAACTCGTTGTACATC
The DNA here is from genome assembly GCF_003315235.1 of Neisseria gonorrhoeae. Classification (GTDB taxonomy): domain Bacteria; phylum Pseudomonadota; class Gammaproteobacteria; order Burkholderiales; family Neisseriaceae; genus Neisseria; species Neisseria gonorrhoeae. The sequence continues at coordinate 20,324 of NZ_QNRU01000030.1, read as the reverse complement.
TTGGACGTATCGAACAGGCAGAAATGCACGGGCGGAACGAGGCTCAAAGTACGCGGTTCTTCAGGGCTGGAAAACAGCATCAGCGTGCCGGTGCGGGCGATGCCGCATTGCGCGCCGCTGAAGCCTGCATCGATGTTCGTGAAAAACTCGGTTTTCCAAGTATCGATTTCGCGCTCGAAGGCAATCGGGTCGATATTGCTGCCCGCCAATGCGGCACGGGCAATTTGTCCGTGTTCGGTCGCCAAGGGCAGCAGGATGTTTTTTAAACCCTTGCCTTCTGCCGCTTCGCGGAAAACCTGCATCCAATTGCTTTTCGTCACCCAATAGATTTCGGTTTTGACCGCGCGCATGGCGGCAGCCCAATGTTTCAGACGCTCGGCTTCGCTGTCCCAAGAAACGCCCTTTTCGCGGTAATAATCAAAAACCGCAGGCTCTTCCATCGGCAATGCGCCGGCTTTTTTCAGTTTTGCCAAAATATTTTCGCGCGCGCTCATACTTTGCCTCCGGTGCGTTCCAACAAGAAGGATGCGATATGCTTCGGACGCGGCATATCCGGCTCGTCCTTGGCGATTTTGCCTCCGATGTTCATCATACAGCCGCAGTCCGCGCTGATGATTTCGGTTGCGCCGGTTTCTTTCAGCGCGGCAACTTTGTCGGTTACCATCGCGCCGGAAATATCGGCTTGTTTGACGGAGAATGTGCCGCCGAAGCCGCAACACTCGCTTTCGTGGTCGTGGACGATGCGTTCGACGTTTTCCATACCGTCAATCAACTGCCAGCCTGAAAGATGGACATTCATTTCTCGGCGGGCGGCACAGGAAGTGTGAACGGCGACTTTGACTGGCTCGCCTTTGTCTTCAGGCTTGTAGCCGATGGCAAGCAAGAAATGAGTAAACTCAATGATACGGTTGGCACAATCAACCGCTTTGGATTCGTATTCTGTATTTTTAAACAGGGTAGGCCAGTGATGTTTCATCATGCCGCCGCATGAGCCGGACGGTACGACAATCGGCCAGTTTTCGGGGAAAAGGTCGAGTTGCGCTTTGGCGACATCGAAGGCTTCGGTCGGATGGCCGGATGAATAGGCAGGCTGACCGCAGCAGCTTTGCGCCATCGGGAAATGGACGCGTATGCCCTGCTGCTCGATTAGGGCAATGGCATCCATGCCTGCTTCGGGCATAAAAAGATCAAGGACGCAAGTGCCGAAAAAATAGACATCTGTCGGATTGCTGTCGTATCGGATGATTTTTGGGGGAATGGTTGCGCTCATATTTTTTGATAACGGGAAACCCGTTTTTTCTGTAGAAAGGTAAGCGTTTACTTTAAGTAATTGACCGTTGCGGGTCAAGTCTAATTTTAAAAAATAATCCGGTTTTTCTTACAAACTGCCCCATAACGCTTACTGTACCTTACTCTGATGATTTTCGATAATAATTATCATTACAATGCAATGCCGATTCGTTTGCTTGTGAACATTCAGGATGCCGACTCTGCCGGCATTCAGACAGCATCTGAAAACAATAACGGCACAAGGATGGGGTACAATCACCCTATGGAAAAAAACACCCTGTCCGCCCGCGCACCATCCCCTTGGCTGCCGCTTCTGCTGGCAATTGCCATTTTTATGCAGATGTTGGATGCGACCATTTTAAATACCGCACTGCCCGAAATTGCCGCCGACCTGAACGAATCGCCTCCGGATATGCAACAGGCAGTCGTTGCCTATACGCTGACGGTTGCCCTGCTGATTCCTTTGAGCGGTTATTTGGCGGACAAGTTCGGAACGAAAAAAGTCTTTTTCGGTTCGATTGCCGTTTTTATGCTCGGATCGGCATTGTGCGCCGCATCGGGTTCGCTGTTTGAATTGACGCTTTCCCGTGTCGTTCAGGGGATCGGCGGTTCGATGCTGGTTCCGATACCGCGTCTGACCATCTTGCGTGTATATGAAAAATCGAAGCTGCTCAACGCCATCAATTATGCGGTCATGCCTGCACTGATCGGCCCTGCGTTGGGACCTCTGGCGGGCGGTTATCTGGTCGAATACGCTTCGTGGCACTGGATTTTCCTGCTCAACCTGCCCATCGGTCTGCTGGGTTTCATATTGGGACGCAACATCATGCCCGATGTCAAAGGCAACGATACCGCTCTGGATTTCAAAGGCTATCTGACCTTTTCCGTTGCCGCCTGCCTGCTGCTGCTTGCGGCAGAAAGCCTGTCGCACGCGCTGCCTCCGTATTTTGCACTGTTACCGCTGTGCGGCGGACTGCTGTTTGCACGCCGTTATTTCCGACATATGAAAACCGCGTCCAAACCGATTTATTCCGCCGACCTGTTTCTGATACGCACCTTCCGTTTGGGACTGGCGGGCAATCTGTTCAGCCGTCTCGGCATCAGCTCGATTCCTTTTCTGATGCCCCTGATGTTTCAAGTCGCTTTCGGCTTCGGCGCAAGCCTGTCGGGCTGGCTGGTCGCACCCGTCGCCCTGTCTTCGCTGCTGGTCAAACCGCTGATTGCACCGCTCATGAAACGTTTCGGCTACCGCACGGTACTGCTTTGGAACACCAAGCTGCTTGCCGCCTTCATCATGCTGCTCGCCCTGCCTGACGGAAACTCGCCGCTGTGGATTTGGATTTTCCTCTCGCTGGCGATCGGCGCATGCAACTCCCTACAGTTTTCTGCCATGAACACACTGACCCTCGCCGATTTGCGCCCGCAACAGACCGGCAGCGGCAACAGCCTGATGGCGGTCAACCAACAGCTTGCCATCAGCGTGGGCATTGTTGCCGGCGCATTAATCCTTAAAAACTGGACATTTCTGATACCGGCTTCTTCAGGTCTGCATTTCGCCTTCCGTATGACCCTGCTCAGTATCGGCGGCATCACCCTTGCCTCGTCGTTGGTTTTTAAGCGTCTGCACGTTTCAGACGGTGCAAACCTGACAAGAGGCACGCGGCCTTAACCCCGCATCCCGACAAAACTTTTACCCATTCCAACCTTTAGATTATGATGCTTCATTTCAATGCATACAGACCCCAAAATACAGGCAATGCCGTCTGAAACTATATCCCCGATGAAAACACGCAGCCTCATTTCCCTTTTATGCCTCCTTCTCTGTTCATGTTCTTCATGGTTGCCCCCACTGGAAGAACGGACGGAAAGCCGTCATTTCAATACTTCCAAACCTGTCCTCCTGGACAACATCCTGCAAATCCGGCACACCCCTCATAACAACGGGCTATCCGACATCTACCTGCTCGACGACCCCCACGAAGCCTTTGCCGCCCGCGCCGCCCTTATCGAATCTGCCGAACACAGCCTCGATTTGCAATACTACATTTGGCGCAACGACATTTCCGGCAGGCTGCTGTTCAACCTCATGTACCTTGCCGCAGAACGCGGCGTGCGCGTACGCCTGCTGTTGGACGACAACAACACGCGCGGGTTGGACGATCTCCTGCTCGCCCTCGACAGCCATCCCAATATCGAAGTGCGCCTGTTCAACCCCTTCGTCCTACGCAAATGGCGCGCACTCGGCTACCTGACCGACTTCCCCCGCCTCAACCGCCGCATGCACAACAAATCCTTTACCGCCGACAACCGCGCCACCATACTCGGCGGACGCAATATCGGCGACGAATACTTCAAAGTCGGTGAGGACACCGTTTTCGCCGACCTGGACATCCTCGCCACCGGCAGCGTCGTCGGCGAAGTATCGCACGACTTCGACCGCTACTGGGCAAGCCATTCCGCCCACAACGCCACGCGCATCATCCGCAGCGGCAACATCGGCAAGGGTCTTCAAGCACTCGGATACAACGACGAAACATCCAGACACGCGCTCCTGCGCTACCGCGAAACCGTCGAACAGTCGCCCCTCTACCAAAAAATACAGACGGGACGCATCGACTGGCAGAGCGTCCAAACCCGCCTGATCAGCGACAACCCTGCAAAAGGACTCGACCGCGACCGCCGCAAACCGCCGATTGCCGGGAGGCTGCAAGACGCGCTCAAACAGCCCGAAAAAAGCGTCTATCTGGTTTCACCCTATTTCGTCCCTACAAAATCCGGCACAGACGCACTGGCAAAACTGGTGCAGGACGGCATAGACGTTACCGTCCTGACCAACTCGCTACAGGCGACCGACGTTGCCGCCGTCCATTCCGGCTACGTCAAATACCGAAAACCGCTGCTCAAAGCCGGCATCAAACTCTACGAGCTGCAACCCAACCATGCCGTCCCCGCCACAAAAGACAAAGGCCTGACCGGCAGCTCCGTAACCAGCCTGCATGCCAAAACCTTCATTGTGGACGGCAAACGCATCTTCATCGGCTCATTCAACCTCGACCCCCGTTCCGCACGGCTCAATACCGAAATGGGCGTCGTCATCGAAAGCCCCAAAATCGCAGAACAGATGGAGCGCACCCTCGCCGATACCACACCCGAATACGCCTACCGCGTTACCCTCGACAAACACAACCGCCTGCAATGGCACGATCCCGCCACCCGAAAAACCTACCCGAACGAACCCGAAGCCAAACTTTGGAAACGCATCGCCGCAAAAATCCTATCCCTGCTGCCCATCGAAGGTTTATTATAGAAATGCCGTCTGAAACACCTTCAGACGGCATATCCGAACCCGCAAAGGAAAAAACCATGTTTTCCCCCGACAAAACCCTTTTCCTCTGTCTCGGCGCACTGCTCCTCGCCTCATGCGGCACGACCTCCGGCAAACACCGCCAACCGAAACCCAAACAGACAGTCCGGCAAATCCAAGCCGTCCGCATCAGCCACATCGGCCGCACACAAGGCTCGCAGGAACTCATGCTCCACAGCCTCGGACTCATCGGCACGCCCTACAAATGGGGCGGCAGCAGCACCGCAACCGGCTTCGACTGCAGCGGCATGATTCAATTCGTTTACAAAAACGCCCTCAACGTCAAGCTGCCGCGCACCGCCCGCGACATGGCGGCGGCAAGCCGCAAAATCCCCGACAGCCGCCTCAAGGCCGGCGACCTCGTATTCTTCAACACCGGCGGCGCACACCGCTACTCACACGTCGGACTCTACATCGGCAACGGCGAATTCATCCATGCCCCCGGCAGCGGCAAAACCATCAAAACCGAAAAACTCTCCACACCGTTTTACGCCAAAAACTACCTTGGAGCGCATACGTTTTTTACAGAATGAGCCGCCCGCCGCGCCGGAATCGCGGCAAAATGCCGTCTGAAGCCCTGTTTTCGGGTTTCAGACGGCATTTTGCCGCCTTATTCCGCTGTTTCGGTCAGTGATGAGAACACTTCAAAATAAGTCGGGAAGGTTTTATGGGTGCATTTCGGGTCGTTGATGACGACGGGTACTCCCAACAGCGAAATCAGCGAGAAACACATCGCCATGCGGTGGTCGTCGTAAGTGTCGATGACGGCATCGGGTGTCGGCGTTTCGGGCGGGGTAATGTGAATCGCTTCGGCTTCTTCGACGACTTTTGCACCGAGTTTGCGCAACTCGTTCGCCATTGCGGCGATGCGGTCGGTTTCCTTAACGCGCCACGAACCGATGTTGCGAAGCGTGCAGGTTTGCCTTGTGGCAAGCGCGACGATGGCGAGGGTCATCGCGGCATCGGGGATATGGTTCGCATCCAAATCAAAGGCTTGGACGGCGCGTCCTTTCGGGCGCGAGACTTCGACGAAGTTTTCGCCCCAAACCACGTCCGCACCGATTTTTTCCAGTTCGCGGGCAAAGGCGACATCGCCCTGTATGCTGTTTGCGCCGATGCCGGTAACGCGGACGGGCGTGGCGGCAATCAAACCGGCTGCGAGGAAGTAGGACGCGCCGGAGGCATCGCCTTCGACGTGCAAGTGTTCGGGTGCGTGATAGTGCGCATCGGCAGGGATTTTGAAAACGCGGTAGCCTTCATTGGCAACCTGTACGCCGAATTGCGCCATCAGTTTCAAAGTAATGTCGATATAGGGCTTGGAAATCAACTCGCCGACCATACGGATTTCAAACGCCTGCCCGGTCAGCGGCAGCGCCATCAAGAGGGCGGTCAGAAACTGGCTGGACACATTGCCTTTAATCGGAATCACGCGCTCGCCGCAGTCTTCACGTTTGCCGATATGAAGCGGCGGATAGTGTTCGTTGCCGAGATATTCGACATCGGCGCCGGCAATCCGCAACGCATCGACCAAATCGCCGATGGGGCGTTCGTGCATACGAGGCACGCCGTGCAGATGATAATCGCCGCCCAAAACGGCCAGCGCGGCGGTCAGCGGACGGAACGCCGTGCCCGCGTTGCCCAAAAACAAATCGGCAGAGCGGTTGGGGAAGCGTCCGCCCGTGCCGTGTACTTTCAGACGGCCTTCGGCAAGATGTTCGATTTGAACGCCGAGTTTATCGAGTGCTTCGAGCATACGGTCGGTATCGTCGGATTTGAGCAGGGAATGGATTTCGCAAACATTGTCGGACAGGGCGGCGAGCAGCAGGGTGCGGTTGCTGATGCTTTTGGAGCCGGGCAGGGCGACGGTGGAAGGTTTGAGCGAGGCGGCGGGGAGGCGGACGGATTCGGTCATGGCAAAACGTAAATATAAAGATAAAAACAGCCTGCATTATACTGGTGCAAATGCCGTCTGGAAAATCTCAGGTTTGGCATTTTCGGTTTTAAAGTACGTGAATTTGGTTTTTTATGCCGAAAATTGATTTTTTTTAAATTTTTTGTTTCTAAAATTTTTTTGCCGGCATATTTTCGGCTTTTGTTGCGGACATAGCGCGTTTGCCGGCGGCACGGCACGATTGCCAATTTCATAGAATTTGGTAGAATAGCCGCTGTTCAACGACAGACAAGCCGCCGATTTTCCGGGCGGCTTGTATTTTTATTTTAATATCCGGACGCACAAAACAAGACGGTACGCGGTATGCTTGCCGCCGCAAACCGGTGTGCCGGAATATGGAGAAAAAGACCGATGCAAAAAATCCCCCTGACCGTACGCGGTGCGGAATTGCTGAAACAGGAATTGCAGCAGCTCAAAAGCGTGGCGCGTCCCGAAGTGATCGAAGCGATTGCCGAAGCCAGATCGCACGGCGATTTGTCCGAAAACGCCGAATACGAAGCCGCCAAAGAACGCCAAGGTTTTATCGAGGGCCGCATTTCCGAGTTGGAACACAAACTTTCCGTTGCCCACATCATCAATCCGGCCGAAATCCACGCCGAAGGCAAAATCGTGTTCGGTACGACGGTTACGCTGGAAGATTTGGAAACGGAAGAACACGTTACCTATCAAATTGTCGGCGAAGACGAAGCCGACATCAAACAGGGCAAAATCTATGTCGGCTCTCCGATTGCCCGCGCCCTGATCGGCAAGGAAGAAGGGGATACGGCGGAAGTTCAGGCACCGGGCGGCGTACGCGAATACGGCATTATCGAAGTCCGGTATATTTGATTCGGCTTGATTTCGATACACTCGACACACGCAGGAAATTAAAGCACCGCGTGTGTTTTTTTATGGTGTTTTAAAAAACGAGACGGCATCCGGGTCTGCGCCGCATCGGCTTTGACAAGGTCTGTATTTAAATCATGTTGCGGGAAAGCAACATTTTCAAAAAAGTTAATTTATTGTTTTATATTGAAATATTATTTTTCAAAATAAAAATCCCAAAATTTACCCGAAATTTGTTCCGAAAAATGGTTTTTTTTCGGGGGGGGTAATTGGAGACTGATTGGGTGTTTGCCCGATGTTTTTAGCAAATTTACAAAAGGAAGCCGATATGCGAAAAAAACTTACCGCCCTCGTATTGTCCGCACTGCCGTTTGCGGCAGTTGCCGATGTCGGCCTGTACGGCGAAGTCAAAGCTGGTGTGGAAGGCAGGAACATCCGGCTGCAGTTGACCGAGCCACCCTCAGAAGGTCAAACGGGCAATACAGTTACTAAGGCCAAAAGCCGCATCAGGACGAAAGTCAGTGATTTCGGCTCGTTTATCGGCTTTAAGGGGGTGGGGATTTGGGCGGCGGGCTGAAGGCTGTTTGGCAGCTCGAGCAAGACGTATCCGTTGCCGGCGGCGGCGCGACCCGTTGGGGTAACAGGGAATCCTTTATCGGCTTGGCAGGCGAATTCGGCACGGCGCTCGCCGGTCGCGTTGCGAATCCGTTTGGCGATGCCAGCAAAGCCATTGATCCTTGGGACAGCAATAATAATGTGGCTTCGCAATTGGGTATTTTCAAACGCCACGACGGTATGCCGGTTTCCGTGCGTTACGATTCCCCCGGATTTTCCGGTTTCAGCGGCAGCATTCAATTTGTTCCGAGTCAAAACAGCAAGTCCGCCTATACGCCTGCTACTTTCACGCTGGAAAGTAATCAGATGAAACCAGTTCCGGCTGTTGTCGGCAAGCCGGGGTCGGATGTGTATTATGCCGGTCTGAATTACAAAAATGGCGGCTTTTTCGGAAATTATGCCCTTAAATATGCGAAACACGCCAATGAGGGGCATGATGCTTTCTTTTTGTTCTTGCTCGGCAGAGCGAGTGATACCGATCCATTGAAAAACCATCAGGTACACCGCCTGACGGGCGGCTATGAGGAAGCGGCTTGAATCTCGCCTTGGCGGCTCAGTTGGATTTGTCTGAAAATGCCGACAAAACCAAAAACAGTACGACCGAAATTGCCGCCACTGCTTCCTACCGCTTCGGTAATACAGTCCCGCGCATCAGCTATGCCCATGGTTTCGACTTTGTCGAACGCAGTCAGAAACGCGAACATACCAGCTATGATCAAATCATCGCCGGTGTCGATTACGATTTTTCCAAGCGCACTTCCGCCATCATGTCTGCCGCTTGGCTGAAACGAAATACCGGCATCGGCAACTACACTCAAATTAATGCCGCCTCCGTTGGTCTGCGCCACAAATTCTAAATATCGGGGCGGTGAAGCGGATAGCTTTGTTTTTGATGGCTTGCCTTCATTCTTCGATTGCAATCTGACTGCCAATCTGCTTCAGCCCCAAACAAAAATCCGGATACGGAAGAAAAGCGGCAATAAAGATAGCAAATCCCGTCTGAAGCCCTGATTGGGCTTCAGACGGGATTTCGCATACGGCTTCCCTTTTCAGATTCGGATTAAACATGCTATATTAATGAATCTTTCAAACCGTTTTCCAAATGAGGTAAGGAAATGAGCCAAACCGCGAAAATCAAACTCAACGACCGGCCCGAAAATGCAGAAAAACCAAACGAAAAAGTCGAACTGCCCATTGTCGATAACGACAAAAAAGGCGGACACGGCGAAGGCGGTTGCTGCGGCTGATACGTTTTTCGGCAAAGCAGGGCATCTGAAAAGTTTCGCAAAATTTTCAGGTGCCCTTTTTTGTTTTCAAGGTAAATGAATGAAATACTGCGGTCAGAAGATTTATTTGCTCGTGCGCTTGTGATAAATTCGGCACTGTATTTGATATGATTTTAACAAATTTGGAGGGGCAATGTTTTGGTATGTAATCGGCTTTTGCGCCTTTGTCGTCGCGCTGCTGTCGCTGTGGGTCAATGCCGGCGCGTTCGGTATGCAGGAAGACGATACCCCGCAATCGGATTATGAAAAACGTTTGGGTTTGGGGGCGAAACTGAAAAACAAAAATACACCGAAAGCAGGGGAAAAACGGCAATAAAGATAACAAATGCCGTCTGAAAGGTTTTCAGACGGCATTTGCTTTGAAGCGCGGGAGACATCAAACATCCATCTCATGCTCAAATGCGTTCAGGATTCGGCGCACTTCATCCGCATCTTTAACCGTTCGGACGCGGTCGAACAGCGTTTGCGCCGGGTCGAACGTTTTTTTCATCATGCCCAGCCATTGCTTAAGACGGGCGATCGGGTATTTGTTGTTTGCCTCTTTTGTCAGGCACAGCTCGAAAAACTGCCCTATCCATGTGGAAACTTCGGCAAAATCCGTGTCTTTGACCGGTCCGCCGTTCTCGTATTGCTTGATTTGGCGCGCCAAATCGGGGCGGATGACCGCACCGCGACCGAGCATCACGCTGTTGCAGCCGCTGATTGTTTTGATGCCGATATAGTCCTGCAGGCTGAAAACGTCGCCGTTGGCGGTAACGGGAATATTGACGGTATCGTGGATTTTCCTTATCCATTCCCAATGCGCCGGGGGTTCGTAGCCCTCGGCTTTGGTGCGCGCGTGCACGGTCAGTCCGCACGCGCCCCCTTCGGCAATCGCACAGGCGCATTCCAAAGCAGGGCTTTTGTCTTCATAGCCTAGCCGCATTTTCCCCGTCAGCGGAATATGTGCAGGCAAACGTCCGCGCAGCGTTTTGACGATGTGGAATATCAGTTCCGGCTCTTTCAGAAGAATTGCGCCGCCTTTGTGTTTGTTGACGGTGGGCGCGGGGCAGCCGAAGTTCAAATCGATTTTGTCCGCGCCGAATCGGACGGCTTCCAATGCGTTTGCCGCCATATTGTCCGCATCGCTGCCCAGAAGTTGGACGGTGCAGGGCGTGCCGGAAAACGTTTTGTTTCCGTTGGCGATTTCGGGGACATATTTTAACCATATGGATCGTGAATGCACGGTATGGGTAATGCGTACAAATTCGCTGACGCATTCGTCGTAGCCGCCGATACGTGTCAGCAGGTCGCGCATCACATCGTCTACCAGCCCCCGCATGGGGGCTGGTATGATTCTGGTTTTTTGTTTGGGTTCGGTTGTTTGTCCGTCAATCATGATTCGGGTAGGTATTTGATTCAAACAATGCCGTCTGAAGGCTTTCGGCGTTCAGACGGCATTTCCGTGTCCGTTGTTATAGCAACACTTTCTCTACGCCGCCGTTGTTGGCTTTTTTTACAAACTCATCCAGCCAGTTTTCGCCGAGGATGTGTTTCGCCATTTCAATGACGATGTAGTCGGCAGGCATATTGTTGTCGTCGGAATAGCGGCTCAGTCCTTGCAGGCAGGCGGGGCAGGAGGTCAGCATTTTGACGGGTTCGCCCTGCGGCAGCTCTTTGAGGTTTTTCTCGATTTCCTCTTGTTTGCGGAACTTGACCTGTGTGGCGATGTCGGGGCGTTTGACGGCGAACATACCGGATTCGCCGCAGCAGCGGTCGCTTAAAACGACTTTCTGCCCCATCAGGCTGCTGGCCATTTGGGTGGCGTTCATGGTTTTAATCGGGGTGTGGCAGGGGTCGTGGTAGAGGTATTGCTGACCTTTCACGCCGTCGAGTTTCACGCCTTTTTCGAGCAGGTATTCGTGGATGTCGATGATGCGGCAGCCGGGGAAGATTTCCTCGAAGCGGTATTTTTCAAGCTGGTCGTAACAAGTGCCGCAACTGACGACGACGGTTTTGATGTCGAGGTAGTTGAGGGTGTTCGCCATACGGTGGAAGGCGACGCGGTTGTTGGTGCTCATTTCTTCGGCTTTTGCCTTGTTGCCGCCAGCGTCTTGCGGATAGCCGCAACACATATAGCCGGGCGGCAGGACGGTTTGTACGCCGACGTGCCAGAGCATGGCTTGGACGGCGAGTCCGATTTGGCTGAACAAACGCTCCGAACCGCAGCCGGGGAAGTAGAACACGGCTTCGGCATCTTCGGGCGCGGCGGGGTTGTGGATGATGGGGATGCTTTTGCCGTCTTCGATGCCCAATAAGGAGCGCGGTGTTTTGGCGGGTACGCTTTTGGGCAGTGGGCGGTTGATGAAATGGATAACCTGTTCTTTAATCGGGGCTTTGCCGACGGTTGCCTTGGGTTCGGCTTTTTGCTTTTTCGTGCCGATCGGAAGAAGCTTGCCGATTTTGTAGGCAAAGTTCTGCGCGGGGAAGCCGGTCTGTATCATCGCGGCGCGCAGGGCTTTGATGGTTTTCGGACCGGTGGCGTTCAAAAACGCCATACCCATTGAAGCCGCAGGCGCAAAGCGTTTGTGGCCGGAATCGGCAAGGTAGTTGCGGACGGCTACGGTAACGTCGCCGAAGTCGATGTTGACGGGGCAGGGTTTGACGCAGCGGTGGCACACGGTGCAGTGGTCGCCGATGTCCATCAGTTCTTCAAAATGTTTGACGGAAACGCCGCGCCGGGTTTGTTCTTCGTATAAGAAGGCCTCGGTCAGCAAACCCACGCCGAGGATTTTGTTGCGCGGGCTGTACAGCAGGTTGGCGCGCGGAACGTGGGTGGAGCAGACGGGTTTACATTTGCCGCAGCGCAGGCAGTCTTTGACGGAATCGGCAATCGTGCCGAGGTCTGATTTTTCCATAATCAGCGATTCCGCGCCCAACAGCTCGAAAGACGGCGTGTAGGCGTTGCGTAAGTCCGAACCTTTCATCAGTTTGTGGCGGTTGAAGGTGTGCTTGGGGTCGACTTGGTTTTTGTAGTTCCAAAACGGTTGCAAATCTTCATCGGTGAGGAATTCGAGCTTGGTGATGCCGATGCCGTGTTCGCCGGAAATCACGCCGCCGAGCGAACGGGCGATTTTCATAATGCGTTCCACAGAACGGTAGGCCGTCTGAAGCATTTCGGCATCGTCTGAGTTGACCGGAATATTGGTGTGGACGTTACCGTCGCCGGCATGCATATGCAGGGCGACAAAGACGCGGCTGCGTACGGTTTTGGCGTGGATTTTGCCCAAGCCTTGGATAATTTTGGTATCGGTTTTGCCGCTGAAGATTTCGGCAAGCGGCTTCATTACGTCTGCTTTGACAGACACGCGCAGGCGGAAATCGCGGAAGGCGGTGAAGCAGCTTTCATCGTCTTTGGCTTCGGGCGCGGCGTGGACGGCTGTACCGTAGCGTGATTTGTAGTCGGCAAGCGGCGCATCCAAATGGGCGAGCAGCCAGTCCCAACGCGCTTTGACGGCGGCAACGTGGGCGAGGGCGTGTTTGCCGCGTTCGCCCAACAGTTCGGCGGTCGGCAGGTCGGTGCCCATTTTGTCGATGGGGAGTTTGCCCGAAAGATATTGCTCCAAAGCGGCACAGAGTTTGAGTTTGTTTTGGATGGAAAGCTCGATGTTGATGCGTTCGATGCCGTCCGAATACTCGCCCAGCCTCTCCAGCGGAATCACCACGTCTTCGTTGATTTTAAAGGCGTTGGTGTGTTTGGCGATGGCGGCGGTGCGGCTGCGGTCGAGCCAAAAGGTTTTGCGCGCTTCGGGCGATACGGCGATAAAGCCTTCGCCGTCACGGGCGCGGGCAAGTTCGCAGATGTGTTCGGCGGCTGCCTCTACGGCGGCTTCGTCGTCTGAAACCACGTCCGCCAGCAAGACCATTTTCGGTCGTCCTTTGCCCGCCGCTTTGGTGGCGTAGCCGACGGCGCGGACATAACGCCAGTCCAAATGCTCCAAACCCGCCAGCCGCACGCTGTCGTGTGCGAGCAGAAAATCGCGGATTTCGACGATAGAAGGCGTGGCGGTGGCGGCCGTGCCGAAAAACTCCATACACACGGTGCGCGTGTATTTCGGCATTTTGTGCAATACGAAGGCAACGCCGGTAATGATGCCGTCCGTACCTTCTTTCTGCACGCCGGGCAGTCCGCTCAAAAATTTGTCGGTAACGTCTTTGCCCAAACCGACTTTGCGGAATTTGTGTCCGGGGATTTCCAAGCGTTCGGTTTTAACGATGTTGATGCCGTCTGAATCCAGCGTGTGCACGTCGAACACGGCAGTTTCTTCGTCGTGGATTTTGCCGAAATTGTGGCGCACGCGTTCGATACGCAGCCATTCGCCTTGAGGGTTAACCATGTTCCAGTAGGCGAGGTTGTCCAAGGCAGTACCCCACAATACGGCTTTTTTACCGCCCGCATTCATCGCCACATTACCACCCACGCAGGACGCGTCGGCGGAAGTCGGATCGACGGCGAACACCAAGCCCGCCTGATGCGCGGTTTCTTCCACCCGCCGCGTAACCACGCCCGCGCCGCACCGGATAATCGGATGTCTGCCGTACAAGCCTGCCAGCTCAACGTATTCGACGCTGCGATGCTTGTCGAGTTTTTCGGTATTGATGACTGCGCTGTTTGCGTCCAAAGGTACCGCGCCGCCGGTATAACCCGTACCGCCGCCGCGCGGGATAATGACCAAATCCAGCTCGATTAAGGCGCGCACCAAAGGCGCGACTTCCGCCTCCGTGTCGGGATTGACGACGACAAACGGATATTCGACGCGCCAGTCGGTCGCATCGGTAACGTGTGTTACCCGCGCCAGCCCGTCAAACATAATATTGTGCGGCTTGGTAATTTTGCTCAAACGCTCCAAAATCTGCCGCCGCTTTTGGCGCGTTTCGTCAAAGCTGCCGTCAAAACGCTCCACTGCCTTTTCCGCCGCCGCAATCAACACATCCGCTTGCTGATTATCGTCGCGGCGTTTGCGGATTTCGTTCAACCTGTGGCGCATTTCCCGCACCAGCGCGGCGCGGCGTTTCGGATGCTCCAGCAAATCATCGACCAGATACGGATTGCGTACGACCACCCAAATATCGCCCAACACTTCAAACAGCATCCGTGCCGAACGCCCGGTTTTGCGCTGTCCGCGCAAGTCCTGCAGAATGTGCCACGCCTCGTCGCCCAGCAGGCGGATGACGATTTCGCGGTCGGTGTAGGAAGTATAGTTGTAGGGGATTTCCCGAATACGCTGCGGGGCGGTAGTCGTGGTCATGGTGTGTCCGTGTTTGGCAGTTTTTATTTGAATGCCGTTTGAAAAGTCGGTTTCAGCCGGGTTTGAAAAGGCGATAATGTAGTTCAATTTTTGATATTTTTCAATGCCGAAACAGGAAATACCCTTATAGAAACAAAATAACGCTTTGAGAAATTGTTGACAATATTATCAAATATAAATTTTAGGCGGTGTTTCCGGCGTATGACCGTATCAAAACGGTTGAGTTTTTCAGAAAACCCGTTATAATGCCGTTTCTCTGAGGCGGGTCTCCCCGCATGGCAAATCGGAACACCGGGTCAGGGGCGGAAGCCAGCAGCCCACTCCGATGCGCCAGTGCCGGGGGTTTGGCCCGCCGCCTTATTTGAAACGCCGGAGCTTCGATGTTCCGGCGTTCCCGTATCGCACCGATGCCGTCTGAAAGCCGTTCAGACGGCATTTCCTTTACTTTGCCATAACGCATCATTACAATGTATCCATACAGGCCAATGAAGAACCGGCTTCATAAAAATGGAAGTATGGTTCAATTTCAAGTTATATGACGAACAGGGCGGTTTGATTAAAGACTAAAGGAGTAGGCAAATGAAAAAACTTCTAATGATAACCCTCACCGGTATGCTTGCAGCTTGTTCAACAGGTGTCAATGTCGGCCGGTTGATGGTTGAAATGCCGCAGGGAGAACGCTCTGTTGTCGTGCAGGTTCCCGCGACGAATAACCCGCTTTCCGATGCGGTGGCTGTCGGAATGATTAAAACATCCGGATCGCCTTCGGCATCAAATATGATTGAAATGCTCGGCGCGGACAATATCAACGTCGGCGTGGCGGGAGGCAGCCAAATGTTTAATAAGGCGACCGCACTTTATTCCTTAAACCATGCAAAGAAAGTCGGAAATAATGTCAGTGTCTATATGACGGGCGATAGCGAAAGCGACAAGGCCGATTTGGAAAACGCGGCAAATGCCAAAAATATTAAATTACATTATTTCTTTAACCAAAAATAATTTGCAGCGTGCAACTTGCCGCACCAAAATATCCAAATTGAACATACGGCGGCGTACCGGGATTTGCGCCGCCGCTTATCCCGATAGGAGAGTGTTATGAACGCCTCGCAATTAATCGGCAGCCTGACCCAAACCGTAGGCGAAAAATACATCATCACCGACCCCGCGAAAACCGAACAATACCGCCAAGGCTACCGTTTCGGCGAAGGCAAGGCGTTGGCGGTGGTGCGCCCGGGAAGCATTTTGGAAATGTGGAAAATTCTGCAGGCCTGCGTCGAAGCGGACGTGATTGTGATTACGCAGGCGGCGAATACCGGACTGACCGGCGGTTCGACCCCCGACGGCAACGATTACGACCGCGACATCGTGATTGTGAACACCATGCGGATGAACATCATCCAAACCATCAACAACAACGAACAAGTCGTCTGCCTGCCCGGCTCGACCCTGAACCAGCTTGAACTGCTGCTGAAACCTTTGGGACGAGAACCGCATTCGGTCATCGGCTCTTCTTGCATCGGCGCGTCCGTTTTAGGCGGCGTGTGCAACAACTCCGGCGGCGCGTTGGTACAGCGCGGCCCGGCCTACACCGAAATGGCGTTGTTCGCCCAAATCAACGAAGAGGGCAGGTTGGAACTGGTCAACCACTTGGGCATAGACTTGGGCGACATGCCCGAAGAAATCCTGACCAACCTGCAAGGTCATCATTATCAGAAAAAAGACATCAAACAAGACGCGGGCAAAGGACATGACCACGCCTATTGCGAACACGTCCGCCAAGTGGACGAACCGACCGCCGCGCGTTTCAATGCCGACCCCGCCCGCCATTACGAAGCCTCGGGCTGCGCGGGCAAGCTGATGGTTTTTGCCGTCCGTTTGGACACCTTCCCGCAAGAAAAACAAACCGCCGTGTTCTACATCGGCACGAACGACATCAACGAGCTGACCGACATCCGCCGCGCCGCCTTGGGCGAATTTGAAAGCCTGCCCGTTTCCGGCGAATACATCCACCGCCACGCTTTCGACATTGCCGACGTGTACGGCAAAGACACGTTCTACGTCATCAAAAAATTCGGTACGCACCAACTGCCGAAATTATTTGACTTGAAGGCGCGCGTGGACAGGTTCGGCAAAAAAGTCAGCTTCCTGCCCAAACATTTTTCCGACAAGGCAATGCAGTTCGTCAGCAAATTCCTGCCCGACCACCTGCCCAAATCCATGCGCGATTACCGCGACAAATACGAACACCACCTGATTCTGAAAATGGGCGGAAAAGGCGTGGATGAGGCGCGCGCGTTCTTAAAAGAATATTTTTCACACCACGGCGGCGCGTTTTTCGAATGCAACGCCGAAGAAACCCAAGCCGCCATGCTGCACCGTTTCGCCGTCGCCTCCGCCGCCATCCGCTACCGTTCCGTGCACGACGACGAAGTGGAGGACTTGGTCGCGCTGGATATCGCCCTGCGCCGCGACGACCGCGACTGGTTTGAAAAACTGCCGCCGGAAATCGACAATAAAATCATCCATAAATTGTATTACGGGCATTTTATGTGCCACGTTTTCCATCAGGATTACATCATCAAAAAAGGCAACGACTGTATGGCGTTGGAACACGAAATGCTGCATCTCTTAGACCAACGCGGCGCGCAATATCCCGCCGAACACAACGTCGGCCATTTGTATGAAGCCAAGCCCGCGCTCAAACAGTTTTACCGCAAACTCGACCCGACCAACAGCTTCAACCCGGGTATCGGCAAAACCAGCAAAAAGAAAAACTGGGCGGAATAAGCGCGTCCGCTTTGAAGGCAGGCAATGCCGTCTGAAGGCAAAACACCGTTCAGACGGCATTGTCGGATCTGTCTTCCCCGACGGGCATGTTCAAGCCGTATGTCTGCACACGGGCGCGCGTCTCACAAATAAAGTCTGATCCTACCTTCCCAAAGGGCAGGGTTTCAACCGAAAAGGAAACACGATGAAACCATACAAAATCTACACCCATCCCGCCCTGCCGCCCCAAGCCGTCAAACAAGGCTGGTCGTGGCCGGGTCTTTTGTTCGGCACGCTGTGGGCGTGTTTCAAAAGAATGTGGGGTTTGGGGCTGGGGATGACGGGCGCGATGTTCGTGTTGGCGGTGTTTGCCCAACTGGTTTACGGCGACACGCCCGCCACAGACTCGGCGTTTAACGTATTGGGCTTGGCGGTTTCCGTCTGGTTCGGCGCAAAGGGCAACAGCCTTTATGCACGCCACCTTTTATCGCGCGGCTATACCGAATTGCCCGAAACAGTCGAAGCCGCCAACCCCCAAGCCGCATTGGCGCAATATTTCGGACGCGGGGGCGGGTAGGCGTGTTTCCCGGCAATGCCGTCTGAAAGGCTTCAGGCGGCATTTCTTATAACTTTTTGTTTGTGGCACAGTCTTTCCTATTCCGTTCCGAAATGCGTACCATGCGCCCGTCCCCAATATTTGCGAACAAGGAAAGAAAATGGCACGTTTAACCGTACACACCCTCGAAACCGCCCCCGAAGCCGCCAAACCGCGCGTAGAGGCCGTACTCAAAAACAACGGCTTTATCCCCAACCTCATCGGCGTATTGGCAAACGCCCCCGAAGCCTTGGCGTTTTACCAAGAAGTCGGCAAGCTCAACGCCGCCAACAGCCTGACCGCCGGCGAAGTCGAAGTCATCCAGATCATTGCCGCACGCACCAACCAATGCAGCTTCTGCGTGGCAGGGCACACCAAACTCGCAACCCTGAAAAAACTCCTGTCCGAGCAATCCCTCAATGCCGCCCGCGCTTTGGCGGCAGGTGAATTTGACGATGCCAAACTCGGCGCGCTTGCCGCCTTTACCCAAGCCGTAATGGCGAAAAAAGGCGCAGTATCCGACGACGAACTCAAAGCATTTTTCGATGCGGGCTACAACCGGCAGCAGGCAGTCGAAGTCGTAATGGGCGTAGCCTTGGCAACTTTGTGCAACTACGCCAACAACCTCGCCCAAACCGAAATCAACCCCAAATTGCAGGCATACGCCTAAGCAAACAAAACCGCCTGAATGCAGGCGGTTTTTCAAAAACACCCCCTCAACAAAAACAAGCCGCCAAGCGGCAGGAAAAGCAGCCGCGCATCAGGCGCGCCCCCGATTCCCCCGTAAACCTTAAGGAACAAAGATGAACGCCCAAACCCTGCTTGCCAACGTTGCCGAACTCGTCAAAACCAAGCTCAAACCCCTCGTCGACGACATCGACCGCAAAGGATACTACCCCGAAGCATTTATGCGCGAACTCGGCGCAATCGGCGCAGTCGGTATAGAAGCCGAAGGCGGCAACGGCTTAGGCTTGGCAACACGAATCGCCGTCTTGCGCGAAATCGGCAAAGAATGCGGCGCGACCTCCTTCAGCGCGTGGTGTCAGGCGGCTTGCGCGTGGTATCTGCACCAAACGCCCAACCGGGTCGTCAAAGAAAAATACCTCGCCGACATCCTGCAAGGCAAAGTATTGGCGGGCATGTCCAATACCGTCAAACACCTTGCCGGCATTGAAAAACACAACCTTCAAGCCGAGTGCGTGGAGGGCGGTTATACAGTCAACGGTGCGCTGCCGTGGGTGTCCAACATCGGCGAAGACCACATTTGGGCGAATACCGCCCAAATCGGCGGCGGCTACGTCATGTTCATCACAGGCGGGCAAAGGGAAGGCGTAAGCCTGCAAAACTGCCCCGAATTTTGCGCCCTCGAAGGCACGCACACCTTCAGCCTGAATTTCAAAGACGTATTTATTCCCGACGAAGACATCATCGCCGCGCCCGAACAGTTTGCCGGCTACATCCAAAGCATCAAAGCAGGCTTCATCCTCCTGCAAATCGGTATCGGCGCGGGCGTGATTGACGGCAGCCTCGGCATCATCCGCCTCGTCAACGTCGTCAACGCCGAAGTCAACAGCTATCTCGACGACGGCTACGACAGCCTCAAAGCAAGGCTGGACGGCGCGTGGGCAGAAACCGAACGGCTCGCCGGATTGGCGTGGGACAACACGCCCGACAACCTCGCCACCCTCAAGCTGCGCGAAGCCGCCGCCGTACTGGCCCTTGCCGCTGCGCAATCCGCCGCCCTGCATTCCGGCGCGAAAGGCTACCTGATGCGGAGTCCCGCCCAAAGGCGCGTCGGCGAAGCGATGTTTGTCGCCATCGTAACCCCCGCAATCAAACACCTCTGCAAAGAAATAGCAGCAATCGAAGCCGCAAAATAAACAGGCGGAAAATGCCGTCTGAAGCACAAACCGTCCAAGGCGGGACAGATGCGGCGGCACGCTTCAGACGGCATCCGAACCAAACCCCGGCGGCCCGCTGCAAAAAAGCACGGTACAAACAAGGAAACACAAATGGCTCAATATATGTGCGGCCCCTGCGGCTGGATTTACGATGAAGAACTCGGCGACCCGGAACACGGCATCGCCCCCGGGACAAAGTTTGAAGACATCCCCGACGACTGGAAATGCCCCGAATGCGGCGTGGGCAAAGAAGATTTCTACCTGTTGGATTTCGTGATATAGCGGCAGCCGCACCCCTTGGAAAATCCCTCGGCGTGTTCCGCAGATAAGCGCCGGTATCTTTTCCCACTTATCCGCGCTTTCGCCATTTGCCCTTTCAGGCTGCGGGCATAGGGGCGGAACAGGCGGCGGTCGAATCCTGTTTCATCCGGACAAACGCGTTG
>NZ_QNRU01000029.1 GCF_003315235.1 Neisseria gonorrhoeae | reverse complement strand
GGTTCTTTCTGTACTTCTTTCTTTAATTTGCAGTGTGTTATCTTCATATTTCGAGGGTAACATATCTGCTAATCTGGTACAGACCCAAAAACAAATGCCGTCTGAAAGCCTTTCAGACGGCATTTCCATTCCAAACGCTCAAACCGCCGCGTCCGAACGTTCGCCCGTGCGGATACGGATTGCCTCCTCGACCGGCAGCACAAAAATCTTGCCGTCGCCGATTTTGCCCGAACGCGCCACCTCGACAATCACGTCAATCGCGCGTTCCACGGCATCATCCGCCAACACCAACTCGATTTTGACCTTGGGCAGGAAATCGACGGCGTATTCCGCACCGCGATAGATTTCCGTATGCCCCTTCTGCCTGCCGAACCCTTTGACCTCGCTGACGGTCATGCCCGTAATGCCGATTTCCGTCAACGCCTCGCGCACGTCGTCGAGCTTGAACGGTTTGACAATCGCCTCGATTTTTTTCATAAAATTTCCTTTGAACAAACAATACAAACACATCCGAAAAACGGGAACCCCCCGTCAGATTGTCAACATTTTAAACCAAAATACCCAAGCAATACAGCCCCCGTTGCGCATATAATGACAGCTTTTCCAACCGCATTTGAGAGCCGAATCCATGTCTGTTGTTTTGCCCTTGCGCGGCGTTACCGCCCTTTCCGATTTCCGTGTCGAAAAACTCTTGCAAAAAGCCGCCGCACTCGGCCTGCCCGAAGTCAAATTAAGCAGCGAATTTTGGTATTTCGCCGGCAGCGAGAAAGCACTTGATGCCGCGACTGTCGAAAAACTGCAAGCCTTGTTGGCGGCGCAAAGCGTTGAACAAACGCCCGAAGCGCGCGAGGGTTTGCATTTGTTTTTGGTAACGCCCCGTTTGGGTACGATTTCGCCGTGGGCTTCCAAGGCGACCAATATCGCGGAAAACTGCGGTTTGGCAGGCATCGAACGCATCGAGCGCGGTATGGCGGTGTGGCTGGAAGGTGCGCTTACCGATGAACAGAAACAGCAATGGGCGGCGTTGCTGCACGACCGCATGACCGAATCCGTGCTGCCCGATTTTCAGACGGCATCCAAATTATTCCACCATCTCAAATCCGAAACCTTCTCCACCGTCGATGTTTTGGGCGGCGGTAAAGAGGCTTTGGTCAAAGCCAATACCGAAACGGGTTTGGCACTCTCCGCCGACGAAATCGATTATCTGGTTGAAAACTATCAGGCTTTGCAGCGCAATCCGTCCGATGTGGAGCTGATGATGTTCGCGCAGGCAAACAGCGAACACTGCCGCCACAAAATCTTCAACGCCGATTTCATCCTCAACGGCGAAAAACAACCGAAATCCCTGTTCGGCATGATACGCGACACGCACAACGCGCATCCCGAAGGTACGGTCGTCGCCTATAAAGACAATTCGTCCGTGATCAAAGGCGCGAAAATCGAGCGTTTCTATCCGAATGCAGCGGAAAACCAAGGCTACCGTTTCCACGAGGAAGACACCCACATCATCATGAAAGTGGAAACGCACAACCACCCGACCGCCATCGCGCCGTTTGCGGGCGCGGCAACAGGCGCGGGCGGCGAAATCCGCGACGAAGGTGCGACGGGCAAAGGTTCGCGTCCGAAAGCGGGCTTGACCGGCTTTACCGTGTCCAACCTCAACATCCCCGACCTCAAACAGCCGTGGGAACAAGACTACGGCAAGCCGGAACACATTTCCTCGCCGTTGGACATCATGATTGAAGGCCCGATTGGCGGTGTGGCGTTCAACAACGAATTCGGCCGCCCGAACCTCTTGGGCTACTTCCGCACCTTTGAAGAAAAATTTGACGGTCAGGTTCGCGGCTACCACAAACCGATTATGATTGCCGGCGGTTTGGGCAGCATTCAGGCGCAGCAGACGCACAAAGACGAAATCCCCGAAGGCGCACTGCTGATCCAACTGGGCGGCCCGGGCATGCTCATCGGCTTGGGCGGCGGTGCGGCTTCTTCGATGGATACCGGTACAAATGATGCGTCTTTGGACTTCAACTCCGTACAACGCGGCAACCCTGAAATCGAACGCCGCGCGCAGGAAGTCATCGACCGCTGCTGGCAGCTCGGCGACCAAAACCCGATTATCTCCATCCACGACGTGGGCGCGGGCGGCTTGTCCAACGCTTTCCCTGAATTGGTCAACGATGCCGGACGCGGCGCGGTATTCGAGCTGCGCGAAGTGCCGTTGGAAGAACACGGTTTAACGCCTTTGCAAATCTGGTGTAACGAATCGCAAGAGCGTTATGTCTTGTCGATTTTGGAAAAAGATTTGGACACCTTCCGCGCCATCTGCGAACGCGAACGCTGCCCGTTTGCCGTAGTCGGCACGGCGACCGACGACGGTCATTTGAAAGTGCGCGACGATTTGTTCTCCAACAACCCCGTCGATTTGCCGCTGAACGTCTTGCTCGGCAAACCGCCCAAAACCACGCGTACCGACAAAACGGTTACGCCGTCCAAAAAACCGTTTCACGCGGGCGATATCGACATCACCGAAGCCGCCTACCGCGTTTTGCGCCTGCCTGCCGTAGCCGCCAAAAACTTCCTGATTACCATCGGCGACCGCAGCGTCGGCGGCATGACCCACCGCGACCAAATGGTCGGCAAATACCAAACCCCCGTAGCCGACTGCGCCGTTACCATGATGGGCTTCAACACCTATCGCGGCGAAGCGATGTCTATGGGCGAAAAACCGGCCGTCGCCCTGTTTGACGCGCCCGCCTCGGGCAGAATGTGCGTCGGCGAAGCCATCACCAACATCGCGGCAGTCAACATCGGCGACATCGGCAACATCAAACTTTCCGCCAACTGGATGGCGGCGTGCGGCAACGAAGGCGAAGACGAAAAACTCTACCGCACCGTCGAAGCCGTTTCTAAAGCCTGCCAGGCATTGGATTTGAGCATTCCCGTAGGTAAAGACAGCCTGTCGATGAAAACCGTGTGGCAGGACGGCGAAGAGAAAAAATCCGTGGTTTCGCCGTTGAGCCTGATTATTTCCGCGTTCGCGCCTGTTAAAGACGTGCGAAAAACCGTTACGCCCGAATTGAAAAACGTCGAAGGCAGCGTATTGCTGTTTATCGATTTGGGCTTCGGCAAAGCGCGCATGGGCGGCTCGGCGTTCGGTCAGGTGTACAACAACATGAGCGGCGACGCGCCCGATTTGGACGATGCAGGCCGTCTGAAAGCGTTTTACAGCGTAATTCAACAGCTTGTCGCCGAAGACAAACTTTTGGCGTATCACGACCGCAGCGACGGCGGTTTGTTTGCGACGCTGGCGGAAATGGCGTTTGCGGCACGGTGCGGTATTAGTGCCGATATAGATTGCCTGATGGATAAATTCCTGCCGATTCATCTCCCGGATTTTCAAGGCGACCCTGCCGAAGACTTATCTGACGAACTTTATAATCATGCCGCCATTAAAATCTTATTCAATGAAGAATTAGGCGCGGTTATCCAAATCCGCCAAAAAGATAGGGATTATGTTGATGCGGCATTTGAAACGGCCGGCTTAACCGATGCGGTCAGCCGGATTGGCTCTCCTGATTTTGACAATGAGTTTATTTCTTTCTTTGGTTACGGTTATTTCTTGGAACAAAACCGCGCCGACCTGCAACGCGCGTGGCAGGAAACCAGCCACGCCATCCAACGCCTGCGCGACAACCCTGCCTGCGCCGACAGCGAGTTCGCCCTGATTGGCGACAACGAACGCAGCGCATTGTTTGCCGACGTGAAGTTCGACGTGAACGAAGACATCGCCGCGCCGTTTATCAACAGTGGCGCGAAACCTAAAATCGCCATCCTGCGCGAACAGGGCGTAAACGGGCAAATCGAAATGGCCGCCGCCTTCACCCGCGCCGGATTCGATGCCTACGACGTGCATATGTCCGACCTGATGGCTGGCCGCTTCCGCCTTGCCGACTTCAAAATGCTGGCGGCGTGCGGCGGCTTCAGCTACGGCGACGTACTCGGCGCGGGTGAAGGCTGGGCGAAATCCATCCTGTTCCACCCTGCCTTGCGCGACCAATTCGCCGCCTTCTTTGCCGATCCGAACACGCTGACATTGGGCGTGTGCAACGGCTGCCAAATGGTCAGCAACCTTGCCGAAATTATCCCGGGCGCAGAAACATGGCCGAAGTTCAAACGCAACCTGAGCGAGCAGTTTGAAGCGCGCCTGAATATGGTTCACGTCCCCAAATCAGCGTCGCTGATTTTGAACGAAATGCAAGACTCCAGCCTGCCTGTCGTGGTCAGCCACGGCGAAGGCCGCGCCGACTTCGCGCTTCACGGCGGCAATATTTCCGCCGATTTGGGCATCGCGCTGCAATATGTGGACGGTCAAAACCAGGTTACCCAAACCTATCCGCTCAACCCCAACGGCTCGCCGCAGGGTATCGCCGGCATTACCAACGCCGACGGCCGCGTTACCATTATGATGCCCCACCCCGAACGCGTGTACCGTGCCGCACAAATGAGCCGGAAACCGGAAGGCTGGACGGAACTGTCCGGCTGGTACCGCCTCTTTGCCGGCGCACGTAAAGCCTTGGGCTAAACCGTCTGCCCAAACAAATGCCGTCTGAAAAAGGTTTTGAAACCCGTTTCAGACGGTATTTTGACCATTCTCAAGCCCTGCCGGTACTCAATCCCGCTTTACCGTTTTCCCGCAAAGTTTTCAGCAATACTTTCCACGCCGACAATTTAGGGTTGGACTGTTTTCCTTGTCCGATCAAATCCATTTGCGTCATATACCAGTTCATTTCTAACATTGCACCCGCTTTTTTATCAACAAATGCTACGCCAGTTTGGATGCGGTCTGCTTGTACGGTTTGGTAAGTTCTGTTTTGCATTTTGTTCGCCAAATCAGGGACTAAGGCAAACGGGCGGGCTATGCCGACCAAATCCAAATGACCGCTGGATAAGGCATCTTCCATGGCGGTTTGCGAACGGAATCCGCCGGTGATAATCAGCGGGGCTTGGCTGGCTGCACAGGCTTTTTCGGCGTAATCGATGAAGAAGGCTTCGCGTTTGCGGGTGCTGTCTTTGGCGGCGAGCATTTGCGGGCTTTCGTAGTTGCCACCGGAAACTTCAATAAAATCAATGCCCATTTCCGACAGTTTTTGCACCACCTGCACCGATTCGCTTTCGTCAAATCCGCCTTTTTGGAAATCTGCCGAATTGAGTTTTACGCCCACCAAGAAATCTTTGCCCGCGGCAGCGCGAATAGCGGTGTAGGTTTCCAAAAGGAAGCGCATACGGTTTTCCAAACTGCCGCCCCATTGGTCTTGGCGGCGGTTGTGGTGCGGCGAGAGGAATTGGCTGATGAGATAACCGTGTACGGCGTAAATTTGTACGCCTGAAAAGCCTGCCTGTTCGGCAATTTTGGCAGTTTGTACGAATTGCTGAATCAGCCCGTTGATTTCATCGGCACTCAATTCGCGCGGCGGATTGATAAAGCCATTCATGCCCACCAGCGGCACGGCGCTCGGTGCAAGCGGTGTTTTATTGACCACCGCAGGCGACTGTTTGCCCGCATGATTGATTTGCATGATGAGCAGCGTGTCGTTTTGCGTGCGGGCTTTCGCCCATTTTTTCAGCATTTCAAGGGCGCGGTCGTCTGAAATCAACACATCGTTTATCGAACCTTTGCCGCTTTCAGCCACCATCACATTGCCCGTCACCAAAACGCCTGCGCCGCCTTCTGCCCAAGCGCCGTACAGGCGGACAAGTTTTTCAGACGGCTGGTCGTTTTGGGCAAGTTGCTCTTCCATGGCGGATTTGAAGATACGGTTTTTGGCGGTTTGCCGTTTTGAAAAGTGAATGGCGTGAATAACATGATCGTTCCTTTAAGTTGATAAGTTTAAAAATGTAAACGTATTTGGGTAAAAATAAAGGGCCAACGGATAACCCTATTTTGAAAGCGGGCAATTTTGAGCCATCAAATCGGCAAGCTGTTTCAATCTCGCCACCGCATCCGCCATGGCAATACTGTAAAACCGCTCTTTGCCGACCTGCTCCACCGCCACCGCTCCGGCTTGCAGCATGATTTTTAAATGGTGCGACACAGCAGGGCGCGACAGATGCAGATGCTCGGTCAGCTCATTCACATTCATCCTACCGTGTTTCCACAATACATGCAGGATCTGATGGCGGTTTTCATCGCTCAATACGGTAAAAATGGGTATGCACTCGCGCATTAAATTCATGGTTTGTTGCGGCATATTCGATCTATTGAGTTTATATATTTAAAAATTCGAACGTATTTTAGAGGGAAGGTCGGCAGTTATCAAAGGCAGTTTGGTTTGCAGTTTGGCAATATATTGTTGCTGAAAGGTTTTTATAAGAAAAAATGCCGCCTGAAACAGCATGATGGCGTTTGCTAGGGTTCCGCTGTATATTAACGCCTTTCGGATACACCTTTCAGACGGCATCCGAACCATCAAGGAACACTCATGAAAATTACCCCCGTCAAAGCCCTGACCGACAACTACATCTGGATGATACAGCACGGCAACCATGCCGTCTGCGTCGATCCTTCCGAACCCTCGCCCGTCTTGGAATTCCTCGTACGCAACCGACTCATGCTCGCCCAAACCTGGGTAACGCACCCCCATCCCGACCACGAAGGCGGTGCGGCGGCACTCTGGCGCGGCTACATGGAATCGCCCGTTTACGGCGAATCCGACATCGAAGCCGCCACCCACACCGTAACCGCCGGCACACGATTCACCTTCGGCAACGGTCAGGTTACCGTTTGGGCAACACCCGGCCACACAGACCGCCACACCAGCTACCTTCTCGAAACTTCAGACGGCATACACGTTTTCTGCGGCGACACCCTTTTTTCCGCCGGCTGCGGACGCGTGTTTACCGGCACGGTCGAACAGCTTTACGACAGCTTCCAACGGTTCAACCAATTACCCGAAGGCACCCTGTTCTATCCGGCACACGAATACACCGCCGCCAACCTGCGTTTCGCCGCCCATATCGAGCCGGACAACGCCGACATTCAGACGGCATTGAAGGCGGCGGAACGCACGCCCACCCTGCCCGTTACCCTCGCGCACGAACGCCGCGTCAACCCGTTCTTACGGACAGAAATCCCCGCCGTCCGCCAACGTGCCGAAGCCCTGGTCGGCAAAACGCTGAACAGCGGTTTGGAAGTATTCGCCGCCCTGCGCGAACTGAAAAACGCCTACCGCTGACCTGCCCTCCGAAAAATGCCGTCTGAAACCCGCGTTTCAGACGGCATTTGCGTTAAAAATAGTAAACCGTTTCAAAAGGGAGTAGAATAGTGCTGTTTCCAATCCCGTGCCTGATTTTTCGGGCTTTTATTATGGACCTTCCCAGTTCGTTTTTACTGAACACCCCTTCCGATTCCAAACGACAATAACCATCCCGCCGGAATGCCTCCCCGCACACGGCGGGCGGAGCATTTATGAGCATCGAACACACTCCTCCGACACACGACGGCGAAACCGGTCAAAACCATGCCGAACGCCCTTCCGCCGATTTCGACCGTGTCCACTCCCTCTGCGAAATCCTCGAACCTGCTTTTGAACAAATCGAAAACGGCACACCGCTCGAAGATGCGCCGCTGCGCGACAAACTGACCGAGCTGACCGTCCTCTTGGCCGAGTTGCACCCTGCCGACGTGGCCGACGTCTTGGAGTCCCTGCCGCCGCGCGAACGCAATATCGTTTGGCTTCTGGTCAAACCCGAAGACGACGGCGAAGTATTGCTGGAAGTATCCGACGCGGTGCGAGAAACGCTGATCGAGTCAATGGACAAGGACGAATTGTTGGCGGCGGTCGATGATTTGGATGCGGACGAATTGGCGGAGCTGGCAGACGATTTGCCGCACCAAGTGGTTTATGAAGCCTTACAGACGCGCGATGAGGAAGAGCGCGCCCAAGTCAAGGCGGC
This sequence comes from Neisseria gonorrhoeae, assembly GCF_003315235.1. Taxonomy (GTDB): domain Bacteria; phylum Pseudomonadota; class Gammaproteobacteria; order Burkholderiales; family Neisseriaceae; genus Neisseria; species Neisseria gonorrhoeae. The sequence goes on along the minus strand of NZ_QNRU01000029.1, from coordinate 15,341 downwards.
AATGTCGTATGAAGACAACCAAGTCGGTGCGATTATGGACTTCGAGTTGGTCAGCATCCGCGCCGATGTCGCCTGCGAAGTGGTGCTGCGTTATCTGCGCCGCTTCGACAGCCTGCCCGACCATACCGACAAGATTTTTGTCGTCGATGAAAACGACGTGCTGCAGGGCGTGCTGCCCATCCGCAAACTTTTGGTCGCCGATCCCGAAGATTTGGTGGAAAACGTGATGGCGAAAGATGTCGTGCGTTTCCGCGCCGAGGACGACGTGGAAGAAGCGGCGCAGGCGTTTGAACGCTACGACTTGGTTACCGCGCCCGTCGTTGATGAAAACAAAAAGCTCATCGGCAGGATTACCATCGACGAGATGGTGGACGTGATCCGCGAAGAATCCGAAGCGGATATGTTGAACATGGCAGGTTTGCAGGAAGAGGAAGACCTGTTCGCCCCCGTCTTGGATTCCGTCAAAAACCGCTGGATGTGGCTCGCCGTCAACCTCTGCACCGCCTTCCTCGCCAGCCGCGTCATCGGCGCGTTTGAAGGCAGTATCGAAAAAATCGTCGCACTCGCCGCGCTGATGCCCATCGTCGCCGGCATCGGCGGTAACTCGGGCAACCAGACGATTACCATGATTGTCCGCGCGATGGCGATGGGGCAGCTGACGGATATGCAGGCGGGAAGGCTGTTGAAAAAAGAAGTCGGCGTCGCCTTGGTCAACGGCATTATTTGGGGGACGGTGATGGGAGCGGTTTCGTGGCTGCTTTACGGCAGCCTCGGCATCGGTTTGGTCATGGTTGCCGCGATGACGCTCAACCTCCTGCTGGCGGCAACGGTCGGCGTATTGATTCCCGTGGTAATGGAAAAATTCGGACGCGATCCCGCGCTGGGCAGCTCGGTGCTGATTACCGCCGTTACCGACTCCGGCGGCTTCCTCATTTTCTTGAGTCTCGCCACCCTGTTCCTGCTTTAAATGCCGTCCCGACCCGCGCAAAAATGCCGTCTGAAGCAGAAGCTGCTTCAGACGGCATTCGACCATTCATCCTTGTTGCTCAAGATTATTGGACGGTATGTCGGGGCAGCCCTTTGGCAACGCCGACCACATCCTCCCCGAACAGCGCGTTGACATCGGTTTCATCAAACACGTATTTGCTGTGGCAGAAGTCGCAATCGACTTCGATGCTGCCTTGTTCCGCCACCACACCTCCGACTTCTTCCCCGCCCAGCATCAACAGCATATCGCTGACCTTGCCCCGAGAACAGGTACATGAGGATTCAAACGTTTCCGGCTCGAACACGCGCGGCGGCGTTTCGTGGAACAGGCGGTATAAAACGTGTTGCGCGTCCAATTCTGCCAGCTCCTCCGCCGTCAGCGTGCGCGCCAGCGTACTGACGTGTTCCCATGCCTCTTCATCCAACACCTCTTCAGGCAGACGCTGCACCAGCAGCCCGCCCGCCGCTTCATCGCTTGCAGACAGGGCGATGTGCGTATCAAGCTGTTCGGAACGTTTCATATAGTTCACCAACATTTGCGCGATGCTGCCGCCTTCCAAAGGCACTACGCCCTGCCAGGGTTCGCCGTCTTTGGGTTGCAGCGTCAATACGAACACGCCGTTGCCGCCCAAAAGGTCGCCGAGGCTTTCGTCATCGGCTATTTCTGCGGTTTCGTCCCACCGCGCGGTTGCACGGACGGTACGGTCGGAAGTCGCTTCCGCAACCAGCATTTTCAGTTTTCCCTGCCCCTGAACCTGCACAATCAGCGTGCCTTCGTTTTTAAGGTTGCCCGACAGCAGAACGCCGGCAGCCAGTAGCTCTCCCAAGGCGCAGCTGATGGCGGCGGGATAGTTTTTCTGTTTTACAATGTGCTGCCACACGTTTTCCAAACGGACGTGCAGCCCGCGCACGGGCATATCGTCGAAGATAAAGCGGGTACGCGCATCGGCGCGGTTGATGGCGGTTTGATTCATGATTTTCTCTGACTGATTGTTCGGATGGCGGCTATATGGTTGCGGTCGGCGCGAAAACAAGGCGGACGGCGGATGCGCTTCCCAAATTCTCAATAAATTATATAAAAATCAACATATTAACTCAATCTAACAAGCCGTTTTTTGCCAAACAGCCGTTTTTTTATATACAATCAACAAGATATTTTCGACTGATACAGCATAACATCGCACGGCGGCACGATGCCTCCTGCGCGGAAACACCGATATGGATTCTTTTTTCAAACCGGCAGTTTGGGCGGTTTTGTGGCTGATGTTTGCCGTCCGCCCCGCCCTTGCCGACGAGTTGACCAACCTGCTCAGCAGCCGCGAGCAGATTCTCAGACAGTTTGCCGAAGACGAACAGCCCGTTTTACCCGTCAACCGAGCCCCCGCCCGGCGGGCGGGCAATGCCGACGAACTCATCGGCAGCGCGATGGGGCTTAACGAACAGCCCGTTTTACCCGTCAACCGAGCCCCCGCCCGGCGGGCGGGCAATGCCGACGAACTCATCGGCAGCGCGATGGGGCTTTTGGGTATTGCCTACCGCTACGGCGGCACATCGGTTTCTACCGGTTTTGACTGCAGCGGATTCATGCAGCACATCTTCAAACGCGCCATGGGCATCAACCTGCCGCGCACGTCGGCGGAACAGGCGCGGATGGGCGCACCCGTTGCCCGAAGCGAATTGCAGCCCGGGGATATGGTGTTTTTCCGCACGCTCGGCGGCAGCCGCATTTCCCATGTCGGACTTTATATCGGCAACAACCGCTTCATCCACGCGCCGCGCACGGGGAAAAATATCGAAATCACCAGCCTGAGCCACAAATATTGGAGCGGCAAATATGCGTTCGCCCGCCGGGTCAAGAAAAACGACCCGTCACGCTTTCTGAACTGATTTCCCAAGGAATACGCAATGAGTATGCCCGAAATGCCCAAATGGTACGGCGATGACGGACAGATCGTATCCTGTACCGAAAAGGTCAAAGTGATGTCCGAAAATATGGCCGAGCTGTATCAGACGGCACAAGACGCGTTTGAAGACGCGCTGCTGATGGGTTGCGGCGAACGGCAGTTGCGCGCTTACCTGCTCGCGCTGATTGAAGGTTTGGAAAATCCCTACCGCAAAGTCTGAACACGCCCCGGTTGCTGCGGCACGGTTTATCCGTGCCGTTTTTGCGTTTGTGCGCGGCTTCGGCTTTTCAGACGGCATATTTGACGTTATGATTAAACAGTTAACAAGATTTATCACAACGCCGTCAAAAGACAGACACACAACATGAACATCATCCGCGCGCTCCTCATCATCCTCGGCTGCCTCGCCGCCGGCGAAACCGCCGTTTTCCTAGCAGGCATCAAACTGCCCGGCAGCATCGTCGGCATGGGCGTGCTGTTTGCGCTTTTGCAGGCGGGTTGGGTCAAAACGTCTTGGCTGCAACAGCTTACCGACGCGCTGATGGCAAACCTGACGCTGTTCCTCGTGCCGCCCTGCGTGGCGGTCATCAGCTATTTGGATTTGATTGCCGACGATTGGTTTTCGATACTGGTTTCCGCCTCCGCCAGCACTTTGTGCGTACTGCTGGTTACGGGCAAGGTTCACCGCTGGATACGGAGCATTATCTGATGAGCGAAATCCTCAGGCAGCCCAGCGTTCTGCTTTTCCTCACGCTTGCCGTGTACGCGCTTGCGATTATCGTGCGCACGCGCACGGGCAATATCTTCTGCAACCCCGTACTCGTCAGCACTATCGTGCTGATTGCCTACCTGAAAATCCTCGGTATCGATTATGCGGCGTACCACAATTCCGCGCAATTCATTGATTTTTGGCTGAAACCCGCCGTCGTCGTGCTTGCCGTGCCGCTCTACCAAAACCGCCGTAAAATCTTCAACCAGTGGCTGCCCGTCATCGTTTCGCAGCTTGCGGGCAGCGTTACGGGCATTGTTACGGGGATGTATTTTGCCAAGTGGCTGGGCGCGGAACGCGAAGTCGTCCTCCCGCTCGCGTCCAAATCTGTTACCAACCCCATCGCCATCGAAATCACCCGCTCCATCGGCGGCATTCCCGCCATTACCGCCGCCACCGTCATCATTGCCGGTCTGGTCGGACAGATTGCCGGTTACAAAATGTTGAAGAACACGGTCGTCATGCCCTCGTCCGTGGGTATGTCGCTCGGCACGGCTTCGCACGCGATGGGCATTGCCGCCTCGCTCGAACGCAGCCGCCGCATGGCGGCATACGCGGGGATGGGGCTGACGTTCAACGGCGTGCTGACCGCGCTGATTGCGCCGCTGCTTATCCCCGTTTTGGGGTTCTGAACCCGTTTCAGACGGCATTTCAACCCATGCCGTCTGAACGCCGACACACTCGCAAGGAGAACCGTTATGGCTGTCAACCTGACCGAAAAAACCGCCGAACAACTGCCCGACATCGACGGCATTGCCCTCTACACCGCCCAAGCAGGCGTGAAGAAGCCCGGGCATACCGACCTGACACTGATTGCCGTAGCCGCCGGCAGCACCGTCGGTGCAGTCTTCACGACCAACCGTTTCTGTGCCGCGCCCGTCCACATCGCCAAATCGCACCTTTTCGACGAAGACGGCGTGCGCGCCCTCGTCATCAACACGGGCAACGCCAACGCGGGTACGGGCGCACAGGGCAGAATCGATGCTTTGGCAGTGTGTGCCGCCGCCGCCCGGCAAATCGGCTGCAAACCGAACCAGGTGCTGCCCTTCTCCACCGGCGTGATTCTCGAACCGCTGCCCGCAGACAAAATCATCGCCGCCCTGCCCAAAATGCAGCCTGCCTTCTGGAACGAAGCGGCACGCGCCATCATGACCACCGACACCGTTCCCAAAGCCGCCTCGCGCGAAGGCAAGGTCGGCGACCAACACACCGTCCGCGCCACAGGCATTGCCAAAGGCTCGGGCATGATTCATCCCAATATGGCGACCATGCTCGGTTTCATCGCCACCGATGCCAAAGTTTCCCAACCCGTCCTCCAACTGATGACGCAGGAAATCGCCGACGAAACCTTCAACACCATCACCGTTGACGGCGGCACCAGCACCAACGACAGCTTCGTCATCATCGCCACCGGCAAAAACAGCCAAAGCGAAATCGACAACATCGCCGACCCGCGTTACGCCCAACTCAAAGAATTGTTGTGCAGCCTTGCGCTCGAACTCGCCCAAGCCATCGTCCGCGACGGCGAGGGCGCGACCAAGTTCATCACCGTCCGCGTCGAAAACGCCAAAACCTGCGACGAAGCCCGCCAAGCCGCCTACGCCGCGGCACGTTCGCCACTGGTCAAAACCGCCTTTTTCGCCTCCGACCCCAACCTCGGCAGGCTGCTCGCCGCCATCGGTTATGCCGACGTTGCCGACCTCGATACCGACCTCGTGGAAATGTATCTCGACGATATTTTGGTTGCCGAACACGGCGGACGCGCCGCAAGCTACACCGAAGCACAAGGGCAGGCGGTGATGTCGAAGGACGAAATCACCGTCCGCATCAAGCTGCATCGCGGACAAGCCGCCGCCACCGTCTATACCTGCGACCTGTCGCACGGATACGTTTCCATCAACGCCGACTACCGTTCCTGACCCGACACGGCTTCAGACGGCATACATAAAATGCCGTCTGAACCGTCGGACAACATACCATGACCTCCACATTCCCCCGCCGCCTCGCCCGCAAAATCCGCCAAACCCGCCGCCTGTCGCGCAAAAGCATCGCCTTTCTGTTCCTTCTGGCAGGTTCGGCACTCGTCGCCCTGACCGCACTGTTTTTTGCCCATCTTGCCGATTTTGCGCTGGAACTGAACGCCAAACTGGTTCAACAATACCCGTGGTTCGCATGGATTGCCCTGCCGCCGGGACTGCCCGTCATCGTCTGGCTCACACGCAAATTCGCCCCCTTCACCGCCGGCAGCGGCATCCCTCAAGTCATCGCCTCACTGTCGCTGCCCTACGGCGCACAAAAAACGCGGCTGATACGCCTCGGGCAAACGCTGCTGAAGATTCCGCTGACCTTTTTGGGTATGCTGTTCGGCGCGTCCATCGGACGCGAAGGCCCGTCCGTGCAGGTCGGCGCGGCAGTAATGGGCGCGTGGGGCGCGTGGTGCAAAAAACACGGTTTGGCGTTTAAGGGTATGCAGGAAAACGATTTGATGGCGGCGGGCGCGGCGGGCGGTTTGGCAGCAGCGTTCAACGCGCCGCTGGCGGGCGTGATTTTCGCCATTGAGGAACTGGGGCGCGGCATCATGCTGCGCTGGGAGCGGCAGATTCTGCTCGGCGTACTCGCCGCCGGTTTCATACAGGTCGCCATTCAGGGCAACAACCCGTATTTTTCGGGTTTCAACGGCGGCGTTTTGGAAAATATTTTGATGTGGATCGTGGCGGCGGGGCTGGTTTGCGGCGCGGCTGGCGGCATATTTGCCCGTATGCTCTATCGCGGTGCGGCGGCGTTTGCACCGCGCAAGATACGCGGCTTCATCCGCAACCGTCCGCTGCTGCTGGCGGCACTGATGGGGCTGCTGCTCGCCCTGCTCGGCACGTTCTACCAAGGCAAAACCTACGGCACCGGCTACCACGAAGCCGCCCAAGCCCTGCACGGCATCTACGAAGCCCCCGTCGGACTCGCCGCCGCCAAATGGCTCGCCACCGTATTCAGCTATTGGGCAGGCATTCCGGGCGGCATTTTCACTCCCTCGCTGACCATAGGTGCGGTTTTGGGCGAGCATATCGCCGCCATCGCCGACATATCGCAGGGTGCAAACATCATCGTCCTCATCTGCATGGCGGCATTTTTAGCGGGCGCGACACAATCGCCGATTACTTCCGCCGTCGTCGTCATGGAAATGACCGGCGGGCAAAGCCTGCTGTTTTGGATGCTGATTGCCTGCATTTTCGCCTCGCAGGTTTCGCGCCAGTTTTCGCCGCGTCCGTTCTACCACGCATCGGGAATGCGCTTCCGCCGGCGCGTGCTTCAGGAAACCGCCGCCCAAACCGGCAATGCGCCCGCAAGACCGCAAGCCGCAAACAGCAAAACGGGAATGCCGTCTGAAAATTAAAACGCCCCCGATCAAACGCCGGCAGCCGCCTTGATTCAAATACCGTTCCGCTGCGCTTGAAATTTCAGCAACAATGCCGTCTGAACGACAGAATGCGGTTTTCAGACGGCATTTCCCCATCCCGATATTGCTCAAACAAAACCGAAGCGTTTGCTATAATTGCACTTTTTACCGCACACGCACGCCCATGTTTCCCGATTTCTCCCAAACCCTCTCCAAAGACCGCCACTTCCTGCAATCCGCCTTCAAAAATCCCAACAAATACGGCGGCTTGTCCAAAATCGAAGAAAAATACCGAAAATCGCACGAAATCTTCTTGAAACGTTTGGCCGCATTGCCAAAACCCGAATTCGACGACACCCTGCCCGTTCACGAAAAACTCGAAGAAATCAAAAAAACCGTTGCCGAAAATCAGGTAACGATTATCTGCGGCGAAACCGGTTCGGGCAAAACCACGCAGTTGCCCAAGATTTGTTTGGAACTCGGGCGTGGGGCGGCAGGATTGATCGGGCATACCCAGCCGCGCCGTTTGGCCGCGCGTTCGGTGGCGGAGCGGATTGCCGAAGAGCTGAAATCCGAAATCGGCAGCGCGGTCGGCTATAAAGTGCGCTTTACCGACCACACCTCGCGCGATGCCTGCGTCAAGCTGATGACCGACGGCATCCTGCTGGCGGAAACCCAGACCGACCGTTATCTCGCCGCCTACGACACGATTATCATTGACGAAGCGCATGAACGCAGCCTGAACATCGACTTCCTCTTGGGCTACCTAAAACAACTCCTGCCGCGCCGCCCCGATTTGAAAGTCATCATCACATCAGCCACCATAGACGCAGAACGCTTCTCCCGACACTTCAACGGCGCGCCCGTACTGGAAGTGAGCGGGCGCACCTATCCCGTCGAAATCCTCTACCGACCGCTGACCGGCAAAGACGAAGACGACGCAGAAGTCGAGCTGACCGACGCGATTGTCGATGCCGCCGACGAATTGGCACGCTACGGCGAAGGCGATATTTTAGTATTCCTGCCGGGCGAACGCGAAATCCGCGAAGCGGCAGAAGCCCTGCGCAAATCCACACTGCGCCGCAATGACGAAATCCTGCCCCTGTTTGCACGCCTGTCGCACGCCGAACAGCACAAAATCTTCCACCCTTCAGGCGCAAAATGCCGCATCGTGCTGGCGACCAACGTCGCCGAAACCTCGCTCACCGTGCCGGGCATCAAATACGTCATCGACACCGGCCTCGCGCGCGTCAAACGCTATTCCGCGCGGGCAAAAGTGGAACAACTTCACGTAGAAAAAATCTCCCAAGCCGCCGCCCGCCAACGCTCCGGCCGCTGCGGACGCGTCTCAGCAGGCGTGTGTATCCGACTGTTTTCAGAAGAAGATTTTAACAGCCGTCCCGAATTTACCGATCCCGAAATCGTCCGCAGCAACCTCGCCGCCGTCATCCTGCGCATGGCATCGCTGAACTTGGGCGACGTAGCAGCATTCCCATTTTTAGAAATGCCCGACTCGCGGTATATCAATGACGGGTTTCAGGTGTTGTTGGAATTGGGGGCAGTGGAGGAGAATTAGATTGAAAGCAGGCTACCTGAAAATGTGAAGCAGCCTGCACTTTTAAGGTTAAATTGAATAAAGTTCAGATGACTTAAACGTAGAAAACCAAGCGGTCAGCTAACTGACGGCTTGGTTTTTGACCCACCCCTGACCCTAATTCTTACAACGGTGTTTCAGGTATTCAGTTTCCCTTTCTCCTAGCTGTATTCACAGCAACAGTTGTAAGCCGAGATTTTGATTTACCTTTGCGCTATGAATGCAAACAGGCATTTCATAGGGCTTAATCAATAATCATGATGATAAATCGTCAGGCTTAATATTGCCCAATGAATAGCATTTTATTTAAGGCTGCTTTCCTGCCTTGGGGGTTTAAGGTATTTTACCATGAAGCCTGATATTCAATAATATCGTTTACAGAGAATCCATGATTTAACAAGGCTTGCCGAATGAGAAAAGGTAAAGATTGAGTATATTTAGGGAAGTTACAACAAAATTCCAACCAAAACCTGCCCATATTTTCAATATCTTTACTACTTAATTTATCAAAAAATCGAAGTAACTCGCTAATTCCTATTGATTGATTTAAAATAGTTTGCCATGCTGCTGCTTCCAAACTTTTATCATAATCGTCATAAATTTTCTTTTTTAAAATCATATAAAATTGTTCATTCCCTTGATAATGAATGATAAATTTATATGCTGGTATAAATTTATTATAGCCATTGTTTTTACCAATAAGAAGACTAAAAATTATTTTTCCTTCTACTTTAATAAATTCAATTTTAGATGTCTCTGCATTTTTGCGCCAATACAGCTTGAATGTGTTCCTACGTAATTTGTATCCGAATAAATCCAATAAAGGTTTGAGCTGTTGCTCTGTTCCCAATTTTTCGCCCTTGCTCCATGCACTCACAACTGATTGTTGTGTGCGGCAAGTTTTAGCAATTTCAGTTTGCGTCCAACCATTATTCAATGCCAGCCTAACGAGTTCTCTCGTCTGCTTAAATGGTTTTTTCTTTGTCTTTTCAGATTGTGTTTCTGTCTTTTCGGTTTGTTTGTTTTCCATAATACCCCCAATATGCCAATTAAAATGGCGATACCAAGTATAATATCGCCATTTATAGGCAAGGCAATGGCTATTTTTTGCCTTTACCGCTATTCGCAGGATTTTGTGGATTCATTTGCCAGCCACGATTTCCCTGATTTTGTGAATACGTTTTATTTGTTCCTGACGTGCCTTTATTAGCATTGCTCATGTTTGATTGATGATTGGCTTGTTTATTGCTCATTTTAGTTCTACTCCTGAAAAAGATATTTAATCTGCTTGGTGAAACTGTGGATTGCTTTGCAATCGCTCGGTGTTGATGGGATTGCAATTCTACGGTTATTTGGTGCTACCAAAATATTGTGCTTTTTTCTATTTTGTATTTTCCACCCCCTATTTAGTAGTGAATGAATAAAAGAATTGATTTTTGAATTGGTGCTAAATTTTTTCATGATTACCCCCCATGACGATAGGTAGCATCATAAAAAATTCGTAGCAAAAGTTCCATTGATAAAAAGTTGATAAATTTTGATATTTTATGATATTTTGTAATTTATTGATATTTAATGATTTTAAGATAGACATTCTATGGATTTAAGATTTACTTCTCGTTTTTTGAAAAACAATCTGTAAACAGATAGCTGCTGAAGAATACCGTTGCCGAGCCCCAAAACCCGTCCTGCAACTTTTATTGTGAACTGCCCATTATGAAAAAATCCCTTTTCGTTCTCTTTCTGTATTCATCCCTACTTACCGCCAGCGAAATCGCCTATCGCTTTGTATTCGGAATTGAAACCTTACCGGCTGCAAAAATGGCGGAAACGTTTGCGCTGACATTTATGATTGCTGCGCTGTATCTGTTTGCGCGTTATAAGGCTTCGCGGCTGCTGATTGCGGTGTTTTTCGCGTTCAGCATGATTGCCAACAATGTGCATTACGCGGTTTATCAAAGCTGGATGACGGGCATCAATTATTGACTGATGCTGAAAGAGGTTACCGAAGTCGGCAGCGCGGGCGCGTCGATGTTGGATAAGTTGTGGCTGCCTGCTTTGTGGGGCGTGGCGGAAGTCGTGCTGTTTTGCAGCCTTGCCAAGTTCCGCCGTAAGACGCATTTTTCTGCCGATATCCTGTTTGCCTTCCTAATGCTGATGATTTTCGTGCGTTCGTTCGACACGAAACAAGAGCACGGTATTTCGCCCAAACCGACATACAGCCGCATCAAAGCCAATTATTTCAGCTTCGGTTATTTTGTCGGACGCGTGTTGCCGTATCAGTTGTTTGATTTAAGCAAGATCCCTGTGTTCAAACAGCCTGCTCCAAGCAAAATCGGGCAAGGCAGTATTCAAAATATCGTCCTGATTATGGGCGAAAGCGAAAGCGCGGCGCATTTGAAATTGTTTGGTTACGGGCGCGAAACTTCGCCGTTTTTAACCCGGCTGTCGCAAGCCGATTTTAAGCCGATTGTGAAACAAAGTTATTCCGCAGGCTTTATGACGGCAGTATCCCTGCCCAGTTTCTTTAACGTCATACCGCACGCCAACGGCTTGGAACAAATCAGCGGCGGCGATACCAATATGTTCCGCCTCGCCAAAGAGCAGGGCTATGAAACGTATTTTTACAGTGCCCAGGCTGAAAACCAAATGGCAATTTTGAACTTAATCGGTAAGAAATGGATAGACCATCTGATTCAGCCGACGCAACTTGGCTACGGCAACGGCGACAATATGCCCGATGAGAAGCTGCTGCCGTTGTTCGACAAAATCAATTTGCAGCAGGGCAGGCATTTTATCGTGTTGCACCAACGCGGTTCGCACGCCCCATACGGCGCATTGTTGCAGCCTCAAGATAAAGTATTCGGCGAAGCCGATATTGCGGATAAGTACGACAACACCATCCACAAAACCGACCAAATGATTCAAACCGTATTCGAGCAGCTGCAAAAGCAGCCTGACGGCAACTGGCTGTTTGCCTATACCTCCGATCATGGCCAGTATGTGCGCCAAGATATCTACAATCAAGGCACGGTGCAGCCCGACAGCTATATTGTGCCTCTGGTTTTGTACAGCCCGGATAAGGCCGTGCAACAGGCTGCCAACCAGGCTTTTGCGCCTTGCGAGATTGCCTTCCATCAGCAGCTTTCAACGTTCCTGATTCACACGTTGGGCTACGATATGCCGGTTTCAGGTTGTCGCGAAGGCTCGGTAACAGGCAACCTGATTACGGGCGATGCAGGCAGCTTGAACATTCGCAACGGCAAGGCGGAATATGTTTATCCGCAATAAGCAGCGTGAAAACCAATAAAGACAAATTTAGATGATGTCGGGGAAGATGCCCGACCGACAAGACTATGCAAAATATGAAAAACCAAGTACGCGGATCAGGCATGGATGCCCGATCCAACCCGGCCAATGTTTCAGACGGCCTGCAAAACAGTTCGGGCCATATCGGTACCAACACGCGCTACCGCCTGACCAAGCTCGGCGAACAAATGGCGCGCCTGCCCATCGATCCGAAAATTGCGCGCATTTTGCTGGCGGCGAAGAAACACGACTGCATGGCGGAAATATTGGTGATTGCGTCTGCGCTGTCGATTCAAGACCCGCGCGAACGGCCGCTGGAAGCGCGCGATGCCGCGGCCAAGGCGCATGAACGCTTTACCGACAAGCAATCCGATTTCCTTACCTACCTGAATATTTGGGACAGTTTCCAGCGCGAGCGCGACAAAGGTTTGTCCAACAAGCAGTTGGTGCAATGGTGCCGTCAATATTTTCTGTCGCACCTGAGGATGCGCGAGTGGCGCGAGCTGCACCACCAGCTTGCCCAAACCGCGATTGAAATGGGCTTGACCACCAAAGAAGCTGCGTTTAGACGACCTCCCGAAGTCAAGCAACTGACGTCGTCTGAGAATGCGGGCGACCAAGACCTATCTGCCAAACTCAAACAAAAACAACTGGATAAGAAACAACACCGCACCCAAATCCGCGCTACCAAAGAAGCGGGCTACGAACAAATCCACCGCGCCCTGCTCACCGGCCTCATCGCCAACGTCGGCATGAAATCGCCCGACAGCAACGACTACACCGGCGCGCGCGGCAGCCGCTTCCACCTTTTCCCCGCCTCCGCCCTGTTCAAAGCCAAGCCCAAATGGGTGATGGCGGCAGAATTGGTTGAAACCACGCGCCTTTACGCGCGCGACGTCGCCGTTATCCAGCCCGAATGGATCGAGCAGGAAGCCCCGCACCTTGTCCGCTACCATTATTTCGAGCCGCACTGGGAACAAAAACGCGGCGAAGTCGTCGCCAGCGAACGCGTAACGCTTTACGGCCTGGCCGTATTGCCGCGCCGCCCCGTGTCTTACGGTAAAGTTGTGCCCGAAGAAGCACGTGAAATCTTTATCCGCAGCGCGTTGGTGGCGCAGGAATACGATTTGAAAGCGGATTTTTTTGTCCACAACAAAAAGCTGATTAAAGAAATTACCGAACTCGAACACAAATCGCGCAAGCAAGACGTATTGGTCGATGACGAAGCCCTGTTTGCGTTTTATCACGAACGGCTGCCCGATTTTTATATGGCGGATTCGGTTTCAGAGGGCCTGTGTCCTGCAAATCCGCAGCAAACCACCCCCTCCCCCGTGGGGGAAGGCTGGGGAGAGGGCAAAACAGTTGCCGCACAAACCAACTTTTCCGCAACCTCAGCAAGCCCTCTCCCTAACCCTCTCCCACAGGAGAGGGAACAGAGTGCCTCAGTTTCAACGGTTTCAGGCAGTCTGAAAACAATGTCTTGCGAAGCAAGGCTGAATTTCTGCGAAGCTAAAACTAAAACCGAAAGCAGCCTGCACTCCCAAAGGCTATCTGAAAACTACACCCCGCCATTTTCAGACGGCCTGCGTCCTGCAAACCCCCAGCAAACCACCCCCTCCCCCGTGGGGGAGGGCTGGGGAGAGGGCAAAACAGTTGCCGCACAAACCAACTTTTCCGCAACCGCAGCAAACCCTCTCCCACAGGAGAGGGAACAGAGTGCCTCGGCTTTAACAGTTTCAGATGACCCCAAACCCAAAAAGCAGCCTGCATCTCAAAAAGGCCGTCTGAAACCTTTGCCCCTTGCCGATATCCGCACCTTTGAAGCCTGGCTCAAAACCGCCGAGCGCGACAACCCGCGCCTGTTGTTCCTCAGCCGCGACGACCTCATGCAGCACGCCGCCGCGCACATCACCGAAGAACAATTCCCCAAACACTGGCAGACCGCAGACGGCAAATTCAAACTCAGCTACCGCTTCGAGCCGCACCACCCGCTCGACGGCGTTACCCTCACCCTGCCGCTCACCGTGCTCAACCGCATCAGCCCCGCCGCCCTCGAATGGCTCGTGCCCGGCATGATACGCGAAAAAATCCAGCTACAAATCAAAGCACTGCCCAAACAAATCCGCCGCATCTGCGTACCCGTACCCGAATTCATCACCCAATTTTTAAGCCAAAACCCCGACCGCAACGCCCCCATCCTGCCCCAGCTCGCCCAAGCCATCGCCAAAACCGCAGGCGACATCCGCATACTCGAGCAAATCAACCAAGACGAATGGGCCGCGTTCAGGCTGCCCGAACACTGCTATTTCAACCTCCGCATCATCGACGACGGCGGACAAGAGTTAGCCATGGGTCGCGATTTAATCCAAATCCAACAACAACTTGGCAAAGCCGCCACCACCACCTTCCGCGACAACACCCAAGAATTCGAGCGTGACAACGTTACCGCATGGGACATCGGCATCCTGCCCGAATCCATCAAATTCGCCCGCGGCAAACAACAGCTCACCGGCTACCTCGGCCTGCAAAAAGAAAAAGACGGCCGCATCGCCCTGCGCCTGTTCGACACGTCTGCCGCCGCCGGACACGCCCACAGATTAGGCGTGATTGAACTCATGAAACTACAACTAAAAGAACAAGTTAAAGATCTGAACAAAGGCATCCAAGGCTTCACCCAAGCCGCCATGCTGCTCAAACACATCAACGCCGACACCCTGCGCGACGACCTCACCCAAGCCGTCTGCGACCGCGCCTTTATCGGCGAAGACAAGCTGCCGCGCAACGAAAAATCCTTCAAAGAACAAATCAAACGCGCCCGCAGCCGCCTGCCCGCCGTCAAAGAAGCCCTCAGCCGCTACCTGCAGGAAACCGCAGCCGCCTACGCCGAACTGAACGGCAAACTCGGCAAACACCCATTGACCCACCTCCTAAGACTACGCCTGCAAACCCTGCTTGCACCCGGCTTCGCCACCCGCACCCCGTGGGCACAATGGCCGCGCCTCCCCATCTACCTCAAAGCCATGACCCTGCGCCTCGAAAAATACAGCAGCAACCCCGCCCGCGACGCAGCCCGCGAAGCCGATATCCAAGAGCTGGAACAAATGTGGCAGGAAAAAACTGACGGCTTGGCGAAACAAGGACAGCCCGTTTCAGACGGCCTCGCCGCGTTTAAATGGATGATTGAAGAATTGAGAGTGTCGCTGTTCGCGCAGGAGTTGAAGACGCCGTATCCGGTGTCGGTAAAGCGGCTGTTGAAGATGTGGGAGATACTACTTTAATTGACAACAGCATTTTTACAATTCATTTTCAACCCATTGAATTTCAATATTTGAAAATTCACCGGATTTCAGACGCGGCAAAGCAGGCATTTAAAAAATGCCTTTTTTC
>NZ_QNRU01000028.1 GCF_003315235.1 Neisseria gonorrhoeae | reverse complement strand
TGCGCGTCGCCTACGGACACGTCAGACACGGCATCGATTCGACTAAAAAAATAACAGGTACTCTTACCGCCTACCATGGTGCTGGCATAACACCTACGGTTTATCCTGATGGAAGTCCCCGAGAAAACACTTATCAAAAAAGCCACAGCATCCGCCGCGTGGGCCTCGGCGCGATGGCGGGCGTGGGCATAGACGTCGCGCCCGGCCTGACCTTGGACGCCGGCTACCGCTACCACTATTGGGGACGCCTGGAAAACACCCGCTTCAAAACCCACGAAGCCTCATTGGGTATGCGCTACCGCTTCTGATTCCCCGATACCGATGCCGTCTGAACCTTCAGACGGCATTTTTGACGCGCCCGCCGTTTACAGGCGCGGGGCGGGCTTGGAAATACCCGAACCGTCATTCCCGACAATACCGTAATCTCGAAACCCGTCCGACAATACCGCAATCTCGAAACCCGTCATTCCCGCGCAGGCGGGAATCCGGACCCCCGACGCGGCGGGAATCTATCGGAAATAACTGAAACCCCGCGTCCTAGATTCCCACTTCCGTGGGAATGACGGTTCAGCAAGCGTAGGTCGGATACTTGTATCCGACAAAACCTTTAACATTCCCATCATTGCAATCCATTGCAGCAATGTCCAAAATGTCGAATTCAAGAATCCGGCCTACAAAATCATTCCGAGCATAATACTATGAAATACCGTCGTTTTTACCGCAATGGCGGCACTTACTTTTTTACGGTTGTAACCAATAAACGGCAGAAGATTTTGACCGATGATGCGGTGCGTTTGGCTTTACGGCAGGCGGTAATGGCGGTGCGCGAACGGTATCCGTTTGAAATTTTGGCATGGGTGTTGATGCCCGATCATCTGCATACCATATGGCGGCTGCCGGACAATGATTCTGCTTATTCGGAACGCTGGCGGCAAATCAAGCGGCACAGCCAATATTTAATCGGCGGCAATCTCAGGCTTTGGCAAAACGCTTTTGGGAACATACTATTCGCGGTAAGGCCGATTTTGCCTGCCATTTTGATTATCTGCATTTCAATCCGGTCAAACATGGCTATGTAGGACAAATTTCCGATTGGCGGTTTTCTACGTTTCACCGTTATGTCAAACAGGGTATTTATCCGCATAATTGGGGTGGCGGCAATGCGGACTTTTCTATTGAATACGATTGAAGTAATGTCGGATTCGAGAATCCGACCTACGGAAAACTGAAAGAGCATCGGCTGCTGGACGGCATTATGCGCAAAGCCCGCCGCAACCGCCCGCTGACGGAGGCGCAAACCAAACGCAACCGATATTTGTCGAAGACCCGTTATGTGGTCGAACAAAGCTTCGGTACGCTGCACCGTAAGTTCCGCTATGCGCGGGCAGCCTATTTCGGACTGATTAAAGTGAGTGCGCAAAGCCACCTGAAGGCGATGTGTTTGAACCTGTTGAAAGCGGCCAACAGGCTAAGTGCGCCCGCTGCCGCCTAAAAGGCGGCCCGGATGCCTGATTATCGGGTATTCAAGGGGGATTAAGGGGGTATTTGGGTAGAGTTAGGAGTGATTGGTGGCGGAAACAGCCGAAAATCTGTGTCAGGGTTTCAGCTGTCGGGAGGGAAGGGAATTTTGCAAAGGTCTCAAGATATAGTGGATTAAATTTAAACCGGTACGGCAAGGCGAGGCAACGCCGTACCGGTTTAAATTTAATCCACTATATTTCCGCCTGCTGCCGCCCGAAAAGCGTAATGCGCTGATGGTGCTGCTGCACAATCCGGACGGCGGATAACCGGTGAAAACGGGAAATGCCCGGGCGGTGTCGTCTGTGCCTGTTTGGACAAGCGTTCTTGAGGGCGGTAAAATCAAGGTTTGCCCGAAAAGGGCAGGGCGATATGCCGCGCTTGGATTTTGCGCGCGGTTTTTCGCGTTGGAAGCAATCATGTCTGTTTGAATATTTAATGCCGTCTGAAACGTCCGGACGGACCCCCGTTCCTTATGAAAAAACCGACCGATACCCTACCCGTCAATCTGCAACGCCGCCGCCTGCTGTGTGCCGCCGGCGCGCTGTTGATCAGCCCGCTGGCGCACGCCGGCGCGCAACGTGAAGAAACGCTTGCCGACGATGTGGCTTCCGTGATGAGGAGTTCTGTCGGCAGCGTCAATCCGCCGAGGCTGGTGTTCGACAATCCGAAAGAGGGCGAACGTTGGTTGTCCGCGATGTCGGCACGTTTGGCAAGATTCGTCCCCGACGAGGGGGAGCGGCGCAGGCTGCTGGTCAATATCCAATACGAAAGCAGCCGGGCCGGTTTGGATACGCAGATTGTGTTGGGGCTGATTGAAGTGGAAAGCGCGTTCCGGCAGTATGCGATAAGCGGGGTCGGCGCGCGCGGTCTGATGCAGGTTATGCCGTTTTGGAAAAACTACATCGGCAAACCGGCGCACAACCTGTTCGATATCCGTACCAACCTGCGTTACGGCTGCACCATCCTGCGCCATTACCGAAACCTTGAAAAGGGCGACATCGTCCGCGCACTTGCCCGCTTCAACGGCAGCCTCGGCAGCAATAAATATCCGAACGCCGTTTTGGGCGCGTGGCGCAACCGCTGGCAGTGGCGTTGATTTTGAACCCGTGCCGCAACCGAAATACGGCGAATCCTGTATAATCCGAAAATCTGTTCACTGGAAGTTCAGACGGCATTGCAACTGTTGATGCCGTCTGAAAAATTATTTATGGCAAGAGACAACCGCATCCAAATGTTTCCGCACGAATGGCGCGCCAGTACGACGCTTTCCGGCGTGTACGCGCTGCGTATGCTGGGTATGTTCCTCGTGCTGCCCGTTTTGGCAATATATGCCGCCTCGCTGCCCGGTGCGGAAGACAATAAAACGCTGGTCGGGCTGGCAATGGGCATTTACGGGCTGACGCAGGCATTGCTGCAACTGCCTTTGGGTATCGCTTCCGACAAGTTCGGGCGCAAGAAAACCATTTATGTCGGGCTGGTCGTGTTTGCCGCCGGCAGCTTCCTTGCCGCCGCCGCCGATACGCTGCCCATGCTGGTTGCCGCGCGCGCCATACAGGGCGCGGGGGCGGTCAGTGCTGCCGTAACCGCGCTGCTTGCCGACTTGACGCGCGACGGCGTGCGTACCCGCGCGATGGCGATGATCGGTTTGAGTATCGGTCTGACGTTTTCGGTCAGCCTGGTGGTTGCGCCGATGATTGCCGATGTGGCCGGCGTTCGCGGACTGTTTATGCTGACCGGCATTCTGACCGTCATCAGCATCGGCGTAGTGGCGTGGATGACTCCTGATCCCGAAGTTTCCAAGCTGCATGAGGACACGCAGGCGCAGCCTTCGCGCATAGGAGAAGTTTTGAAAAACCGTAGGCTGCTGACGCTCGATTTCGGCATTTTCGCCCTGCACGCCGCGCAAATGGCATTGTTTACCGCGCTGCCTTTCGCGATGACCCAGCTCGGTTTGGAAAAAATCCAGCATTGGAAAGTATATCTGCCCTCGACCATTACGGGCTTGGTGGTGATGGTTCCGCTGATTATCGTCGGCGAAACGCGCAACAAGCTCAAACAGGTTTTTGTTTTGGGCATCGTCTGCATCGCGGCGGCGCAGCTTGGTTTGCTGTCCGGAATGCACTCGATTTGGCTGATTACCGCTTATCTGGTTGTTTACTTTATCGGTTTTAATGTGTTGGAAGCGAGCCTGCCGTCTATGGTTTCCAAAATCGCGCCGTCCGACCTGAAGGGTACGGCGATGGGCGTGTACAACACGATGCAGTCGCTCGGACTGTTTGCCGGCGGCGCGGCAGGAGGCTTGCTGTTTCAAAAATACGGCTTTGCCGGCGTGTTTGCCTTTTGCAGCATATTGATGCTGCTGTGGCTGGTGATTGCCGTTTTATCGCCCGCGCCCAAGCCCGTCAAAAACCTCAGTTACCCTGTCGGCGGCGTGTGGCAGGGCAATCGGGACGGTTTGCAACGCGCCCTGTTGCAGTTGGAAGGCGTGGAAGACATCGGTTTCAGTTTCGACGGGCAGACCGTCTATCTTAAAGTGTTGCAGAAGGGTTTCGATCAGGCTGCCGCTGAAAAAATCATTACAGGAGTTTAAAAAATGTCATTGAACAAAGTCATCCTTATCGGCCGCCTCGGACGCGATCCCGAAGTGCGCTATATGCCCAACGGCGAGGCAGTGTGTAATTTCAGCGTCGCCACCAGCGAAACTTGGAACGACCGCAACGGCCAGCGCGTAGAGCGCACCGAATGGCACAACATCACGATGTACCGCAAACTGGCGGAAATTGCCGGGCAATACCTCAAAAAAGGCGGGCTGGTTTATCTGGAAGGCAGAATCCAAAGCCGCAAATACCAAGGCAAAGACGGCATCGAACGCACCGCTTACGATATTGTCGCCAATGAAATGAAAATGTTGGGCGGGCGCAATGAAAACAGCGGCGGCGCGCCTTACGATGAAGGTTACGGTCAGAATCAGGAGGCTTACCAACGCCCCGCTCAGCAAAGCCGGCAGCCCGCTCCCGACGCGCCGTCCCATCCCCAAGAAGCACCCGCCGCGCCGCGCCGCCAACCCGTGCCGGCCGCCGCCCCGGTCGAGGACATTGACGACGACATCCCGTTCTGAATTTTACGGCCGGACATCCTCGCGGAGGGAAGTCATAAAGGACGGAAAAACCTTAAACCTTACGGGGCAAGGTTTCTCTTTTTTGCATTTGGGCCGGCTTGTTGCCGCCCCCTGCGTTGGGCGTAACGTTGCGATTGCGCCGTTCGGGCGTTTTGAGGCAAGCGATGCCTGCCGCACTCCCCCGCTGTTTTCAGACGGCATTTTAAAATTGAGGCGGTGTTTTCAAATAGTGCGAAGCAATAGTCGGGCTTCAGCCAGTTTGTTTGAAATCAAAGGGTTGGAATCAAACGCCAAACGCTTGAACCATCATTGCCCGATGCGGCAAACCGGCATCGTCCGGCAATACGGTTGTTTAAAAATAGGGAAATCAGGATGGAAAACCAAAGGCCGCTCCTAGGCTTCGCGTTGGCACTTTTGGCGGCGATGACGTGGGGGATGCTGCCGATTGCCGTGCGGCAGGTATTGAAGTTTGTCGATGCGCCGACGCTGGTGTGGGTGCGTTTTACAGTGGCGGCGGCGGTATTGTTTGTTTTGCTGGCATTGGGCGGGCGGCTGCCGAAGCGGCGGGATTTTTCTTGGCATTCATTCAGGCTGCTGCTGCTCGGCGTGACGGGCATTTCGGCAAACTTTGTGCTGATTGCCCAAGGGCTGCATTATATTTCGCCGACCACGACGCAGGTTTTGTGGCAGATTTCGCCGTTTACGATGATTGTTGTCGGCGTGTTGGTGTTTAAAGACCGGATGACTGCCGCGCAGAAAATCGGTTTGGTTTTGCTGCTTGTCGGTTTGCTTATGTTTTTTAACGACAAATTCGGCGAGTTGTCGGGTTTGGGCGCGTATGCGAAGGGCGTGTTGCTGTGTGCGGCAGGCAGTATGGCCTGGGTGTGTTATGCCGTGGCGCAAAAGCTGCTGTCGGCGCAATTCGGTCCGCAACAGATTCTGCTGTTGATTTATGCGGCAAGTGCCGCCGTGTTCCTGCCGTTTGCCGAACCGGCACACATCGGAAGTTTGGACGGTACGTTGGCGTGGGTTTGTTTTGTGTATTGCTGCTTGAATACGTTAATCGGTTACGGCTCGTTCGGCGAGGCGTTGAAACATTGGGAGGCTTCCAAAGTCAGCGCGGTAACAACCTTGCTCCCCGTGTTTACCGTAATATTTTCTTTGCTCGGGCATTATGTGATGCCTGATACTTTTGCCGCGCCGGATATGAACGGTTTGGGTTATGTCGGCGCACTCGTCGTGGTCGGGGGTGCGGTTACGGCGGCGGTGGGGGACAGGCTGTTCAAACGCCGCTAGTTCGCAGGCAACGGAAAATGCCGTCTGAACGAGGCTTCAGACGGCATTTTATTTGAGGGAAGGATTAGCGCGGATGAACCATATCGGCAGGGACGACCAGTTCGTCAAACTCTTCGCCCGTCAGCAAGCCCAACCCAACGGCAGTTTCGCGCAGCGATTTATCGTTTTTGTAGGCGGTTTTGGCGACTTTGGCGGCGTTTTCGTAGCCGATTTTGCGGTTTAACGCAGTAACCAGCATCAGGGAATGGTGCAGGAAATAGTCGATTTTTTCCGGTACGGGTTCGATGCCGGCGGCGCAGTTTTCGTTGAAGCTGTTGCACGCGTCGCCCAAGAGGCGGATGGATTGCAAGAGGTTGTAAGCGATAACGGGCATATAGACGTTCAGCTCGAAATTGCCCGACGCGCCCGCCATACCGATGGTAACGTCGTTGCCGAACACTTGGCAGCACACCATCGTCATCGCTTCGCATTGGGTCGGGTTGACTTTGCCCGGCATAATGGACGAACCCGGTTCGTTTTCGGGGATTTTGATTTCGCCCAAGCCGCAGCGCGGGCCGCTTGCCAGCCAGCGGATGTCGTTGGCGATTTTGTTCAGGCTTGCCGCCAGCGTTTTCAATGCGCCCGAAGCGGCAACGGCGGCATCGCGTCCGCCCAAGGCTTCAAATTTGTTCGGCGCGCTGACAAACGGCAGGCCGGACAGTTCGGCGAGTTTGGCGGCGGCTATTTCAGCGTATTCGGGATGGCTGTTCAAACCCGTACCGACCGCCGTTCCACCCAAGGCGAGTTCGTACAAACCTTTGAGCGCGTCGTTCAGACGGCCTAAGCTGTGGTCGAGTTGGGAAACGTAGCCGGAAAATTCTTGTCCCAAAGTCAGCGGCGTCGCATCCTGCAAGTGGGTACGGCCGATTTTGACGATGGGGGCGAAGGCTTGGGCTTTTTTGTCCAATGTATCGCGCAAGGCTTTTACCGCCGGAATAAGGTGGCGGTTGATTTCAATCGCGGCGGCGACGTGGATGGCGGTCGGGAACGCGTCGTTGGTCGATTGCGCGTGGTTCACATGGTCGTTGGGGTGGACGGGCCGGTACGCCGCCAAACCCGTACCTGCAATTTCGTTGGCGCGGTTTGCCAGCACTTCGTTCATGTTCATATTGGACTGCGTACCGGAGCCGGTCTGCCAAACCACTAAGGGGAACTGCCCGTCGAGCCTGCCGTTCAGTACATCATCCGCCGCCTGCGTAATCAAATCCGCCTGTTCGGGCTTAATCCTGCCGAGGGAAACATTGGTCGCGGCGGCGGCTTTTTTCACCAACGCCAAAGCGTAAATCAGCGGCTGCGGCAGGGTTTCGCCGCCGATTTTGAAATTGTTGCGGCTGCGCTGGGTCTGCGCGCCCCAATAGGCTTCGGACGGGACTTCGACATTGCCCATCGTGTCGTGTTCGGTGCGGGTGTTCATACGTTTCTCCTTTTGAAATGTGAATAAGAGTGATTCGCAAATATTATAATGGAGATTGGCGGAATGAGGAAGCATCAAGGCGGGAGGGCAAAAAAATGCCGTCTGAAAAGCATTCAGACGGCATTTGATGCGGCGGCTGAGGTTTACAGCACGGATTTCACCGTATCAACCACATTGTCCACGGTAAAGCCGAATGCTTTGAACAGCAGATCGGCAGGGGCGGATTCGCCGAAGCGGTTGATGCCGACGACTGCGCCGTTCAGTCCGACATATTTGTACCAGCCGTTGGTGTGTCCGGCTTCTACGGCGATGCGCGGCAGGCCTTCCGGTAGGACGGCGGCTTGATAGGCGGCGTCTTGGCGGTCGAAGACGCTGGTGGACGGCATGGAAACGACGCGCACGGCAATACCTTGTCCTGCCAATACTTTTTGCGCTTCTACAGCCAATCCTACCTCGGAACCGGTGGCAATGATGACGGCTTGGGCGTTGCCTTGGGCTTCACTGATTACGTAAGCACCGCGTTTGATGTCGTTCAGTTGTTGCTCGCTGCGTGCTTGGAATTTCAGGTTTTGACGGCTGAAAATCAGGCAGGACGGGTGGTCTTCGGCTTTTGCCGCTTCTGCCCAAGCGACCAGAGATTCTGCGGTGTCGCACGGCCGCCATACGTCCATATTCGGAATCAGGCGCAGGGTGGCGGTTTGCTCGATAGGCTGGTGGGTTGGGCCGTCCTCGCCCAAACCGATGGAATCGTGGGTGAATACGAAGACGGGGTTGATTTTCATCAGTGCCGCCATGCGTAAGGCGTTGCGTTCGTATTCGCTGAACATCAGGAAAGTCGCGCCGAAGGGTTTTACACCGCCGTGCAATACCAAACCGTTCATAATCGCACCCATACCGAACTCGCGCACGCCGTAGTGGATGTAGTTGCCGCCTTTGTCGCGGGTAACGGAGACGCTGTTTGACCAGTCGGTCAGGTTGGACGGGGTCAGGTCGGCAGAACCGCCCACCAGTTCGGGCAGCTCTTTTGCCAAGATTTCGATGCTGTTTTGGCTGGCTTTGCGGGTGGCGACGGTTTCCGCTTTGGCGCACACTTCTTTCAATGCCGTCTGAACGTACTGGTCAAAGTTTTGCGGCAGCTTTTTATCCATGCGGCGCACAAATTCAGCGGCTTCGGCAGGATATTTGGCTTGATATTGCGCGAACAGTTCGTTCCATCCGGCTTCCAGTTTCGCGCCTTTTTCTTTGGCATTCCACGCATCGTAAATTTCTTGCGGGATTTCAAACGCAGGATAAGCCCAACCCAAATGTTTGCGCGTGGCTTCGATTTCGTCCGCACCCAAAGGCGCGCCGTGGGTTTTGTGGCTGCCTTCTTTGTTGGCGCTGCCTTTGCCGATTAAGGTTTTGCAGCAGATGATGGACGGCTTGCCGGTTTCGGCGCGGGCGGCTTCGATGGCCGTCTGAATGGCGGCGGTGTCGTGGCCGTTTACGTTGGGAACGACGTGCCAGCCGTAGCTTTCAAAGCGTTGCGGGATGTTTTCGGTAAACCAGCCGTCCACTTTGCCGTCGATGGAGATATTGTTATCGTCATACAAAACAATCAGTTTGCCCAAGCCCAAGGTGCCGGCGAGTGAGCAGGCTTCGTGCGATACGCCTTCCATCAGGCAGCCGTCGCCCATAAAGACGTAAGTGTAGTGATCGACGATGTTCAAACCGTCTTTATTAAATTCGGCGGCAAGGATTTTTTCTGCCAATGCCATGCCCACTGCGTTGGCAATACCTTGCCCCAACGGGCCGGTCGTGGTTTCCACGCCGTCGGTGTAGCCGTATTCGGGATGGCCGGGGGTTTTGCTGTGCAGCTGGCGGAAGTTTTTCAGATCTTCAATGCTCAGGTTGTAGCCGGTCAGGTGCAGCAGGCTGTACAACAGCATAGACGCATGACCGTTGGAGAGGACGAAGCGGTCGCGGTTGTAGAATTTGGGATTGGCGGGATTGTGATTGAGGAATTTCGTCCACAATGTTTCCGCCATTTCCGCCATACCCATAGGCGCGCCGGGGTGGCCGGAATTGGCTTTTTGAACGGCATCGGCCGAGAGGAAGCGGATTACGTTTGCCAGTTGAGACATTTTGTATTTTCCTTGCTGGTGTTTCGGATAAGTGGATAATCGGAAGGCGTTGATTATCGCCCGATTCGCTTATGCTTTCAAGAAAAGGGCGGACGCGGGGGAAGGCGGCGGCAGGGGGTGGGCGGTGGGGAAGGATTTTCGATTTGCGGGCGAAGCCTGCCATTATTCCTTTTGAAATAAAACGTTATAGATTGTGTGCCGGATTGTTGATAGCGTTTGTTTATGAGCTTGCGCCGGCGGTTCTGCCGATAAGGGGGTGTCTGTTTTTTTTAGTCTTTGTTTTTTAAGAGTATTTTAATTTTGTTCGGGCGGTGCGGTAAAATCAGGGCGTTTTGATGCGGATGGGAAATGTATTCGCCCAATACATCCGGACGGCGCATAAAGTTGTACAATAGCGGGAATATATTTTGGGAAAAGCGGATTTTCTCAAAACTTGAAACACAATGCCTTAAAAAAACAAGAAAAATGACGTCTGAAAAGCAAAACGGCGGCGGTAACGGGCAAACCATCAATCAAAAATCTAAGGAATGCAGAATGACCACGGAAAACCAAGCCGGCAGTCCGGCATCCGGAATCGGCACGTCCGAACAAACAAAAGCCGCGCCGAAAGTGAAAAAAACGTTCGATCCGCGTGCCAGCGTGATTCAAATCCATCCCGAAGGCGAACGCATCCATCCCAAAAAGGCGGAAGGACGGTTCGCCAAACTGCGTATCGCCGCCGTATTGGCGACCCAGTTTGTGTTTTACGTCATTCCGTGGTTCAACTGGAGCGGAAGGCAGGCCGTCGTTTTCAATATCCCCGAACGGCATTTCTTCATTTTCGGATTGTCGTTGGGGGTGGGCGATTTGATTTACCTTGCCCTGCTGCTGATGATTTGCGCCTTCGGGCTGTTTTGGTGGACGACGATTGCCGGCCGTTTGTGGTGCGGCTATTCCTGCCCGCAAACGGTTTACACCGAAATTATGCTGTGGATCGACAACCTGGTCGAAGGCGATAGAAACAAACGCCTGAAGCTGGAAAAATCGCCGTGGAATTTCACCAAAATCCGCATCAAAGCCACCAAATACCTGTTGATTTTCCTTGTCTGCGCGTGGACGGGCATCACGTTTGCCGGCTGGTTTGTCCCCATCCGCCAGTTTGTTCCCGATTTATTCACCGGAGCAGCAGGCGGCGGCGCGATGTTTGCCGCAGCGTTTTACGGCTTTATGACCTTCTTCTTCGCCCATATTATGCGCGAAAAAGTGTGCCTGCATATGTGTCCGTACGCACGTTTCCAAAGCGCGATGTTCGATAAGGACACGCTGATTGTTTCTTATGACGCGGAACGCGGCGAACCGCGCGGCGCCCGCAAGAAAACGGTCAACAAGGAAGAGGCGGGTTTGGGCGACTGCATCAACTGTGCGATGTGCGTCCAAGTCTGCCCCGTCGGCATCGACATCCGCAACGGCCTGCAATACCAATGTATCGGCTGCGCCGCCTGTATCGACGCGTGCGATGAGATTATGGACAAAATGGGTTATCCGAGCGGTTTGATACGCTATACGACCGAAAGCGCGCTGGAACACGAATATGCCGAAAAAGACATTAAAAAACGGCTGCTCAGACCGCGCGTGGCAGGTTACGGCGCGGTGTTGGCAGTGGTTGTCGCCGCCTTCCTGGTCGGTTTGTCCACGCGCAAAATGGTCGAAGTCGATATTCTGAAAGACCGTGGCGTAATGGTGCGCGAAAACGCCAAAGGTTGGCTGGAAAACGCATATAGCCTGCGTATCATCAACAACAGCGAAAAAGAACAGCTGATTACCGCAAGTGTCAAAGGATTTGACGAAATCGCCCTGACTGGGCTGCCTGAAGGCGGTATAAAAGTGGCTCCGCGCGAAACAATAACCCTTCCCGTCCAAGTGTCCACCATTCCGGAATACGCGGACAAAGGCAGTCATCCTATCGAGTTTATCTTCCAATACCGGGAAAGCGGTGCATCAGACGGCAAGCCGGTTGTTTTGGAAGAAGACGCAACCTTTATCGGAGAATAACCGTGTCTCAAAACAATCCAATCAAGCCTTGGTACAAACACGTCTGGCCGTGGGTCTTGATGGCGGGGCCGATTTTTGTCGTCATCGCCAGCGTCGCTATGTTTTTTGTCGCGCAGCAGCACGCGACAGATTTGGTTACGGACGATTATTATAAGGATGGCAAGCATATCGACATCCAGCTTCATCGGGATGAAGAAGCCGTCAGACGGCATATCGGGGTGCAGGTCCTCATTTCTCCCGATATGAATGCGGCAAAAGTGTTTGTCGGCGGCGAGTTTGACGGCAAACAGCCTTTGAACCTGCTGCTGATGCACCCGACCCGCAAGGCGGACGATCAAACCGTCGCCCTCAAGCCCGTCGGCAGCGCGCAGAACGGCAGGGCGGAATATGAGGCGGTGTTCAAAACCCTTCCGCCGGCCAACCACTGGTATGTGCGCGTGGAGGACGCGGCAGGCGTGTGGCGCGTCGAGAACAAATGGATTACCAGCCAGGGCAATGCGGTCGATTTGACCCCGATGGACAAACTTTTCAATAATGCAGGAAGCAAATAAAAAAGCCGTGTTTTCATTGCATTGGTTTGTTATATGCAATGTCGGGCAGGCATTGTTTGATTATTCGGCGTGATGGTCTGATTTGTCGGACGAAAATAAATGTATCTCATCCCGTTTATTTTTTAACATCATTCCGAAAGGCAGCCTGAAAAATGCCGTCTGAAAGGCTTCAGACGGCATTTGTGTTGTATGTCCGACATAATGCGGAAGGCATTTTGTTGACATAAAAACGTTTTTATTTCTCTCCGTTTTTTCGACACTGTTCCGGAACACAACCTGAAAAACGCCGTCTGAAAGCCCTTCGGACGGCATTTTGTTTGCAAATCAAATCCTACCTGATGTCAGCGTCCGAGCGTTGCAACAGGTTCGCTCCCCGTCAGCAGATATTGTATCGTTTCGCGGACGGTGCGGATGGCATTACCGAAGGGAAGCTGGTCTTTTCCCCTGAAAAACAACCCCTTATCAACTTCTCCACGGAATGCGGCAGCAAGCTGGATATCAATACAGAATTGCCCTGCTTTGGAAAGCCCGTCGCGCAGACCGCAGCTGGTCAGGCAGTTTAAACCTTGGGTACAGCGGCGCGGGTCGGCTTTGGCGTTTGCCTGAAGTTTGCCTTCGCGCCTGATATAGCTGTCTAGGAATTTGGTGCGGATACCGCGCGCCGGCAAACCGGCAACAGACATAAATTCGACTACTTTTTCAGTTTCCGCACTGGCGAGCGTTTTTTTAAAGTTGAGGTGTGCATCTCCTTCTTCGGTAACGGCAAAAGCCGTACCGATTTGAACGGCGGAGGCTCCCCAGTTCTTTAGGGCGGTTTTGACTTTTTCAAAATTTGCCATGCCTCCCGCAAGAATAAGCGGGATTTTTTCTCCCTCCAGCCCCAAATTTTTAAACACTTCAAACGTTTCCTCAATCACGCGTTTGAAGTCGAATTTGGCATCGTTTACGCCTTCAACGGTTGATGCACCCAAATGTCCGGCCGCATGGGCAGGATGTTCGACTACAATCGCATCGGGCAATATGCCTTTTTTCATCCAACGTTTCAAGACGATATTAATACCGCGCGATTCGGACAGAATCGGCAGCAGCGCGACATCCTTATGATAGCCCTCGGTCATTTCCGGCAGGTCTAAAGGCAGGCCGGCACCCATCACGACCGCATCCGCCCCTGATTCGCAAGCCTGGCGGACATACGCGGCGTGGTCTTTGACCGCCTTCATCACGTTGACCGCAATCAGTCCTTTTCCCTCTGAAGCACTTTTGGCTTTTTGGATTTCCCTGTCTAATGCGGTACAGTTCAAAGACGTATATTTCTCTTCACTCGGATTGATTTGGGATTCGGCGAGCAGGTCTTCGTGAAGGTGGCGCAAATCTACACTGGCAATCGTTCCGATGCCGTTTTCACGCGCCACCGCGCTGGATAAACCCGATGCGGAAACACCGACCCCCATACCGCCTTGCACGATGGGAATAAGGGATTTTCCACGAATAATCAAAGGGTCAAAAATATTCTGCATCAGTTTCTCCGAATATACGAATCAGTCAGGCTCATGAAAAATGGTTTTAACTGTTTTAGAACCATTACTCAAATTTGGTATTATACTCTAAATATTGCAGTGGTAAACAGAAAAGCAGAAGGAGCTTTGGAATATGCTGTTATATCTGTACCAATCGGACAAAATATAGTGGATTAAATTTAAACCGGTACGGCGTTGCCTCGCCTTGCCGTACTATTTGTACTGTCTGGGGCTTCGTCGCATTGTCCTGATTTAAATTTAATCCACTATATTGAACGGACACCGCATCCGGTTATGGGATATCGGTTTGCATGGCAAAAGTTTGAATATGATTCGATTACGTCTGAGATTCTGATGAAGTGGGTAGGTAAAGATATGGTAACGAATTGCCGAGGCAATAAAAATCCCCGAGGGATTATTTCGGGGATTTGGAATCTGGCACGCCCACGGGGAATCGAACCCCGGTTACCGCCGTGAAAGGGCGATGTCCTAACCGCTAGACGATGGGCGCGTATTGTATTTTCTTACTGGCGCACCCGGAGCGATTCGAACGCCCGACCCTCTGGTTCGTAGCCAGATACTCTATCCAACTGAGCTACGGGTGCGCTGCAATAAATTTTTGAATTTTATGGTAATCATCGGATTCTGTCAATTATTTTGTTGGATGAAATGCCTTAAAAGTGTAAAATATCGGTTTGTTGTTTGAATTTAAAGAGAATAAAATGATTGTTGTTTCCCGCTGGCCCTTGCTGGAAAAGGCGTTTTTACGGTTTGGAATGCCTGTTGCCGTGGTTGATTTGGAATCGACGGGCGGCAATCTGTATGAAGACAGGGTAACCGAAGTGGCTTTGGTCAAGTTTGGGCAGGGAAGGGCGGAGAGGTATGAATGGCTGGTCAATCCTCAAAAACCGATTCCGAAGTTTGTGGCGGAACTGACGGGGATTTCAGACGGCATGGTTGCCGACGCGCCGGTGTTTGCTGAAATTGCCGGCGGGTTGTTTTCGGTATTGAAGGGGTGCGTGCTGGTGGCGCACAACAGCCGTTTCGACTATACGTTTTTAAAGCATGAGTTTCATCGTGCGGGTATCGGATTTTCATCGCCTGCTTTGTGCAGTGTGCAGCTTTCGCGTCGGCTGTATCCGCAGTTTTACAAGCACAGCCTGGACGGTATCATCGAAAGGTTGGGGATTGTTGTGGAAGACAGGCATCGTGCGATGGCGGATGTATCGGCGTTGTGTGATTATTTGGAATACAGCCTGTCGGCACACGGGCTTGAGGAGTGGAGCAGGCAGTGTTTCCGTTTGACGAATCCGAAACTTTTTCCTGCCGCGCTTCCCGAACGGTTGAGGGAACGGCTGTACGGTTTGCCCGACGGTACAGGTGTGCTTGCCTGTTTCGACGGCGGGGGAAAAGTAAATTATATCGGTACGTTTGAACGGGCATATGGCGAGGTTGCGGCTTTGTTGGATTCCGGAAAAGCCCCCGTTTGATTGGTGCAATACGGAGGAAGTCCGTTTTTTTTTCCCGCATTGGGCAGCCTGCATGCATATAAGATTAAAGCGGAATTGGTCGGACGTTATCATTCGGGTTGTTATGTATCTGCCAAAAATCTGCTTAAAACATTTACGACCGTCAGGTTTGAAAAAGGTTCAGACGGCATGTTGAATGCGAAAACAGCGGCTTTGAAAAACGGTGTGACGGATAATCCGCCTACCGGATTATTTGCCAATAAAAAGGCGGCGAGACGGGCTTTGTCGTCGTGGGCGGAAACATACGGATTGTGTCCTGCCTCAGCCGGTATCCTTCCGGACGGTTATGCAGAGGATGAGCCTTGTCCCGTATATGTTTCAGGCCGATGCGATAAGGCGTGCGGCCGTTCTGACGAACAAGTTTTGGCGTTTGCACACAAGTTGCCTGTTTTGGATTGGGGAAAAATGCATGAGGTGGAAATTACCGAAACCGATCCTTTAACGGGGGAAAAGTCGTTCTGCATGGAATGGGCGGCGCATTGGAAATGGATGACGGGCTTTGGTATTTCGATAAAGATTTACCGGATGTGTTTAAGGCGAAGTTTAAAACGGACAGGAAAAATATTAAGGAAATCGGTTAAATCGATACCGGTTGGTGAAAGCTGGTAAGTATGTAAACAGCCGTTCGTATTGATTGCCTGATCGGTCTGGATTGGAATGTGTTGCCGTTTGCAGGTAATGTGTCTGAAGATGCCGTCTGAATTTTTTCAGACGGCATTTTTGCCGACGCGGTTTGCGTGCCGTGTCGGTTTGCCCGTCCGTCCCGAGGCATCGGACAAGCAGGGTGGTTTTTATAGTGGATTAAATTTAAACCGGTACGGCGTTGCCTCGCCTTGCCGTACTATTTGTACTGTCTGCGGCTTCGCCGCCTTGTCCTGATTTTTGTTAATCCACTATAAAAGCTGTTTTCGGTTGAAACCTAACCGGTTTTCAAAAGTTTCAGACGGCATCTTGTCCGGGTGCGTTCAAACGCCTCTTCCAGCCTGCCCTCGGTCACACCTTCCGGGTAGTGTTTGAGGATGACCGACACTGCCTGTTTCCAGTCGCCGCCGTCTGCCTCGACGCGGGGTTTTAAGCGTTTGGCGATTTCGACCTTGCTCAATACCTGCTCGGCGACCTCCATCTTGTTGTAATCCATCTGTTGCCCCTGTTTGGGCATAAAGAGCGTATTGCTTGCGGCAAGCGTATCTTCTTGATGTTTGTACGGGTCGATTTTGCCGCCGAACGGGACTGCCTTGCCTTTGCGTTTGGCGGCTGCCGCCTCCAGCGTTTCCGCACCCATCGCCAGCTTGTCCAGCTCTTTGCGATGCCGTTGCGCGTCTGTATCGGCCGGGGCTTTGTATTCCGCCCCGATGACCGCGGCATCAGCCTTGAAGCCCATCTCGTCAAAAACTACTTCGGGTACGGATACCCAAACCTCGTTACCCTCCGCGTCATAAGTGGCGACCCGCGCCCCGTTTGCCTCCCAAGGATTCTTACCGACCAAAACTTTCTGACCGACCAAAATCCCCTTGATGCCTTTTACGCTATATACCCGTCCGCCAAAGCGGATTTCCAAATCCGCCGAGACTTTCGCCTCTTTCGGCGCGCTGACGGCAAGCTCTCGGCAATATTCGGCAGGCGGCGGCAGGATGAGCTGCTCGGGTTTGATTTTGTTCCACGCCTGATAGCGGGTCATGCCGTGGCGGCTGTGTTTTTGCGTACCGTTGTAGTAACGCATCCAGCGTTCCGATAAAGCATTGAGCTGGTCGATGTCGTGTACCTCGGTAAAGCGCAACCCGCTCTCAAATGCCGTTTCCACAATATCGTTGGCTTTTTCCACTTGCCCTTTGGCACGCGGATTGCCCGGCTTGTTGATTTGCACATGCACATCCAAGGGCTTGCACAAATTTTTAAACGCCGCCGAAGTATTCGCGCTGCCCGGGTCAAGCATGACCATGCGCGGTACGGTCCGGAACGGGTCTTTGCCGATGTCTTTTTTCGCCTGCATCATGTAGATGAAAAAATCACAGAGGTTCGCGCTGGTTTCGCCGCCGAAGTAATAACGCACCGAAATCGTGCCGGAGGCATGGTCTGTCCCCGTGTACCGCCAAACGCGGTCGTTTTCGATTTTGACGACGTTTTTCGGCTTGTTTTTATAAAACTCCTCTTCCTTCATCACCCGCAGCCCCGTATCCTTGCCCTGACGCGGCAGGCAATACAAAACGCACAAACTCGGGTCGATTTGCCAACAATGGTTCGGGTGTTCCGATTTCATGCGGCTGACGGGGTCGGGCTGCAAAAGCTGGTCGGAATGCAGCTTGTATTCCCGTAAAGCCCGGGTAATGGTGTTTTCAGAAAGGGGGATGACTTCCCCGGTTTCCCCGTCAATCCGCGCCGCCTCGATTTTCCCGTTGGCGCGCAGCATTTCCACCGCCTGCCGCACCGGCATCAACCGCTTGCCGTTGCGCCTCATCGCCTCCGCCAAAACCGCCGAAATCAATTTGGCTTCTTCCGGTTTAAGCTCCGTCTTGCCCGCATCGCTGCGCCGTTTGCGCGTCGGCTTGACGCTGACCGCCTCCAGCTTGCGGTATAGCGTGGCAAGGCTGATGCCCAATTCCTGCGCCTGCTGCTTAAGATATGCAGAGCGTGCGCCGCGCCCCATTGCTTCCGCCTGATTTTCGACTGCTTTAAGACGCTCAATCATTGCCGGATTCATCGCCTTCTCCCGTTTCACCGCCCAACCATTCCGGCACATTGTCTGCCGGTGCTTCGGTCGGTAGGGCATAGCTTTCGCGCAGTTGCTCGCAGTCCAAAATAATTTGATTGAGCGTGCCGACCATCTTCGCGCGGTGGTCAAATCCATGCGCCTCGCCGTGCGCCGCCATCTGCTCGAACATATCGCGCAATCGGCTGATTTGCGAGCGGATACCGACTTCCAAGCTGTCAAGCTGCCAAGCTGCATCGTCAGCTCGATGCCCACATCCGCAGGTTTAGGCTCTTTGACACCCGTCTGCTTTTTCGACAGCTTTTCCGCCAGCTCATCGACCTTTTTATTTTTATCGGCAATCACCTTATCTTTCGCTTCCGCCGTTTCACGGCTTTCGCGCAGGGCGACGCGCAGCTCCTTAATAGTCATACGGTCGACATCGTCAAAAGTGTTGCCGTTGACCTCACCGCCTTCGGCAAGCTCCAACAAAGTGTCGTCGTCTTCGACCAGCAGCTCGAGCAGTTTGGATTTGCCCAACGTCATCAGCTTAGGCTGCGCTTGTTTCATTTTCGGGTCGATAAAACGGAGGGTGGCATTCATCAGTCTTTGGGATTCCCGCCGTCCGAGGCCAACTCTTTTTCAGCGATTTCGGCAAACCGCCCATGCGGCGTATGCTCTTTGATGATGATCAGCGCGCGTCCCGGCTCAAACATCCCTTCCATCGTTTGGCGTCCGCAAATCGTCCGCGCTCAATCCATACCGTCTCGTTGTAGGCCTCGCCGCCTGAAAACTTGTCCATAACCTCCATACTGTGGATAGCCAATTCGTTTGCCGTTACGCCGACCGTATGTCCTAAAATTTCTGTTGCCATTTCTTTTGCTCCTCAAATGCGACGACGTCGTCGCATTTAGTAAATTCGGTTTTCCAATTCTTGCAAGCGCGCATTCAGCCGCTCTTGCTGTTTTCTGAACCGCTCTGCGATTTGTAGGGTTTTGATGCCGTAGGCGTAGTTGCCGTTTTCAAGCTTGATGACCAATCCCGATGCAACCAAATCATCAATATCCCTGCTGACTTGTGATGGCGTCAGCCCCAGGCCGTCTGAAAGCTCCTTATTGCTGATGCCGATTACCGGATGCGCGTCCATCGCCAAAAACACCCGCAACAGCCGCTGCGCCTTTTTACTCGTCGCCATCCGCATCCTCCTTCAGCCCAAGTTTTACCGCCGCTTCGTGGCTTTTGCCGAAATTGCCTTTCAGCTTGCCGCGCAAGGGGTGTTCCACCGCGGTGCGCTCCAAATTGAAATGTTTCGCCCGGTGCGTCTTGCACACGCCGTTGCGCTTAAACCACACGGCCGTGCTGCCGCGCGTTTGCAGATAGGGAATAGGCTTGAAATTTAAAGGTTTTTCAATATTATTTATGCCTTTCGTGTGGTATAATGTGTTTAGTTTTAGGCCTCTTTGCACGATAAACATCCGGTCTGTTGTGCAGCAGCAGGGTCTTGGCTTGTTTTAAAATAAACAAGCTTTTTCCCGTAGCCGGGTGTATGTGATCCATCATGAGCTGTCGCGCATGAGCCTTCAAAGTGTTCATTTTTTCGTCCTTTTTCGTGATGATTTAGGGTGTTTCATGTCTTGATGTGTGAATTATGAGAAAAATATTTCTCTTTTCAAGGAAATTTAAGTGGAAAAAACTTCTCTTTTTGGTAAGCGATTGAAAGAAGAAAGAATTAAATTAGGCTTGAACCAAGCAGAAGCTGCTGAAAAATGTGGTTTTTCTCGTGAGATGTGGGGAAAGTGGGAGCGTGGTGAAAATCGCCCATCAAGTGAAAAATTATTCTCTTTTTCTAAAATCGGCATCGATATTGATTACGTCATGCACGGCAGACGCGGCGAAACAGCCGCCATGCCGTCTGAATCCTTGAGTGCTGAAGAAAAAGAACTGCTTGCCCTGTTCCGTCAGCTCGGCAGCGGCAGCCGCAAAGAGCTTGCTGACTACGCCGCCTTTAAGCTGGTGGTAGAGAAAAAAGCCCAAACTGCGCTTGGTAAAGTGAGCAACGGATAAAAAATGCCGTCTGAAGATTTCAGACGGCATTTGGGACACTCTGACAGTCGGGCTGCTCCGGTGTTCTGAAACAGATATTAAGCAATAGGAGCGGCCGTGCATTTTAAAGCGTATTAAAAACCACCCCGATATTCAGGTCATCGGCCAAGTGGTTCAGATTTCAAAAGACCTTAATTAACTTACAATAGGAAAAATGATGACAGAAACGAATTACTCTTTTGAAGGGC
This sequence comes from Neisseria gonorrhoeae, assembly GCF_003315235.1. GTDB lineage: Bacteria > Pseudomonadota > Gammaproteobacteria > Burkholderiales > Neisseriaceae > Neisseria > Neisseria gonorrhoeae. The sequence goes on along the minus strand of NZ_QNRU01000028.1, from coordinate 3,228 downwards.
TGGTAATTGAAAAAAATTATTACCCATCGTATTTATCCGAAAAATGAAAATAGAGAGCGTGTAGAACCTAAAATCAGTACACATTTGATTGATTTGCCTATTACGGCAAGAAGAACATTGGAAACCAGGCTGACCAAAGCTTTGGGTAATAAATCTCATGGCATTGAAATGTCTGTTGTCAATACGGCTGAAAATAGTTTTTTTCAGATAGCGGCAGCCATACAACTCAAAGAGGAAGCAGAGTTTATTGAGGATTCCGCACAATTTGCCCACATGTTGACCGATGCACAACTGAATACAAATGCACCGGGTGGTATTTTGTTGGTTTTAAAAGGTAGGGTTGGAGATACCGGTAAGCCGTTTTTATGTGTAATTAAGGCTGAACCTCAAGATGGGTTCCGAACCAAAGAAGAGGATGACTTTATCACGATTGAATTCTTAGAAGAATTATTACTGACCGATTCAGCAAGATTATTCAAGATAGGTTTTTTGGTGGCTGAAACAGTAAGGCCGCTAGAGCAAATACAATCTGGGAATTATCGAGCTTTTTTGTATGACCATCTGATGACACAAACGGAAACTAGACCGGCAGCTTCCTATTTCTATCAAGTATTCTTGGGTATGAGTATAGCTGCTTCTTCCCGTAAATTGACGCAGGATTTTTTTGAGTGGACACGCAATTTTATCGATAACTCTGATTTAAGTGATGATGCAAAATTAGATGCGCATGAAGCATTGCGCGTTACATTGAAAAGTGCGGAAGCAACCATTAGTGTAAATAATTTTGCCCAAAATCATTTACCTCAAGAAAAACGAACAACTTATACAGAATTTATGGTGGAAAAGGATTTTCCTCAAAATGCCGTAAGTAAAGATATTGAATATATTAAAACTCGTTTACGCAAACGGAGGTCTTACGGATTTAGTAACGGTGTAGTTATCTTGACTCCTCCCGAGCATACTCAGGACTATATGGAAATTGCGCCAACGGAAGATGGGGAATATACTGTTGTCCTAATTAAAGGACAGTTACAACAACAAAAATGAGTGATATTGATGATTTCAAAAGCTATTTAGAAAGCCACCAAGCGGCATTTTCCGCTTGGGGTAGATTTGTGGCTGAAGAAATTCAAAATCAATTATCCAATGTCATTTCTCCTGTTCCGGTTGCCAATTTTCTAAAAATTGAAGCAAAGCCTGGAGTCAAAGAGATTTCTTCAGCTCTAGCCAAGATTGGCCGAAAAAATTACACTTCACCTCAAACTCAAATGACTGACTTGGTCGGCGTACGTTTTGTGGCATTGCTTGCGGAACATATTCAAATAGTTTGTGAAATCATTGAATCCTCATCTCAGTGGAATGCTAAAGTTTCGAAAGATTTTGCAGATGAAATTCAGCAAAATCCCAAAGCAATTTGACTATACAATCCAAACATTACGAGATTCGTCCTAAACAAGCATTCATTACACCCGAAAATGTCAGCATCCCTGCTGATTTGTGCTGTGAAGTTCAGGTGCGTTCTTTACTCCAACATGCTTATGCAGAGCTGGTTCATGACAATATATACAAGCCTGACGGCAATGTTCCAAAGCAAGCAGAGCGCGAAGTCGCGAAGAGCATGGCTTTGATGGAAACTACAGATGACTTATTTAGTCGTACTCTGGCAATTTTGAAAGAAGCAAATCAACCACAAGAAGAGCTTCTTCCCCAATTATCACAGCTTTATCAAAAGGAAATAGGGCTTGTTCCTGAAGTTGATAAAAAAACCAATATGATTTTTCTAGAAACATTTCAATCCAGCATTTCCCAATCAAGTATTCTTTCTGACATCCGTTCACTTTTGAATGAGAAGAAATATATTGCCAAGCGGATAAAAGAAAATGCTGAAGAAATGTATTTTTTCAGTCAGCCAGCAGCTTTGTTGGTCTATTGGCTGATTGAGAAAGTTGGTGCAGATGAAGTATGGAAAAAATGGCCTTTGCCTGCATACAACAAAAACCTGAAATTCATTTGTACTGATTTGGATAAGCAACCATCCCATGAACTCTTTTAACCCCCTTTAAAAGCCCATTCAGACGGCCTTTCCTAATTATGCCTTAATCAAACGCGGCATAGCGGCAGTTCCGCAGCTGGCGGAAATCAAAAAATCCGCAAATCAGGAAGGGGGCGGCAATGATTGAATTTGTCCGAGCCAAAAAACGGCTGCTTTGGGCATTTGTACTTTTGCTTGCGTGGGCGTGCGGCTACCGGTACGCTGCCGACAAGGCCGAAGCGGAACAAACCGCCCTGATTGCCGCCTATCGGCATTCTTCTATGGTTGCGGCGGAACAATACGCCTTGCAGCTTAAAAAAGCGCAGGACGAAAGGCAGCGGTGGTACGACTTTTCCCAAAAACAAAGCACGGATTTGGCGGCCGCCCTGAGCGAATTGGACAAAACGCGCAACACCTTACAGGAGTAAACCCGTGAAGCGGCAGACAAAGACGGCAACCGTTTTAACGGCCTTGGCACGAACAGCCTGCACCTCTACAACCGTGCCTTCGGATACCCCGATTAAAACCGTTGCCGTCGCGGAAATTCCGCCCGTTCCTTCCGGACTGCTGGTCGAATACGAACGCCCCGAGCGTCCGGCCGGCGGCTCTCCCGAACAACTTTTAAACCACGCCGTCCGCTATGGCGGATACTACCGAAAGCTCGAAATCCAAATTGAGGGCTGGCAGAACTGGCACACGAAAGGCCGTCTGAAACATGACTGATTTTGCCGACCGCGCATCCGAACGCGAAGCCGAATTTCTGGTGGAAGCCTTGGCGAAACACCAACCGCCGTCTGAAAACACCGCCGGCTTCAGCCATTGCGAAGACTGCGGCGACCCGATACCGGAAGCAAAGCGAAAAGCCGTCCGAGGCTGTACGCGCTGTGTTGTCTGCCACGAATATAGTCAATTAAAAACAAAATAGTACAACACTCGACGTTGAAGGTCTAACCATGGCATACTCTGCGGACTTAAGAAACAAAGCCTTAAACCATAGCGGATTAACAAAAATCAGGACAAGGCGGCGGGCCGCAGGCAGTACGAATGGTACGGAACCGATCCGCCCGGCGCTTCATTACCTTAGGGAATCGTTCCCTTTGAGCCGGGGCGGGGCAACGCCGTACCGGTTTTTGTTAATCCGCTATATTACGGACAATGCAAAAACACCGGCCAAACCGCAGCAACGTTTAACTTGT
>NZ_QNRU01000027.1 GCF_003315235.1 Neisseria gonorrhoeae | reverse complement strand
GCTTGGGCAGCGTGGCGGGCTTTGAAAAAAATACGCGCGAAGCCGTTGACCGGTGGATACAGGAAAACCCCAATGCCGCCGAAACCGTCGAAGCCGTCTTCAACGTTGCCGCCGCCGCCAAAGTCGCGAAGCTGGCAAAGGCGGCAAAACCGGGGAAAGCTGCGGTTAGCGGGGATTTTTCGATTAGCTATAAAAACTTTTCTACTGTCAAACCAAAAGTAATTGCCAAAGGAACGATTAATGGAAAGACTTTTAGAGATGTTAATCAAAGTGCAAAAATTGGATCGCCTGATTCACCTACATTAATAGCCCAACGAGTTAATGCAAAAATCCAAGCCGACGGTAAACCTCGTCCGAATGCAACCGTTGCTAATTCACATGCTGAAATTGGTGTTATCCAGCAGGCTTATAATGCAGGTGAAACGAAAGGGGCATCTATGACAATGACAGTTTCAGGAAAAGATGTTTGCGGTTATTGTAAAGGAGATATTGCAGCTGCTGCTCAAGCTTCTGGACTGAAATCACTGACTGTTAATGCGACAGATAATGTAACAGGAAAAAATAAAACTTACTATTGGACGCCTGGTATGAAATCAATTAAGGAGAGAAAATGAAAACATCAACAATTGTTTTTGGTGGATTTTTTATTACAGATAATGGAGAACGAATCCAAATCCCTATTTTAGAAAATCCTAACATTAAAGAAATAAATAACTTTTTTTCTGTATCAAATTTTGAAAAAAAAGCCGGAGTCCTTGTTTTCAGAATTATTCCTGAGCCTGAATTTGGCAATACTGAATTAACTATCTATTTTGAAAAAGGATATTATTTACCAATAATTCAAACAATTTTAGAAGATGGAGATATTGAAGTAAAAAATCTTAAAACGGAAAATTATAGTGGAAATACAATGGAAATTTTGGGAGACGTCTACCCTATTGAGCATATCTCTAAAAATATTTCTATAATTCAAGATATAATTTCTGAATTTATTATGAAAAATAAACCAATCACAATAATGATTTAATTGAAAAGTTCAACAATCAAAAGGTCGCCTGAAATCGTGTTTAATTTTCAGACGACCTATTTCCTTCATTTGAAACAGGATATTGAAAACTAAGTTCTTCAAAAATCCTACACCTGCTCCTTCCACGGCAGCACCTTGGTCAGAACGGCAGACGGCTACAAAGCCATTGCCCGTATCCGAGCCGGCGAGAGCGTCCTCTCCAAGGACGAGGCAAGCGGGAAAACAGGATACAAACCCGTTACCGCCCAATACGGTAATCCGTATCAAGAAACCGTTTACATTAAAGTTTCAGACGGCATCGGCAACAGCCAAACCCTGATTTCCAACCGCATCCATCCGTTTTATTCGGGCGGCAAATGGATTAAAGCGGAAGATTTGAAAGCGGGAAGCAGGCTGTTTGCCGAAAGCGGCAAAACCCAAACCGTCCGCAACATCATTGTCAAACCAACACCGCTCAAAGCCTACAATCTGACCGTTGCCGACTGGCATACCTACTTCGTCAAGGGTAATCAGGCGGAAACGGAAGGGGTTTGGGTTCATAATGCGTGTCCGCCAAGAAAAACACCATCTACCCCCGTATATGGGAATGATTCAGAAGCATATGCAGCAGCAAAGAAATTGGGATATAGAAAAATAAAAGAAAGAACGAGAAATGATGCTGCTATTTTTAAAAAAGGAAAGAGTTATATATCACGCGATGTAGATTCACATAATGGAGGGGCTTGGAAAGAAGCATCTTCACCCAAAAATCTGAACAGAAAAGAAACAAGAAACGGTACATTTGATAAAAACCTAAATCGTATTGGAGATTAATTATTATGTGCGAGTTCAAGGATTTTAGAAGAAACATCCCTTGTTTTGAAGAGTATGACGAAAATTCATTTATTGGCAAATGGTATGATGACGGAGTGTGGGATGATGAAGAATATTGGAAATTGGAGAATGCTTTAATCGAGGTTAGAAAAAAATATCCTTATCCGATGGATATACCAAGGGACATCGTGATTGGAATCGGTACCATTATTGATTTTTTAATGGTTCAAAATTGGAAACTTTTTGAAATTAAAGCTTCTCCTTGGTTGCCTAAAAGTGTCAAAATTAATGAGCGTTATGAAAGGTTCAGAGTAATGCTCCGTTATATTTTTACTGATCTAGATGTAGAGGACTGGAAATTTTTTTACTTTCCAATACAACATAGTAAAGGTAGATTGAGATGAAAAGTTTAATTATATTGGAGATACATTATTATGTGTGAGTTCAAGGATATTATAAGAAACGTTCCTTATTTTGAGGGGTATGACGAAAATTCATTTATTGGCAAATGGTATGATGACGGGGTGTGGGATGATGAAGAATATTGGAAGTTGGAGAATGATTTAATCGAGGTTAGGAGAAAATATCCTTATCCGATGGATATACCAAGGGATATCGTGATTGGAATCGGTACCATTATTGAGTTTTTAATGGTTCCAAATTGGAAACTTTTTGAAATTAAAGCTTCCCCTTGGTTACCTGATAGCGTGGGAATTAACGAACGTTATGAAAGGCTTAAAACAATGCTCCGTTATATTTTTACCGAGAAAGACATAGTCAACGTGCAATTTGATTATTACAACAAAAAATAGCAAAACCCGGCAATCAAAATGCCGTCTGAAACCGTGTTTAATTTTCAGGCGACCTTCCCCTTATTTTAAACAGGATATTGGGAACTAAGTTCTTCAAAAATCCTACACCTGCTCTTTCCACGGCAGCACCTTGGTCAAAACGGCAGACGGCTACAAAGCCATTGCCCATATTCAAGCCGGAGACCGCGTCCTTTCCAAGGACGAGGCAAGCGGAGAAACGGGATACAAACCCGTTACCGCCCGATACGGCAATCCGTATCAAGAAACCGTTTACATTGAAATTTCAGACGGCATCGGCAACAACCAAACCCTGATTTCCAACCGCATCCATCCGTTTTATTCGGGCGGCAAATGGATTAAAGCGGAAGATTTGAAAGCGGGAAGCAGGCTGTTTGCCGAAAGCGGCAAAACCCAAACCGTCCGCAACATCATTGTCAAACCAACACCGCTCAAAGCCTACAATCTGACCGTTGCCGACTGGCATACCTACTTCGTCAAGGGTAATCAGGCGGAAACGGAAGGGGTTTGGGTTCATAATGATTGTCCGTATGGCGGTTCAAATAATTTAGAGAAAGCAAAACTTCGCGCAGAACGGCTTAGTAAAAACGATCGGGCAGGAAAAGACTTTACTAAAGCAGGAAAAGAAGCCGTTATTGATTTGAATAGGATTCAAAATAATGGTCAAGTTAAGTGCGCTAATTGCGGTATTGAAACAATTCCAGCCAAACAATCTATAAAAAATATTTCTCCTACTTCAAATGAAAGACAAGTAGATCATGTCATCCCTAAATCTAAGGGTGGTCAAGGTACACCTAAAAACGGGCAGGTATTATGCAGAGGCTGCAACATTAAGAAGAGTAACAAATGAAATCGAAACTTACTGTCGTCTATTACGATTTGGAAAGCAATATTGCAGAAGAAATACTGTCAGGAAACATAATGCCTGATGGAAATTTTCTTATTCAAGAGATTCCTCTTTTCGCACCGAATTTGGCTTTAAACGACATTGTTGCCATAGAACGTGAGGATAAGATGCTGTTTTTCGACCACTTGATAAAAGCTTCAGGAAATACCACGATAAACATCGTTGTTTTGGATCATTTCCCAAAGGATTTATTGGCAGCCATAGAAGAACACAGTGGTAAAATCAGAAAAAATGGAGAGAATTATTTATCGGTTAATTTTCCGCCCAAAAAATATAATTCTGATTTAAAAGGAATTTTAAATAGATATGAGGAAGCAAATATCCTCAGCTACAGGGAAGCTTGTTTGGGCTTCTCTTAATCGATCTATAAGTAAGAATGGATTACGTTAGATTGTAAACCTAACGATTAAAAGGTCGTCTGAAACCGTGTTTAATTTTCAGACGACCTATTTCCTTCATTTGAAACAGGATATTGGGAATTAAGTTTTTCAAAAATCCTACACCTGCTCCTTCCACGGCAGCACCTTGGTCAAAACGGCAGACGGCTACAAAGCCAATGGACGTGTAATAGAAAATAGTGCGGTAACAATTATTCAGGATTAGAAAATTATGAGTGTAAAAGAATTATTCAAAGTTATCTTAGATAAAAATAAAGATTTTCCTATTAGAACGATTCATCGCACTCCAATGGGGATACTTCCCAAACCTGTTGCTTTAAGTATTGTTCAATATGAAAATGACCCGGGATTTTATTTGTTTTATTTGGATGAGACCGGTCAGGAACAAACGGATACTTATCATGACACATTAGATTCGGCATTTGAACAGGCTGAATTTGAATTTGGAATCAGCAAAGAGGAATGGATGCAAAGTCCTTAGACGGCAAAATCAAGATGCCGCTTTATTTTTCAGACGGCATTTCCGTCAATAAAAAAGTCGGTATTGGAGCCCAAAACAGCCTACGTCTTGCCGGGATAGGGATGAAATCTTTAAGAAAAAATGATTATAGTTGAACATTTAGAACATTATTTGGGTGAAATCGAAAGCGGTATAAAATGCTTGGATCGACGTTATCATCTCAGCGTTTCCGTCTTCCCATCACAACCATATAAAGGGGTAACTACTTTTTCTACTTTAGGCTTGAATCGATATGACTTGAACTATAAGAGTAGGTTTGAATTAATTTTTACCTGTTCTGAAGAATGGAATAAAGAAAATATTGCAGCTTTTCTATCAGGAGTGGCTGAATATTTGATTGACAATAGACAACCTATTTTAAGAGGTGAAATTATTCAATTACCCAGGGTAATTATCGAAGGTAGCAAAATGGATGCACTGTATGTTTCCGCCCCATTTTATTTCGATGATGATTTTCAGGTCTGTTATGGCGAACACTACAATATCGTTTTCCCTTTGCTTGTCCCCTTGTATAAACAGGAAGCAGAATTGGTGGAAAAGAAAGGTTGGAATGCTTTTGAGCAGTTCTTGCTGAATAATGAAGTTGACAACCTTTCGGATATGAAGCGGAAACCGTTTGCTTGGTAAGGGCTTTCTTAAATTTGATTAAAGGTCGTCTGAAATTAAGCTTGTTTTTCAGATGGTCTTTCCTTCATTTGAAGCAGGATATTGAGAACTGAGTTCTTCAAAAATCCTACACCTGCTCCTTCCACGGCAGCACCTTGGTCAAAACGGCAGACGGCTGAAAAGCAAACACCGTCCGTCGTGTTGCCGTTTGCGGATGAGTACGGGTCAACCCCAATGCCGCCGAAACCGTCGAAGCCGCCTTCAACATTGCCACCGCCAAAGCCGCGAAGTTGGCAAAAACGGTAAAACCGGGGAGATAAAAGCCGATGGCAGGAAAGTAAATGTGAGGATAGACAGTACGGAGGCAGACCTGCTTTATCCGGCAGGGCAATAAGAAAACAAAACTTAGATATGGAAAACGATTGTGAAGATTAAACCATTACAATTTTCTAACAATAATCACAGATTTTATGTGGACAAAATTTGTGTTACCGAACAAGATGTGAACATTTTGGCATCCGACCGAAATTATGAATTAAATATTGAAATATTTATTGACAATATAATTCATTTTCAAATAACGGATGAATCTTATAAAGTAAAATTTTCAGAATATTTATTCGAAAATAAAACAGAAAATAATTCGGATGGGAATCCTACTGCAAATTATTTTTTCGAGATAATAGATGACAGTTATATGGACTGGTTGAAAGAAGAAAGTTTTGGTTTTTTTGAAAAGAAATATTATAAGGCTTATATTTTCTTTTTTAGCGATTCTGTAATAGAAGTTATCAGCTCGACAGAACCTGTATTTTATTCAAAATAACAAATTATCAAACAAAGCTCTGATTAAAAACCCAACAATCAAAATGCCATCTGAAGCGGTATTCGGCTTTCAGACGGCATTTTCTCCGATTAGTACAGGATGCAGGGGCTTGCCGGCTTGATTTTGCCGAAGTTGTTGGCACGCAATTTGGAGGGGGCGACAACCTATGAAAAATAAATCGTTAAGGATATTTTTAGTTTTACCCAATTTGTTTCCGAAAAAGTACGGCAGCAACCGTAGATTAGATTAAAAATCAAACAATCAAAGCCCGCCTGATATAATCGATATATCCTGTTAAACGAAAAATAAATATGTTTAAAAAATTCAAACCGGTATTGTTGTCATTTTTTGCACTTGTATTTGCCTTTTGGCTGGGAACGGGCATTGCCTATGAGATTAATCCGCGTTGGTTTTTGAGCGATACGGCAACTGAAATACCTGAAAATCCGAATACTTTTGTGGCGAAACTTGCCCGCCTGTTCCGAAATGCCGACAGGGCGGTTGTCATCGTGAAGGAATCGATGAGGACGGAGGAAAGCCTTGCCGAAACTGTGGATGACGGTCCGTTGCAGTCGGAGAAGGATTATCTCGCGCTCGCTATCCGGCTCAGTCGTTTGAAAGAAAAGGCGCAATGGTTTCACGTAACGGAGCAGGAACATGGGGAAGAGGTCTGGCTGGATTACTATATCGGCGAGGGCGGTTTGGTTGCGGTTTCGCTTTTGCAACGATCGCCGGAAGCGTTTGTTAATGCCGAATATCTGTATCGGAACGATCGTCCGTTTTCTGTAAATGTGTACGGCGGAACGGCTCACGGGGAAAATTATGAAACGACAGGAGAATATCGGGTTGTTTGGCAACCGGACGGTTCGGTATTTGATGCGTCGGGGCGCGGGAAAATCGGGGAAGATGTTTATGAGCATTGCCTCGGGTGTTATCAGATGGCCCAGGTATATTTGGCGAAATACCGGGATGTCGCGAATGACGAGCAGAAGGTTTGGGACTTCCGCGAAGAGAGCAACCGGATTGCGTCGGACTCGCGCGATTATGTGTTTTATCAGAATATGCGGGAATTGATGCCCCGGGGGATGAAGGCGAACAGTCTTGTGGTCGGCTATGATGCGGACGGTCTGCCGCAAAAAGTCTATTGGAGTTTCGACAATGGAAAAAAACGCCAGAGTTTCGAATATTATTTGAAAAACGGAAATCTTTTTATTGCACAATCTTCGACGGTAGCATTGAAAGCGGATGGCGTAACGGCGGATATGCAGACCTATCATGCGCAACAGACGTGGTATTTGGATGGCGGGCGGATTATCCGCGAAGAGAAACAGGGAGACAGACTGCCTGATTTTCCTTTGAACTTGGAAGATTTGGAAAAAGAGGTGAGCCGTTATGCAGAGGCTGCGGCGAGACGTTCGGGCGGCAGGCGCGACCTTTCTCACTGAACGCAAATGCCGTCTGAAACCGGTTTTCAGACGGCATTGGAGAGTCAAACGCTTTTTGCAATGCCGTATATGCCGAACCCGGTTCGCTACAAATTGAAAACCACAATCCAAAAAACGGAAATACACATTATCAAACAAACAAATAAGTTGACATATTGTGCGATATTGAGGGCTGTACCGTATTTTCCCGTTCTTTATATGAGCGGCAGGCATCCTCATAAAAGAAGGGATACCGATAAGGAAAAATCCCTCGGTATAAAAAATATACTGATTAATCAATACAAATCCAACAAACAGTTCATCATTTTCTTTTCTGTTGGCGTATAAAAACCGCTCGGAAAAAAATAAAATATCAAAACGGCAAAATAAAAATACTGATATATGCCTTCACTTTCATAGGGCGACGCTCTATGTGCCGTCCTGTGCGTTGAAACATCGGTTTTCCTTGCCGCCTGCCCCGCTTTTCCCTGATTGCTGCCAACTGCCGTCCGAACCTGAACCGTCAGGTTTCAGACGGCATTTTTTCTGCCTGCTCCCACAATTGCCGTTTTTGTGCGGCGGTCAGTTTTTTGACGGCGATTTCCTGTTTGAGCGCAGTGCCTTTATCCATGCCGCCTGCAACGATACGCATCGCCACCGGTTTGAATACGCGGGTATATTTCGCGCCTTTTCCGGCTGTGTGGATGGCAAGCCGCTGTTGCGGATTCGGGCTGATACCGCAATAGAACGCGCTGTTTTCACACAATATCAGGTAAACGCTCCAGTTTGACGCGTTCATCTGCCTGCATCCTGGGTTTTTTCCCCGTTCCAAGGCGCAACTTTCAGCAGCAGCAGCATACCCGGCAGGGCAAGTATGAAACACAGCCGGAAAAACGGTACATAACCCATCCATTCGATCAGATAGCCTGCAAAGGAATTGATGACCGTGCGCGGCACGGCGGACAGGCTGGTAAACAGCGCAAGCTGCGTTGCCGTAAACGCGGGATTGGTCTCGCGCGCCATATACGATACAAACGCCGCCGTCCCCAACCCCACGCCGACCGCTTCCGCGCCGATAACTGCCGCCAGCATCAGCCTCTCGCCTGTGCCGACCGTGTCGAAATGTCCGAACCCTGCCAGCCATACAAACCCCAAAACCGTTATTGCCTGCACCGCGCCGAATAGCCACAAGGCTTTGTTTACGCCGATTTTCAGCATCCACACGCCGCCCAAGATACCTGCCGCCACTGCCGGCCACAGTCCTGCATTTTTGGCAATCAAACCGATGTCGGTCTTGCTGAAACCCATATCCAGATAAAACGGCGTTGCCAACGCGGTTGCCATACTGTCGCCGAGTTTGTAAAGGAAGATAAACAGCAGCACGCACACCGCCGAAGCGATGCCCTTGCGCGTAAAAAATTCTTTAAACGGCTCTACCACGGTCTGCTTCAACGTTTTAGGAACGGAAGGCGGCAACACGGGTTCGTGCGCGAGAAACAGCGTCATCAGAAGGCCGGGCAGCATAAATAATGAAGTGATAACAAATACTTCTGACCACGGCATCCTGTCTGCCAACACCAAACTCAATGAACCGGGAATCAGGGCGGCAACCCGGTAGGCGTTCACATGAACCGAGTTGCCCAAACCCAATTCTTCGTCCGACAAAATCTCGCGCCTGAACGCATCCAATACAATGTCCTGACTGGCGGAAAAAAAAGCGACAAGCACCGACAGGCCGGCAATCAACGGCAGATGATTCCGGGGGTTTAAAAAGGCATATGCCGCCAAAGCCGCCAGTAACCCTGCCTGCGTCAGCAGCATCCACCCGCGCCGCCGTCCCAAAACGGGCAGCCTGACCGCGTCCATCAGCGGCGACCACAAAAATTTCCAAGTAAACGGCAGACCGATCAACGCCATCAGCCCGATGCTCTTCAAATCCACCTGCTCGCTGCGCAACCACGCCGGAATCAGGTTAATCAGAAAGTACAGCGGCAGCCCCGAGGCAAACCCCGTAAAAATACAGACAAGCATATTGCGGGAAAAGATTTGCCCGATAAAACCTGATTTCGATGCAGTCATCGTTCGTACAGCCAAAAAACAAAAGCCTATTGTAGCAAATATCGCCCGCCTGCTGAAAAATGCCGCCACGCGCCGCCGGTTTGCCGTTCCAATGCAAAATGCCGTCTGAAACTGTGTTCAGACGGCATTGCTACTGAAACCCGACGGTTTACAGGCTGTAATACATTTCAAATTCCAGCGGGTGCGGCGCCATACGGATGCGGCGGACATCTTCCTCTTTAAAGGCGATGTAGCTGTCGATCCAGTCTTTGCTGAACACGCCGCCGCGCAGCAGGAATTCGTGGTCGGCCTTGAGGGCGGCAAGTGCTTCTTCCAAAGAAGCGCAGACGGTCGGGACGAGCGCGTCTTCTTCCGGCGGCAGGTCGTACAGGTTTTTATCGGCAGGGTCGCCCGGATGGATTTTGTTTTGAATGCCGTCCAAACCGGCCATCAGCAGGGCGGCAAATGCCAAATACGGGTTGGCGGTCGGGTCGGGGAAACGCGCTTCGATGCGGCGCGCCTTGCTGCTGTTCACAGACGGGATACGGATGGAAGCGGAACGGTTTTTGGCGGAATAGGCCAATTTGGTCGGTGCTTCAAAGTGCGGCACGAGGCGTTTGTAGGAGTTGGTGGACGGATTGGTAATCGCGTTCAGGGCTTTGGCGTGTTTGATGATGCCGCCGATGTAGTAGAGCGCGGTATCGGACAAACCGGCATAGCCGTCGCCTGCGAACAGGTTTTGACCGTCTTTCCAAATGGATTGGTGGACGTGCATACCGCTGCCGTTGTCGCCCATAATCGGTTTGGGCATAAAGGTGGCGGTTTTGCCGAAATTGTGGGCAACGTTTTGGATGACGTATTTCATATCTTGGGTTTGGTCGGCGCGTTTGACCAAAGTGGCGAAACGGGTGCCGATTTCCATTTGGCTGCCGGTACCGACTTCGCTGTGGTGGACTTCGACTTCGATGCCGAGTCCTTCCAAAATGTTCACCATGGCGGAGCGCAAATCTTGACCGCAGTCAATCGGCGCGACGGGCGCGTAGCCGCCTTTGACGGCGGGGCGGTGGCCGGTGTTTTGACCGTCCATATGCAGGCCGCTTGCCCACGCGCCGCTTTCGGACGTGATTTCGTAACGGGTTTTGTGCATGTCGGTTTCAAATTCTACGCCGTCGAAGACGAAGAATTCGGGTTCGGGGCCGAAATAGGCGGTGTCGCCGATACCGGAAGATTTCAAATAGGCTTCGGCGCGGCGTGCGATGGAGCGCGGGTCGCGGTCGTAACCCTGACCGTCGGCAGGGTCGATGACGTCGCAGGTAATGACGACGGTAACATCATCATAAAAAGGATCGACGAAGGCTGTGGACGCATCGGGACGCAACTGCATATCGGAAGCCTCAATGCCTTTCCAGCCGCCGATGGACGAGCCGTCAAACGCCGGTCCGTTTTCAAACCACTCTTCGGGGTCTTCCAACACGATGCGCGCAGGCACGGTAAAGTGGTGCTGCTTGCCTTTGGTATCGGTGAAGCGCAAATCGACAAAGCGGGCTTCGCTTTCTTCAATCAATTTTACGGCGTTTTTAATGGACATCTTCAGCTCCTGAAAAAGGGAAATGGCAAAATATGCGGAACGCGGCGGCTTGACGCAAAGTCGGCACGATTTTACCACGCCGATGCCGTCTGAAACCGGTTTTGCGTCAAATTCCAAGCCGGAAAATATAGTTTCAAACGGCAAGATTGTCAACAATATGCTTCGGTTTGTCTGTTCAAAAGCGGAATGCCCGCCCTTTTGTCCGAATGCCGACAAAACAGATGCCGTCTGAAGGCGGTTTCAGACGGCATCGTTCCCATCTTCGCGCCGCCGTTATAAAATGACCGCCCCGCCTTTATGGAATATGACTATGCACGCCCTCCCCCGCTACGCCGTTTTCGGCAACCCCGCCGCCCACAGCAAATCGCCGCAGATTCATCAGCAATTTGCCCTTCAGGAAGGCGTTGACATCGAATACGGACGCATTTGCGCCGACATCGGCGGTTTCGCGCAGGCGGTTTCGACATTTTTTGAAACAGGCGGTTGCGGGGCAAACGTTACCGTACCGTTCAAACAGGAAGCGTTTCATCTGGCGGACGAACATTCCGACCGCGCTTTGGCTGCCGGTGCGGTCAATACGCTGGTGTGGTTGGAAGACGGCAGAATACGCGGCGACAATACTGACGGTATCGGTTTGGCCAACGACATCACGCAGGTCAAAAACATTGCCATCGAGGGCAAAACCATCTTGCTTTTGGGCGCGGGCGGCGCGGTGCGCGGCGTGATTCCGGTTTTGAAAGAACACCGCCCTGCCCGTATCGTCATTGCCAACCGTACCCGCGCCAAAGCCGAGGAATTGGCGCGGCTTTTCGGCATTGAAGCCGTCCCGATGGCGGATGTGAACGGCGGTTTCGATATCATCATCAACGGCACGTCCGGCGGCTTGAGCGGTCAGCTTCCTGCCGTCAGCCCTAAAATTTTCCGCGACTGCCGCCTTGCCTACGATATGGTTTACGGCGAAGCGGCAAAACCGTTTTTAGATTTTGCACGACAATCGGGTGCGAAAAAAACTGCCGACGGACTGGGTATGCTAGTCGGTCAGGCGGCGGCTTCCTACGCCCTCTGGCGCGGTTTCAAACCGGACATCCGCCCCGTCATCGAACACATGAAAGCCCTGTAACCATGTTCCGCATCGTCAAATGGCTGATTGCCCTGCCCGTCGGCATCTTTATCTTCTTCAATGCCTATGTGTACGGCAACATCATTACCTACCGCGCCGTCGCGCCCCATCGGACTGCCTTTATGTCGATGCGGATGAAGCAGTTTGAACAAGAAGGTCGCGATGTCGCACTGGATTACCGCTGGATGCCCTACAAACGCATTTCCACCAACCTGAAAAAAGCCCTGATTGCTTCCGAAGATGTCCGTTTTGCCGGACACGGCGGCTTCGATTGGGGCGGCATTCAAAACGCCATCAGGCGCAACCGGAACAGCGGCGAAGTGAAGGCGGGCGGATCGACCATCAGCCAGCAGCTTGCCAAAAACCTCTTCCTCAACGAAAGCCGCAACTATCTGCGCAAAGGGGAAGAGGCGGCCATTACGGCAATGATGGAAGCTGTTACCGACAAAAACAGGATTTTCGAACTGTATTTAAACTCAATCGAATGGCACTACGGCGTTTTCGGCGCGGAAGCTGCGTCCCGGTATTTTTATAAAAAACCGGCCGCAGACCTGACCAAACAGCAGGCGGCGAAACTGACGGCACTCGTCCCCGCCCCGCTCTACTACGCTGACCATCCGAAAAGCAAACGGCTGCGCAACAAAACCAATATCGTGCTCAGACGCATGGGTTCGGCAGAATTACCCGAAAGCGATACGGACTGATTGTTTCAGATATGGAAATGCCGTCTGAACTGCGGTTCGGACGGCATATGTTTTCTGGTTCTTATAGTGGATTAAATTTAAACCGGTACGGCGTTACCCCGCCTTGCCGTACTATGTTGTACTGTCTGCGGCTTCGTCGCTTTGTCCTGATTTTTGTTAATCCACTAACCTGCCCGACAGCCGCAAAGACCGTGTCGTGCATGGCAGGTATTTGCGGTGCGGGACTGCTGCCGAAAACGGCAGGCAAAAAATAACCGCTTATAAGCGGTTTTTTGGTGGCCAGAGGCGGAATCGAACCGCCGACACACGGATTTTCAATCCGTTGCTCTACCAACTGAGCTATCTGGCCTGTATCTGTCTCGTTAAGAGATGCGTATTAAACCAAATTTCGGGACGACACGCAAGCGGATTTGTCGATATTTTTTACCCAGCCGACTAAGTCGATGTTTTAAGTTTAAATTAATTTCACAGAAAAATAGTGCAAATCGGTTTTTTGCCGTTCGTTCGGCGATGTTCTGCTTTGCAGACGGCAAAACGCTTCAATATTTGAAGTTCTCGCCCAAATAGACGGCGCGCACCTGTTCGTTGCCGACCAAATCGTCGGGCTTGCCGGAAGCCAGCACCGCACCGTCTGAAATGATGTAGGCGCGGTCGCAGATGCTGAGGGTCTCGCGGACGTTGTGGTCGGTAATCAATACGCCGATGCCGCGCGATTTGAGGAAACCGATGATTTTCTGGATGTCGATGACGGCGATGGGATCGACGCCGGCAAAAGGTTCGTCCAAAAGGATGAAACGTGGTTTCATGGCGAGGACACGGGCGATTTCGACGCGCCGCCGTTCGCCGCCGGACAGCGACGGCGCAGGATTGCGGCGCAAGTGTCCGATATTGAGGTCGGCGAGCAGTTTTTCGATTTCTCTGTCGATTTGATTTTTATCTTTGGTTCTGATTTCCAAGATGGCGCGGATGTTTTGTTCGACGGTCATTTTGCGGAATATCGAGGCTTCCTGCGGCAGGTAGCCGACACCCAGGCGGGCGCGTTCGTGTATGGGCAGGTGGCGCAATTCCCGCCCGTCCAGCATCACGCTGCCTGCGTCGGCAGCGATGAGCCCGACTATCATGTAGAAGCCGGTGGTTTTGCCTGCGCCGTTGGGCCCGAGCAGTCCGATGACTTCGCCGCTTTCGATCTCAAGGGAGAAACTTTTGACGACTTGGCGTTTTTTGAAACTTTTCTGCAGGTTTTGGACGACGAGGCGGCTGTTGTTTGCGCTCATAAATCTCTTCTCGGCATTTCGGTCGGCAAATGCCGTCTGAACTGCGTTTCCGTTTCAGACGGCATCGGGGTTATTCGGTTTTTTGTGTGCTTGAAGGCTGGATGACGACGCTGACCCTGCCGGTTTTGGAAGCGGATTTCGCACCCGATTTCGTGCTGCCGTTGATGGTATAGACTTCGGTTTTGGTGTTGTAGGTAATGACCGCACCTTCGGCAACGTCGCCGCCGCGCTGCACTTTGGCATTGCCGGTCAGAACGACGGTGCTTCCTGCGGAGGAATAGGTAACGTTGTTTGCCTGACCGCGCACCGTCCCTTTGCCCCCGTCCAACGTTTGGCTGAAGCGGACGGGCGAACCTTCCGCCCTCACGGATTCGCCGCCTTTGCCGCCGCGTGTGACGTTGACGCGCGAGGCGGAAATGTTGAGCGTACCCTGTCTGATGATGACATTGCCGCTAAATGTGGTACTTTGGTTGGCTTGATCGAGCGAACCTTGGTCGGCTTCGATTTGGATGGGCCGTCTGCTGTCGCTTTGAAGGGCAAAAGCGGGAGAAGTTGCAAAAATTACAATTAAAACAAATAGCTTACATATCTTTTGTATCATAAATCGCGGCTTTCACTTTAGATGAGAAGTTCAACATGCCTGTTTTGTGGTTGTAGGTCATACCGCCCGCCTGACCGTGCGACGCACCATATTGGAAACTGACAGGCGTATCGGTTTGGGCATATTGAGATTCGGTATCGACGTGCAGTTTTTCGGTTTCGACTTTACCCGCCTGCCGCCTGCCGTCGGCGGTTTTGGTCAGCACAACGTTGTTTTTAAAAAGAACCTGTTTGTTTTCGGTATGGTAAACGGCTTCATCGCTGCCGACTTCGTACAACAGCCTGCCTTCTTGGAAGAACACGAGATGCGGCGAATCAAAATGGATGTCGCTGTTTTCGGGAAACTGTTTCGCACCTTTCGCGCTCAAATGTTCTTTCAAGTATCCCTGTTCGTCAAACCGCCTTCCGTCCAAGCCGTCCATTGTGTATTGAGGTTCGTCGGGATTGAGCCTGACTTCCTCGATTTCGACTTCGCTGATACGGCCCAACCATGCCGACAGGCCGCCCAAGGCAACCGCCAATATCAATGGGAACGCAATTCCGTACCGCCATCTCACTTTCATTTGATGTACCCGTTCAAAGCCGCGCCCAACGTACCTTTCGCGCGGATAATCAGGTCACACACTTCGCGCACCGCGCCCGCACCGCCGGGGCGTTTGGCAATATAGGCGGCGTGTTGCAGCGTAAACCAATGCGCGTCGGGGACGGCAACCGGCAATCCGCAGCGCACCATCACCGGCAAATCGACCACGTCGTCGCCGACAAAGGCGCACTCGGCTTCTTCCAAGCCTGCCTGCGCGCGCAGCTCTTCATACGCGGCGCGTTTGTCCGAAATGCCTTTGAAGTAGTAATTTATGCCCAACTGTTTGACGCGGATGCCGACGGAGGGCGCGTCCCGACCTGTGATAATCGCAGTCTGCACGCCGCTTGCCTGAAGCATTTTCAGGCCGTGTCCGTCCAGTGTGTGAAACGATTTGATTTCTTCGCCGTCGTCGCGGATAAAGATGCGCCCGTCGGTCAAAACGCCGTCCACATCCAATATCAGCAGTTTGATTTTGGCGGCGCGTGCCTGTAATTCGGGAGAAATTGCCTGCATTGGGATTTCCTTGTTTTCAGACGGCATATCTTACCACAAATGCCGTCTGAAACGGCTGCAACGCCTTATACAATCCGCGCCGCCAAAAGGTCGTGCATATTCAGCGCACCTGTCAGCACGCCGTCTGCATCGGTAACCAGAAGCCCGTTCACATGGTTTGCCTGCATGACTTTCAGGGCTTCGGTGGCAAGGCGTTCGGCGGAGATGGTTTTAGGGTGTGTATGCATGACTTCGTCTATCGAAAGACCGGTAAAATTGTCGCATTCTTGAAACAGGCGGCGCAAATCGCCGTCAGTAAACACGCCTTTCAGACAGCCTTGCCCGTCCGTTACCGCCAACATGCCCAAACCTTTCTCGCTCATGCTGACGATGGCTCCTTTCAAGGGCGTGCCGAGTCGGACGGCGGGCAGGCCGCCGCCTTTGTGCATAATGTCGGCAACGCGCAAAAGCAGGCGTTTGCCGAGGCTGCCGGCAGGGTGGATCAAGGCGAAGTCGTCGGGCGTGAACGCGCGGGCGCGCAGCAGGACGACCGCCAACGCGTCGCCCAAAGCCATAACGGCGGTGGTGCTGGTGGTCGGGGCAAGCCCCAACGGGCAGGCTTCTTGCGAAACCGATGCGGTGATGTGGATATCGGCATGGCGCGCCATGGTTGAATCGGGGCGGGCGGTGATGCAGACGAGGGTAATGTCTTTGCGTTTGAGCGCGGGGATGATGGCGGTGATTTCGTCGCTTTCGCCGGAATTGGAAATGGCGGCGACGACGTCGTTGTCCACAATCATGCCCAAATCGCCGTGTGCCGCTTCCGCAGGGTGGACGAAAAACGCGGGCGTGCCGGTCGAGGCCATGGTTGCCGCCATTTTGCGCCCGATATGTCCGGACTTGCCCATACCCGTGATGACGACCCTGCCCTTGCAGTGCAACAACGCGTCTGCCGCAAGGACGAAGTTTTCGTCCAATTCCGCCGCAATTTCGCGCAAGCCTTCCGCTTCGGTGTGCAACACTTCGCGCGCCCAGTCGAGATATTTTTCGTTTTCTGCCATTGCCATCCGCCTTTGCTGTAACAAAACTACCCAAAATTTCCGAATCGGGGTAGCATAAGCCTTCAAACCCCGCCCATCCATCCAAAGGAATCAAAAATGACTATTTTATCGGACGTTAAAGCATTAGGACAACAAATCTGGCTGGACAACCTTTCCCGCTCGCTCGTGCAAAGCGGCGAATTGGCGCAAATGCTCAAACAAGGCGTGTGCGGCGTAACTTCCAATCCCGCCATTTTCCAAAAAGCCTTCGCCGGCGACGCGCTTTATGCCGACGAGGTCGCCGCCCTCAAGCGGCAAAACCTCAGCCCCAAACAACGCTACGAAACCATGGCGGTTGCCGACGTACGGGCAGCCTGCGACGTTTGCCTTGCCGAACACGAATCCACCGGCGGCAAAACCGGTTTCGTCAGTCTCGAAGTTTCTCCCGAACTTGCCAAAGACGCTCAAGGCACGGTAGAAGAAGCCCGCCGCCTCCATGCCGCCATCGCGCGTAAAAACGCCATGATTAAAGTGCCTGCCACCGACGCAGGCATCGATGCGCTCGAAACCCTCGTTTCAGACGGCATCAGCGTGAACCTGACCCTGCTGTTCTCACGCGCCCAAACCCTCAAAGCCTACGCCGCCTACGCGCGCGGCATTGCCAAACGCTTGGCAGCCGGACAAAGCGTTGCCCATATCCAAGTTGTCGCCAGCTTCTTCATCTCGCGCGTGGACAGTGCGCTGGATGCAACGCTGCCCGACCGGCTCAAAGGCAAAACCGCCATCGCCCTTGCCAAAGCCGCCTATCAAGATTGGGAACAATATTTCACCGCCCCCGAATTTGCCGCACTGGAAGCCCAAGGCGCAAACCGCGTGCAGCTTTTATGGGCATCTACCGGCGTGAAAAACCCAGCCTATCCCGACACGCTCTACGTTGACAGCCTGATCGGCGTGCACACCGTCAACACCGTCCCCGATGCCACGCTCAAAGCCTTTATCGACCACGGCACGGCGAAAGCGACGCTGACCGAAAGCGCGGACGAAGCACGGGCGCGGCTCGCCGAAATTGCCGCGCTCGGCATCGATGTCGAAACCTTGGCGGCGCGTTTGCAGGAAGACGGTTTGAAACAGTTTGAAGAAGCCTTTGAAAAACTGCTCGCGCCTTTGGTTTAGGCATTTCCCCGATGCCGTCTGAAAGGCTTTCAGACGGCATCGCCCGTTTGACCGGACACAGTGCGGCATATCAAGGATCCGCCCTAAAAATATTAATGGGCAAGAAGTTAATGCACGACATTACCCGCCAACACAAAAGGAAATAGAATCATGGCAAAAGCACTCGAAATCATTTCACCCGATGAAATTTATTCAGATCTGATTTTTAAGGATCCGGTACCTCCCCATACTATATATACAGAATTGATGAAACTGGTTGGTAGAAATGCAGGCAATGAGAGAATTGCAGATAGAGCCTTCGATTTTTTCTCGCCTGCTCTTATGGATGATTCAGCTACCGAAGAGCAATATAATGCCCTATATGATTTAACCTTGCTTGAAGAGCCCGGGATGGAACTGGATAAAGATGAGATAACGGCTTTGATTAATAGTCTTAAATAAAGGGGCTGTACCGGATATGTACACAGGACGCTTCGCCCCCAGCCCGACCGGGTTGCTCCACATCGGCTCTCTTCTGACCGCCGTCGCTTCCTATGCCGATGCACGTTCAAACGGCGGCAAATGGCTGGTCCGTATGGAAGACCTCGATCCGCCGCGCGAAATGCCGGGGGCGGCAAGCCATATCCTGCACACGCTCGAGGCATTCGGATTCGAGTGGGACGGCGAAGTCACCTATCAGAGCCGCCGTTACGCCCTGTATGAAGAAACCCTATACCGTCTGAAAACCGCCGGACTGGTCTATCCCTGCCATTGCAACCGCAAAGACTGGCAGGCCGGGGCAAGGCGGGGCACAGACGGGTTCGTCTATAACGGACGCTGCCGCCACCCCGGCCAACGCCCTGCACTGCAAGGCAAACAGCCGTCGTGGCGCATCCGCGTCCCCGACCGCGACATCGGCTTTTCAGACGGCATCGTCGGCAGTTACACCCAAAACCTCGCCCGCGACATCGGCGATTTCGTCCTGTTCCGTGCAGACGGTTACTGGGCATACCAGCTCGCCGTCGTTGCCGACGATGCCGAACAGGGCGTTACCCACATCGTGCGCGGACAAGACCTGCTCGTTTCCACACCGCGCCAAATCTATTTGCAGCAGTGTTTGGGCGTTCCGACACCGCAATATGCCCACCTGCCGCTGCTGACCAACGCGCAAGGGCAGAAATGGTCGAAGCAGACGCTCGCCCCCGCATTGGATTTAAACCGCCGCGAACAACTTCTCCGCCAAGTGTTCCGCTACCTCAAGCTGCCCGAAGCACCGGAAACCGACCGCCCTGCCGAATTGCTCGACTGGGCGGTGGCACACTGGGATATGGACAAAGTGCCGAAACACGCCATTACCGCCCCCTAAACACCACCCGACAAACGCACAAATGCCGTCTGAAACCTTCAGACGGCATTTCACACATACAGCCCCGCCCTATTCGCGCGTATTTGCCCGTTCGACTTCTTTCCACGCTTCGAAAATCAGGCCACCGTCGTTGTCTTTCAAGAGCGTTGCATCGGAAAGCATACGCCGCCAAGTCCGCGCGCCTTTCAAACCGTGCATCAGCCCGAGGCTGTGGCGGACAATGTGGCGCAGGATTGTGCCGCGTCCGGCTTGGATTTGGACTTGGCTGTATGTGTAGAGGCGCTGCACCAAATCGGCGTATTCGATCGGGGCGCGGTTGTCACCGTAAAACAGCCTGTCCCATTCGCGCATCACCATCGGGTTGTGGTATGCCTCGCGCCCGACCATCACGCCGTCAACGTGTTGCAAGTGTCCGGCGATTGCTTCGTTGGTGGTGATGCCGCCGTTGATGATGATTTCCAGCTCGGGAAACTCCTGCTTGAGGCGGTAAACGTAATCGTATTTCAAGGGCGGAACATCGCGGTTTTCTTTGGGCGAAAGACCGTCCAGCCAAGCGTTGCGGGCGTGGACGATGAAGGTTTTGCAGGCGGTTTTGTCGCGCAGCGTGCCGACGAAATCGGCAACGGTTTGGTATTCGGTCTGCCTGTCCACACCGATGCGGTGTTTGACGGTAACGGGGATGCCGACCGCGTCGTGCATGGCGTTGAGGCAGTCGGCAACCAGCCCGACTTCGTTCATCAGACACGCGCCGAACGCGCCTTTCTGCACGCGCGGACTGGGACAGCCGCAGTTGAGGTTGACCTCGTTGTAGCCGTATTCTTCGGCGGCTTTGGCGGCTTTCGCCAAATCGGACGGATCGCTGCCGCCCAGTTGCAGGGCGACGGGCTGCTCGCCTTCATTGAACATCAAAAAGCGGTCTTTGTCGCCGTAAACAATCGCGCCGGCGTTGACCATTTCGCTGTACAGCCAAGCATTTCGGGTAATCTGGCGGGCAAGGTAACGGTAGTGCCTGTCCGTCCAGTCGAGCATCGGGGCGACGCATAAACGCCTTTTCCCTTTATGTTCAATAAGTTCCTTGTTTATCATAAGGTTTTCACATTCTTTTAACTCAAACATTCTTTATTATTTGCTTGGATTTTTGCCCATTTCACTATATTTGACGTACCATACTTGCACCATAATTTTTAATTCTTGGAATGGTGCAAATGGCAACAATAACCAAGCGGCGCAATCCTTCCGGCGAAACAGTATATCGGGTTCAGGTACGGGTCGGCAAGAAAGGCTATCCTGCTTTCAATGAGAGCAGGACGTTCAGTAAAAAGGCTTTGGCGGTCGAATGGGGGAAGAAACGGGAGGCGGAAATCGAAGCCGGCCCAGAACTGCTTTTCAAGCGCGGCAAGGTCAAGATGATGACGCTGTCCGAAGCTATGCGGAAGTATCTTAACGAAACGCTTGGAGCGGGTCGGTCAAAGAAAATGGGCTTGCGTTTTCTGATGGAGTTCCCGATTGGCGGCATCGGCATCGATAAGCTGAAACGGTCTGATTTCGCGGAACACGTTATGCAGAGGCGGCGCGGAATCCCCGAACTGGACATTGCGCCAATCGCGGCTTCTACGGCATTGCAGGAGCTGCAATATATCCGTTCCGTGCTAAAACACGCCTTTTATGTGTGGGGGCTTGAAATAGGCTGGCAGGAATTGGATTTCGCGGCAAACGGGCTGAAACGCTCGAATATGGTTGCGAAATCTGCAATCAGGGACAGATTGCCGACCACGGAAAAACTGCAAACCCTGACAACTTATTTCCTGCGGCAATGGCAAAGCAGGAAATCTTCCATACCGATGCACCTGATTATGTGGCTGGCGATTTATACGTCAAGGCGGCAGGATGAGATTTGCCGCCTGCTGTTTGACGACTGGCACAAAAATGATTGTACCCGGCCGGTTCGTGATTTAAAAAATCCGAACGGCAGCACAGGGAATAATAAGGAGTTTGATATTCTGCCTATGGCTTTGCCGGTCATTGACGAGCTGCCGGAGGAATCGGTCAGGAAGCGTATGCTTGCCAACAAAGGCATCGCCGACAGCCTTGTACCGTGCAACGGAAAATCGGTTTCCGCCGCTTGGACGAGGGCGTGCAAGGTTCTTGGGGTTAAAGACTTGCGCTTCCACGATTTACGGCACGAGGCTGCTACCCGTATGGCTGAAGACGGCTTCACGATTCCGCAAATGCAACGGGTAACGCTGCATGACGGTTGGAACAGCCTGCAGAGGTATGTGAGCGTACGCAAACGCTCGACGCGGCTGGATTTTAAAGAGGCAATGATGCAGGCGCAAAGCGATATAAAATCCGGGAAGTGATGTTAAATTAAAGGGGGTGTGCCGCATCCCCTGATTCCTCCGTCTTGCATCAAGACCGGAATTTCCGATATTCCGATTTTGCCTTTTCCTCCTTGTCTGCGATTGCCTTTGCAAGCTCTCGGACGCTGACGAAATATTCCGATTTTCGGCTGTCGGACAATCGGAAAATCGGAAACGGAAGCTCGCACCGCACCCCCGATGCTTTAAACGCGTTAAAGCCGATATGGGCAAAAAAGTCTTTGTGTACTTCCCTCGGCGGGATATACGGGCGGCCGCCGTATGCGATTAAAAGCCCTTGTTCTTTACTGATGTTCATATATACCTCTTTCTGTTAATTCTGCTTTGTCTGAGTTTCCGCTTTTTTACGGCTTGGCGGATGTTCAGCCTGCGTCGGTGCATAAGTCCTCCTGTTCGGGCGGTTATTCAGCCGGCCGCCCCTCCGAAAAGTGGCAGGCTGCACGGGAAGTAGTGTTTTTTTCCGTATTTCTCTGCCTGTATCAGGTTGCACAGGCGGTCGCAAAAGCCGTCAAATTCGGTATGCGGCCAGCCTTCTATCTCGTTGACCATTTTGCTGAACCTCAATTCCCGGGCAATCCGCTTTGCCGCTGCGTCACGGCATTCGTGTTCCAAGAGGACGGGGTCTTCCTTTTCCTTCGGCGGTGCAGGTTCTTGCACGGTTTGCCACAAGTCCGGTTCGATTTGCCAAGTGTCGGCGGCAAGCAGGGTGTCTGTTTTGCAGTCGTACAGTTCGCGGATGCAGCCGCCGTCGGTTTTGTCTTTGTCGATAACCAGTAAAAGCACTTCGATCGGCGTGTCTTCAAACGCGTTTTGTATGCGGTTGAGTTCTGCCGGCCGGTTGCCGATGATTTCGCGGAATCGCTGCTCGCTTTTGCGGTAGGCGATGCCGGGGAACAGGATGAAGAATCCGAAGCGGCGGGCGTTTTCCAATCCTTTTAAAACGAAGATTTCATCGGCTACGCCCGATTTCTTCCACGGGTATTCCTGTGCGATACGGCTTTTTTCGTCTTCGCTCAAATCCTTTAGCTTGATGGAAAACGGCGGATTCATGACGGTGCAGTCTTGCGGTTCGCCGTCGGTATAAAGGAAAAGGCTTGTGTTGTATACTTTGGCGGCAGGGTAGTTTTGCAACAAGGCTTTACACGCTTCCGCCTGTATCTCTACGGCGCGGAAATCGGACGGTTCGATGTACTGCTCCAGCTGCCCGCTTCCTGCCGCGCCGTCAAATACGCCCGGGTGTTCGCCGCAGTATCGGCGGACTTTGGCGGCAACCAGCCGCCTCAAGCTGCCGCCCGTGATGTATTCGGCGTAGCCGCCGGCTTTTTTACGGTTGTTGTGTCCTTGAAACGTCATGGGTTTTCGTCCGTTCTTTGGCTTGTCCGGGTGTGGCGGAGCGTTTGCGGATGCGGCTGACGCGCTGCGGTTTGCCGTCTTCGCCGCGCTGAAAAACGCTTGTTCCGCCGCGCCGGCAGCCGTGCCGCTTATGCCTGATGCCGTGTTTGAGCCTTTTGTGCCGGAATCGTGATACACGCAGGTCCGGATGTGCGTCCTCATGCCGCCGCTTCCCTGTGCATGAGGCTGATCAGGTTTGCCGTCCGTTTGAAATGTTCGGTCCAGTTGAAGCAGCTGAAGCCGGCGCCGTTGTCGCAATGCCGGATGACGTCTTCCGAGTCTTTTACGGCCCGGACCAACGCGCCGCCTTTGTCCGCAACAAGCATTTTCATCATCGGCCGGCGCACGTCGCTTATCCGTCGGGGGCGCACGGGATTCAGCGGCTTGCCGTACATCGCCGAAAGCTCCTTGTCCGCCTGAATGCCCACATCGTAAAGCAGGTTCGCGGCGTGTAGGATCCGGCCTGTAAATTCCGCGTACGGCATTTTAAGGCGGCGGGCTTCCGCGCGCGAATCCGCGCCGTTGACGACTTTGCCAACCGCCGAAATCAAACCGCCGTCAAGCTCTAAAAACGCCATGGCTTTCTTGGCAACCCGGACGGCCAATGAGTATGCCGATACTTCGGCTATCAGCCGTGCAGGCGCGTCTTTCAGAAATTCTTCGTACGCGGCGAAGAGATTTGACAGCGGACGCAGCACGAGTTGGCGCTGATTCGGGCTTAAATTGTCAAAATCTTTAGTCCATTGAGCGACGGCCTGCGATGCTTCGCGGCAGGCAAACAGTACGCTTTCCCCGTTCGCGGGGTCGTCAGTGTTGCAGTACAGGCCCAAGCGTTGCACCTGTTTGACGATATGTTCGGCGAAGTTGATTAATTCCTGATTGCAGGCATAGCGCATATCCTGCAGGGACAGCCGCATCATGATGCCGCACGTCAGGGCTTCGTCTTCCGATACCTTTGCGCCCGACAACATCCGGGCGATGTTTTCTTTTTGCGCTTTTGACC
>NZ_QNRU01000026.1 GCF_003315235.1 Neisseria gonorrhoeae | reverse complement strand
TCAATGAGTTTATTTTGTTTATACCGGCTTAGACGGCTTTTTCTCATAGGGATAATTCTAACTTAATTTGAATTTCCCTAGTTATCTAGGACAGCGCCTTATTATAAAAATACCGTCTGAAGTGGCGTTCAGACGGCATTTGTTTCAAGCGGGGCTAACAGCAGCGTCCGCCGTTTGCGCCGCAGCGGCGTTTGCGGCAATAGTCTTGAAATTGCAGCTTGTTCATCACGGGGGCGTTGGGATTATGTTTACGTTGTTGTGCAACGTAGTTTTCATAATCGGGCACGCCTGCCATCAAGTTTGCCGTCAGCTTGATGGTTTTCCACCAAGACGCGAGCTTATGCTTCACTTTGTTCCTCCGGTTGTTTGCCGTCGCGGTACACCGCCGGGATTTCTTTGGCGGTCGGCCAGCCGACTTTGCGTGCTTTGAGGGCGGTACGCAAACCGTACGCGGCAACAGTCACGACAACCGACAAGAAGAGGATGGTCAGACCGGCATTAATCTTGTCGTTGAAGATGATTTGCGCCATTTCGCCGATGTCTTTAGCGGGCGCAAGGACTTCGTTTTTAGCCAATGCGTCGCTGTATTTGCCTGCGTGGGCAAGGAAGCTGGCGCGCGGGTCGTTGTGGAACAGTTTTTGCAGACCGGCGTAGCAGGTTACAAGCAGTACGCCGACGGCAGGAACGAGTGCCACCCAGACATAACGGTCGCGTTTCATCTTAATCAGCACAACGGCACACATAATCAAGGCTACGCCTGCCAGCATTTGGTTGGCGATGCCGAATAAAGGCCAGAGCGAGTTGATGCCGCCCAGCGGGTCGGTTACGCCGGTGTAGAGGAAGTAGCCCCACAATGCCACGGCGAAGAAGGTCGCAATCAGGTTGGCGGGGATGGAGTCGGTGTTGCCGAAAGGTTTGTAGAAGATGCTGCCCAAGTCTTGAATCATAAAACGTGCGACGCGCGTACCGGCATCGACGGCGGTCAGGATGAACAAGGCTTCAAACAACAGGGCGAAGTGATACCAGAATGCCATCATCGCCTCGCCCGGAATCAGACGGCTCATAATGTGCGCCATACCGACTGCGAGGGTAGGCGCACCGCCTGTGCGGGACAGGATGGTGTTTTCGCCCACTTCCTTAGCGGTGTGCAACAGGGTTGCGGCATCGACAGGGAAGTTCAGCTTGGTGGTAATTACTTCGGCGGCGGTGTTGGCATCCGTACCGATCAGTGCGGCGGGGCTGTTCATCGCGAAATACACGCCGGGATCGAGCGATGCGGCGGCGGCAAGCGCCATAATCGCCACGAAACTTTCCATCAACATACCGCCGTAACCGATCATACGGACGTGGGTTTCGTTTTCCAGCATTTTCGGCGTGGTGCCGGAAGAAATCAGTGCGTGGAAGCCCGAAACCGCACCGCAGGCGATGGTAATGAACAAGAACGGGAACAATGCGCCTGAGAATACCGGGCCCGAACCGTCGATAAAGTGGGTAACCGCAGGCATTTGCAAAGCGGGATTGACGATGACGATACCCAAAGCCAAGGCCGCAATCGTACCGATTTTCAGGAAGGTGGAGAGATAGTCGCGCGGGGTCAGCAAGAGCCAGACCGGCAAAACCGAAGCCACGAAACCGTAAATCATAATCGCCCAAGTGAGCTGGATGCCGTCAAGGTCAAACCAATGCCCGATGGAGCTTTTCGCCACATCTTCGCCGTAAATTACCGCCAACATCAGCAAAATAAAGCCGACGATGGAAATCTCGCCGATTTTGCCCGGACGGATATGGCGCGTGTAAATACCCATAAACAGCGCAATCGGCATCGTTGCGGCAATGGTGAACGTACCCCAAGGGCTGTGAACCAATGCTTTTACGACAATCAACGCCAAAACCGCCATAATGATGACCATAATCATCAAAATACCGATGGAGGCAATCACGCCGGGGACAGTGCCGAGTTCCTGTTTCACAATATCGCCCAAAGACTTACCGTCGCGGCGCATAGAGACGAACAAGACCGTCATATCCTGTACCGCGCCGGCAAATACCACGCCGAAGATAATCCACAAAGTACCGGGTAGATAACCCATTTGCGCCGCCAAAACCGGACCGACCAAAGGGCCCGCGCCGGCAATCGCGGCAAAGTGGTGTCCGAACAATACGCCTTTGTGCGTCGGAACGTAGTCCAAGCCGTCGTTGTGCCGCTCGGCGGGCGTGAGACGGTTCGGATCGAGCCGCATCACGCGGTTGGCGATGTAGAGGCTGTAAAAACGGTAGGCGATACAGTAAACGGATATGGCGGCGGTAACCATCCATACCGCGCTGACCTGTTCGCCTCGGCTGAGGGCCAGAGTGGTAAAGGATGCTAAGCCGACCAGTACCACTATGCCCCAAATGAGGAAGGTTTTGAGTGATTTCATCGAATAAATCCTTATCTCACACTGTCGGAATATGTCGGAGCGGACAGGCAACGGTTGGCTACCCGTAATCCGATGCCGACACAAACCGGAGTTTGAATGATTGACGAAGTATGAAACAGTGCGCTTGTCGGGACTTGTGCCTTATGCCCGCATCAAACAGTGCAGGAATGTACGCGCACAAACGTTAAACGCCCGAATAGGATTTTAACGCAAATTAGCACACTGATATCGGTTTTTACTTGGAATTTGGAAAAATTTACATTCCTCCGGGCGGGCAGGCAGGTTCAGACGGCATCGTCAGGCAAAAGGCGGTGTCGGAAGACGGGTAAAGAAGGGGCGCGCAATCCGGATTATTGATTTATCGTGTTTCCTTTTCGGTTGAACCTCAGCCCTTTGGGGCGGTAAAATCAGACTTTATTTGGGAGGGGCGCAACCCCTTCCGAATCAGGACGGCACATAGGGCGGTGCTTTAATGTGTCGTCCTGTGTGTTGAAACATATTTTCTTTTTATTGGGGAGCTTTTATGAATATCAGGTTTTTCGCGCTGACCGTATCGGTTTTGTCTTTGGCGGCCTGTGCCGTGCCGGAAGCGTATGATGGCGGCGGACGCGGGTATATGCCGCCTGTTCAAAACCAAGCCGGCCCGGACGATTTTCGAGCGTTTTCATGCGAGAACGGTTTGTCTGTGCGCGTCCGCAATTTGGACGGCGGCAAAATCGCGTTGCGGCTGGACGGCAGGCGTGCCGTCCTCTCTTCCGACGTTGCCGCATCCGGCGAACGCTATACCGCCGAACACGGTTTGTTCGGAAACGGAACCGAGTGGCACCAGAAAGGCGGCGAAGCCTTTTTCGGCTTTACCGATGCCTACGGCAATTCGGTCGAAACTTCCTGCCGCGCCCGTTAAACGGGGCAGCCTGTTTGAACCGCCGTCCGGATTTTTCGGGCGGTTTTTTATGCCGGTTTTGTTTTGGCCGTCGGCTGGTTCCGGCGGTTTTCGGGCGTGGCGGATTATTTTTCGTTTCGTTCTGGGTTTATCCTGTCGGCAGCGGCTCAATGCCAACTTTAAACCTGCTCCGATTTCTTCAGGGCTGTTATCCAATGATAAAATTACATCGTCTGCATCAATGGCATCCCACGCTTCCGGCTTGACATGGCGGCTCGGGCTGATTTTCAGGCAGCCGTTGTGCAGCCAAATATCCCCGCTCATCATGTTTTTAAATAGGGCGCGTCTGGTTTTATAGCCCAAGTTCCCGCATAGGTTGGCAACCCAATCCTCATAGCGTTGCCGAAATTTTTCGGTATCAAAAAAATCTTGGTCTTCCGAACTGTCATAAACGAAAGTCCTGCTGTTTGCCAACGCTTGCAAGACCGTCGTGCCTAAAGTTTCATTGTCGGTATCCAATGGCAGGATATGGGGGGATATAGGTGGTCTATTGCCGTTAACCCCAAACCTGAACATGTTTGAACAATCAGAGCTTCTTCATTAGCATAAAAAACTGCCCAATAATTGATCCTGTTTAAAAATCATTATTTAATCTCCGTAATTTTGACTGTAATGTTTTGACTTTTGCCATACTCTACCACGCGTTGTAACTGCAATCTTTGCTTCTTATATATTGTACCCTATCAAAGGGCTGCATTACTTTTCTTTCTAAAGATTACTATCGCATAAAAAGTATTTTTCTTAAACGACAGGGATGCGCCCGTGCCATATTCAAACACCGCCCGGATGTTGCGCTGCCCGATCGGATGCTTCAGACGGCATCGGAAGGGTTTGCAGTTTTGGAATATGAAGATGATAATGTCCGCGAGATTGACGGCATTTGAAAGCGGTTATCCCGTATACCGGAGGACACGAAATGAACGAATATTCCCAATTAATCAAGCATCCCGATATTTCCCTTTCCCCGATTTCAGACGGCATCGGGGTCGGCAATCCGGCGACGGGCGAAATTTCGGCGTATGTCCGCAACACGGGTTCGGACAAGCTGAAAAACCTGATTCAAAAGGCGGCGGCAGCGCAAAAATTATGGGCGGCGAAAACCGCCTTGGAACGCGCCGACATATTGTGGCGTTGGTATTTTTTAGTTAAAGAAAACAAAGAAGCACTGGCGCGTCTCATGACGATGGAGCAGGGCAAAAGCCTGACCGAGGCGCGCGGCGAAATCGATTATGCGGCTTCGTTTGTGCGCTGGTTTGCCGAAGAGGCGCGGCGGATTGACGGCGATGTGCTGACGAGTGTGAAAGCGTCGCAAAAACTGGTTGTGTTGAAACAGCCCGTCGGCGTTACCGCTGCGATTACGCCGTGGAATTTCCCGTCCGCGATGATTGCGCGCAAGGCCGCGCCTGCTTTGGCGGTGGGCTGCGCGATGATAGTCAAACCTGCATCGCTCACGCCTTTGAGTGCGTATGCGTTGGCTGTACTGGCCTACGAAGCGGGCGTGCCGCAGGATTTGCTTCCCGTCGTCAGCGGCCGCGCTTCGGAAATCAGCCATGAATTTGCCACGAACCCGACCGTGCGCAAAATCAGCTTCACCGGCTCGACCGAAGTCGGCGCGAAAATTTTTGCCGGCAGCGCGGCGGACATTAAAAAACTCAGTTTGGAACTGGGCGGCAACGCGCCGTTTATCGTGTTTGACGATGCCGATTTGGACAAAGCCGTCGAAGGCGCGCTGGCGAGCAAGTTCCGCAACAGCGGTCAGACCTGCGTCTGCACCAACCGCGTTTACGTCCAATCGGGCATTTACGACGTATTTTGCCGCAAATTGAGTGAAAAGGCAGCCGCGCTCAAATTGGGCGACGGCTTGGACGAAGGTGTGAACCAAGGACCGCTGATTGAGGAAAAAACGGTAGAAAAAGTCGAACAGCACATCGCCGACGCACTCTCCAAAGGCGCGGTCTGTCTGACCGGCGGCAAACGCAGCGCGTTGGGCGGAACGTTTTTTGAGCCGACTGTCTTAAGCGGCGTTACGGCGCAAATGGCGGTAGCTCGCGAGGAAACCTTCGGACCTTTGTGTCCGGTGTTCCGTTTTGAAACCGAAGCCGAAGTCATCGAGGCTGCGAACAATACGGAATACGGTTTGGCAGCTTACCTTTTCACCTCCGACACCGCCCGTCAATGGCGCGTCGGCGAAGTCTTGGAATACGGCATGGTCGGCATCAATACGGGCTTAATCAGTAATGAAGCGGCACCGTTCGGCGGGGTGAAACGCAGCGGTTTGGGACGTGAAGGCAGCAAATACGGTGCGGACGAATATCTAGAATTGAAATATTTGTGCATTGATGCCGGGTGACGGATGCCGTCTGAATGGCAGGGTTTCAGACGGTGTCGCATTTTAAGCAGTCTCTATCTGTTGTACAATGCGCCCTGTTTTTACGGTTATTTTTGATTTGAATGTAAGATATGATGGAAAACGGAAAAACATTCCCGAGATGGCGTTTTGCCGTGAAAAGTGCGGGCTGGCACCTCTTAATCAGCCTATTGGTTGCAGGGCTGGCGGCATTGCTGGTTTTTAAGGTTTGGTATCCTTATCCTTATGCCGAGCTGACGGGCGGTCTGTCGCTTTATCAGCTGGTGGTGGCGGTCGATATCGTATGCGGCCCGCTGCTGACTTTAATTTTGGCAAGCCCGAAGAAAAAGACAAAGGCACGCATGGTCGATTTTTCCATGGTCGGCATCATCCAGCTGGCGGCTTTGGCGTACGGTTTGCACAGCGTTTCGCTGGCGCGTCCCGTGGTGGAAGCGTTTGAACAGGACCGCATGACCATTGTTACGGCGGCGGAAGTCGTGGTCGAAGATTTGCACAAAGCCCCCGAAGGGCTGCAAAGCCTGTCGTGGTTCGGCATCCGCCGCATTGCATTGAAAGAACCTGAGGATGCGGATGAGAAGAACAAGACGCTGGATTTGTCCCTGAAAGGTATCGAGCCGAGTATGCGTCCCGACCGGTGGCTGCCGTATTCCGACAAGGAAGCAGAAAAAATCCGCAAACATCTGAAACCGCTGAAAGTCTTGGCGGATGCGAGAAAAACGACGGTTGCGGACATTCTGAAACAGGCAGGTCTCGCCGAAGGGGAGGAGCTGTATTACCTGCCGTTTACCAGCAGCAGGCAGAAAGAGTGGATAGTCATTACCGATAAAGAGGGCAACACCAAAGGCTACGCGCCGATAGACGGCTTCATCATCCCTTAACCATTGGGATTCCGCCCGCACTCGAACATCCGTTCTTCGCGGCGGTAGAATCAGACTGTATTTGAGAGGGGCGCAACCCCTCAATCAGGGCAACACATAGGGAGACGCTTTATGTGCCGTCCGTGTATTGAAACATTTCAAAATAAGCCCATGCCGTCCGAACATCCTTTCAGACGGCATGGCGTTTTGCCATTGCCCCGATAAGCTGTTAAACTGTTTAAATTATTTCGACCGAAGGTACACGCACATGAAAGACCCCGAGCAGAGCAGTAAGCCCGCCCGCCGTTTTTTGTGCGTACCGTCTGTTCAGGCAGCTTGAGCGTTTCAGGCTGCCTTTTTGCGTTTGAACTTGAGGAACACGAAAATCATGGATTTCAGTTGGTTGGCAGAACCGCATACCTGGATAGGTTTTGCCACGCTTTTGGTGTTGGAAGTCGTATTGGGGATAGACAACCTTGTCTTTGTGGCGATTTTGGCAAACAAGGTCCAGCCCGCACGGCGCGACCGCGCACGGATTACCGGGCTGGGGCTGGCAGTCGTCATCCGCATCATTATGCTTGCTTTTATGGCGCATATCATCACGCTGACCGAACCGCTGTTCCAAATCGGCGGTCTCGCCGTTTCCGGCAAGGACATGATTATGCTCGCGGGCGGTATTTTCCTGCTTTACAAAGCCACTACCGAACTGCACGAACGCCTCGAAGGGCATAACCGGTTTGCCGTTGCCGACAACCAAAAAAAACACGCGCCGTTTTGGGGCGTGGTCGCGCAAATCCTGATACTGGATGCCGTGTTTTCCATCGATTCGGTCATCACCGCCGTGGCGATGGTCGATCACATCGTCGTGGCGATGGGCGCGGTCGTCGTCGCAATGGCTGTCATGATTTCCGCCAGCAAACTCTTGACCGAATTTGTGGACAGGCATCCCACCGTCGTGATGCTCTGCCTTGGTTTTTTGTTGATGATCGGTTTCAGCCTGATTGCGGAAGCCTTCCATTTCCACATTCCCAAAGGCTACCTCTACGCCGCCATCGGCTTCTCGATTTTAATCGAACTGTTTAACCAGATTTCGCAACGCAACAGCCGCAAAAACGACTACATCGGCAGCTCGTGGCGCAAGCGCACCGCCGAAAACGTTTTGGGTATGATGGGCATACGCGAAAGCGTGCTTGCTGACGCGGGCGGCGAATCCGTGGATGACGCGCATTTTGAAGAAAACGAAAAATCGATGATACGCAGCGTGCTGACGCTTGCCGAACGCCCGATTATGGGGGTGATGATTCCACGCCGCGACATCGAACGGCTGGACATTTCCCAAAGCCGCGAAGAACAGTATGCCCAACTGCAAAACACGCCTTACAGCCGCCTGCTCGTTGTCGGAAAGGCGGGCGTGGACGAACCGTTGGGCTACATCAACAAAAAAGACCTGCTGTCCCAACTGCTGGAAACAGGCGGTCTCGACATTCAGACGGCATTGCGCCAGCCGCTCGTCCTGCCCGACGGCACGACCGCCTTGGGCGCGCTCGAACTCTTCCGCCAAAGCAGCGCGGATTACGCTTTGGTGGTGGACGAGTTCGGCGCGGTGTTGGGTATGGTGACGATGAAAGACCTGTTGGAAGCCATCGCAGGCGAGTTCCCCGAAGAATTCGAGCGCGAAGAAGAACCCGCCGTTCAGGGGAATCCCGATGAAAGCCTGACGGTGGAAGGCGCGTTGGAATATGTGGAGCTGGCATCCCAACTCAACCTGCCGCAGCAGGAGGAAGATACCGATTTCCATACCGTTGCCGGGCTGATTATGGAAGAATTGCAAACCATCCCCGATGTCGGCGATTTTGCCGATTTTCACGGCTGGCGGTTTGAAGTGGTCGAAAAAGAAGGGCAGCGCATCGAGCGGGTCAAAATCACCAAATTGCCCGAAGAATAAGCATCCAGGATAAAAAATGAACGTTTTGATTTCCAACGACGACGGCTATCTGGCAGAAGGCATTGCCATTCTGGCGCGGGTTGCGTCGGAATTTGCCAATGTCAGGGTGGTCGCGCCCGAGCGGGACAGGAGCGGGGTCAGCAATTCGCTGACGCTCGACCGTCCTTTGCAGCTGAAACAGGCGCAAAACGGCTTCTGCTACGTCAACGGCACGCCGACCGACTGCATCCATGTCGGCCAGTTTGCCCTGCCCGATTTTAAGCCCGATGTCGTGTTTTCAGGTATCAACCGTGGCGCAAATATGGGCGACGATACGCTTTATTCGGGGACGGTTGCGGCGGCGACCGAAGCCTATCTGATGGGTATGCCTGCTGTGGCGTTTTCTTTAAACGATGCTTCCGGACGCTATTGGGCAACCGCAGAAAAGGCACTGTGGACATTGTTGGCGCATTTTTTTAAAAAACCGCCGTCCGCGCCCGTCTTGTGGAATGTCAACATCCCTGCTGTCGCACCGGAAGATGTCAGGGGAATCAAGATTACCCGTTTGGGCAGACGGCATCATGAGCAGAACATCGTCCCGTCCCGCAATCCGCGCGGCGAACAGATTTATTGGATAGGGCCGGTCGGCGAAGTTTCCGATCGGGAAGAGGGGACGGATTTTGGTGAATGCGGCGCAGGTTTTATTACCGTAACGCCGCTGCAAATCGATTTGACCGCCTATCCGGACATGGCGGAGACGGCGGCCTTTTGGCATACGGACTGACCGTTTTTCAAATACCGTCGGGTTTTGCGCTTGAGAAGAACGCGCATTTTTATTATGATATACCGCATTCAGGCTATATATCGGAACATGAAGGTTATCTTATGTTGAAACAAACGACACTTTTGGCAGCTTGTACCGCCGTTGCCGCTCTGTTGGGCGGTTGCGCCACCCAACAGCCTGCTCCTGTCATTGCAGGCAATTCAGGTATGCAGACCGTATCGTCTGCGCCGGTTTACAATCCTTATGGCGCAACGCCGTACAATGCCGCTCCTGCCGCCAACGATGCGCCGTATGTGCCGCCCGTGCAAACTGCGCCGGTTTATTCGCCTCCTGCTTATGTTCCGCCGTCTGCACCTGCCGTTTCGGGTACATATGTTCCTTCTTACGCACCCGTCGACATCAACGCGGCGACGCATACTATTGTGCGTGGCGACACGGTGTACAACATTTCCAAACGCTACCATATCTCTCAAGACGATTTCCGTGCGTGGAACGGCATGACCGACAATACGTTGAGCATCGGTCAGATTGTTAAAGTCAAACCGGCAGGATATGCCGCACCGAAAACCGCAGCCGTAGAAAGCAGGCCCGCCGTACCGGCTGCCGCGCAAACCCCTGTGAAACCCGCCGCGCAACCGCCCGTTCAGTCCGCGCCGCAACCTGCCGCGCCCGCTGCGGAAAATAAAGCGGTTTCCGCCCCCGCGCCCGCCCCGCAATCTCCTGCCGCTTCGCCTTCCGGCACGCGTTCGGTCGGCGGCATTGTTTGGCAGCGTCCGACCCAAGGTAAAGTGGTTGCCGATTTCGGCGGCGGCAACAAGGGTGTCGATATTGCCGGCAATGCCGGACAACCCGTTTTGGCGGCGGCTGACGGCAAAGTGGTTTATGCCGGTTCAGGTTTGAGGGGATACGGAAACTTGGTCATCATCCAGCACAATTCCTCTTTCCTGACCGCGTACGGGCACAACCAAAAATTGCTGGTCGGCGAAGGTCAGCAGGTCAAACGCGGTCAGCAGGTTGCTTTGATGGGCAATACCGATGCTTCCAGGACGCAGCTTCATTTCGAGGTGCGTCAAAACGGCAAACCGGTTAACCCGAACAGCTATATCGCGTTCTGACTTTCCGTTTGCAATCAGGTTAAAAATGCCGTCTGAAAGGTCTTCAGACGGCATTTTTGTTTTGGCGGCTGTGTTTTCAAATCATTCCGAAGGGACGGGGCGTATAAATTTGTTTGACTGTGTTTGGGTATTTGCTTGATTTCATCCGTTTGCAATGGAAAAGCCGCTTATTTCCGTTCGGAGGGCGGTTTTATCGGATAAAAGGCATTTTGTCCGACTGATTAGGGCTGCATCAAGGGAATATGAAAACACAACCGCTTAGTCTCACGGCTGTGTTCCAAAATGGCGTTGAAAAACGGATGAGCCAGAATCAGCCGATTTTGCTTCAATAAATCAAACCATTACACCGAATGTCGGAACAATGCTTGTCCTGTCTTTCAGACGGCATAGGCCGCCGTCAGCAGCCGCAGGACACGTCTCCGGAGGCTTGGAGGCTGATTTCTCTGCGTTTTTTGGCTTTTTCGTAGCGGCAGCGTTGGCGGTCGGTCAGGATTTCCAGCGGAGGGACGGGGACGGGTTTGCCGTCTTTGACCGCAACCATCGTGAAGTAGCAGCTGTTGGTATGGCGGATTTCTCCCGTACGGATGTTTTGTGCTTCGACACGGATGCCGATTTCCATAGAGGTACGCCCCGTGTAGTTTACGCTGGCGTAGAAAGTAACCAGGTCGCCGATGTGGATGGGTTCTTTAAACAGGACCTTGTCAACCGAAAGGGTAACGCAATAGTTGCCGCTGTAACGGCTGGCACAGGAATAGGCAACCTGGTCGAGCAGGAGCAGGAGTTCGCCGCCGTGTACGTTGCCGCTGAAATTGGCGGTGTCCGGCATCATCAGTTCGGACATAATGAGTTCGTGGGAAGGCAGTTGGCGTTGTTGTGTCATGGTGTACCTGTTTTAAGAAAGGGTGTTTTGAAATGGGTGCGGGAAAATTTTAGGGAATGGGGAAGTGGAATTCAAGCTAAAAAAAGCTATGGAGGGATAGTCTGCCGAAATGGGCCGCCGATGCCGTCTGAAGCCTTCAGACGGCATTTTGTTCAGGAAAGCCAAAAACGGAAAACCAAGAAAAACACGAGTGCCAGCACGCCCGCCCAAACGGCGAGCATGAATCCGGCAACCGCCCGTCCCATACGGTAAACCGGGTTTTTGCGTTCGTCTTCGATGGGGGAGGCGTGGTGTTTTTCGGGTTGTTCGGACATTTTGTTCTCAACCGGAAAAGTTGGAAACGGGCGTAAGGTTACGCTGCCGCGCAAAAAGATTTAAGAAGGAAGGTCAGCAGCTGTCTTCCCAATTTTCGTCCCAAGCGTGTTTCAATGCCGTCTGAACGGTATCGGCATCAAAACCGCGATAGGCGAGGAAACGCGCCTGTTTTTGTTTTTCTTTGAGGTTGGCGGCGGGGTGTTTGAATTTTTTACGCAACACGGCTATGGCGGCTTGCTTTTCGCTTGAGCGGTCGGGAAGCAGGTTGCGGCTGGTTTTTTCATCTATGCCCTGTTGCGCCAAAGCCTGTTTCAGCCTCAATGAACCGTGTTTGCGGCTTTTGCTGCGGATATAGGCTTCGGCGTAGCGCAAATCCGACTGCCAGTTGCGTTCGGCAAATTCGTTTAACACGTTTTCCAACTCCTCTTCGCTTTCGGCGTGCGGTGCAAGTTTGCGTTTCAGACCGATGCGGCTGACTTCTTGGCGCGAGAGGATGTCCATCGCGCGGGCGCGTAGGGATTTTTGCGGTTTCATGGCGGCGGTTTCGGCACGGAAAGATTCAGACGGTATGGGAAACGGATTCCGATGCCGTCTGAACAGATTGTTTTATTCTTCGTCTTTGTTTTTCTGCGGTCGCAGGTTTTCGTAAATTTCGGGCAGCGCGCCGATAATCCGGTCGGGGCGGGTCGTATCGTCTTGCGAGAGCAGCGTCATATCGCCGTAACCGAAGGTAACGCCGACACTCAGGCAGCCGGCGGCTTTGGCGGCGATGATGTCGTTGCGCGAGTCGCCGACCATAAGCATATTGGCGGCATCGATACCCAAAACTTCGGCGGCGTGCCGCAGCGGCAGCGGGCTGGGTTTTTTTTCGGGCAGGCTGTCTCCGCCGAGTATCAGGCTGAAGTAGTCGGCGAGTCCCAGTTGTTTTAGAAGCTCGGCGGCAAGGATTTCGTTTTTGTTGGTAATGATTACCAGCGGAATGCCCAAGGATTTGAGCAATGCCAGCCCGGCTTCGGTTTCGGGATAGGGGCGGGTGAAGACGCTCAAATGGTCGCGGTAGTATTTCATATAGGACACGAAACCTTTTTCCCACAGTTCGGAATCGGCTTCGCGGTCGCGGTCGTTGGTGAGGACGCGGTGAACCAGTTTGCCGATGCCGTCGCCGACGTAGCTTTCGACCACTTTGGCGGGCAGCGGTTTCATACCGAGTTGTTCCAACATCGCTTCTGCGGCGGCGGCAAGGTCGGGGACGGAATCGCACAGTGTGCCGTCCAAATCGAAGGCGACGGCTTGGACGTGTTCGATGGCTGCATTCATAATCCGGTTTCCTGTCGGGTTGAAAGGGTTTATTTTAACATCGTTTGCACAGGGCTTCTAATGTATAGATTATTAACAATCGCAACAGGTTTTTCGGGCGGTGTTTTCGGATTTTATGGCGGGGTCTGGCAAGGGTTTGAAATCCCGGCGATGTTCCAATTAAATTTTTAAAAAATAAAATGATGACTATATCTTTATTTAATTGGACATTTGCTTTTCGGATGCGCGCTGCTTTTTTCAGACGGATGCTGTGCGGCTTGAAAAATAAAATCATATATAGATTAATAAAATCGGGCTTATGTCGACTACATGCTATTACGTTTTGTCGGGAAATTGGTTATAGTAATGAGCGAAATGCACGCCCCTGAAAATCTTTTTGCGAAAAGGAAGCAAAATGTCTGATGCCGTTGCAAAAGAAACCCTCAATCCGTTTGAAATCGCGCGAAAACAGGTCAAAACCGCCTGCGACCGGCTGAAAACCGATCCGGCCGTTTATGAAATCCTGAAGAGTCCGACCCGCGTGTTGGAAGTCAAACTCGACGACGGCACGGTCAAAACCTTTACCGGTTACCGTTCGCGTGCGTTCCCATCCCGGTGTGAATCTGGACGAAGTCAAGGCACTGTCGATTTGGATGACCATCAAATGCTGCGTTGCAGGCATTCCTTACGGCGGCGGCAAAGGCGGCGTTACCTTGGATCCGCGCGATTATTCCGAGGCGGAACTGGAACGCATCGCCCGAGCTTATGCCGAAGCGATTGCCCCGCTGATCGGCGAAAAAAATCGATATTCCCGCCCCCGATGTGAACACCAACGGCAAAATTATGTCGTGGATGGTGGATGCCTATGAAAACGTGGTGAAACATTCCGCGCCGGGCGTATTTACCGGCAAACCGGTTGAGTTCGGCGGCTCTTTGGCGCGTACCGAGGCTACCGGTTACGGCGTGAACCTCGCCGCCGTCCAAGCTTTGGAAAAACTGGGCAAAGATGTGAAAGGCGCAACCTACGCCATTCAAGGTTTCGGCAATGTGGGCTACCACACCGGCTATTACGCGCATCAATCCGGCGCGAAAGTCGTTACCGTATCTACTGTTGACGTTGCTATCTACAATGAAAACGGCTTGGATATGGAAGCGCTGTTTAAAGAGTTCCAAGAAAAAGGCTTCATCACCAACGAAGCCGGTTACGGCAAAGAAATTACCAACGCCGAACTTTTGGCTTTGGATATGGACGTACTCGCCCCTTGCGCATTGGAAAACCAGCTGACTTCCGAAAACGCCGGTAAAGTCCGCGCGAAAATCGTGGTTGAAGGCGCAAACGGCCCGACTACGCCCGAAGCCGACGTTATCCTGCATCAAAACGGCGTATTGGTCGTGCCCGATATTTTGGCAAACTGCGGCGGCGTGGTCGTTTCCTATTTCGAGTGGGTGCAAAACCTGCAAGGCTATTATTGGGAGTTTGACGAAGTTCAGGAAAAAGAAATCGTCGTCCTGCGCCGCGCGTTCCGCGATATTTGGAACTTGGCGCAAGAGTATGATGTCGATTTGCGTACCGCGTCTTATATGATGAGTATCCGCCGTGTTGAAAAAGCGATGAAGCTGCGCGGCTGGTATTGATGTTTGAACAAAGGATGCCGTCTGAAACCATTTCAGACGGCATTTTTGTTTGGACGGAATTAATGGTGAGAATGGCCGATTTGGAAGGTTAAAGTTGTGTAGTTCGCCTGTTTTTGGCACAGGCTTTGATCGGGGAAATCGGCTTTGTATTCGACACTCGCTTTCCAAAAGCCTTGGCGCAAGGGGATGATGTCCACTTCGCCTTTGCCGTCGGTGGTGTCGGAGAAGGCTTGGGCTTCGGTTTTGTGCGTTTTGCTGCGGTCGCTGGTGTCGAAGCCGTCAAATGTAGCGGTAACGGTGGCATTGGGCAGCGGTTCGCCACGGAACAGAACGCGGACTTTGAAGCGTTCGCCTACGTGAATGTTGGCGGGATTGTCCAGCGGGACGATTTCCAAGTTTTGTCCGACCGGTTTGGTGATGATGGCGGTGTCCGCGCTTTCGTGTCCCACGTTGACAATGTTTTTACCGAACATACGGGTTTGTTCGCAATAGCTTGCGTCAGGCATTTCTTTGATGCCAGCCTGTTTCCAGCCTGCTTTGTTTTTTGACCGGAAAGTAGGCTGATATTCGGCGGTAATGAGGTAGCTGCCGTCTTTGACGGGACGGTTGCTGCGGTATTGGTAGTTGTATGTGCCGCGTTGAATCATGTTTTCCTTACCTTTTTCGGTAACCAGCTGCATCGGTTTGCTGAAGATGTGCAGGCGGTCTTTGGCGATGGGTTCGAGTTCGGGGAATTCGCCGTAGCCCAAGTCGGCTTTAAGGTATTCGCCGCCGTGCGTGTGGGCGGTTTCGACCCAGACGCGGTGGGCGTGTGCGGATGTGGCAAATAGTGCGGAAACGGCGAGCAGTGTCAATGTTTTCTTCATGGTGCAGCCTTTATATCGTGCGGGTTAAAAATTTTGTTATGCTATAACAAAATATGTATCGTGTGAAGACGGATTTGCCGCCTGAAAACTGTCTTTTTGTATCGATTTGAATTTTTCAGAAAATGAAGCGGACGTTTGGGCGGAGGCAACTTGTTTGATAAGATAGCAATATTTCAAAACGGAGAAATATCATGCCTTATGTCAATATTAAAGTAACCGGCGGCAAGGAAGCACCGACTGCCGCGCAAAAAGCGGAACTGATCGGCGGCGTAATCGAATTGCTGGCACGCGTGCTGGGTAAAAATCCCGAAACAACGGTTGTCGTGATTGACGAAGTGGATACCGATAACTGGGATATAGGCGGCAAAAGCGTCAGCGAACGGCGCAAAGAGGGCAGGTAAAAAGCCTGAAAACCCCGCCCTGATGCTTTAAATTCCGCGTGAAAAAGAGTACATTCCCACCCATTGCCCAAAATTTACGGAACACATTATGGATAAATTTCCCAAGTCTGCAAAGCTCGACCACGTCTGCTACGACATACGCGGGCCGGTTCACAAAAAAGCCCTTCAGTTGGAAGAGGAGGGCAACAAAATCCTCAAGCTCAATATCGGCAACCCTGCGCCGTTCGGCTTTGAAGCACCTGATGAAATCTTAGTCGATGTCATCCGCAACCTGCCGACTTCGCAAGGCTATTGCGATTCGAAGGGGTTGTATTCCGCACGCAAAGCCATTGTTCACTACTATCAGAACAAAGGTTTGCGCGATATTACGGTAAACGATGTCTATATCGGCAACGGCGTGTCCGAGCTGATTGCGATGTCTATGCAGGCGTTGCTCAACGACGGCGACGAAATCCTGATTCCCGCGCCCGACTACCCTTTGTGGACGGCGGCGGCAACGCTTGCGGGCGGTACGGTACGCCATTATCTGTGCGACGAAGAAAACGGCTGGTTTCCCAACCTTGCCGATATGGAAGCCAAAATCACGTCCAAAACCAAAGCCATCGTCGTCATCAACCCCAATAACCCGACAGGAGCGGTGTACAGCAAGGAAATCCTGCTGGAAATTGCCGAACTGGCGCGCAAGCATGGTTTGATTATTTTCGCCGACGAGATTTACGACAAAATCCTTTATGATGGCGCGGTTCACTGCCACATCGCCGCGCTCGCCCCCGACCTTTTGACGGTAACGTTCAACGGTTTGTCCAAAGCCTACCGTGTAGCCGGGTTCCGCCAAGGCTGGATGGTGCTAAACGGGCCGAAACATCACGCAAAAGGTTATATCGAGGGTTTGGATATGCTCTCGTCCATGCGCTTGTGTGCCAATACGCC
Organism: Neisseria gonorrhoeae; assembly: GCF_003315235.1. Lineage (GTDB taxonomy): Bacteria > Pseudomonadota > Gammaproteobacteria > Burkholderiales > Neisseriaceae > Neisseria > Neisseria gonorrhoeae. Next base: position 8,836 of record NZ_QNRU01000026.1, on the reverse strand, counting down.
GATGCAGCACGCGATTCAGACGGCATTGGGCGGTTATCAGAGCATTAACGAATTCATCTTGCCCGGCGGACGGCTTTTGGAACAGCGCAACAGAGCGTGGGAACTGGTCAACCAGATTCCCGGCGTGTCCTGCGTCAAACCGATGGGCGCGATGTATATGTTCCCGAAAATCGATACCGAAATGTACCGCATCCGCGATGATATGAAATTCGTTTACGATTTGCTGGTGCGCGAAAAAGTCCTGCTGGTACAGGGAACGGGGTTTAATTGGATCAAACCCGACCATTTCCGCATTGTTACGCTGCCTTACGTCCATCAGATTGAAGAGGCGATGGGCAGGTTGGCAAGATTCCTGCAAACCTACCATCAGTAGGATTCTGATAAAAAATGCCGCCTGGAACGGAGATTCCCGTTTCAGACGGCATTTTCAACAGCAGGAACAAATCAGGCAAATTTCAGTCTGTCGCCGTCGGCTTCCACCTTGATTTCGCTTTCGGGCGCATAGTTTCCGGCAAGCAGGGCTTTGGCCAGCGGGTTTTCGATTTCCGATTGGATCGCGCGTTTGAGCGGACGTGCGCCGTAAATCGGGTCGAAACCGGCTTTGGCGATGATGTCCAGAGCGGCATCGGAAACAGTCAGGCGCAGGTTTTGTTTTTCCAAACGTTTTTCCAAACCTTTGAGCTGGATTTTCGCAATACTGCGGATATTGGCCTGATCCAAGCCATGGAACACGACCACTTCGTCGATGCGGTTGATCATTTCCGGACGGAAATGTTCTTTCACATCCTCCATCACAACTTCTTTCACCGCTTCGTAGTCCTGCGTGCCCATTTGTTGGATGTGCTGGCTGCCGATGTTGGAAGTCATCACAATCACGGTATTTTTAAAATCTACCGTCCTGCCTTGTCCGTCGGTCAAACGACCGTCATCCAATACTTGCAGCAGGATGTTGAATACGTCGGGATGGGCTTTTTCCACTTCGTCCAAAAGAATCACGCTGTACGGTTTGCGGCGGACTTGTTCGGTCAGGTAGCCGCCCTCTTCGTATCCGACATAACCCGGAGGCGCGCCGATTAAGCGGGCAACGGCGTGTTTTTCCATGTATTCGGACATGTCGATGCGGATGAGGTGGTCTTCGCTGTCGAACAGGAAGCCTGCCAAAGCTTTGCACAACTCGGTCTTACCCACACCGGTCGGGCCTAAGAACAGGAAGCTGCCGTAAGGTTTGTTCGGATCGGCAAGGCCGGAGCGGCTGCGGCGGATGGCATCGGACACGGCGCGCACGGCTTCGTTTTGACCGACTACGCGGCGGTGCAACACTTCTTCCATTTTCAACAATTTATCGCGTTCGCCTTCCATCATTTTGGATACGGGAATGCCGGTCATACGGGAAACGATTTCGGCCACTTCATCCGCGCCGACTTCGGTACGGAAAAGTTTGTTTTGTTTTTTGCCGTCGGGGTTGCTTTCCGCTGCCTGCAACTGTGCGCCCAATTTCGGCAACTCGCCGTATTCGAGTTCGGACGCGCGGGCGAAGTCGCCTTGACGTTTGGCTTGTTCGATTTTGACTTTGATGTCGTCCATTTGTTTCTTGATGTCGGCAGTGCTGGAAGACGCGGCTTTTTCGGCTTTCCAGATTTCGTCCAAATCGGCGTATTCTTTTTGCAGGCCGTCGATTTCTTCGTCTATCAGTTCCAAACGTTTTTTGCTGGCATCATCGCTTTCTTTGGCAACGTGCATTTTTTCCATTTTGAGCTGGATGATGCGGCGGTCGAGTTTGTCCATCTGTTCGGGTTTGCTGTCCAGCTCCATTTTGATGCGGCTGGCGGCTTCGTCAATCAAATCAATCGCTTTGTCGGGCAAAAAGCGGTCGGTAATGTAGCGGTCGCTCAACTCCGCTGCGGCAACGATAGCAGGGTCGGTAATATCGATGCCGTGGTGGATTTCGTAACGTTCCTGCAAACCGCGCAGGATAGCGATGGTGTCTTCCACGCTGGGTTCGCCGACCAATACTTTTTGGAAACGGCGTTCGAGTGCCGCGTCTTTTTCGATGTATTGGCGGTATTCGTCCAAAGTAGTCGCACCGATACAGTGCAGTTCGCCCCGCGCCAAGGCCGGTTTCAACATATTGCCCGCGTCCATCGCGCCGTCGGTTTTGCCCGCGCCGACCAAAGTATGGATTTCATCGATGAAAATCAGGGTGTTGCCGTCGTCTTTCGCCAAATCGTTCAATACGCCTTTCAAGCGTTCTTCAAATTCGCCACGGTATTTCGCACCGGCAATCAAAGCCGCCAAATCCAAAACCAGCAGGCGTTTGTTACGCAGGGATTCAGGTACTTCGCCGTTGACGATGCGTTGCGCCAAACCTTCGACGATGGCGGTTTTACCCACACCGGGTTCGCCAATCAGCACGGGGTTGTTTTTGGTGCGGCGTTGCAGCACCTGAATCGCGCGGCGGATTTCATCATCACGACCGATAACGGGGTCGAGCTTACCGTCTCGGGCGCGTTGGGTCAGATCGAGCGTGTATTTTTTCAAAGCATCGCGTTGGTCTTCGGCATTCGCATCGTTCACGTTTTGTCCGCCTCGTACCGCATCGATCGCGGCATTGATGTTTTGTTCGGTCGCACCGGCTTCTTTCAAGATTTTGCCGGCCGCATCGTTCTGCTGCACCAAGGCGAGCAGGAAAAGTTCGCTGGCGATATAGGCATCGCCGCGTTTGGTTGCCGCTTTGTCCATCAGGTTCAACACCGCCTGCAATTCGCGGCTGGGCAGAATCTCACCACCTTGTCCGGACACTTTCGGCAGGCTGTTCAAATGCTGCTGCAAACGCTGTTTAACCTGCGGCACGTTCACGCCCGCATGAGCCAAGAGCGCGGCAGCTCCGCTGTTTTGGTCGTCAAGCAGGGCTTTCAGTACGAAACCTGCTTCCAGATAGCTGCTGTCCGCAGCCAACGCCAAACTCTGAGCTTCTGCAAGGGCTTGTTGGAATTTGGCGGTTAATTTGTCGTATCGCATTTTCGTTTCCTTTTCAAAATGTCCGCTGTCGAAGCCTATATGTGCATGACTGTGGATAACTCAAGTGTTGTTTTCTGTTTTTCTATATTTAATTCGATATATTGTTGAATTTAAAGTATATAGAAATGTATAATAATATGTATAACTATATCTTCTTAATATGGAAAAGTCTGTTGTCGGCTGGATGTATGTGGCAAATCGGGTATAATCGGCGCATCTTTTCCCTTTCAGACGGCATTGCTGCCGTAAGGACATTTTTATGAGCAAAAAACGAGTTCTGACCGGCGTAACCACCACCGGCACCCCGCATCTGGGCAACTACGTCGGCGCCATCCGCCCCGCCGTCCGCGCGGCGCAAAACCCCGATACCGAATCCTTCCTCTTCCTCGCCGATTACCACGGCATCATCAAATGCCACGAGCAGGAGATGATTCACCAATCCACCCAAGCCGTTGCCGCCACTTGGCTTGCCTGCGGACTCGACCCCGAGCGCACCACCTTCTACCGCCAAAGCGACATTCCCGAAGTGATGGAGTTGAACTGGATTCTGACCTGCATCACCGCCAAGGGTTTGATGAACCGCGCCCACGCCTACAAAGCCGCCGTTCAAGCCAATGCGGAAAACGGGCAGGAAGACCCCGATTTCGGTGTGGAAATGGGTTTGTTCAGTTATCCGATTCTGATGACTGCCGACATTTTGATGTTCAACGCCAACGAAGTCCCCGTCGGGCGCGACCAAATCCAACACGTCGAAATGGCGCGCGACATTGCCGGCCGCTTCAACCACCGTTTCCAAGAACTCTTCACCCTGCCCGAAGTGAAAATCGACGAAAACGTCGAACTCTTGGTCGGTTTGGACGGACGCAAAATGTCCAAATCCTACGGCAATACCATTCCGCTTTGGGAAAACGACAAAAAAACCCAAAAATCGGTCAACAAAATCATTACCAACATGAAAGAGCCGGGCGAGCCGAAACAGCCCGACGAAAGCCCTTTGTTTGAAATCTATAAAGCCTTCTCCACGCCGTCTGAAACGGCGGAATTTACGCAAATGCTTGCCGACGGCTTGGCTTGGGGCGAGGCGAAAAAACTTTCGGCGGCGAAAATCAACGCCGAATTGGCAGAACTGCGCGAACGCTACAACGCATTGACCTCTAATCCTTCGCAAATCGAAGAGATTTTGCAGGCAGGCGCGCAAAAAGCGCGCAAAGAAGCGCGCGAATTGTTGGATAAAGTACGCGATGCGGTCGGCATCCGCCCGTTGAAATAAACCCAATGCCGTCCGAACCTCCGCCTGCCACGTTTCAGACGGCATTTCAGACGGCATTTTGAAACCATCAGGAGTGCGGAATGCTGAAAATACCTTTTGCCGTGTTGGGCGGCTGCCTGCTGCTTGCCGCCTGCGGCAAATCCGAAAATACGGCGGAACAGCCGCAAAATGCGGTACAAAGCGCGCCGAAACCGGTTTTCAAAGTCAAATACATCGACAATACGGCGATTGCCGGTTTGGCTTTGGGACAAAGTAGCGAAGGCAAAACCAACGACGGCAAAAAACAAATCAGTTATCCGATTAAAGGCTTGCCGGAACAAAACGCCGTCCGGCTGACCGGAAAGCATCCCAACGACTTGGAAGCCGTCGTCGGCAAATGTATGGAAACCGACGGAAAGGACGCGCCTTCGGGCTGGGCGGAAAACGGCGTGTGCCATACCTTGTTTGCCAAACTGGTGGGCAATATCGCCGAAGACGGCGGCAAACTGACGGATTACCTGATTTCGCATTCCGCCCTGCAACCCTATCAGGCAGGCAAAAGCGGCTATGCCGCCGTGCAGAACGGACGCTATGTGCTGGAAATCGACAGTGAGGGGGCGTTTTATTTCCGCCGCCGCCATTATTGAGTTATTCGGACATCACGGAATATATTTGGATTTTTCAAACCTTGCGGAAAAAGTCCGCGCCGCCGGGAAACTCAAAAGGAGGGGATGTGTGTTACAATTTTCCGAACTGTTTTCATAAAATAGTTTTCGGACGTGTTTCAATATGGCATTGATGCCGCCTTGTTGTTCGAGAAAAAACCCTTTATATTTAATATAATGGGTTTTAACTAAACGGGAAACCGTTTTCTCTCCGGCCGATGGGCAAAATCAGCCGATTGATGGAACACGGTCCGGTTTTTAAGCAAAACCTTAATCAACAACTCAAGAAGGATAAGACATGAAAAAATTATTGATTGCCGCAATGATGGCGGCTGCCTTGGCAGCTTGTTCGCAAGAAGCCAAACAGGAGGTTAAAGAAGCGGCCCAAGCCGTTGAGTCCGATGTTAAAGACACTGCGGCTTCTGCCGCCGAGTCTGCCGCTTCTGCCGCCGAAGAAGCGAAAGGCCAAGTCAAAGATGCTGCGGCTGATGCAAAGGCAAGTGCCGAGGAAGCTGTAACTGAAGCCAAAGACGCGGCAGCCGAAACCAAAGAAGCGGTAAGCGAAGCGGCTAAAGACACTTTGAACAAAGCTGCCGACGCGGCTCAGGAAGCGGCAGACAAAATGAAAGACGCCGCCAAATAATTTGTTGCCTTGGCAAAAATGACGAGATGCCGCCTGCCGGCAACCCAAATGAAACCGCCTGAAGATTTTCAGGCGGTTTTTGAGTTGTATGCCCCTTGTTTTTTACGCCTGCATGACCGTGCAGGGAGGATGTGCCGCGCATATCGGGATATTGCGGACAGGGAAATGCCGTCTGAACATCATTTAGACGGCATTTGGTTTGTCAAGGTTCAGACGGCTTCAACTTTGAACGGCATATTGATTTTTTGCCATTGGACGCTTTCATATTCCAATGCGTCGGCAATCAGGGGGTGGCGTTCCAGCCATTTCCTGTCAATACGCAGGATGAAGCCGCAGCTTTCCGTATCCGTACGCAACTGCATATTTTTCGGGAAAGACAGGTCTTGGCGCGAACGGCAGAACAAGGCGGCAAGGCGCAGGGACAAAACGGCATACCACAACATTTCGTTGCCGCCGATAATGCCGCCCATTTTTTTCATATCGCCGCGATGACCGATGACCAGTTGGGCAAGTATGGTCTGTTCCTTGCGTGAAAAACCCGGCATATCGGCGTTTTCGAGGATGTAGGCGGAATGCTTGTGATAGCCGGTATGGGCGATGTCCAAACCGATTTCATGCAGCGCGGCGGCGCGTCCGAGATACTGTTGCCACAAGGCAAGTTCTTGAACCGTAACGTTTTTGGCATGACAGAGGCTGTCCATAAAGGTTTGCGCGGTCTCGGCGGTGCGTTTCGCCTGATTGAGGCTGACGTGGTAGCGGTGTTGGAACTCGGCAACCGTTTGTCCGCGCATATCTTCGTTTAAGCCGCGCCCGATTAAATCGTAAAACACGCCGTCGCGCAGGGCGGCTTCGGTTACGGTCATCCTGTCGAGTTTCATTTCCTCAAACGCCGCCATCATCACGGCAAGTCCGCCGGCAAAAACTTCGATGCGTTCCGGTTTCAGGTTTTCAAATTTGGCTTTTTTGACCGAACCGGCTTCGATGATGCGTTCGGCGAGGGCGCGCATTCCCTTGTAGGTAATGTCCGCCTCTTGGGGCATTTCGGCGGCAAGCACGTCGCGGATGGATTTTGCCGAACCCGATGTGCCGACGGCGAAATCCCAACCTTCGCGCCTCATATTTTTGCTGATGCGCTGGATTTCGTTGCGGGCGGCGGAAATGGCGGCTTGGAAGTCTTTGGCGGTAATTTTGTTTTGGAAGAAGCGCAGGCTGTAGGTTACGCAGCCCAAGGGCAGGCTTTCGGTAATGTCGGGATTCAGCGTCGAACCGATGACAAATTCTGTCGAACCGCCGCCGATGTCGATAACCAGCATTTTGCCCCCGCAGGGGGGGAGGGTGTGGATCACGCCGGTATAAATCAGCCGCGCCTCTTCGCGCCCGGCGATGATTTCGATGGGGAAACCCAGTGCCGCTTCGGCCTTGGGAAGGAAATCTGCGATGTTTTTGGCGACGCGGAATGTATTGGTTGCCACGGCGCGCACCTGCTCGGGGCGGAAGCCGCGCAGGCGTTCGCCGAATTTTGCCAGGCAGTCCAAAGCCTGTTCCTGCGAGGATGTGCTGAGGTTTTTCTGTTCGTCCAGACCGGCGGCAAAACGGACCATCTGTTTGAAGGAATCGATGACTTTTAATTGTCCGTTGTTGTTTTCGCAAATCTGGAGGCGGAAACTGTTGGAACCCAAATCGACGGAGGCGAGGACGTTTGCGGGATTGGTGGTCATGGCGGATACCGGTGGGGGAAAAACGCAATGTTACTCTGACGGCGCAGGCGTTGACAATAAATGATGCGGCTGTTTTTGATTCTGCTCACGGATGTTGCCGACGGTATGTTTCCGACAGCAAAAAATGCCGTCTGAAAAACGTTCGGACGGCATTTTTTGCGCTTATTTGAAATCCTTTTCCACGCTCATGAAAATCTGCGTATTTTTGCGTGTGTAAAAACTTTTCATATTGCTGCCGATTTTCAGATAACGGAAATTGAGTTGCGGCGTAAAGCCCTTCCAAGAGATTTTGTCGTGCCGCAACGACAGGTTTGCCTGATATTCGTGGTCTTTGCGCGGGAAGCGGTACACAATTGTCCCGGGTGCATCAAAAGTCCTGCGGGTATAGCGCAGGTTTGCCCGCAGCCCCAAGCCGCCGTCGAACGTTTTGACCGCGCCGACACGCAAACCCTTGCGGACGGAAGCCTGTTCCGCCTCTTTCGTCATGTCGTGCGGCCAGTCCGCACCGCCGTAAAGCAGCCGGTCTTTCGGCGCGGAATACATCAGCGTCGCGCCCGCCAGCGGCATATGGCTGCCGTATCGGGCGGCGGTGCGGTCTTCCTGATAATGCTTCCACATATTGCCCGCGTTCAGCGTCAGCCGCCAGCGTTCGCCCAAGCGTCGGGAGAAATCGGCATTGAAGCCGCCGGCGAAATTGTATCGGCTGCCGCCCAAGAGGTTTTGCCCGACAAACGGCACGGTGCCGAACGAGCGCGTTACCGAACGGTTTTGATGGCCGAACGACAGGCGCAGGCTCTGTTCGCTGAAATCTTTGTTATCCCAATAATGCACGCCGCGGCTGATGCCGCCGTAGAGGAAATGATGCCCGCCCGCATTGATTTCGCGCGACACGCCCAAGCCGTAGCGCAAACCGTGTGCCTTTTGCGGCAGGCTGTCGGCGGTTTTCGTCCAGCTTCTGCCCGCAAATTCAATCGTTTTTTCGGACGAAGCGTTGTTTATAGCGGATTAACAAAAATCAGGACAAGGCGGCGGGCCGCAGGCAGTACGGATAGTACGGAACCGATCCGCCTGGTGCTTCATCACCTTAGGGAACCGTTCCCTTTGAGCCGGGGCGGGGCAACGACGTACCGGTTTCTGTTCATCCGCCATATTGTGTTGAAACACCGCCCGGAACCCGATATAATCCGCCCTTCAACATCAGTGAAAATCTTTTTTTTAACCGGTTAAACCGAATAAGGAGCCGAAAATGAATCCAGCCCGCAAAAAACCTTCTCTTCTCTTCTCTTCTCTTCTCTTCTCTTCTCTTCTCTTCTCTTCTCTTCCCTTCCGCAGCGCAGGCGGCAAGTGAAGGCAATGGGCGCGGCCCGTATGTGCAGGCGGATCTGGCTTACGCCTACGAGCACATCACCCGCGATTATCCCGATGCAGCCGGTGCAAACCAAGGCAAAAAAATAAGCACGGTAAGCGATTATTTCAGAAACATCCGTACGCATTCCATCCACCCCAGGGTGTCGGTCGGCTACGACTTCGGCGGCTGGAGGAT
>NZ_QNRU01000025.1 GCF_003315235.1 Neisseria gonorrhoeae | reverse complement strand
AGACGGCATTTTTTACACAATTCCCGCCATTTTCCATCATTCCCGACAACACCGCAATCTCGAAACCCGTCATTCCCGCGCAGGCGGGAATCTAGGATGCGGAATCTAGAGAAACCTTTTAACCGATAAGTTTCCGTGCGGACAGGTCTGGATTCCCGCCTGCGCGGGAATGACGGTTCAGTTGCTTAGGGTAGGATTTGGCGGGATTGGTGGGCTGAAGCCCACCCTACGGCCCGCCCTACGCATCCGCCCTACAATACTCCTTGCGAATCTGTCCCGCGCCCGCCCTTGTATGTCTCAAATGGGTTAAACTACGCACTTCCCGACTTCCCGTTTCGGGCAGGGGTGCAGGTCCGATTTATATTTCAATAAAACAAGGAAACTTTATGCAGCACGAAGAAGGCAACCGCCAACGCCCTCAAGGCGAACTGCTCCTGCGTACCGTCGCTATGCCGCGCGATACCAATCCCAACCAAGACATTTTCGGCGGCTGGATTATGTCGCAAATGGATTTGGGCGGCGGCATATTGGCGGCGGAAATCGCGCGGGGACGCATCGTTACCGTCGCCGTTCAGGAAATGAACTTCATCCGCCCGGTCAAGGTCGGCAACGTCGTCTGCTGCTACGGGCATTGCGTCCGCGTGGGCAATACTTCCCTCCAGCTTAAAGTCGAAGTCTGGGTGAAAACTTTGATGAACGATTGCGTTACCGAAGACCGCCATCTCGTAACCGAGGCGGTGTTCACTTATGTCGCCATCGATGCGGAAGGCAATCCGCGCCCGATTCCGAAAGAAGGCAACCCCAAATTGTCGGGCTTATTGCCCACCCCGTAAAAATACCCGTAAAAATGCCGTCTGAAACTGTCTTCAGACGGCATTCCGTATCATTTGAACCAAGACCTGATGCGGGAAAACAGCGACATACTCTGTTTTTCAAAGTCTTCCCGCACTTCGGGCACGGCTGTTTTTATGACCTTCATTCCTGCAAAAGTCTGCGCCACAGGCATAATTTCAATCGTGTTCACATTCATATGCGCCGGCCGGCGGTACAGCCACAATGCGGTTTCCGCAATATCTTCGGGGCGGATAAATTCCACACCCTCATACACGCCCGCCACCCTCTCGTTATCGCCTTTGAAGCGCACGTTGGAAAACTCCGTATTGCCGCACAAACCCGGCTCGATATTGGTAACGCGGATGTTCTTATCCGCCAGCTCTGCGCGCAAATTCAGGCTAAACTGGCGCACAAACGCCTTGGTCGCCCCGTAAACGTTGCTGCCGGCATAAGCATAATTGCCTGCAATCGAACCCAAATTCATCACATAACCGCCGCCGCGTTCCACCATTTGCGGCAAAATCTTGCGCGTCAGGAACGTCAAACCCAAAACATTGGTTTGAATCATTGTTTCCCAATCTTCAAAATCCGCCTTGTCCGCCGTGTCCAAACCCAAAGCCAGCCCGGCATTGTTGATGAGGCAGTCGATGTCGGAAAATTCATCGGGGATGCCGTTCAAGACGTTTTCCACCGACTCGCGGCACGACACGTCCATTTCCAAAGGGTAAAACAAAGCACCCAATTCATCCGCCAAAGCCTGAAGCCTGTCCGCACGGCGCGCCGCACCGATAACGCGGTATCCCGCCCCGACAAACGTGCGGCACATCGCTTCGCCGAAGCCTGCCGAAGCACCGGTAATTAAAACAGCCATTGTTTTTCCTTTCTTTCTCGTTTCCCAAACCTGTTTCAGGTATCATAACACCCTTCAGACGGCATCGCGCCGGCTGAAAACGACAACAACCGTACCACCACGACAGGACACATTCAACATGAAAACCCAAATCAGCCTTGCCGCAACCGCCCTCGCCCTATTCCTTTCCGCCTGCGGAAACGGCGGCGCGCCCGCACAGCCCAAAGGCGAAATTTCCGAAAACCGCACCGCCGCGTTCAAATCTATGATGCCCGACTTCTCGCGTATGGGCAAAATGGTCAAAGGCGAAGAGCCTTACGATGTCGAAAAATTCAAACAGGCGGCGGCGGCGTTTGCCGAAAGCAGCAAAAAACCGTTCACACTTTTTGAGTCCGATCCGCAAGGCAACGGCCGCGCCCTGCCTGCCGTTTGGTCGGATGGTGCAAAATTTGAAGCCGAAAAAACAAAATTCGCCGCCGCCGTCGAGAAACTCAACGCCGCCGCCCAAACCGGCAAACTGGACGAAATCAAAGCCGCCTACGGGGAAACCGGCGCAAGCTGCAAATCCTGCCACGACAGTTTCCGCGCACCGGAATAACATCCGAAACAAAACAATGCCGTCTGAAGCCTTCAGACGGCATTTTCTTTGTCATTTCGGCACACGCAAAGCAATCAAAAATTATCGTCAATTCAAAAAATACGCCATATCCTGATTTTTGCCTTACTTACTCCGCCATTTTCTATTTTGATTTACCATGCGATTGATTTTTATCGTCAAATGCCAAAATCGGAATGTCGGCCTGACGGAACAGCGCATAAACGGGCTTGAGCCAATAATCTTCCGGAAGGGAAGCCGGTTTCAATGCGTAAACGTGCACATTGGGAAAATCCTTCATCGTCAACGCCGCACCGCTGAAAAAGGTATAAATTTCATACCTCGTATGCGGGTTTTTCTTAATTTCGCGCAAAATATAGTCTTCGATGACATAGGGCGAATTTAACGCGGTTACGCCGGAAAGCCCGTAGGTCTGGCGGGGATGCGGCGCGACATATTGTATGTTGAAGTTTTTTGCCGCCTTTTGCGAAATTTCCTTCATCTCCTTGTCGGGCGAACCCAAAAGTATCCGCACCGTGCCGCCCGTTTCGTCCCCCGCCTTCAGTTCGGACGCATCGAACAGCGGCAGGTAAGTCATCTTGCGGCGGCCGTCGTCCATAATGTTTTTCAAACCCTTGAATATCGTGTAATGCTCGTCGGAAGCATTGCGGGTTTTGGCGATGCTCCAATCCCCGACCATCATTCGGGCAAAATTCCGCTTAATCGCCCCGTTTACATAAAACTCATCGCCCAAATAGCTGCTCTCCCGTATCAGGTTGTTTGTGCCGTCGTCAAAGGTTTTGATTTCCGCATCCGGGTAAGTACTCAAAAAGGCGGCAATACTGACTTTTTCCAAACTCGCCAAATAAATCCGCCTGACCTTCGGCAGCAGCATCGACTTCACCTTCAGCTCCGCCATCGTCGGAATGAAATTAAACGATTTGTTCAAACCGTAGGGCAGGTAGAAAAAATACGCCCGCTCCGCCTTATCCTTTATCTGATTGAAATAATAATCGTATTTTTCATTCCTGTTTTCAGACATCAGCACCACATAAAACCGCTCCCCCGGATGCTGCGCCATAATCCTTTCTGCCACCTTCATCTGCAATATGGTATAGCAGAAAATCAGATTGACGGGTTTCCCCTCTTCATTGAAGAGTTTGTCCTTCAGCAGGGAAACCGCGTTCCTTTCCCCCTGATTTACCCGGTCAAACGTATAAAATATCCCGAAGCAAAAAACAATCAGGCACAACACGGTCAAACAGACTTTTTTCAACCCCATATCCCTAAAAACTCCATTCCGACAAATTGAACATACGCCCCGAGTGTCCCGGTGCGGAAACCCGGTGCGGAAAATGCGGAATTTTAGCAGATATTCCGACAGTTGCCGAATATTAAAATCAATTTTACCGAAAATGTGCCGACGCACATCAGGCACAACGCCGCCGACGCCGCCGCCAAACGCGGGAAAGCCATTTCCCCCTTCCTTTCCCGCCGCCGCGTTATTTCCCCTTTCCTTTCCCGCCGCCGCGTTCAAACACGCCAAGATCGAACAAAGCGCGAACAAAGCCGCCAAAATATGCCATAATAGCCGCGCACATTCCCCGCGCAATGTGTTTCAAAAGAAAAAACCAACCTACAAGAGAATAATCCTATGACTCAAAAATCCACCATTGTTTATACCCATACCGACGAAGCCCCCGCGCTGGCGACCCAATCGCTGCTGCCGATTGTGCAGGCGTTTGCCCGCCACGCCGATATTGATGTCAAAACTGCCGACATTTCCCTGTCCGGCCGCATTTTGGCGGCATTCCCCGAATATCTGACCGAAGCGCAGCGCGTACCCGACGCGCTTGCCGAATTGGGCGAACTGGTGAAACAACCCGGTGCAAACGTAATCAAACTGCCGAACATCAGCGCATCCGTACCTCAACTGACCGCCGCGATTAAAGAATTGCAGTCTAAAGGCTTTGCCGTTCCCGACTATCCTGCCGACCCTCAAACCGATGAAGAAAAAGCCGTACGCGAACGCTACGACCGCATCAAAGGCAGCGCGGTAAACCCTGTCCTGCGCGAAGGCAACTCCGACCGCCGCGCGCCTAAAGCGGTGAAAAACTTTGCCAAAAAAAATCCGCACAGCATGGGCGCGTGGGCGAAAGACTCCAAAACCCACGTTGCCACCATGCAAAGCGGCGACTTTTTCCATAACGAACAATCCGTTACCGTACCCGATGCGACTTCCGTATCCATCGTGTTCACCGACAAACAAGGCAATAAAAAAGAGCTGCGCGAGCCTGTTGCCCTGAAAGCCGGCGAAATCATTGACGCGGCCGTAATGAGCAAAAAAGCCCTGCTCGCCTTCCTTGCCGAACAAGTGAAAGACGCAAAAGCTAAAGGCGTATTGTTCTCGCTGCATATGAAAGCCACGATGATGAAAGTGTCCGACCCGATTATCTTCGGACACGCCGTCAAAGTGTTCTTCGCGCCTGTATTTGAAAAATTCGGCGGCAAACTGGCTGCCGCAGGCGTCAACGTCAACAACGGCTTCGGCAACCTGATTGCCAATCTGGACAAACTGGATGCGGACACCCGCGCCGCCGTCGAAGCTGAAATCACCGCCGTTTACGCCGCCAACCCGGATTTGGCGATGGTCGATTCCGACAAAGGCATCACCAACCTACACGTTCCCAGCGATGTCATCGTTGATGCTTCTATGCCTGCGATGATCCGCAATTCCGGCCGTATGTGGGACAAAAACGGCAAAGCGCAAGACACCAAAGCCGTGATTCCCGACAGCAGCTATGCCGGTGTTTACCAAGCAACCATCGATTTCTGCCGCGAACACGGCGCATTCGATCCGACAACAATGGGTACTGTGCCCAACGTCGGACTGATGGCGCAAGCGGCGGAAGAATACGGCTCACACAACAAAACCTTTGAAATCGAAGCCGACGGTCAGGTTCAAGTGATTGATGCGGCGGGCAATGTCCTGATGCAGCACGACGTTGAGGCAGGCGGCATCTGGCGCATGTGCCAAACCAAAGACGCTCCCGTCAAAGACTGGGTACAACTCGCCGTCAACCGCGCCCGCCTGAGCAACACGCCCGCCGTGTTCTGGCTCGACGAAAACCGTCCGCACGACAAGAGTCTGCTCGCCAAAGTCAAAGCCTACCTTGCCGAATTGGATACCAACGGCCTCGACATCCGCGTCCTCGCGCCCGAAGAAGCCGCTAAATTCAGCTTGGGCCGTCTGAAAAACGGCGAAGACACCATTTCCGTAACCGGCAACGTCCTGCGCGATTATCTGACCGACTTGTTCCCGATTTTGGAACTGGGTACCAGCGCGAAAATGCTGTCCATCGTTCCATTGATGAACGGCGGCGGTATGTTTGAAACCGGCGCGGGCGGTTCTGCACCGAAACACGTCCAACAGTTCCTCGAAGAAAACCACCTGCGTTGGGACTCATTGGGCGAATTCCTCGCGCTTGCCGTATCGTTTGAACATCTGGCGCAAAAAACCGGCAACGCCAAAGCCCAAGTCCTCGCCGACACTTTGGATGCCGCCACCGAAAAACTGCTGTTGAACGACAAATCGCCCAAACGCAAAGCGGGCGAACTCGACAACCGCGGCAGCCATTTCTACCTCACCCTCTACTGGGCGCAAGAATTGGCGGCGCAAGACAAAGATGCCGAACTGAAAGCCGCATTTGCTCCATTGGCAGCCGCTTTGACTGCCGACGAAGCCAAAATCGTTGAAGAACTCTCTGCCGTACAAGGCAAAGCGGTCGACATCGGCGGCTACTACGCAGCCAATCCTGAAAAAGCCGCGCAAGCGATGCATCCGAGCGCAACCTTTAATCAGGCACTAAACGCCTTATAAGCACAAAGGCAAAAATGCCGTCTGAACATTCGTCGTTCAGACGGCATTAGTTATCCCTATCTGCCTGATTATGATTAAACGCCGCACCCATTGGATATATAGTGGATTAACAAAAACCAGTACGGCGTTGCCCCGCCTTAGCTCAAAGAGAACGATTCTCTAAGGTGCTGAAGCACCAAGCGAACCGGTTCCGTACTATTTGTACTGTCTGCGGCTTCGTCACCTTGTCCTGATTTTTGTTAATCCACTATAAATCATATAATCTTTAGTTTTTTACCCTACGGAAAGACAATAATATGAAAACTGTTCCAACCATCCTGACCGGCATCCTTTTGGCAACCGCCCTTCCCGCATCCGCACACGGTATGCATAAGAGCAAACCCCTGGCTATGGACGAGCTGCCGCCGATTTGCCAACAATATTTCAAACGCACCGAAACCTGTTACAACAAAGCCGGAAACAAAGCAGATTTCGCACGCAACAACACCAAATTCCTATTCCAAGCCCTACCTGCCGCCGATTTGGGACAGCGTAAGCAAATGTGCCAAATCGCTATGGATTCGTTTGCAGAAAAAACCCGCAATCTGAATTGCGAATAAAGTCGCATCAGCAATAGCAATGCCGTCTGAAACAAAGGTTCAGACGGCATTCTCACATCAAAACGTACCGGCTGATAAAACCCGCCTTCCCCGCATCCCTGACCCGAACAGGATTAAACGGAGTAACGGTTTCGGCCATTATGGCAAGTCCCCATCCCAAAAATGACCATATAAATTAATACCATAAAACATTGATAAAAAGCGTCTGCCGATTGCGGTTTGTTGCAGGGCGTTACGGAAAATCATCGTAAACCGATGATTTTTATATAGTAATTGACACAACCTGAACAAAAAAGAACCGCCCTGAATCAGGGCGGTTTTGCTTTGCGGCGGAAACGGCAGGATTCGACTAAATTTTATTTTATTGATTTAAATACATTTATTTCTTATAAAAATTTAATTTACCATAAAAACAGCCATATACAAAAATCTTGGAGTAACTACTGCATTACACTATTAGAAGGATGCGGGGTCATGTAATATTTAATTAAATTAATATATAAATTAAATATTTGAATTATATTTATAAAAAAAGGTGCAAATAAGGTGCAAATAAAATTAGTTTTTCCCAATGGGTTAAAGAACAAATCCGAAAAGAGTTCTTAAAATAGCCCGACCGCCGCCAAGCCGCAAACTTGGCGGCTTCTTTATGCCGTCTGAAACCATCTTCAGACGGCATTTTTCTTTGATTTTGTTGGGGGAATGGTTGACTTTGAACGTGTCCACGTTTATAATTCAATTCATCGGCGCATCGGGTGCCGATACGGGAAAAGCCCCACCGAAGCGGGGCTTGTACAGGGAGTAGGAAAATGAAGCTCATCCTTCAAATTCTCATCCTGGTTTTAATCTTGATGCTGGCAGGCGATACGCCTATTAGCGGATAAAACCGGCTGGGGCGGTAGCCGCCGCCCCAGTCCCTATCTTACAAAAGGCAGTTCAAAAAATCAAGGAGTTTGCCTATGGTTAATGAAAAACTGGCAGAAAACCGAAAGCGTTACGAGCAAAAACGAGTCATTAAAAAAGTCTCGTTTAATGCGGAAACAGAAAAAGAGCTTTTGGAATATGCCCAAAATCTCGATTTTTCCCAATGGGTTAAATCAATCATAAAAGAAAAAATCAAAAAGTAATTGGCTTTGAACGTGTCCACGTTTATTATTCTTACAACGGCACAGCCGTTAATGGAAAACCGAACCAAGCGGGAACTTGGTTCGGTTAAGTGAAAAGCAGTTCTAGGAAAACTCTTTTCGCGTCTTTTAAATAACCTCTAAAAGAAAGACTATTCTATCATGAATGCTGTCCAAGTTTTAAACTTTCAACAAAACTCCGTCCGTACTGTTGCCGATAACAAAGGCGAGTTGTGGTTTTTGGCAAACGATGTTTGCGAGATTTTAGGCTACA
Source organism: Neisseria gonorrhoeae (assembly GCF_003315235.1). Taxonomy (GTDB): domain Bacteria; phylum Pseudomonadota; class Gammaproteobacteria; order Burkholderiales; family Neisseriaceae; genus Neisseria; species Neisseria gonorrhoeae. The sequence continues at coordinate 19,219 of NZ_QNRU01000025.1, read as the reverse complement.
CCAACCCTCGCCGAACGGTTGACCTGCACTGCAAAAGCAGGGGCGTAACAAAACGGTACACCCCCACCACCAGCGGCGAACAGGAGATGACCTATATTAACGAGCCGAATCTCTACCGCTTGATTATCAAATCCCGCAAGCCTGCCGCAGAAGCGTTTGAAGAATGGGTAATGGAAACCGTCCTGCCCGCCATCCGCAAAACAGGCGGCTGCCAAGTCGGACCAAAAACCACCGCCGACGACCGTACCGGATTGCGCCGGGCCGTTGCCGCGCTTGCCGGGCGCAAAGGCATAGACTACTCCTCCGCGTACAGTATGGTACATCAACGCTTCAACGTCGAATCCATCGAAGGCATCCCCGCCGGGAAGCTGCCCGAAGCCGTCGCCTACGTCCACGCATTGACACTGCACACGGGCTTGACGGGCGAAGTCCTTGACCGCGAACCGTTACCCGCGCCGCAACCCGCCCTGCCCATAAGCGGCAACGCTTTGGCCGACATTGCCGCTATGGTTTATTACGGCACACGGATGATTGAATCGGGCAAAGACGTTTCCGCACCGCTGAAGCAGCTCGGCTGCAGGCAGGCGGTTACGATGTGGACGGTTTGGCACGAAACCCGTCCAATCCTGAAAAGATCCGCCGCGGCCCTCGAAGTGTTGCGGGGATATGCGGACAAAGACGCCTCCGGCCGCATAGCCGCATGTCTTGAAGGCATTTACGGCAAGGCTGCGGTAAGGTAAACGGAAAATGCCGTCTGAATCTTCGGACGGCATTTTTCACGCGGCATAGCGTTCCGACATTTCCCGATAATCCGCCAATTCCCGTCCGGCGAACTCAAAGGCCTTCAAATCGGCGTTATCTGATGCCTTGCGGCTCTCGTTCAGCCAATAGGCGATCTGTTTCCTGCAAAACTCTTCAGCACTCATCGTCAAATCCAAAAATGCCTGTTCAGGTGCGGCGCATCCTCACGCGTGATACGGCGCAAATCACTGTCGGCCGGCAGGCCGAAATACAGCTCGAAACGCCTCCTTGCCGATTCCGAACGCTGCGGGTCGAAAGTCTCCGCATCCGGGATACTGAAAGCCTCCGCCAAAGCCCAATAAACCAAATTCCGATGATGTATGGAATTGATTTCCGGCTCGTCCCCGTCCCCCGCCATATCCCGCGGCAGGCAATACCCCCGGCAAACAACCTGCCGTCACGGTCCGGCGCAGGCGCAAGCGTCAGCTTCCCGTCGCCCTGCACCGCATAAACCGGCAGCCCCGTTTGCGCCCCGTCGCGCCAACCCGGGGCGCAAACATCCGCCGCCTCCGGCGAAACCAACTTCAGGCACACCGGCTTGCCGTCGGACACAAAACGGATACTGTCGATTTCATACGCATAACCCGCCGCAAACCCCCATGCCGCATAAGCATAAAGCGGCCGCCCTTTTTCCACATCCGTTACAAACGCATCGTCCGAATGCAGCAGCCGGCCGCGCAGGCACGCCTCGTGAACCGCATCGTTCAACCATCCCGACACCTCTTCGTCGCTCCAAAAATACGGCTCGGCCTTATCATTGGCAAGCACGCGGAAACGCGCAATCAAAGCCTTCAAATTCATTGCGCGATACCGAACTGACGAACCATCCGAACCACAGCCTCACGCAAATTCTCCGCCGATTTGCGCTTATCCAAACCCTGGCCGTAATTCGCCTTCGCATACAGTTCAAGCTCGTCCTTGCCCATCCGGTTGATTTGCAGGATCACATCCTGCACCGCGTCAAACGCCGCCGCTTCCCGTTCGAGTTCCGAAGCGCCCGCCTTTTCCAAAGCCTCCGTATCATCCGCCTTTTCCACGCGTTTGCCCGGGACGGCGGCAAACACATCGCCGTGGCGCAACAACTTTGCCGCAGCCCCGGCCGACACCTCGCGCACCTGGCCGTCTTCGAAAACCAAGCCCGTATGATAGATACGGTCGCGCCACACGGCACGCCCGCCGATATACTTGATAAAAACCTTATCCATCCAACCCCCCGCCGCCGTCCGGACGGCATTGTCAAATACAGCAACGCCGCAAAGGCAAATCCCCGGGCGGCGTTTCATTCCGCTTACAACTGGCCGAACTTCTCGCCGTAAATCAAAATATCGATATCGGCGGCCTTCTTATTTTCCGCCCCTTTAAGCGTAACCGTCAGCAAAGCCTGCTTGGGCAGCGTAACCAGTTTGGCAGACTGGCAGCGGATACGCCCGGCAGACGCAAAATCCGCGCCCGAAGCAAAATAAGCCGCATCCTGAGGCACGTGCGCATCATCCGCACCGTCCGCATACGCAAAGCCGACATCGGCAGTGATACCGGAAGACATCGCCGTCTTCACAATAATCTGCGCGTCATCCAAACGGAAACCCTGTTCCAAGACACCCAGCGCCAACACATCGCCATCCTTGGGCGGCCCGTAGGCATCCGCCCCCAAGATTGCACCGTCCTGCTTCGCAACGATACGGTAATGCTCCGCCGCCAGATTGCCGTAAGGCACGCCGCCGAAACGGTTGCCGCCATTGTTTCTCACATGAATCCGAGCCATAAAAAAACCCCCCCAACTCGACAAATAGGAAAAGCCGCCCTTTCAAGCGGCATTCGAATCAGCGGATACCGCCGTGCAAAGGAACCACCGTATCCACAACCGTTACGCCGTAGTCGGTAATTTCCTTCGCGCCCCCGCCGACATCCACGGCAAAGCGCGTTTTCGCCACACCGCGTATCGTACCGACGAGCGTTTCCACACGGTTGCCGTGGTCAAGCTCCTTCTCAGACCAAAAGAAAGGCATACCGCCGTGTTTGCCGGTATTCGCAAACGCCTCCAACACCGCCTGGCCGCCCAAAATAACCGAACGGTCGACCGCAAACTTGTCCGCAAACGAAGCCGGGATTTTCAAGCCCGATTCCGCCTCGCTGAACTTATCGGCGCAATACTTCATCTCATCGCCCGCATAGAAACGGATGGGGCGCGGCATTTTCACCAGGATAAAGCCGTTCCACAAACCCGCATCGCCCAAAAACAGCGGATTTTGATTTGCCTGGGAGGCGCGCGCGATTGCCGAAGCCTGAAGCTGGCGGAATTTCGGATCGGCGGCAAAACGGTTGTACTGCGCCGGGGAAAGCAGCCACACGCGCAAAGGCGAATCACCCGCCGCCTTGTCGCCCTCAAACTTCACAATCGGCGGCGGCAGCGGAATCTGGTCGAGCACGGTACGCATACTGTCCACCGTATCCATCGTAAACAAATCGGTAGAGGCAATCTTCAACTCGCCGCCGTTGCCCCCAACGCCCGTTACCGCATCGCCCGAAGCCGTAAAATGGCGGTTTTTGGACGGGGCTTTGACCGGATTGACCGCATAATCATTGAATTTCGGGTCGCCCGCCAAAGGCACGCCCCATTCGATATTGTCATGAAAACCGCGCGCGCCCGCCATATGCACCAACAGCGTCTGGTCGGCATAACGGTCCATCAGGCTTTGCGCCGCCGGACGAATCAGCGCGCGATAATCGGCAGGGCTGCGCTGATTCGTCATCGTGCCGCCGCCGTCAACGGGGAAACGCGCCTGATTCACACGCAAACCCGCCTCCGACAGGCTCATCCCCACGCCCCTGCCTTCCGCCGTGTTGTCGCCCATAATCGGCAGGGCGGAAACAGGGTTGACCAAATTGAAACGGATTTCGTCACCCATGCCGCGCGTCAAATCCTGACAGCGCACGACCGGCATATGCTGGGTCGTCTGTTTGCGCAAAGTCGCCTCCGCACCCGCGGTACCGGCAGGCATCTTGCCCGCCAAACGGTTCAGCGTACTGTTGCGCTGCATATGCATCGCAAACAGCCCCGCCGCCTGCTTCATCATCGCCTGCGGGTCGCCGTAGGCCGTATTCGTCTTTTGTGCCATAAAGAGCCTCCCTCAAAAACTCAAGAATTTAAAAACTTCTCAACCTGCTCTTCCGTCATGGAAGCCAGTTTTTCCGCCAGCGCGTTGCCACTCAAATAATCCGGCGGGCCGTCCGAAGCCGTATGGTCGCGCCCCGCCGGAATATCCGACAGCGTATTGGGCGTATTCTTCCCGGCAGGCGGCTTTTCGGCGGGCCTTTCCGGTTCGGCGGCGGATTTTGCCGCCTTAAACATATCGAACGCCCCGATGACCTCGGCGGCAGTCCCGTCCTTAAGCGCGTCATTAAACGCCTTGCGGACAAGCGGGTTCTGCGCATCCAGCCACTCCTCCAGCTCGCGGCTTTCCACAATCGAATCCGCATCGGGGTGCGCCGTATAGATTTCGCGGTAATGCGCCTTTGCCGCCTCCTGCCGCTTCATGTCCGCCTCATAACCCGCCAGCTTCTCCTGAATCAGCTTTTCCACGCCCTTTTTCACATCCTCGTCGGAAAAATCCCCGAACAACGAATTATCGGAACCGTCAGCCGTTTCCACTCCGGGTTTTTCCGCCCCCTTCTCAAGCTCCTCGATGCGCTCCCTCAAGGCTTGGGCTTCGGCTTTCGCCGACTTTTCCGCCTCGCGCGCCTCTACCAGCTTTTCATAAGGGATAGTGTGTTTGCCGTCCTTGGCACGGATGACCTTGTCCGCACGCCGTCCGCCGCGCCGATACCCGCGCCGACCACCGCGCCCGTACTGCCGACCACCAGCGATTCCGCCCACTTCTTACCCTCCAAACCGTCTTGGATATCGGGGAAAACCAACTGGTCCAAACCCAAACGCCCCGACACGTCCAGCGGCGTCAGGCGGCTGAACCCCTTGGCCAACACCTCGCCCGCCTTATCCCCGAAAGTGTCCGCCAACATATTGCGCAACGCCGCTTCCGCATCCCACGGGTCATCGTCGTCACTGCCCAACATCGAAGCCACCGCAAGCAGCGTCGACACAAACGGCAGCCCCAAGATGCCCGAAGCCATCGCATGCGAGACCAACAGCCCCGCCAGCGTCTTACGCGCCTGCTTATCGCCCTTAAACGCAAGGTACGCATTGCGCCCCAGCGCATACAGGATATTCTGCGAATACTGCTTGAACAGGAAGACCACCTTCGCCGCATTGCCCATCATAAAGCGCGGACGGTTTTGCGCCGCATAGTCAAAATGCCCGTCATACGTCGCCTTTTTCGCCTGTTCGAAAGCCGCGTCGCTGTCCGCCCCCGCCCGTTTCGCCAAACGGTAGGCCGCGACAAACGTAACCTGGCGGTTAAACTTCTCCGCATGATGGAACAGCCAGGCCGCCTTATCCATCACCTTCTGCCAAGCCGACCCCGCCAACCCCGGGTCGCCGTTGGCCACCCCCGCCAAATCATGCGCCTGCGACAAATCGATCACACCGTAATCCGCCGCCTTTCGGAACGCCGCCTTCTCATCCCCGTTCAAACTGTCCTCAATCGTATTGAACTTCTCCCCGAACCTCAGCCCGATCTGTTTTGAAGCCCGCAGCAATTCCCGCGCCGCACCGGCATAACCCCACTTCGCCGCCATCACCGGATAAGCCACCATTGCCGTCTGCGACAGGTTCACAACCGCAGAAGCGGGCGACATCCCCATCATCCACAAGAAGCCGAAGCCCGTCAAAGCCTGCGCCAGCTTGGAAGGATTCGGATTCATCACCGCCTCGTGGCGTTTCCTCATCTCATCCGCCACACGCTGCAACTGACGCTGGTCGAAACCCTCCTCATATTTGCGCCCGTCCACAAAATCCTGCATCACATCCAACTGTTCCGCCATACGGTCCGCATAGCGCAACTTCGCCAGATAATTCGCACCGCTGCCCATATTCTGCGCATATGCGCGCCTCGCATCATCGCTGAAGCCCGGCACGCCCTTGCGGTGGATGCCGTGTTTCGCCCAAGACGTATCGGGCAGCGAGTTCAAATAAAGCTGCGTCAGCGTATCGTTCAATCGGGCCCGTTGCGCCGGATCCAAATCCATCCTGCCGACAGCCTCTCCCAGCTCCCTCATAAAACCGCCGCTTACCGCATCGCGGCTTCGGATATAATCCCGGGACTTCATCACGGGCGAAACCTTAAACCCCGGCCCGAAATCAGCCTTCAGCGCATCGCGCAGCTTCTCCGCCTCGCTCAAAGTTTCCGCGCGGGACACATTCGCACTATTCCCGTCCGCATCCTTGACCACCACCAGATAATCGCCGAAACGCGCCAAAGGGAAATACACACCGCCCAGCTCGTTGTCAAAACGCTCCTTCAGGCGGCGCACCGTTTCCGCATCCTGCCCCGCACGCGCCAACCGCTCGGCAAGCGCATCGCGCACCTGCCCGAAATGCGCCCTATAATCATCCCGCGCCTTGCGGTACACCCTCTGCGCCGCATCAGGCAGCCCGGCAAAACGGCGGTTCAGCAAAGCAAGCCCCTCCAAAGCCTTTTGCGCCCCAACCTCATCCTTTTCCAAACGCTTCACATCCGCGCGCGCCTGCTCCAACATCCGTACCGCATCCGCCCCGGCCTGATTTTCCGCCGCCGCATCCGCCTCGGCGCGCCTCAACGCCCGCTTCGCCTCCGAATCCGCATAAAACAGACGGCGCAGGCGTATATCCGCCTCATCCGCCAAAATTTCCCGACCGTGTTTTTCCTGCGCCTTCTCCAGCGCATAAGCCGCCTTATCCGCCGCCCGTTGCGCTTTCCGTACCGCGGCATCCGCACGCGCGGTACGCGCACCGGCGGAAGCAACGGCCGCCTCCGCCTTCGCGATTTTACCGTCCGCAATATCCAAAGCCGTCCGGATGCCGTCCAAACGCCCCCGGGCATCCTTTCGCATCAGCGGGTCGGCATCAACCTTCGCCAGCGTCGCATCGTGCATCAGATCCGCAAGCGCTTTCGCATCCTCCTCCTTCAACCTGCCCCATTCCCTGACAACCTTGTCCGCCTCCGTAACCGCCTTGTTCGCATCCGCGCCGAAGAGTTCCGACAAACGCCCGTATTCCTTCAGGCCGTCCAAAACGCCGCCGTAAATGTCCTCGATCTGCCGCCTGCCCAAAAACTGGAGCTGAATCCCCTTGGAAGCATCCCAGCGGTCTTTCAGCGCGTTTCTCAAATCGGATTTTTTACCCGTTATACGGCTGATTGCGGCCCCGATGTTCGCCGCACGGGAAAAACGCACCGCCTCCGTGTCAAAATCGGCAATGCCGCCCTTGCCCGCATCTTTGTCTTGCAAAATCTGCAACAGGCGTTTATCATCAATGCCCGATAAAGGCGATTTGCTTTCAGAGGCTCCCGTAGTTGATACGCGGTCAAGTAATGAAAGCAAGTTGCCTTTTTCTATTTTCGTCAGCTTATGGTCGTAATAGCGGTTACCGTTCCTGCTAACCGCGACGGCAGCCCTTACCGTGTAATCCGCACCGCCGACATTCAGTCCCGAAACATAATATTCATAACCCTGAATATCGCCGTTCTTAGCCAAATCCTCGTTCGGCAGCGTATCGATATACACCGCATTCTCAATAATCTGCGGAATTGCCGCGATACTCTGCAAATGTTCCGCGTCCTTATAGTCGTGACGCAATATTTCAGTGATGCCCGAACGTCCCAAACTGATTTCACGCCCCGTGTCCTTATTCACATAAGGCCCGCGCAAAGATTTGCCGTATTCCAGCGCATTGCGCTTATATTCGCGCAAATTGCCGCCTTCCGGAACCTCCCTGCCCGAGATACGGATGGTTTCCGCACGGCGCAGCTTCTCAAGGCTTTCCGACTTGGAACGTTCCGCCGCACCGTCTTCGGCCCGCGCGAACATCACTGCACGATGATTGCCGCCCCAAGGCGCATCCCGCGCCCCTTCCACATTCCCGTGCAAATCCGCCAGCATCGCAAACACATCCGCGTCCGACATCGCACCGCCGGCCTTGCCCGCCAGGCGTTGCAGCACACGGCGCAACAGGGCGCCGATACGCGCCAAGACGCCCGCAATGCCGCGTTTCAAACCGTTGCCGACCTTCACGCCGTAACGGTTTTCAATGCCCGCCCAACCGCCGGTACGCTGCGCCGCATAAAGCTCCGCGACCGCCTCTTCCACCGCGGCGGGGCGCACCGAGGCCGCCGCATCGCCCGTGCCTTCGCGCCCTTCCTGCACCGCGTCCGCAATGCGCCGAATCAGGCCGTTGCCGTCCGCACGTTCCAATTCTTCACGGTACTTGGCGAAACCATCCGCCGCAAAGCCCCTGTGCCCCAGCTCGTGCCACGCCGCCCATACCGCACGTTCGGGCGTAAGGTTTTCCGCCACCAGCGTGATTTTGCCCGTCCTGCCGTCAAACCAGCCCTCCACACGCTGCGACAACAGCATCTGCGCCTTGTCCGGCGCCGTTTCGGACACGGCGGCGACATCCACCCGTTCCGCCAGTCCGCCTATGCTTTCGGCGAGGCGTTTTTTGATGCTTTCGGCGTGCTCGCGCAATGCCTTAAAACCTTGCGGCGCCTGACGCTCTTTCACCGTATAAACAGGCCCTCCCTGCAACACACGCGCCTTGCGCCGTGCCTCTTCCGGATTGTCCGAAGCCGTTTTCGCAAACGTTTCAGGCTTGGCTTTGCCCGTCTTTTCAGACGGCTTTTCGGTTGCCGCGCCTTGTGCGGCGGCCGACTTGCCCTTTCCGCCATCGAAGCGGGATTTTCCCGCTTCGATATTTCGCACCTTATCCGAAGACGGCTTTTCGGTTGCCGCATTTTTTGCAGCAGCCGCCTTGCCCGCAACAGGCGTATCTTTTGCCCGGGCAGGCTGCGCCCTGCCCGCCGGTTTGCCGTCGGCGGCGGCATCGCGCGGCCGCGCCATCACCTTGGCCGGCGCCCTTGCTTCCTGCGTCGGACGATAATCCCGACCCGGCTCGGACGGCACGGCTTCCGACAAACCGCCCGCCCGCAAGGTTTCCGCCTCCCGCCCCTTCAAATAACGGCGGCCGTCGGAGACAAGGTCGTCAGAGTTGGAAGGACCGGCCATATCGGCAAACTCCTCCGGCATCCCGCCTTTGCCCGACCTGCCCGGCACGCCCGCAAGCGCATCAATATGCCTGCGGTCCGTATGCTCGAAACGGTATTCGCCGCCCCCCAAAGGCACACCCGCCTTTTCCGGCCTGCGCCTGTCCGCCGCCGCATCCGCCATCCGTTTCTTAGGCGATACCCTGCCCGCCGAAGCCGCAACCTGCGGATTCAATACCGGCAACACCGTATCGGGGCGTTTGCCCGCAACAGGCGCACGTTTCCCGCCGTCCGTCCCGGCAAGGTTTTCAGACGCGGACAGGCCGGGCGCGGCACCTTCCGCGCGCGCCCGAACCTGTAAGTTTTGCCGACGGGCCGGCGCATTGCCGGACGCAACGGCGGCGGACCCTGGCAAACCCTGCAAGGCAGCCGCATTTGCATCCGCCCCCGCATCAGGGGTCAAACCCCTGCCGCCTTGGGTCAAACCCTGCCGCACATCCTGCCGCACATCCTGCGCCAAACCCTTATCTTCCGTGGGTAAAGCCCGGGTCAAACCCCTGCCGCCGCCGACAACGGCCTCAGACGCGCCGTCATCCGGCAACGCCGTCCGAACCCCCTGCAAACGCTCCCCCTCGCGGCTCAACAGCGGCACGCTCCAACCGTTGTTGCGGCGGTAACCGTAAACCGCACGGTTAAGCCTGTCCAACACATCCGCCGATTCCGGATGTTCCGCACGGTAAGCGCGTACAGCCCCGGCCGATTCCGCCAAACCCTCAGGATAATGTCCGCGCATATCCGCCATACCCGCCTCCCGGCGCATAATCCCGTCCGCCGTATAGTCCGCCACCGTCTGCGCATGACGGCGCACCCATTCAGGCAGCGCGTCAAACCGCCTGCGCGATTCCTTATCCAACGCATCGGCAGGGACGGAAAACCCTTTTTTAGGAACAGGCACGGCATCCGCCATACGCACGGGCGGCGGCAGGTAACCCTGTTTGGCTTCGGAAGCCGCCTGATAATCCGCCTCAATCCGCGCGTGATACGCCTGCTCGATTTTTCGGCGCACAGGCGCGGCGATTTGCCCGAAATCCGCAACACCCTTAATATCAAGGCCCGCCTCCTTCGCCAAAGCCTTGCGCCCGCGCGTATCCAAGCCGTCGAAATATTGGCCCGCAGGCAGCGGCGAGACCCGCGCAATCCCGCCCGAAGCAGCGGCGGCAGAACCGCCCGGCGCAACCGAAGCCGCACCGCGCGGCGCACCGCCGGGGCGCACATTGCCGTAAGCGGACGGAACACCGCCCCTGTCCGCGCCCGCCGACCGTCCGGACGGCACATCATCCGCAACCGGCGGCGTTTCCACATCATCAGACACCGCAGGCGGCACAGCCGCGCCCGAATCCGCCGCCAAAGCAGCGGCCGCAGAAACCGCACCGTCATCCGGATTAATCCCTATCACCTCCGACGGCTTGGCCCGGTATTCGGCCGCCATGTCCGCATACTGACGCGCCAAACCGTCCGGCATCACGCCCGTATCCAAAAATTCCGCCCCGTCCTCCGACGGGATACCCGAAACATCCGGCTGTTTTTCCGTCCCGCGCGCCAATTCCTCCGCGTGCGGCGTATTGCCGTCGGCAGGGCCGCTGAAAAACCGCCCCGCCCCCTCCTGCTTCGTACGGTCCGCAAACTGCCGCAAAGCCGGATGCGGCTGATCGTGATGCGCCGTATCAAAACCCGCGCCGCCCTGTTCCGCGCCGCCGTCCGCAGCCGCCTGTGCCGCCGCACGCAACGCCTGCGCCCCTTCCGGGGCCGGCCTGCCCGCCTTCCTGTTGCCCCCGATACCCCCCTGCGCACCCGCCTTCCGTCCGGCCGGCGGCCTGAGCGGGTCAGTTACCGCCGCATAAGCCTTCGTTCCGGCAAACCCCACCGCAGAATGCCCCAAAGAAGAGAAAGCCTCCAAAGCCGCCCCCTTCTCGTCCCATTCCCCGTTTGCCAGCCCCGTACCCAAATACTCGCCCGCAAACTCACCGGCCGCTTCCGTCGCATAAGCCGCCGCGTGCCGTGCCGCACCGCCCAAACCGCCCTTGGCAGACTCCTTCGCCAGCGCCGCAAATTCAGGCGTTCCCTTAGCCGCCGCAACCGCCGCCTTATCCGCCGCCGCAACACCCATTTTCTCCAATGCGGCTTTCCCGGCGGCCTTCTTGCCCATATTCAAAATACTGCCGCCAAGTTTCATCGCCGCCATATCCGCCGCGCCGACCACCGCGCCCTTGACCGCCGCATTTTTCAACGCACCCGGCGCACCTCGGGCGATAAACGCCATCACCGCATCCTTGTCCGCAGGGTCGACGCCCGCCGCCTCTGCCGCCCTGTCCAGCTGCCCGCCGTATTCCATCAGCGTATTGCCCAAGGTCGCGCCCGCATAGGCGCCGACAGCCGCGTTACCGCCCGCCAAAGCGCCCAATATGCCGCCGGCGGTTGTCGTAGCAAGCGGGACAAGCGCATTGGGCGCCTGCTCCAGCACCGCGCCCGCCATCTCGCCCACATCTTCCAAGGCGCCGTCCAAACCCTTCTCGCGCCAGTCCTTCTTAAGCTCCCCCCACACATTCGACAGGCCGCCGCCGACACCCCCGCCCTTTTCCCAAGCCTCGCCCAGCTCCCTGCGCGCTTGGGATTTGCGCCCCTCCTGAATCTTCCGATAATCCATATCCTCGGCCTTGAGCCGGCCCAGTTCCTCTTTGTCGCCCGTAAGGGCATTCCACCCCATACGCGCCGAACGCATAGAATTTTTAAACCCGCGCGTCAACGCCGTATCGTCGGCGGCCGCCCGCGCATCCTTTTGCGTAAAGCCGCGGTACTCCTTCAAACCCCCGGCAAGCCGCCCGTGTTCCAACGGATCGTATCTGACCAAATCACTCATTGCTCAACCCTCTTCTCACCCTTCTCATTCTCATAAATGATTTTACCGCCGGCCGTTTTCTGACCGTTCGGCTTAAAGCCCAACTGCGCATAACGCTTCTCGCGCTCTCCCGCAAACTCCACATCCAAAGGCTTGCCCGTCCGCAAATCGACAATCCCCTCGCGCTTCGCCGTCAAGCCCGTATCCGGGTCGGCAACCTCATAACTGATAGTCTTGAACACATTCGGGTCAAAGCCCTTCTCCCCTTGCCGCTCAAACTTCCCGTTAAGCGCATCAATCTGCCGCGCAATCTCCCCGCGCTGCCCGTCCGACTTCGCAAAACCATAAGCCCGCGTCAAATCGGCGATGCGCTTCCTATCCTCAAGCTCCAGCGCATCCGCCTCACGCTTCATCTCAAACCCCTGCCGCTTCATCCCCAGCTCGGCCTGCTGCACATCAAACGCCCTGTCCGCATTCCTCTGCGCCATCTCGCGGTTCAACGCACCCTCGTTCGCCTTAACCGCCGCATCAAACCGCCCCTTCTGCAACACCGCCTCACGGTTCGCCGCATTCTCCGCCGCAGCCGCCGCCAGCCTTTCCCTGCCCAATTCCCTGACCGCCGCATTTTTATTATGTTCCGCCACAATCCCGCGCGCCGCATTAAGCTGCGCCGCCGTCAACTGACCGTTCAAGGCCCCCGCATGAGGCGTAGTCGCCCTCTTATAAAGCTCCCGCTCCTCAGGCGACAGCGCATCCGGCTTGGAAGACACCAAAGGACGCTGCGCGTCAAAATCACGCACCGGCTTGCCGCCCCGATACACATTCCCGTCAAATCCCAAAGGCGGCGGCGTCCGTCCGCCCGCATCCGTCGGGCGCGTATCGCGCCGCGCGAAATCCGCCCCGGCCCGCGCATCGGGGGAAAGCGCCTTATCGCCGCCCGAAAACCCCAAACCGGCATCCGCACCCCGTTCGAAAGCACCCGCCCGGCGCAACCGCCGCGCCCCATCCTCAATATTGTTACGGCTCAAATCCATCACATTCCGATAACGCGCCGGCCCGGCCTCATAATTCGCAACGGTACGCCGCACCGCATCGGCACGGTGCGCCTGTGCCGCCGCCCGCTCCCGCTCCTCCGCCCCCTTCCGGGCCTTCTCTTTTTCCTCCTTTTCCTTCATCTCCCAAAAATCCCCGGCAGACGGCTCAAACAAACCCATCGCAAACCCTCCGAACAAATAAAGTCCAAAATAAGCAAAAACCCAAGCCCAATCAAACGCCTAAAGTTAAGAACAAACAAAAATCGCAACCCCGGACCAATTAACAAACAACAAGTTACACAAAAAAAACACACCGACGGGCCATTTCCGGGGGCAAATAAAAACCGCCTTCGTGCAAGGCGGTTGCAAAAAAGCCTTTCATTTAACGAAAGGCTTTTTGCCGCCCGCGTACCGCGTTCAGAGGTTGTCCGACACCGTCGGCGTTTCCATGCCTGTTTGGGCGTGATTCGCACTCTTTGGCGGCACGGCCGTCATCGGGCCGGTATCCGCGCCGTAGGCTTCAGGGATGCCTTCGGGCGGTATTTGCGTTTCAGGCGGCATGGCGGGGACGGGGAAGCCGGGATCGTCGCCCCGCGCCGGCCTGACATATCCCGCGCCCTGCATGACCGCGTCGGCAACGGGGGCGATTTGCGGCATGGCGGCTATCTGCCCGCCCGCCTGCATGGCCGCATAAGCCGCCTGCACGCCGATTTGTACCGCCCGCGCTTCGATTTCCTTGATTTCGCTCGCGGTACGTTGTTCCTTGAGCGCCAATTCCCGCCGTTTGATGTCGTTGCCGGATTTTGCCAATGCGTCCTGCACCGCCTGCGCGATACGCGCCTCGATTTGTTCGGGCGTTTCCTGCACTCGGACTTCTTTGATTTTTTCAATCACTTTGTCTTTAAACGGGATGTCCATCAGGGACACCATAAACGGCAGCACCGCCGCCTGATATTCGGGCGGCAGGGATTTGACCGCCTCGCTCATCGCACCCAGCTGCTGGCTGCGGTAGGAGTTGGTGCTGGGCACGTCTTCCAAAGCCACTTTCAGCCGTATGTTTTGCAGGTCGTTGGACAAATAAGCCTTGCCGGTTACGGGGTCGGTTTCAGGCCTGTTGATGACGACCGTCCGCCCTTGCGTGATTGCGTCCCCTTCTATGACGACGGTTTGCTCGTCCGAGCCCAAATCCTCGATAATCATCGCAAGCAGCAACTCGCCGACCAATGAGCGGCTCTGGCGGAAGTTGTCCATAACCAGCCCCAGCGACTGGTTGGACTGCTCGACTTGGATGCTTTCCTGCCTGCCGCTGGTGGCGTTGCCCCGGTTGCCCATAAATGACGGGGTAATCCCGCTGATTTGCCGTATGGTCGCGCGGCTGTCTTGAAGCATCTGCCAATGCTGTGCCGACAATTCGAAATCGCGGCTGACGTCGAAACGCGCGCCCGGCTGGGCGGCCTCTATTTTGTTCAGCACGATGTCCGCGTCCACCCGTGCGATATTGCGGCGGAACTGTTCGTCCGACATATCGACTATGCCTTTGGTGCGTACCGTGCGTATTGCCGACAAACCCCATCGTAATTTGCTGTTGGTGCTGTTGAGGTTGTCCTGCGCGTATTTCATATTGCGGACATATCCGTAGGGGATGCCGGTGTTGTCCTCGCGGAATCCGAAAAACGGGACGTAAGGGAACTTTTGATGCGGATACGGGGTCGGCTCGTCGCGGACGACCAAATCCCCCACGACAAAGGCGCGGCGCATACGCGGGACGGAAGCGGCAAACAATACCGCGCCGTTTGCCGCCATCTCCCGATGGTTTGGGTTTGCGCCGTCAAACTCCACCGTGCGCCCTGTTTTTTTGTCGCGCAGGCAGTCTGCCGTTACCCACCGCCTGTACCATACTTCCGCCACCGCCAGTTCGCGCGTGGTTTCATTGAACCAAAACTCTTCGCTGACGGTGTTGCGCCCCGAAATACCCCAAGCGTCCGCCAGTCCGGTATTGCCGCCGCCGTCAAGCATTTCCCCGCTGATGCGCCAGTCCGAACCGCCGCGCCCCATCGCTTTGAAGTGTCCGGCATATTCAGGGAAGAATTGCGCCAGGCGTTCCGGCAGCAGCCAGCGGCGGCGTATCAGCCAGCGGGCATCGGACAGGTCGTATTTGTAAGATTTCATATCCCAATGGATGGCGTTGCGGTGGATGACGCCGCACTCATAAGGAAACTCGAAAGGGTTGGGGTTGCGTGTAACCTCCACCCAGCCGATGCCGCAGGCTATCTGCCCCCTGAACGCGTCCGAACAAGCCTTGTCGGCACGGCTTTGCCGTTCCGCGCGGTTGAGTTTGAAGTTCAATGCGTCCGCCACGTCCCGCCCGCCGGTTTCGCCGTCCGCCGTCACGCGCCAGTCCGTCCGTATCGTCGCCTCATATCCCTGTACCGACAGCAGGGTCGGGGTAATCAGGTTTTCAACGGCGGGGGGCAGGCCCAACTCGCGCTGTTTCTGTAAAAGCTCGTTGTCAAGCTGCCTGCCGTCGGCGTAGTCCATTTCCTTGTCGGCAACGGCACGCCATGCAGGTTGGTTCATCATTTCACCGACAAACAGCCGGTATTCCCCGATAGTCAGCGGTTCGCCGTTTTTATCGGGCAATACGCCTGTTTCCGGTACGTCCGTCCCCATCAATAAAGCCTCCAATCCGAAACGGGCGTTTCCGTGTATCCCGTATTGCTGCCTGTATCCATTAAATCAACCGCCTGCGCCAGGTAGCGGAACATATCCGCGCCGTGCGAATATTCGTCGTGCAGCGGCCCCATTGCCACGCCTGTTTTCGCATGTATTTGGCGGCCGTACCGTTTCAGGCATTCCAAAAGCCGCGCTGTTTTGTCTTTATCGAAGTACACTTTGGGAAACAGCATCCGCGCCGCCCTGATGCCTTCTTCGATACCGGTCGCGTTTTGCACGAAAACCGACTTGCGCCCCAGTCCGGTCAAAATCTCCATCGTACTTTTGCCTGTTTGGAAGTTGCGCGTCCTGCCGTCGTGCGGCAGGAAGTCCGTCCCCCACCGGTAGGGCAGCTTTTCCAATTCGGCAACATACCAGTCCAACGTCCGGTGCGTGTCTTCGATGTAGCCGATGATGCGCACGCTCGTCAAATCGCGCTGCACCAGCCCGATGGTCATGGCATCGTTCCAGCCCAAATCCCAAACCGTATGCACGGGCAAAGAAGAATCATAAGGGACGAGTGTAACGCGTCCGGAATGAAAAGCGTCCTGTATTTCATGCCGGTAAACCGCCCCCTCCGATACCATGCGCGGCCTGCCTTCCCAAATATTCCCGTAGTCCTCTTTACTCATCGAACGCTGTGCTTTGAGCCGCTCCCGGTTCAATGCTTCGGGGAACCACGGATTGTCGCGCCAGTTGATTTCGCAAAGCCAAGTGTCTTCGGACGGCATAGCGATAAAACGCCGGTAGGTTTCGTCCGTCTCCATATCGGGATTGAGGGTAATCCAAATTTCCGAACCTTCTTTGCGTATGGTCGGCGTGAGCACGTCCCAGCTTTTTTTACTGACGCCGTGCCCTTCCTCAACCCATACGATGTCGATACCTTCAAACGATTTGATGCTGTCCACGGTATGCGACTGCAGGCCCGAAAACACGAACAGCGTGCCGTTTGCGCCGCGTATCTCGAAGTCGGTTATTTCGTAGAAATGCCCCAAACCCAACTGCGCCACTTTGTCTTTCAACAGGCGGTGTACGGAATCGCGCATCGATTTTTGAATTTCGCGCGCGCATAAAATACGCAAAGGGCGTTGCGCCCCCAGCGCCAGCAGTGCGGATGCCGCGCCGTGCGATTTGCCGCCGCCGCGCCCGCCGTACATAACCTTGTACCGGCAAGGCTTGAACAGCCCGTCCAGTTTTGCGGGCAATTTCAAATCAACCGTCTTTCCCGTCATCTTCAGGCCCTACAAATTCGATACGGATGCCCGCCGTCTTGGCGGATTCCGAAATCTTCGATTCCGCGGTATCCATACCGTATGATTTACGCTCGATTTCCACCAAAACCTTAAACCCCGCCGCCACCGTTTGGAACATACGCGCCTTTGTGAATGTGTCCTCCGGGCTTCCGTACAATTCCGCGACAATCTGCTCCGCGCTTTTGGACAGGTTTTCCGCCAAATTCCGATGCCTGCGCTGTACGGCGGCAACCCGTTTCGCTTCCGCGTCCGTTACTTGTTTAAGGTTGAAATCCGCATAATCCGGCGCATTGCCGTTTTTGTCCGCGGACAACACCATCGCCCGCGCCTTTGCCTGTACCTCGTCATTCAAATCGCGCGTCCACACGCGTTCTTTGGCAACCCTGCCGACGTGTTGCGCCGAAACATTGTATTTGCGCCCGATTTCGGCAATGCTCAAAACCCCGCGCCGGTAATCCAGCTCGACTTTGCGCCAATCTTCATCTGACAATCTCGGCATTAAAGGTCCAACCTCCCGTTTTTGGCGGAACATTCCAGATAATTCCGCAATACTGAAAACTCGCGCCCCATCTGAATACTGGAAAACTGCTGCCCGAACCCCGACATCAAAGCCCCCAACGAGCGCATTTCCTGCGGGTTGAGGTGCAATACCGTATCGCCTATTTCCAATACGCCCATCCCCGAATCCAATACCGATACGCTGACGGGGCGCGTCTCGCCAAACCCTATGGCGGGCTTGAAAATCCCCCTTGTCACGCGGTAGATTTTGCCGTGCTCGACCAGCAGCTTGGTAAATTTAGTGATTTCCGACATTTTCAGGCCTGTCGTTTCCGCCAAAGCCTCGCGGCTGACCACCTGCTCCGCGTTGTGCAAATCCACAACCCCCTGGTACACCTTGTCAATATCCGACAATCCCGACATCAAATCAAACTCCTAAACATCCCAAACGATTCCAAACTCCGCCGCCGCCCGCGATTGCAGGCGGTTACACTACAAAGCCAAAATCTTTAGATGCTGCCTCTCTCGCTTTCACTGCATCTTCAATATGTTCAAATAAACCTAATATTTTATTTTTTCTATTAACCATAATCCTAGCTTGCCATTTCTTAGACGGCTTATGGAAATAAACCCCAGTATGCCCGCTAGTATTATTTTTAAACTTCCCTCTATTTTTCATATTTTCAGCATGTGTAACATCTCTCAAATTAGATATTCTATTATCTGTCTTATCCCTATTGATATGGCCTATTGAAGAAGCGTGTTTCCCATAAACAAAAAGCCAAATTAATCTATGTGCATTATATTGTTTCTTAAATATTTTTAACTTCAAATACCCCAACCTGCCTTTGTATAAGAAAACCTCCTTGCCGGAAAATCTGGTATTCCAAGATTTGTAATGCAAACCGCTATTGAAATACTTTCTTGGACGCTCCGCCCAATATAACTTTCCCGTATTGTCATCATATCTTAATAATTCTTTTAAAACCTCTTGTGTTAATCCCATAAAACACCATGCTCCATAGATGCCCAAGATATAATCTTTTCTTGATATTCAGACATTTCCCGAACTGATAATTTTGTCGTTGATATACCCATTAATTGCCCGTTAGGCATTTCAATACATCCAATAAATTTTCTTTTTAAAAATTCATGCCATACATCTTGACTAAACCTTCTCCCATCGATAAAAACTTTTTCTGAAATTTCACGATACAAAAACCATAGCCGCCTGTTCTGCTCGACGCTCCGTTTTGACTTGCGCGGGCGGATTGTGATTTCAAGGTTGCCGTTTTCAAACCACCCGTCCGGGCTGTCCCAAATCGACCGCATAACCTGCTTTTTGTTTTGGGGCGTCAGTGTAAATTCCGCCCCGTTCATTTCAGACGGCCTTTCACGCCGACAACCCCCAATGCTTCAAGGCGGCGTATCGTGCGCAATTGCGAACGGCGCATATAAAACTCTTTGTCTTCGCGGCTTAGGCCTGCGCCCCTGCCGTCGATCGCGCCGCGGCGGCAACCGCACCCGAAACCCGCGCCCAAACCGCCGCTTTTCAATCCCGCCCCGTGCGTCTCGCCCGGGAAACGGCACAACACGACCGTTTCAGGGTTGTCATTGCACACGCCCGCGATGTTCGGCGTGCATTGCCCGCCTTTGGCGGCTTTGCGTATCGCGCTAGACATCCCAACCCTCCTGTCCGATGAAATCCCAACCCTCGTCTGCCGCATCCGTCTGTTCCATCTCCAACTCCCCCACTTCCACCGCCAAACCGCCGCCTGCGACCGGCTCGCCGCCATATTCGGCGGCAATGCGCCGCACCTGCCTGTCGTTGTGATAGGCAACGCCTTGAAGCGCGTCCAGCGCAACCTTCAGGGCGTTGTCCAAATCGATCAC
>NZ_QNRU01000024.1:9591-29990 GCF_003315235.1 Neisseria gonorrhoeae | reverse complement strand
TGCGCGTCGCCTACGGACACGTCAGACACGGCATCGATTCGACTAAAAAAATAACAGGTACTCTTACCGCCTACCATGGTGCTGGCATAACACCTGTAGTCTCGAAACCCGTCATTCCCGCGCAGGCGGGAATCTAGATCTGTCAGTGCAGGAACTTATCGGGCAAAACGGTTTCTTGAGATTTTCAGTCCTGGATTCCCACTTTCGCGGGAATGACAATTCATAAGTTTCCCGAAATTCCAACATAACCGAAACCTGACAGTAACCGTAGCAACTGAACCGTCATTCCCACGAAAGCGGGCATCTAGAACGTAGAACTGAAGAAACCGTTTTGCCCGATAAGTTTCCGTGCGGACAAGTTTGAATTCCCGCCTGCATGGAAATGACGACATATCGGCAGGCGCAGGGTGTTTTGCATTTGATAAAAATGCCGTCTGAAAGCTTCAGACGGCATTTTTGACGCGCCCGCCGTTTACAGGCGCGGGGCGGGCGCAGTAAAATACCCGAACCGTCATTCCCGACAACACCGTAATCTTGAAACCCGTCCGACAACACCGCAATCTCGAAACCCGTCATTCCCGACAATACCGCAATCTCGAAACCCGTCATTCCCGCGCAGGCGGAAATCCGGACCCCTGACGCGGCGGGAATCTATCGGAAATGACTGAAACCCCGCGTCCTAGATTCCCACTTCCGTGGGAATGACGGTTCGGTTGCATAGGGTCAGATTGTCGAAAGGGGCGGATTCGATGGATTCGATGAAAACGGTAGAAATGTTGGATTGATGGGAATGGCGGACTGAAGCCCACCGATTCATCGACTCCAACGTTTACGATGCTTCCAACGGTTTCAGACGGCATTTTTTACACAATTCCCGCCATTTTCCATCATTCCCGACAACACCGCAATCTCGAAACCCGTCATTCCCGCGCAGGCGGGAATCTAGATCTGTCAGTGCAGGAACTTATCGGGCAAAACGGTTTCTTGAGATTTTGAGTCCTGGATTCCCACTTTCGCGGGAATGACAATTCATAAGTTTCCCGAAATTCCAACATAACCGAAACCTGACAGTAACCGTAGCAACTGAACCGTCATTCCCGCGCAGGCGGGAATCTAGAACGTAGAACTGAAGAAACCGTTTTGCCCGATAAGTTTCCGTGCGGACAAGTTTGAATTCCCGCCTGCATGGAAATGACGACATATCGGCAGGCGCAGGGTGTTTTGCATTTGATAAAAATGCCGTCTGAAAGCTTCAGACGGCATTTCTGCGGCAATCGGATTATTTCCAAACCAAAAGCGCGTGGTTGCGTTTGCCGCGCCGGAGGATGGTGTATTTGCCGAAACGTTTGTATTCGCCTATCAACAGATAGGCATCGTCGGGGCGTTCGGCGGCGTGGTTGGGGTTGTTGGCTTCAGCCGGTTTGCCGTTGAGCAGAACCGCTTTGGCGTTGACAAAGCCGCGCGCTTCTTTGTTGGACGCTGCCAAGCCGGTTTTGACCAAGGCTTCGACGGCGTTGATGCCGTCTGAAACTTCAAATGCAGGCAGGCCGTCGAGGGCGAGCTGCTCGAAGTCGCTTTCGGTGAGCCGGCTTTGGTCTTCGGCAAACAGGCTTTCGGAAATGCGTTGCGCGGCGGCAAGGGCTTCTTCGCCGTGAATCAGGCGGGTCATTTCTTCGGCGAGGATGCGTTGCGCTTCGGGCTTGCTGCCGCTTGCCTTGTCTTTGGCTTCGATGGCATCGATTTCTTCGATGGACAGGAAGGTAAAGTATTTCAGGAATTTATACACATCGGCATCGGCGACTTTCAGCCAGAACTGGTAGAACTGGTACGGCGAGGTTTTTTTCGCGTTCAGCCACACCGCGCCGCCTTCGGTTTTGCCGAATTTGGTACCGTCGGATTTGGTAACCAAAGGCAGGGTCAGACCGAACACTTGTTTTTGGTTCAGGCGGCGGGTCAGGTCGATACCGGCGGTGATGTTGCCCCACTGGTCGGAACCGCCGATTTCCAAAACCGCGCCGTGGCGTTTGTTCAACTCGGCGAAGTCGTAGCCTTGCAGCAGGGAATAGGCGAACTCGGTGAAGGAAATGCCTGCGCCGTCGCGGTCGATGCGCTGTTTGACGGATTCTTTGTTCAGCATGGCGTTGACGGAGAAATGCTTGCCGATGTCGCGCAGGAAGTCGAGGCAGTTCATGCTGCCGAACCAGTCGGCATTGTTCGCCATAATGGCGGCGTTTCCGCCTTCAAAGCTCAAGAAAGGGGTTAATTGGCTGCGTATGCTTCCTACCCAGCCGGCAACGGTTTCGGCGGAATTCAAGCTGCGTTCGGCGGCTTTGAAGCTGGGGTCGCCGATCATACCGGTCGCGCCGCCCACCAGTGCAATCGGCGTATGCCCCGCCTGTTGGAAGCGGCGCAATGCCAATACGGGCAGCAGGTGTCCGATGTGCAGGCTGTCGGCTGTCGGGTCGAAACCGCAGTAAAGGGCGATTTTTTGTTCGTTCAGCAAAGCGTCTAAGGCTTCGATGTCGGTGGTTTGCGCGATAAGGCCGCGCGATTGCAGGTCTTGGATGACGCTCATCGGTCTCTTTCAAAAAAATTAGCGGTTTTGCAAACCGCCGATTGTAACAAATTTAAGCGAATCAATGGTTATGGCGCGTATCGAGAAACCTTTGTTTTTCGGAAAAACGCTTCGCCAATTCTGTGCCGCCGTAAGGGTTGATGTGGTCTTTGTCCGAGTAAACCGGCAATCCGCCGATTTGGAAATCTGCGGGGATATAGGCGGCGGCATCAATAATATAGACGTTGGGGTATTTGGCTGCCAATTCCCTGATGCGGGCATTGGCTTTCAGGGTGCTTTCGTCGTCCGGGCGCAGTGTTTGGCGGCAACCCGGTATGCGTGAAGACAAGATATAGGCGCGCTGGACGTTGTAAGACGAAGCCAAGTTGTCCGCCATCAGGTAAACGGCTTGTTTTTCGGATGAGAGTTTGTGCAGCATACGGTCGAATTTTTGGAAAAAACCGGCATCGTAGGCAAGGGAGCGGCTGTTTTCGGGCATCTGGCTGCCCCAGCGCATCGCCAAAACCACTTTCGGATACCGGGGCAGGTGTTCTTCGGCATAGCGGTAAACGGCGCGGCAGGCGGCCCAGTTTTGGAACACACGGGACGCGTAGCCTTCCACATAGGCGCAGGCGTCGGCGGAAACCATAGTGGCGGACCATTTTTCTTTTTTGCCCACGGCATCGAAGAATGTTTTGTAATGGTCGGCGTGGGAGTCGCCCAAAACCAGCAGTTCCGGCTGTTTTTCCGTATCCCCCCACAGGCATTGTTTGCCGGTATTGTTGTGGCAGGAGGTGTTGGAACGCGTCAGCCCCAAGCGGTCGTATTGCGCCATAAACGGCAGCCTCATCGCGAAAAACGAGCCCGCGCCCAAAACGAGCATAGGCAAGGCATAAATCCATAAAACGGATTGTGCGAACGAGCCTTTCCATTTTTTAAACGGCTTTTCGATGCAGTGATAAGAAATCAGGGAAAACGCCAGGGTCAGGACGATCGCTGCCGCCGGCGAATAAGGCGGCAGGTTGTCCGGGCCGATATAGCGCATAAAGGCCAATATCGGCCAATGCCACAGATAAAGCGAATAGGAAATCAAACCGGCGGCAACGGTGATTTTCCATTGGAAAAATTTTTTAAGCGGGTGTTCGTAATGGTTGAAATAAATCAGCGCGGCAACAGCCAGACAGGGAATCAGGGCGGCGGGGCCCGGGAAATAGGCGGTTTGTTCCGAATAGGCAAACAGGCAGGCGGACAGTATGCACGCGGAAAACAATGCGCCGACGGCGGCATACCGTTTCCCGACGGCGGGATTCCGCTGTTGCCGGTACCGCATCCGCACGGCGGTCAGCGATCCGACCAGCATTTCGCAGGCGCGCAGGTGGGGCAGGTAATATTTATCGAGCGCGGAAGGCATAAAGGAAGCGGCAAGGCTTAAGGCGCACAATGCGGCGAGGAAGCCGAACTGTACGCGCAGGCTTTTGCGGGCGACAAGCAACAGCAATATCGGAAAGACAAAGTAAAATTGTTCTTCGACCGACAAAGACCAGATGTGCAGCAGGGGCTTTTCTTCCTGCGCGGGATCGAAATAATCCTTCCCCCTTGCAAAATACAGGTTGGAGGCGAAACCCAAGGCGGTCAGCGCGGATTTCCACAAAAGAAAGAAATCATCTTTGGTGAATAAAAAGAAGCCGCCTGCCAGCGTTGCCGCCAATACGGCGAAAAATGCGGGCAAAATCCGTTTGATGCGGCGGATATAAAATGTCTTGAGGAAGAAACGCCCCCCGGACATTTCGCGAAGGAGGATCGCCGTCATCAAAAAGCCTGAAATCACAAAGAATATATCGACACCGAGAAACCCGCCCGGCAGCCAATCCTTTTCGATATGGAACACGATGACGGACAAGACGGCGGCGGCGCGCAATGTGTCGATGTCCGGGCGGTAGGGTAAGGCTTGGCTCATAATGTTTTTACTTGAAACGCGGCGGGCTGTGCAAATGCCGTCTGAAAGGTCATTTTGTATCGGGGTTCGGGATATTCGGAATACCGGACGGCTTCCCGTAACGGCAGGGCAGGCGGTTTGTTTTGCAGGAATCGGGGAGGGCAAATCGGAAATGCGGGCGGGATTTTATTTTGATGCGGCTGCATTCCGGCAGTATGGGAACGTCGAAAACCACCAAAACCGGCTTCAGACGGCATTTCCGGCAAAGCCGTCTGAAAACCTGCCGCATTTGGGTTACACGTTAAACAAAAAGTGCATCACGTCGCCGTCCTGCACGACGTATTCCTTGCCTTCCACGCGCATTTTGCCGGCTTCTTTGGCTTTGGCTTCGCCGCCGAGCGAGACAAAATCATCGTAGGCAATCACTTGGGCGCGGATGAAGCCGCGTTCAAAATCCGTATGGATCACGCCGGCGGCTTGCGGCGCGGTGTCGCCTTTGTGTATCGTCCACGCGCGGACTTCTTTCACGCCGGCGGTAAAGTAGGTTTGCAGTCCCAAAAGGTCGTAACCCGCGCGGATGAGGCGGTTCAAGCCCGGTTCTTCCAAGCCCATTTCGGCGAGAAATTCGGCTTTTTCACCGTCTTCCAATTCGGCGATTTCGCTCTCCATCGCGGCGCAGACGGCAACGACGGGGGCGTTTTCTTTTGCCGCCAATTCTTTCAGGCGGTCGAGGTGCGGGTTGTTTTCAAAACCGTCTTCGGCAACGTTTCCCACATACATCGCAGGTTTGGCGGTCAGCAGGAACAGCGGCTTCAGCAGCGCGCGTTCTTCCGCGTCCAAACCGAAGGAACGCACGGGTTTGCCTTCGTCCAGATGCGGCAGCAGTTTTTTGCACAAATCGACTAGTTTTTGCGCGTCTTTGTCGCCTGATCGGGCGCGTTTTTCTTCGCGGACGATGGCTTTTTCCACACTTGCCAAGTCGGCAAGCGCCAATTCGGTGCCGATGGTTTCGATGTCGGCAATCGGATCGACTTTGCCGGAAACGTGGACGATGTTGTCGTCGTCAAAGCAGCGCACGACGTTGACGATGGCATCGGTTTCACGGATGTTGGCAAGGAACCGGTTGCCCAAGCCTTCGCCTTTGCTCGCGCCCGCAACCAAGCCGGCAATATCGACAAACTCGACGATGGCGGGCTGCATTTTTTGCGGATTGACGATTTTCGCCAGCTCCGCCATACGCGGGTCGGGCACTTCAACGATGCCGACGTTGGGTTCGATGGTGCAGAAGGGATAGTTTGCCGCTTCGATGCCCGATTGGGTCAGCGCGTTAAAAAGGGTGGATTTGCCGACGTTGGGCAAACCGACGATGCCGCATTTCAAACTCATGGTTTTTCCTGAAAATAGAGAAATTTAACGGAGAATTATAGCATACCGCCTCCAGCATCCTGCAAAAATGCCGTCTGAAACGGCTTCAGACGGCATCCGGTTTCAAAAACCGTTCAGAACAAGCCGTGAATCACGCCGTGTTCGTCCACATCGATTTTCTCGGCAGCCGGAACTTTCGGCAGGCCCGGCATTTTCATCATATTGCCGCACAACGCAACGATGAAGCCCGCGCCGGCGGAAACAGTGATACCGCGTACGGCGATGCGGAAGCCTTCGGGGCAGCCCAAGAGTTTGGCGTTGTCGCTCAATGAATATTGGGTTTTCGCCATGCAGATCGGCATTTTGTCCAAGCCCAGTTTTTCCAGCGAGGCGATTTCGGCAGACGCTTCCGCGCTGAAATCGACATCTTCCGCGCCGTACACTTTTTGGGCAATCGCACGGATTTTGTCTTTGATGCCCAACTCGACATCGTAGGCGAAACCGAAGTTATTAGGTTGGTTGTCGATGGCATTGACGACTTTGCGCGCCAAATCCGCGCCGCCCGCGCCGCCTTTGCCCCACACTTCGGTCAGGGAAACTTCAACGCCGTGTTCGGCACAGGCTTTTTCAATCATCGCCAACTCGGCATCGGAGTCGGACACGAAGCGGTTGAGCGCAACGACGACGGGCAGTCCGAATACGTTTTTCAGGTTGGAAATGTGTTTCAACAGGTTGGGCAAACCTTTTGCCAAGGCTTCGAGGTTTTCTTCACCAAGGTTGGCGCGTTCCACGCCGCCGTTGTATTTCAGGGCGCGGACAGTCGCCACGACGACTGCCGCATCAGGTTTCAAACCGGCAAGGCGGCATTTGATGTCGCAGAATTTTTCCGCACCCAAGTCCGCGCCGAAGCCTGCTTCGGTTACGGCGTAATCGGCAAGGTGTTTCGCCAGACGGGTTGCGGTAACGGAGTTGCAGCCGTGGGCGATGTTGGCGAACGGGCCGCCGTGTACAAAGGCCGGAGTGCCTTCGATGGTTTGCACCAAATTGGGCTTAATCGCATCTTTTAGCAATGCCGCCATCGCGCCGTGTGCCTTCAAATCTTTGGCGTAAACGGGGCTGCCGTCTTTGGCGTAGGCGACGAGAATATTGCCAAAACGCTCTTTCAAATCGCTGATGTCTTTGGCAAGGCAGAATACCGCCATCACTTCGGAGGCGACGGTGATGTCGAAGCCGTCGGGACGCATCACGCCGTCAACAGGCTTGCCCATACCGTCGATGATGTTGCGCAACTGGCGGTCGTTCATATCGACCACGCGCCGCCACAGCACGCGTTTGGGGTCGATGTTCAACTCGTTACCTTGGTAGATATGGTTGTCGAGCATGGCGGCGAGGAGGTTATTCGCCGCACCGATGGCGTGGAAGTCGCCGGTGAAGTGCAGGTTGATGTCTTCCATCGGCAAAACTTGCGCGTAGCCGCCGCCTGCCGCGCCGCCTTTCACGCCGAACACCGGACCCAAAGAAGGCTCGCGCAAAGCAATCACAGAGTCTTTGCCGATATGGCGCAATGCGTCCGCCAAACCGATGGTTACGGTGGTTTTGCCTTCGCCCGCCGGAGTCGGGTTGATGGCGGTAACCAAAATCAGCCTGCCTTGTTTTTGCGGCAGCTTGAACGCTTCGGCAGGATTGATTTTGGCTTTGTAATGACCGTAAGGCTCAATGTTGTCAACGTTCAAACCCAGCTTGGCGGCAATTTCGCCAATCGGGCGCATGGTGGAGGATTGGGCGGTTTCGGCATCGGTTTTGAAGCTCATGATTTTCCTTTAGAAATGAGGAGGGACATGCCGTCTGAAAGCATCAGGCGACAAACAGGTGGATTGAAAATAATATCAGGCATATTATAACGTTATCCGCACCAAACCCGCAGTGAAATTTTTGACGCAGCAACAAAAATACCGTTCATATTGTTCACAATCCAAGGAGAAAACATGGGCAGCAACGCATGGCTGTTTTGGGCATTGGCATCGGCAGGCTTCGCCTCATTGACCGCCGTTTTCGCCAAAATGGGCTTGCAGGGCATAGATTCGGATTTCGCCGCCTTTATCCGCACCTTGGTCATCCTCGCCGCCTTGGTATTGTTTTTGACCTACACCGGCAAATGGCAGGGCGTAAACGGCTTCACGGGGCGCAACCGGACGTTTCTGGATTTTGTCCGGACTCGCCACCGGCGCATCTTGGCTCGCCTACTTCAAAGCCCTGCAACTGGGCAACGCCCCGCAAGTCGCGCCCGTCGACAAATTCAGCCTGGTCTTGGTCGCGCTGATGGCGGTGATTTTCTTAGACGAACGCCCGAACACGCAGGAATGGATAGACTTGGGGCTGGTTACGGCGGCGTGTTGACGTTGGCACTGAAACGTTAAACCGAATCCGCCATACCGCCTGAAACCGAGTTTTCACTTCCAAGCCGCTGCAAGGGCTTGCGCTTCCTTCAGACGGCATACCGTGCCGACATCCAGCCACAGGCCCGTATGCTTCTGACCGCTCACGCGGTTTTGCCGCATTTCGTTCAGCAATACGGGCGCGAGTTTTGCCACACTGCCCGCTTCGATTCCGTCAAACATTTCAGGACGGTAAATACCCACGCCGCTGAATGTCAGTCCGTTGCCGCCGGATACTTCCGGCCGCACGCTGCCGTCGGGCAGCAGGGAAAAATCGCCGTCGGGGTTGTGCGGGGGATTTCCCACCAGCCACAAATGTGCGGAAATGTGCCCGGGCAGGGACGATGCCGTCTGAAACGCGGCGGTAAAATCAATGTCGGTCAGCACGTCGCCGTTGGCCACCAAAAACGGCTGCCCACCCAACAGCGGCAATGCCTGCGCGATGCCGCCTGCCGTTTCCAAACCGCCTGCGGGTTCGGGCGAATAGGCGATGTTCACGCCATAAGCCGAGCCGTCGCCCAAAGCATTTTCTATCTGCCGACCCAGCCAAGCGTGGTTGATGACGATTTCGGTAAACCCCGCCTGCTTCAGACGGCACAAGTGCCAACCGATTAGAGGCTTACCCGCCACATCGAGCAGCGGCTTCGGAGTGGTGTCGGTCAAAGGGCGCATACGCTCGCCGCGTCCTGCCGCCAGTATCATCGCTTTCATATATCTGTCCGAATATCAGTCTAAAGGCCTAAACTGCCGTCTGAAATACAGCAGCGCGGGGCGTTTGCACCCGCAGTTTTTGATTTCGTCGAGCCTGACGTAAAACACAAAATGCGTGCCGATTTCATGTTTGCCGACAATATGCCCGTGCAGGTGCGCCAACGCGCCTTCTATTTCAAGTTGTCCCGTTTTGCCGCGATGCCAAATATGGTAGGCAAACCGCTCTTCGGGCGACAGGCCGGTCAGCCCGGCAAAATGTTCGGCAACATCCTGATGTTCGTCCGCCAGCATATTGATGCAGAGGCTGCCGTTTTCCGACAGGATCGGAATGATTCGCGCACTCCGGTTTATGCACAGCATCACGGTCGGCGGCTCGTCGGTAACCGGCGCAACCGCCGTCATTGTAATGCCGTAACGCCCTGCCGCACCGTCTGTCGTGATGACATGAACGCCTGCCGCACAGGATGCCATCGCATCACGGAACGAAGTTTGAAAAGTTTTCTGCAAATCCGCCATTTTTCCCCTTTAAACCGTCCCCTATATAAGAATGCTGCACACAAGGCATCCCCCATGTGCAGCAGTTCTGATTCAAAAAGCCGTCGGTCGGACGTTTCCGCGCATTACGGCGTATTACGAGTTCAACGCATCCTCGATTTTGGCAAGTTCTGCCAACAGGTCTTTAAGCAGCAGCATTTTCTCGCGGCCCAGCACTTCCTCGATAGCGTCGTAACGCTCGTCCACTTCTTCGCCGATTTCCTCATACAGCTTCTCGCCCTCGGAAGTCAGCTTCAGATAAACGCGCCGTTGGTCGTTGGAAGGTTTCAGGCGGACGACCAACCCCGCTTTTTCAAGGCGGGTCAGGATACCGGTCAGGCTGGGGCGCAAAATGCACGCCTGATTCGCCAAATCCTGAAAATCCAATGTGCCGTTTTCCGCCAAAAGACGGATAATCCGCCATTGCTGATCGGTAATATTCGCCTGATTCAGAATAGGCCTGAATTGGGTCATCAGGGCTTCCCTTGCCTGTATCAGACCGATATTGATAGACGCATGTTTTGATTGGGTAGGCATTGTTTAAGTCTCCAAGTTATCGAAAATCAAACTTTCAAACCGTCGGGAAAGCCTGTGGGCGTAATTTTTGATGCAACCGTTATATAACAAAACGAACATATAGCAACAATACGCTATAAACCTCATCGGACGACCGGGTATAAAAGACTTTAATTCCGATAATCCTATCTGAAAATATTTTAATAGTTATATTTTAATCTATTTTTCCCACAATCACAACAAGGGATTACATCGGCAGGCGCGCCGGCTCTTTCCCAAAAAACAAAAGCCGCCGCATCCGCCGCGCAAGGCATATGCCGTTTGATTCTCTACATAGCGGAAAGTTTGACAAAAACAAAAGTTAACCGAAAAAATCCGCCTGAAAAATTCGTGCGCGCAAGCCCCAATAACTGCTGATTCCCGTCGTATAGCGGACCATTTTCCCATTTTTGACCAAAACGACGGCAGGCGTTGCGGCAATCCGCCAAGACCTTGCCAAACCCCCGTCCTCATCGCTGACAGTCGGAAAGCCCAAGCCCCGTTTTGCCATATATGCCGCCACTTCGGACGCGCTGCCGGAACGTACCGCCACACCGACGACCGGCACGCCGTCCGCCGCCAAATCATCGATTATCGGCGACTGATAACGGCACACGCCGCACCAGCTTCCCCAAAAATACACCAGCACCGTCCTATCCCGGCTAAACTGTCCCAAAGTCAGCCGCTGCCCCGACAGCAGGGTCAAAGGCCGCCCTGCCGCCCCGGCAGGTTCGTCGGGCTTGCGTACCCAATCCAAAAACAGCGACACCAGCAAAAACACCAATGCCGTCCGAACGGCAAATTTGATGCCCGAAAGCAGTTTCTTTTTCATACACCCCCGCAAACGGTACGCCCCGGCAGGCAAACAAAAAAGCCAAGTCTCGAAACTTGGCTTCCGGTTATCTGGTGGGTCGTGAGCGATTCGAACGCTCGACCAACGGATTAAAAGTCCGCTGCTCTACCGGCTGAGCTAACGACCCGATAAGCCGTGCATTATACAGCCCCGTTCCCCGCCGTCAAGCAAATTTTACAGGCTTAATTGCAGGCCACTGTTTGCACGGGATATTTTGGCAACGGATTTTCACAATCCGCCGCATACCGTGTAAAAGTTCGCACAAGGAAAAGCAAACCGCCCGAAATCATGTACACTTTCCGTCTATCTTCCCCTCACACGACTTGCGAACAGAGGCACACATCATGAATATACAAAACATCCGCACCCTCCTCGACACCGTCGCCGTTCCGAATACGGCACGCACGCTCGGCGGCGAAAAGGCCGTCCGTTCGGTCGAACAGCGTTCAGACGGCATCCACATCGCCCTGCATTTCGGCTTCCCTGTCGCGCACATCGCCGCCGCCCTCGCCGATGCCGTACAAGAAACCCTGATGCCCGAAACAGGCGGCGCGCACATCCACTTGGGCATAGACACCGAAATCGGCACACACAAAGTCCGGCCCGGCGTCGCCACCATCAAAGGCGTGAAAAACATCATCGCCGTCGCATCGGGAAAAGGCGGCGTGGGCAAATCAACCGCCACTGCCAACCTTGCCGCCGCAATGGCGCGGATGGGCGCGCGCGTCGGCGTGCTCGATGCCGACCTTTACGGCCCGAGCCAGCCCACGATGCTGGGCGTGGACGACCGCAAACCCGATCAGAAAAACCAAAAACTCATTCCCGTCGAATCTTCAGACGGCATACAGGTCATGTCCATCGGCTTTCTAGTCGATACCGGCCAAGCCGTCGTCTG
The DNA here is from genome assembly GCF_003315235.1 of Neisseria gonorrhoeae. Taxonomy (GTDB): domain Bacteria; phylum Pseudomonadota; class Gammaproteobacteria; order Burkholderiales; family Neisseriaceae; genus Neisseria; species Neisseria gonorrhoeae. The sequence goes on along the minus strand of NZ_QNRU01000024.1, from coordinate 18,152 downwards.
GCGCGGGCCGATGGTCAGCCAAGCCTTGCAGCAGCTGATGTTCCAAAGCGAGTGGGACGAAGTGGACTATCTTTTCATCGACCTGCCCCCCGGCACGGGCGACATCCAACTCACGCTGTCCCAACGCATCCCCGTAACCGGGTCCGTCATCGTAACCACGCCGCAGGACATCGCGCTGATAGACGCGCGCAAGGCTGTGGATATGTTCCGCAAGGTCAACATTCCGATTTTGGGCGTATTGGAAAACATGTCCGTCCACATCTGCTCCAACTGCGGGCACAGCGAAGCACTGTTCGGCACGGACGGCGGCAAAGATTTGGCGGCCCGCCTCAACGTCCCCCTGCTCGGACAGCTTCCCCTAAGCCTGCCCGTACGCGAAGCCATGGACGGCGGCACACCGGCGCAACTGTTCGACGAACACCCCGCCATCGCCCGAATCTACACCGATGCCGCATTCCAAATCGCCCTGGGCATTGCCGACAAAGGCAAAGACTTCAGCAGCCGGTTCCCTAAAATTGTCGTCGAATAAAGCCGCGCCCGAAACCGCAGCAGCAATGCCGTCTGAAGCCCCGCGCCTGCCGGCGGGCTTCATAGTCCTCTCTCCCCGTGGGAGAGGGCTAGAGAGAGGGCAACAAGCCGCAAGGCTTGTATTGGGGCGGTTAAGTTGTTGGGAAAGGTTGCCGCAACTTGGAGAATGCCCTCTCCCCGGCCCTCCCCCACAGGGGAGGGAGCGGATTGCGGCAGGTTTTGCGGTTGCAGGCGGTTTGAAAAACAGATTGGATTTACAACCGTTGATGCAGGTCGTCTGAAAAGCAAAAAGCAGCCTGCACAACCTGATTAGTTTACAAAACCCTTAACCCCAACAGCCTCCCCGTCCTCTCTCCCCGTGGGAGAGGGCTGGAGAGAGGGCAACAAGCCGCAAGGCTTGTATTGGGGCGGTTAAGTTGTTGGGAAAGGTTGCCGCAACTTGAAGAATGCCGCCTCCCCGGCCCGCCATTGCCGCGCAGGCGGCAATGGCGGGCCGGGCAAACGGTTGCGGATTGCCGAAAACCGCTGTACCATGGATAAGCGCGCAAGGATAGAATGATGCGGCAACCCTATACATTGCATCCGGCCAAAGGGGCGTGTTACCTTTGCGAACATCCCCCTTTGGCAGCCGGGCGAAGGGGGCTTTGCAACCGGCAATCCGGCGGGCGCGGGATCGGGCGGTTTGCCGAATCCCGCCGTTTGCGGCGCGCCTGCCGCCGACGGTATCCCGCGAAGCAAGATTTAAGGGATAAAATATGTTCCAACACACAGGGCGGCACATAAGGCGCCGCCCTGATTCGGAAGGGCTTGCACCCCTCCCGGACAAAGCCTGATCCTGCCGCCCCGAAGGACGGATGTCCGAGCGGCGGGGTTTCAACCGAAAAGGAAATACGATGAATAAAACTTTGAAAAGGCAGGTTTTCCGCCATACCGCGCTTTATGCCGCCATCTTGATGTTTTCCCATACCGGCGGGGGGGGGGGCGATGGCGCAAACCCATAAATACGCTATTATCATGAACGAGCGAAAGCAGCCCGAGGTAAAGTGGGATGGGCAATATCAAAAATCACAATTAAGGGAAAAAGACGGGGAACGCAAATTTATCTATACGAACCAGAAATACTGGTCGGGTCAACAAAGCAATTTTATCTCATTCGACAATACCGATACCCTTGTTTCCCGACAAAGCGGTACTGCCGTTTTTGGCACAGCCACCTACCTGCCGCCCTACGGCAAGGTTTCCGGTTTTGATACCGCCGAGCTGAACAAGCGCGGCAATGCCGTCAATTGGATTCATACCACCCGGGCCGGGCTGGCAGGCTACGCCTACACCGGTATCCGTTGCGGACATGCCCGAGACTGTCCCAAACTTACCTATAAAACCCGATTTTCCTTCGATAATCCCGACTTGGCAAAAACAGGAGGCGGGCTGCTGGATAGGCACACAGAGCCAAGCCGCGAAAATTCGCCCATTTACAAATTGAAAGATCATCCATGGTTGGGCGTGTCTTTCAATTTGGGCGCCGAGGGTACCGCCAAAGATGGCAGATCATCCAGCAGATTGATATCTTCTTTTAATGAAACGAATAGTAATAACAACCTCGTCTATACCACGGAAGGCCGCGATATTTCCTTGGGCAACTGGCAGAGCGAAAGTACCGCCGTGGCCTATTATCTGAACGCCAAGCTGCACCTGCTGGACAAAAAAAAGATTAAAGATATCACCGGCAAAACAGTGCAGTTGGGTGTCTTGAAGCCGAGCATCGATGTGAAGACACAAAATACGGGGTTTGCCGGCTGGCTAAATTTTTGGTCTAAGTGGGACATTAAAGATAACGGGCAGATTCCGGTCAAGCTCGGCCTGCCGGAAGTCAAAGCCGGGCGCTGCACCAACGCCGCCCACCCCAATCTCAAGGCCAAACCCCTTTCGCCGGCACTGACCGCCCCCGCGCTGTGGTTCGGCCCTGTGCAAAATGGCAAGGTGCAGATGTATTCCGCTTCGGTTTCCACCTACCCCGGCAGTTCGAGCAGCCGCATCTTCCTCCAAGAGCTGAAAACTCAAACCGACCCCGCCCGGCCCGGCCGGCATTCCCTCGCCGCTTTGAATGCGCGGGATATCAAAAGCCGCGAGCCGAATTTCAACTCAAGGCAGACCGTCATCCGATTGCCGGGCGGCGTGTACAAGATCAACCCGGGCAAGAACGGCGGCCGGGTCGCGGGTTTTAATGGCGATGACGGCAAAAACGACACTTTCGGCATCTACAAGGACAGGCTCGTCACACCTGAGGTCGACGAGTGGAGCAACATACTGCTGCCTTGGACGGCCCGGTATTACGGTAATGACGATATATTTAAAACATTCAACCAACCAAACAGCAAAACACAAAACGGCAAAAAACAATACAGCCAAAAATACCGCATCCGCACAAAAGAAGATGACAATGACAAACCCCGCGATTTGGGCGACATCGTCAACAGCCCGATTGTCGCGGTCGGCGGGTATTTGGCAACCGCCGCGAACGACGGGATGGTGCACCTGTTTAAAAGAAACGGCACAGACCAACGAGGCTACGAACTGAAGCTCAGCTACATCCCGGGTACGATGGAGCGTAAGGATATTGAAAACCAAGACTCCACCCTCGCCAAAGAGCTGCGCACCTTTGCCGAACAAGGCTATGTGGGCGACCGCTACGGCGTGGACGGCGGCTTTGTCTTGCGCCGCATTACAGATGACCAAGACAAGCAAAAACATTTCTTTATGTTTGGTGCGATGGGCCTGGGCGGCAGAGGCGCATACGCCTTGGATTTGACCAAAATCGACAGCAACCCGGTCGGCGTTTCCATGTTTGATGTCCAAAACGACAAAAATAACAATAACAATAAGAATGACAGTAATCGCGTGAAATTAGGCTACACCGTCGGTACGCCGCAAATCGGCAAAATCCGCAACGGCAAATACGCCGCCTTCCTCGCCTCCGGTTATGCGGCTAAAGATATTGCCAGCCAAGAAAATAAAACCGCGCTGTATGTATATGATTTGAAAGACACCTTAGGTACGCCGATTACAAAAATCGAAGTGAATGACGGCAAAGGCGGGCTTTCGTCCCCCACGCTGGTGGATAAAGATTTGGACGGCACGGTCGATATCGCCTATGCCGGCGACCGGGGCGGCAATATGTACCGCTTTGATTTGAGCAATTCCGATCCTAGTAAATGGTCTGTAAGCACTATTTTCGAAGGCGGGAAGCCGATTACCTCCGCGCCCGCCGTTTCCCGACTGGCAGACAAACGCGTGGTCATCTTCGGCACGGGCAGCGATTTGAGTGAAGAGGATGTAGTCGGTACGAATCCACAATATATTTACGGTATCTTTGACGACGATAAGCCGACGGTTAATGTAAAGGTAACAAACGGCACGGGAGGCGGGCTGCTCGAGCAAGTGCTTAGTGAGGAAAATAAAACCTTATTCCTGAACAAGAAATCCGACGGTTCGGGCAGTAAGGGGTGGGTAGTGAAGCTGAAGGAAGGACAGCGCGTTACCGTCAAACCGACCGTGGTATTGCGTACCGCCTTTGTCACCATCCGCAGCTATACGGGTAATGACAAATGCGGCGCGCAAACCGCCATTTTGGGCATCAATACCGCCGACGGCGGCGCATTGACTCCGAGAAGCGCGCGCCCGATTGTGCCGGATAACCAGGTTGCGCAATATTCCGGCCATCAGAAAATGAACGGCAAGTCCATCCCCATAGGCTGTATGTGGAAAAACGGCAAAACCGTCTGCCCGAACGGATATGTTTACGACAAACCGGTTAATGTGCGCTACCTGGACGAAAAGAAAACAGACGATTTCCCCGTCACGGCAGACGGTGATGCAGGCGGCAGCGGAACATTCAAAGAGGGTAAAAAACCCGCCCGCAATAACCGGTGCTTCTCCGGAAAAGGTGTGCGCACCCTGCTGATGAACGATTTGGACAGCTTGGATATTACCGGTCCGATGTGCGGTATCAAACGCTTAAGCTGGCGTGAAGTCTTCTTCTGACCCGCCTGCGCGGCCGGTTTTTCCGCAAATGCCGTCCGAAAGGTCTTCGGACGGCATTTTTTTGCGTTTTTCGGGAGGGGGCGGCAAATGAAACGCGTCATTCCCGCGCAGGCGGGAATCCGGACCGGTCGGTACGGGAACTTATCGGGTAAAAAGGTTTCTCAGGTCCTGAGTCCTGGATTCCCACTTTCGTGGGAATGACGAATTTTAGGTTTCTGATTTTGGTTTTCTGTTTTCGTGGGAATGACGGTTCACGCGAAAATGCCGTCCGAAAGGTTTTCGGACGGCATTTTTTGCGTTTTTCGGGAGGGGGCGGGTCCGTATAGCGGATTAACAAAAATCAGGACAAGGCGGCGGGCCGCAGGCAGTACGAATGGTACGGAACCGGTTCGCCCGGTGCTTGGGCGCCTTAGGGAACCGTTCCCTTTGAGCCGGGGCGGGGCAACGCCGTACCGGTTTTTGTTAATCCGCTATAAAAGGCGGGCTATAGGGTAGGCTTCATCCCGCCAATCTCACTGAATCCGTCAATTTCCACAATTCAATTAAATACCGTCAAACCGATGCCGTCATTCCCGCGCAGGCGGGAATCTAGGACGTAAAATCTCAAGAAACCGTTGTACCCGATAAGTTTCCGTGCCGACAAGTCCGGATTCCCGCCTGCGCGGGAATGACGGTTCGGGTATTCCCATAGTTTCGCCGGGCGGACGTGGGGAAATGCGTAACGGGCATAGGGGGCGCGGAGCGGGCGGTTTTATGCCCCGGATTTCCGTTTTCGCGCGAACATATCAGCCCGCCTGCCGCGTTTGCGCTTGAAATCGGGTATGTTTCGTCTTAAAATATGCTGCTTTCAGGGTATAGGCACTTGCCCGAAAAGCACGTTACGCGGTTTTGTTCTGCGGCGTGTTTTTTTTTGACCGGATTTTTCCGACCGGATGCCCCCTGCCGAAGTCCCTTCAGACGGCATTGTCAAGAATTTTATTAAAAACAGGATTCCCATCATGAGCACCCCCGCCCTCCTCGTCCTCGCTGACGGCAGCGTATTTCACGGCACATCAATCGGTTACGAAGGTTCGGCTTCCGGCGAAGTCGTGTTCAATACTTCGATGACCGGCTATCAGGAAATCCTGACCGACCCGTCCTACTGCAAACAAATCGTTACCCTTACCTATCCGCACATCGGCAATGCCGGCACCAACGCCGAAGATGAAGAAAGCCGCAGCGTTTACGCCGCAGGCCTGATTATCCGCGACCTGCCGCTCTTGCACAGCAACTTCCGCGCCTCCGAAAGCCTGCACGACTATTTGGTACGCAACGAAACCGTCGCCATCGCCGACATCGACACCCGCCGCCTGACCATGCTGTTGCGCGAAAAAGGCGCGCAAGGCGGCGCGATTCTGACAGGTGCGGATGCCACCGTTGAAAAAGCGCAAGAACTCATCGCCGCATTCGGCAGCATGGTCGGCAAAGATTTGGCAAAAGAAGTTTCCTGCACGGAAACTTACGAATGGACGGAAGGCGAATGGGAATTGGGCAAAGGTTTCGTTACCCCTGACAAACAGCCTTACCACGTCGTCGCCTACGATTTCGGCGTGAAAACCAACATCCTGCGTATGCTCGCCTCGCGCGGCTGCCGCCTGACCGTCGTCCCCGCACAAACGAGCGCGGAAGACGTGTTGGCACTCAATCCCGACGGCGTGTTCCTGTCCAACGGCCCCGGCGACCCCGAGCCTTGCACCTACGCCATCGAAGCCGTGCAAAAACTGATGGAAAGCGGCAAACCGATTTTCGGCATCTGCTTGGGACACCAGCTCATCAGCCTCGCCATCGGCGCGAAAACCCTGAAAATGCGCTTCAGCCACCACGGTGCGAACCATCCTGTGCAAGATTTGGACAGCGGCAAAGTCGTCATTACCAGCCAAAACCACGGTTTCGCCGTCGATGCCGACACCCTGCCCGCCAACGCACGCATTACCCACAAATCCTTGTTCGACAATACCTTGCAAGGCATCGAGCTGACCGACAAACCCGTGTTCTGTTTCCAAGGACACCCCGAAGCCAGCCCGGGTCCGCAAGATGTCGGCTATTTGTTCGACAAATTCATTGGCAATATGAAGGCTGCAAAACAAGCATAATGATTTTCAGACGGCAACAGTATGCTGCTGCCGTCTGAAAAAGAAAGCTGGAAATGAAAATTAGCGCACTCGACCATCTAGTACTGACTGTTGCCGACATTGACCGAACCATCGCGTTTTACACACAAGTTTTGGGCATGGAAGAAGTTTCATTTGGCAACAACCGTAAAGCTTTGTTGTTTGGCAGTCAGAAAATCAACCTACACGGGCGCGGTGCGGAAATTCAGCCTAACGCGCAACACGCCGCCTGCGGCACAGCGGATTTATGCCTGCTGACCGATACGCCCCACTGGAAACGGTTTTACAGGAATTATCCGCACACGGCATCAAACCTTTAAGCGGCATCGTAGCGCGCACAGGCGCAATGGGCAAAATCCAATCGGTTTACCTGCGCGATCCCGATGGCAACCTGCTGGAAATCAGCAGTTATTAATTTTCAGACGGATTATGCAAAATAAAAAACAGCCTGCACAAGCTGTTTTCCTTGCAGCCCCTTTAACCCCAACAGCCGACCCGTCCTCTCTCCCTGTGGGAAAGAGTTAGAGAGAGGGCAACAAGCTGTAAGGCTTACACAAACAGCAACCCGATAACAAAAATGAACCCGCCCGAGAAACTATTGACCGCCGAAAACCCCGCCCTGCGCCAACGCGCCAAAGCCATGCGTCAAGAAATGAGCGAGGCGGAAGCAAAATTGTGGCAACACCTGCGGGCAGGCCGTCTGAACGGCTATAAATTCCGCCGACAGCAGCCGATGGGGAATTATATTGTTGATTTTATGTGCGTAACGCCCAAGCTGATTGTCGAAGCAGACGGCGGGCAGCACGCGGAACAAGCCGTATACGACCACGCGCGGACGGTATATCTCAACAGCTTGGGCTTTACCGTGCTGCGTTTTTGGAATCACGAAATTTTGCAGCAGACAAACGATGTACTGGCGGAAATCCTGCGCGTATTGCAGGAATTGGAAAAGCAGCCAGCACGGTAGCAAACGGTTGATTTTGATTAGATTTTGAAAATAATAAGGTAAAATTAACTGAATTAAGCGTTTAAAAAGGTCGTCTGAAAAGCAAAAAAGCAACCTGAATAACCTGTTTTCCTTGCAGCAAACCTCAACCCCAACAGCCGACCCGTCCTCTCTCCCTGTGGGAGAGAGCTGGAGAGAGGGCAACAAGCCGCAAGGCTTGTATTTGGGCGGCGAAGGTATTAGGAAAGATTGCCACCATTCGGAGAATGCCCTCCCCCCAGCCCTCCCCCACGGGGGAGGGAGTGGGTTTCGGCAGATTTTTCGGTTGCCGGTGATTTGAAAGGCAACTTAGATTTGCAGCTGTTGTTTCAGGTCGTCTGAAAAGCAAAAAGCAGCCTGCACAACCTGATTAGTTTACAAAACCCTTAATTCCAACAGCCTCCCCGTCCTCTCTCCCCGTGGGAGAGGGCTGGAGAGAGGGCAACAAGCCGCAAGGCTTGTATTTGGGCGGCGAAGGTATTAGGAAAGATTGCCACCATTCGGAGAATGCCCTCTCCCCAGCCCTCCCCCACGGGGGAGGGAGTGGGTTTCGGCAGATTTTTCGGTTGCAGGCGATTTGAAAGGCAACTTAGATTTGCAGCTGTTGTTTCAGGTCGTCTGAAAAATAAAAAGCAACCTGCACAACCTGTTTTCCTTGCAGCAAACCTCAACCCCAACAGCCGACCCGTCCTCTCTCCCTGTGGGAGAGAGCTAGAGAGAGGGCAACAAGCCGCAAGGCTTGTATTTGGGCGGCGAAGGTATTAGGAAAGATTGCCACCATTCGGAGAATGCCCTCCCCCCAGCCCTCCCCCACGGGGGAGGGAGTGGGTTTCGGCAGATTTTTCGGTTGCCGGTGG
>NZ_QNRU01000024.1:0-9495 GCF_003315235.1 Neisseria gonorrhoeae | reverse complement strand
GTATTAGGAAAGATTGCCACCATTCGGAGAATGCCCTCCCCCCAGCCCTCCCCCACGGGGGAGGGAGTGGGTTTCGGCAGATTTTTCGGTTGCCGGTGGTTTGAAAAATAACTTAAATTTGCAACCGTTGATTTCAGGTCGTCTGAAAAAGAATGCACGAAATATCAACAGCGGGAATTTTTCAGGTAGCCTTTATTGTCAAGCAGATGGAACAAACGCCGCGAGCGTTTTTTCAGACAATCTTTGAACTCATCGGTAGAGTGTGTGCCGCAAGGCGCGCATGCGGTGGGTCGGGGTTACAGGGAAAATGAAGAACGCGTGCGTGCGTACCGCACACCCTACATGCGGGCTACGGCTTGCTACGATACGGGGGTTTCGATATACAAGTTGGGTTAGCAAACCCAACATTTTAGACAATTAAGCGGTTTGTGTTAGGTTTTCAATCCAAACTACGCTTGCCACATGAGCGAGCTATGACTTACCACACTTAACCAAGGAGTTAGTAATGTTTAGTGATATCTACTTGAACCCAAAAAACTATTTTGGTATAGAAAAAAGATTGCCTTTTAAGGCATTTTGGGATAATGGCGGACAATGCTATCTAGACTTAAAAGTAGTAGATGGAAAAATAATTGCGCTTTGTGGACAACTTATTAATTATACAAACACGTCTATTGTAAATGCTGCAGAGGAAGTTTATCGGTCAATAATTGATTATTTAATTTCCAATGAGATTTTAATTGTTAGAACTAAATTTTCTTTCAAAAATATTTTTTCAACTAACGAAAAAAAATATAAGGAAATAGAAAAAGAAATAAATAAATTCTTATATAAGAATATGGACTGGTATTTATTTTTTAACAATGACATAACATTAGATCCATATACAGGGAATGATTTAATATGGCATGTGCAAATCGATCCAAATGATGGGGGTGCGCAATTCTTGGAAACTTATCAATCATGGGAAAAGTTACAGCAAAAGTATCCTAATATTACATTTTCGTATGATAAAAATGATTTAATTTTAACTAAATAGAGACCCACCCATGCCCAAACGTACCGACCTAAAATCCATCCTTATCATCGGCGCCGGCCCTATCGTTATCGGTCAGGCCTGCGAATTTGACTATTCGGGCGCACAGGCCTGCAAGGCTTTGCGTGAAGAAGGCTATAAAGTCATTCTGGTGAATTCCAACCCCGCCACGATCATGACCGACCCTGAAATGGCGGATGTTACCTACATCGAACCGATTATGTGGCAGACGGTGGAGAAGATTATCGCCAAGGAGCGGCCCGATGCGATTCTGCCCACGATGGGCGGTCAGACCGCGCTGAACTGTGCGCTGGATTTGGCGCGTAACGGCGTGCTGGCGAAATACAATGTCGAGTTAATCGGCGCAACGGAAGACGCGATCGACAAGGCGGAAGACCGCGGCCGCTTTAAAGAAGCGATGGAAAAAATCGGCCTCTCTTGCCCGAAATCTTTTGTCTGCCACACCATGAACGAAGCCTTGGCGGCGCAAGAACAGGTCGGCTTTCCGACGCTGATTCGTCCGTCTTTCACGATGGGCGGTTCGGGCGGCGGCATTGCCTACAATAAGGATGAGTTTTTGGCGATTTGCGAACGCGGTTTCGATGCGTCGCCTACGCATGAGCTGCTGATTGAGCAGTCTGTGCTCGGCTGGAAAGAGTACGAGATGGAAGTGGTGCGCGATAAGGCGGACAACTGCATCATCATCTGTTCGATTGAAAACTTCGACCCGATGGGCGTTCATACGGGCGACTCGATTACGGTTGCGCCGGCGCAAACGCTGACGGACAAGGAATACCAAATCATGCGCAACGCTTCGTTGGCGGTATTGCGCGAAATCGGCGTGGACACGGGCGGCTCGAACGTGCAGTTTGCGGTGAACCCTGAAAACGGCGAGATGATTGTGATCGAGATGAACCCGCGCGTGAGCCGTTCGTCCGCGCTGGCTTCCAAAGCAACGGGCTTCCCGATTGCGAAGGTGGCGGCGAAGCTGGCGGTCGGCTTTACGCTGGACGAGTTGCGCAACGACATCACCGGCGGCCGCACGCCCGCGTCGTTCGAGCCTTCCATCGACTATGTGGTAACCAAAATCCCGCGTTTCGCGTTTGAAAAATTCCCCGCCGCAGACGACCGCCTGACCACGCAGATGAAATCTGTGGGCGAAGTGATGGCGATGGGCCGTACCATTCAAGAAAGCTTCCAAAAAGCCCTGCGCGGTTTGGAAACCGGCTTGTGCGGTTTCAATCCGCGCAGCGAAGACAAAGCGGAAATCCGCCGCGAACTGGCCAACCCCGGCCCCGAACGTATGCTGTTTGTGGCAGACGCGTTCCGCGCGGGCTTCACGCCGGAAGAAATCCACGAGATCTGCGCCATCGACCCTTGGTTCTTGGCGCAAATCGAAGACTTGATGAAGGAAGAAAAATCGGTTTCAGACGGCCAGTTGCAAGATTTGGATTACGCCGCCCTACGCCGTCTGAAACGCAAAGGCTTCTCCGACAAACGTTTGGCACAATTGTTGAACGTAAGCGAAAAAGAAGTTCGCGAACACCGCTACGCGCTGAAGCTGCATCCGGTTTACAAACGCGTCGATACCTGCGCCGCCGAGTTCGCCACCGAAACCGCCTATCTTTACTCCACTTACGAAGAAGAATGCGAATCCCGTCCTTCCGACCGTAAAAAAGTGATGATTCTCGGCGGCGGCCCGAACCGCATCGGTCAGGGCATCGAGTTTGACTACTGCTGCGTTCACGCCGCACTCGCCCTGCGCGAATCGGGCTTTGAAACGATTATGGTCAACTGCAACCCCGAAACCGTGTCCACCGACTTCGACACCAGCGACCGCCTCTATTTCGAGCCGCTGACATTGGAAGACGTGTTGGAAATCGTCCGCACCGAAAACCCGTGGGGCGTGATTGTTCATTACGGCGGTCAAACCCCGCTGAAACTCGCCAACGCATTGGTTGAAAACGGCGTGAACATCATCGGCACATCCGCCGACAGCATCGATGCCGCCGAAGACCGCGAACGCTTCCAAAAAGTGTTGAACGACTTAGGCCTGCGCCAACCGCCCAACCGCATCGCCCACAACGAAGAAGAAGCACTCGTCAAAGCCGAAGAAATCGGCTATCCGCTGGTCGTGCGCCCGTCTTATGTTTTGGGCGGACGCGCGATGCAGATTGTCCACTCCGCCGAAGCCTTGCAAAAATACATGCGCGAAGCCGTGCAGGTTTCCGAAGACAGCCCCGTGCTGCTCGATTTCTTCCTCAACAACGCGATTGAAGTCGATGTGGACTGCGTTTCAGACGGCAAAGATGTGGTTATCGGCGGCATCATGCAGCACGTCGAACAGGCGGGCATCCACTCCGGCGACTCCGGCTGCTCGCTGCCGCCCTACTCCTTAAGCGAAGAAATCCAAGACGAAATCCGCCGCCAAACCAAAGCGATGGCGTACGCGCTGGGCGTGGTCGGACTGATGAACGTGCAGTTTGCCGTGCAGGACGGCGTGGTGTTCGTGTTGGAAGTGAACCCGCGCGCCAGCCGTACCGTCCCCTTTGTCTCCAAAGCCACCGGCGTGCCGCTCGCCAAAGTCGGCGCGCGCTGCATGGCAGGCATTTCCCTGAAAGAACAAGGCGTGGAAAAAGAAGTCGTCCCCGATTTCTATGCCGTTAAAGAAGCCGTGTTCCCATTCATCAAATTCCCGGGCGTGGATACGATTTTGAGTCCGGAAATGCGCTCCACCGGCGAAGTGATGGGCGTGGGCGCAAGTTTCGGCGAAGCCTACTACAAAGCCCAACTCGGCGCGGGCGAACGCCTCAACCCGACCGGCAAAATCTTCCTCTCCGTGCGCGAAGAAGACAAAGAACGCGTCATTAAAACCGCCAAAAACTTCCAAGCCTTAGGCTACGGCATCTGCGCCACGCGCGGCACGGCGCAATACCTGACCGAACACGGGCTGATTGTGCAGGCCATCAACAAAGTCCCCGAAGGCCGCCCGCACATCGGCGACGCGCTGAAAAACGGCGAAATCGCACTGGTCGTAAATACCGTTTCCAGCGATCCGCAATCCGTGTCCGACAGCCACATCATCCGCCAAAGCGCATTGCAGCAACGCGTGCCGCAATACACCACCACCGCCGGCGGCGAAGCGATGAGCGAAGGCGCGAAAAGCCGGGATTATCTGGGTGTGTACAGCGTTCAAGAGCTGCACGGTCGTTTGAAAAACCGCAACTGATGCCTGAATCAGGTTGAACAATGCCGTCTGAAGCCGTTTTGCGGTTTCAGACGGCATTTTGTTGCACATAGCCTTCACTTTCTTTTGACCTTTAAGCACCCTAATTTGGGGCGGTGGATTATCCAACTGCCGGACATCCATAAAAATACCGCCCGAACCACGGTTCAGACGGCATCTGCCTTGCAACGGACAGCAGCAGTTTAAAGCCCGCCCCCTTCGTTCCGCCCCAAAACCATCGCATCTCCGTAGCTGAAGAAACGGTATTCACGTTCAATCGCATGACGGTACACGGCGCGGATATGACCCATACCCGAAAACGCGCCGACCAACATCAGCAGCGTCGATTTCGGCAGATGAAAATTGGTAACCAGCCTGTCGACAACATTAAAACGGTAGCCCGGCGTGATGAAAATATCGGTGTCGCCCTGTCCGTCTTTCAAATATCCCGTTGCGCGCGCGGCAGACTCGAGGGCGCGCATGGAAGTCGTGCCGACCGCCCAGGCTTTGTTCCCCCGGGCTTTTGCCGCCTCAACGGCGGCGACGGTTTCAGACGGCACTTCAAACCATTCGCTGTGCATTTTGTGTTCTTCGATTTTATCGACGCGCACGGGTTGGAATGTCCCCGCACCGACGTGCAGGGTTACTTCTGCGGTTACCGCGCCTTTGTCTTTCAGACGGCGCAAAAGTTCTTCCGTAAAATGCAGGCCCGCCGTCGGCGCGGCGACCGCGCCCTGATATTTGGCATAAACAGTTTGATAACGGCTGTCGTCGTCCGCATCGGCGGCACGTTCGATATAAGGCGGCAGGGGCAGGTGTCCGTTCTGTTCCAAAAGTTCGTAAACGGTTTGACCGCCTTCAAAACGCAGGCAGAACAGTTCGCCCTCACGCCCGACCATCACGGCACGGATACCGCCTTCAAACACCAGCCCCATACCGGGCTTGGGGGACTTGGACGAACGGATGTGCGCCAATGCGGTATGGTTGTCCAACACACGCTCAATCAGGGCTTCGATCCTGCCGCCGCTGTCTTTCTGCCCAAACAGCCGCGCCTTCATGACTTTGGTGTTGTTGAATACCAAAACGTCGCCTGCCTCGACATAATCGGGCAAATCGCCAAACACCCGGTCTTGCAGCGGCATATCGGGCAGCGCGACCAAAAGCCGGCTGCTGCCGCGCACCTCGGGCGGATGCTGGGCAATCAGGTGTTCGGGCAGGGTAAAGTCAAAATCTGAAATATCCATTTTTACACTCTCGTTCGGGCAAGCCGCCATTATACGCACTTTAGCCCTTTTTCAGACGGCATCTTTGCCCGAAAAACCAACAGATTAGAATAAACACTCTTGACTCGGGGCATCTTGTGCGCAAAATCAAACTTCCTGCACATTTCCCCCAAAAACCGCCGTTTTTTGATATTTTACTGGACATTTACCGACAACTTCGGGAAAATGAACACAATTTCACGGTCGTTTCCCACCACAGGAAAACCGTATCCGAACACCATTCCGCCCGGTTTGCGCCGTTGCCGCAAGCCGGCTGTTTTCTGAAAAACCAACGCAACAACCCGCCGGAACACCGGCAGCCTTTAAAGGAACAGAAATGGATTTGCGCAAATTAAAAAAACTGATTGATTTGGTTGAAGAATCGGGTATCGCCGAAATCGAAGTAACCGAAGGCGAAGAAAAAGTCCGCATTACCCGTACCATTGCAGCTGCGGCAGCTCCCGTTTACGCCGCGCCCGTACCTGCCGCCGCGCCGGCCGTAACGCCGGCCGCCGCACCCGTTGCGGCATCCGCGCCCGCCGCCGCGCCGGCCGCCCGCGATTTGTCCGACGCTCAAAAATCGCCTATGGTCGGCACGTTCTACCGCGCGCCCGGCCCGAATGCCGCCGCATTTGTCGAAGTCGGTCAACAGGTCAAAGCCGGCGACACGCTGTGCATCATCGAAGCGATGAAGCTGATGAACGAAATCGAAGCCGAAAAATCCGGCACGGTCAAAGAAATTCTGGTCGAAAACGGTACGCCCGTCGAATTCGGCGAACCGCTCTTCATCATCGGATAATCCTGTTTTCAGACGGCATAAACTTCCGATGCCGTCTGAAATGCTTTCCCCCCCTTCAGCGTTCCCGCACCCTTTTTTACGGACGGGTTGCCGGAACCGCAGGAAAGGTCATCATGCTGAAAAAAGTTTTAATCGCCAACCGGGGCGAAATCGCCTTGCGCGTACTCCGTGCCTGCCGCGAAATGGGCATTGCCACCGTTGCCGTGCATTCCGAAGCCGACAAAGGCAGCCTGCACGTCAAACTCGCCGACGAATCCGTGTGCATCGGTCCTGCCGCTTCTGCGCAAAGTTATCTGAACATTCCCGCCATCATTGCCGCCGCCGAAGTAACCTTCGCGGACGCTGTCCACCCGGGCTACGGCTTCCTTGCCGAAAACGCCGATTTCGCCGAACAGGTCGAACAGTCCGGCTTTACCTTCATCGGCCCGAAACCCGACACCATCCGCCTGATGGGCGACAAAGTCTCCGCCAAACACGCGATGATAGCGGCAGGCGTGCCCTGCGTCCCCGGCTCTGACGGCGCATTGCCCGACGATGATGCCGAAATCCTCAAAATCGCCGACAAAGTCGGTTATCCCGTGATTATCAAAGCATCGGGCGGCGGCGGCGGGCGCGGTATGCGCGTGGTCGAGAAAAAAGAAGACCTCCTCCAGTCTGTCGAAATGACCAAGGCTGAAGCGGGCGCGGCGTTCGGCAACCCGATGGTTTATATGGAACGCTACCTGCAACGCCCGCGCCACGTCGAAATCCAAGTGCTTGCCGACGAACACGGCAACGCCGTCTATCTTGCCGAGCGCGACTGTTCGCTGCAACGCCGCCACCAGAAAGTCATCGAGGAAGCACCCGCCCCGTTTATCGATGAAGAGGCACGCAAAAAAATCGGCAAAGCCTGTACCGACGCGTGCAAACGCATCGGCTACCGGGGCGCGGGCACGTTTGAATTTTTATACGAAGACGGCGAATTTTTCTTTATCGAGATGAACACGCGCGTTCAGGTCGAGCATCCGGTTACCGAACTCATTACCGGCGTGGACATCGTCCAAGAGCAACTCCGCATCGCATCCGGCCTGCCGCTGCAATACAAACAGAAAGACATCAAAATCGAAGGCCACGCCTTCGAGTGCCGCATCAATGCCGAAGACCCGTACAACTTCATCCCCAGCCCGGGCCCGATTGAAAGCTGCCACCTGCCCGGCGGCTTCGGCATCCGCGTGGACAGCCACATCTACCAAGGCTACCGCATCCCGCCGTACTACGACAGCCTGATCGGCAAAATCTGCGTACACGGCAAAACGCGTGAACAGGCAATGGCGAAAATGCGCGTCGCACTCGCCGAGCTGGCGGTAACCGGCATCAAAACCAATACGCCGTTGCACCGCGACCTGTTCGCCGATGCGGGTTTCCAAGAAGGCGGAGTGAGCATCCATTACCTGGAGCACTGGCTGGAAGCGCGCAAAACCAAACAGGACAAATAAGCCGCCGCCGATATGCCGTCTGAAGCCGCCCTTCCGCGTTCAGACGGCATTTCCCTTGCCCCGCCGTCTGAAACCGATTTCGATATTTCCAAGAAAGCCCGTTATGCCCTACCAACAAATCACCGTCAACGTCAACGATGCCGTCGCCGAACGCCTCGCCGACGCGCTGATGGAACACGGTGCACTCTCCGCCGCCATCGAAGATGCCTGCGCCGGCACGCAAAACGAACAGGCGATTTTCGGCGAACCCGGTATGCCCACCGAACAAATCTGGCAGCAGAGCAAAGTCATCGCCCTGTTCGGCGAACACGACGAAGCCGCCGCCGTCATCGATGCCGCCGCACAAGAATGCGGGTTAAAAGACTTGGCATACACCGGCGAAACCATCGAAGACCAAGACTGGGTGCGCCTCACGCAATCGCAATTCGACCCCATCCGAATTTCCGACCGCCTGTGGATTACCCCCTCTTGGCACGAAGCCCCCGAAGGCTGCGCCGTCAACCTCCGCCTCGATCCCGGACTCGCCTTCGGCACCGGCAGCCACCCGACCACGCGCCTCTGCCTCAAATGGCTGGATACGCAACTCAAAAACGGCGAAAGCGTCCTCGACTACGGCTGCGGTTCGGGCATCCTGACCATCGCCGCCCTCAAACTCGGTGCAGGTTCCGCCGTCGGCGTGGATATTGACGAACAGGCCGTCCGCGCCGGCAGGGACAACGCCGAACAGAACAACGTCGATGCACAATTCTTCCTGCCCGACAGTCTGCCTCAAGGGCAATTCGATGTCGTCGTCGCCAACATCCTCGCCAACCCTTTGCGTATGCTCGGCGAAATACTTGCAGCCCGCACCAAACAGGGCGGACGCATCGTGTTGTCCGGTTTGTTGGATGAACAGGCCGAAGAACTCGGCGGCATTTACAGCCAATGGTTCGATCTCGACCCGGCGGAAACTGACGAAGGCTGGGCGCGCTTGAGCGGCGTAAAACGCTGAAACGGAAAGGAAACACCGTGCAGGACAAAAACAACCTCTGCTGGCTCGATATGGAAATGACGGGGCTGAATCCCGAAACCGACCGCATTATCGAAGTCGCGATGATTATTACCGACTCGGATTTGAATGTGTTGGCGCAATCCGAAGTTTACGCCATCCACCAAAGCGACGATCTGCTCGACAATATGGACGAGTGGAACACCGCCACACACGGCAGGACGGGGCTGACGCAGCGCGTGCGCGAATCGTCGCATACCGAAGCCGAAGTCGAACAGAAACTGCTGGACTTTATGTCGGAATGGATACCCGGACGCGCCACACCGATGTGCGGCAACTCCATCCACCAAGACCGGCGTTTTATGGTCAAATATATGCCGAAACTGGAAAACTACTTCCACTACCGCAACCTCGACGTTTCCACGCTGAAAGAACTCGCCAAACGCTGGAATCCGCCCATTGCCAAAAGCGTCGTCAAACGCGGTTCGCACAAGGCATTGGACGACATTTTGGAGAGCATCGAAGAAATGCGCCACTACCGCGAACACTTCCTGATTTCCGCCCCGAAAGCCGAAGCGCAATAAAAAACAAACAATGCCGTCTGAAACGCTATTTATATTCAATTAAAAACAAAATAGTACAACACTCGACGTTGAAGGTTTAACCATGGCATACTCTGCGGACTTAAGAAACAAAGCTTTAAACCATA
>NZ_QNRU01000023.1 GCF_003315235.1 Neisseria gonorrhoeae | reverse complement strand
TGCTTAATCGAAAGAAATCTTTTGATTAATATAGTTTGCCTGAGTGTTTGTTATTAATATGATGTATATTTGTTTGGTTGGATGGGTGGCTGGCTGGCTGGCTGGCTGGCTGGCTGGCTGGCTGGCTGGCTGGCTGGCTGGCTGACTATTATTGCGTTTAAAATAAATTTCTTCGCCTTCTTCGGTGCTTTGTCCGCCATTCAATACGCAATCTTTAAACGGAAAATCCAACACAATATCCGAATTGTCTTTCAAAAAGCGGTTGCCGTCCGTCAAACCAATGCGGTTGGCGTATTTTGTGTAGGAATTATTGATGCTGTGTTTGTCCAAGAAAAAACGAAAATCCTGCAATTTAAACACCAAAACACCATTCACTTCCACAAAGAAATGGCGTTTTAACTCATCATTATTCAATAACAAACCGATAATGGACGGGTCGGTTTTTTCCACCAAATCCAACAGGATGTTTTTGGCCAAAATGGTTTTTTCTTCGTTCGCCCATATTTTTTCGTGTGGTAGCAGGGCTTGGGCTAATTCGGTTTGAATGCCTGTCTTCATCGTTATAAATCCTCATCAGTTATTTTAATGTGCCATTCTTGTGTAACGGCAAATGGCTTTACAAATAAATTATAATAAAATCAATTCTTTGCTGTCTTTGCTGTTTCCGGGGGCGTTCGCAACGTTGCGATAAGCGGGGCGGGTGTCCGAATGCATCGGGATTTTGCGGAAATATCAACATATTATTCAAACACAGCCCGTATTTTTAACCGCCGCTCAGGCGGCGGATGCCGCCGTGTTCATCAGGCGCAAGGCTTTCAGACGGCATATTTCTTTTTGATATTCCGCCAAACCGACAAAGCGGCCGTTTTCCGTGTAAACGCGTACCGGCGTATCGGAAGGCAGGTCTTCCTCGAAACGCGGCCGTTGCCCGCATTGGAGCATATGGACGGCATAATCGTTTAAAACGGTTTGGGGAAAGTGTGAAACCAATACGTCGCAGGGCAGCAGCAGACCGTCGCGTTCTGTTTCGTTTAAATTTGCCAAAGCTTCGAGCGTGTGGCTTTGGGCGATGGTAAAGCCGGCGGTTTCGGTGCGGCGTAGGGCGGTCAGGTGGGCGAATGTGCCGATGTGTTTGGCGATGCCTTCGCTGAGGGTGCGGATGTAGGTGCCTTTGCTGCAACGCACGCTTATCACGGCTTTGGGCGCGTCAAACTCGGCAATATCGATAGAGTAAACGGTAATGTCGCGCGGTTTGCGTTCGATAACAATGCCTTTGCGCGCGTATTCGTACAACGGTTTGCCTTCGTGCTTGAGGGCGGAAAACATCGGCGGCACTTGGCGGATGTTGCCTGTCAGTGCTTGGCAGGCCGTCTGAAATTCGGCTAAGGAAATATCGGCGCGGGCGGCGGCAATGATTTCTCCTTCGGCATCGCCCGTGCTGCTGGCTTCGCCGAGTTTCAGCGTGGCGGTGTAGGCTTTGTCGGCATCCAGCAGGTATTGGGCGAACTTGGCCGCTTCGCCGAAGCAGACGGGCAAAAGTCCGGTTGCCAAAGGATCGAGCACGCCGGTATGCCCTGCTTTTTCGGCATGAAACAAACGCCGCGCTTTTTGCAGGGCGGTGTTGCTGGAAAGGCCTTCGGGTTTGTCGAGAAGAAGAACGCCGTTGACCGGGCGTTTGGCGGGTTTATTGGTCATATTAATTAGGGAATATTAATGTTCAGACCGTCTGAAAGGGTTCGGACGGCCTGCGTGTCAGCTTAATTCTTCATTCAATAATTCACGAACAGAGTGTTTTTCATCAATTAGATCAATGCTGATTGCATCAAAGCCATTTCGTTTTAATGAGTCAAAACTAATGATGCGGCCATCAATTAAGGGGACTTGTCCTTCAGAATTGACGAAATCTTCATATTCATCTTCGTAGTCTATATTGTAATAAAGATGAATCGGAACTCGGTAAGTATATTCATCCAAATCAGTTAACGTTCTGTTTTGCTTTTGATTTTGGCTATATTTGTCGCAGAACATAGCGTTATAGCCATGTTCCGCCCCATCAAACAATACGATTTCATCGCCGCTTACAGCTTCTACCGCCACAATTTTTACCGGCGCCTTATCAGTATCGGTAATCAATCCATCAAAAGGCTCTCCATAGTAACGGATGTGGAAAGTATCTCTACCTTGGCAGGATAATGAAAAGCAACGATGCCCGCCTTCAATTTGCAGGTTATCACTATGTGCATAGGCGGCTAAATGTTCGGGAATCAGATTGTTCATTCTGGCAGTATCAGTCTTCAACCGGTTTTTCCGCCGCCACTTGATCGATAAGGGCGGACAGGCTCATACCGCGTTCCAAAGATTCGTCGTATTTGAAATGCAGTTCGGGGATTTTGAACAGCTTGATGCGTTTGGACAATTCGCTGCGGAGGTGTCCGCGCGCGTGTTCCAGCACTTCTTCCGTAATTTCGCGCGTATCTTGGTTCAAAACGGTGTAGAACACGGTGGCGTGGCTGTAATCGCGGGTAATTTCGACTTCGTTGATAGTGATGAAGCCGGCGCGCGGGTCTTTCAGTCCGGTACGGACGAGTTCGGCAAGCTCGCGCATAATTTGTTCTTTGACACGGTCTTGGCGGGCGTAGCCGCGTTGGGGTTTTCTCATGAATATCCTCAGATTTGGTTTCAGACGGCATTTCTGCCGCCGGGGCGGTTGCAAAGGGGCGTATTATAGCCGAATCGGCGGGATTTTAAGGTAATACGTTGATAAGCACGGATATAGTTATTATACTTGGCAACCCGAACGGCGCATGCCGTTTCTGCAACGCACACATTGTAAAGAAAGCCATGTCCAACGAAAACCGTACCTGTTCCTTTTGCGGAAAATCCAAATCACACGTCAAACATTTGATTGAGGGCGAAAACGCCTTTATCTGCGACGAATGCGTCTCAAACTGCCTCGAAATATTGTACGAAGGCGACAACGGCGGCACGCCTCCGGAAAATGCCGGAGGGGAGCCGGAAGAATCCGGCAAACTGCCCACGCCCGCCGAAATCGTTGCCAACCTCGACGATTATGTCATCGGGCAGGGGCAGGCGAAAAAGGCGCTGGCGGTTGCGGTTTACAACCATTACAAACGCCTGCGCCACCCGAAAGCCGACGGCGGTGTCGAATTGTCGAAATCCAACATCCTGCTTATCGGCCCGACCGGATCGGGTAAAACGCTGTTGGCGCAATCTTTGGCACGCAAACTGGACGTGCCGTTCGTGATGGCGGATGCGACCACGCTGACCGAAGCCGGCTATGTCGGCGAAGATGTCGAACAAATCATTACCAAACTGTTGGGCAAATGCGATTTCGATGTCGAAAAAGCCCAGCACGGCATTGTCTATATTGACGAAATTGACAAAATTTCGCGTAAAAGCGACAACCCGTCCATCACGCGCGACGTGTCCGGCGAAGGCGTGCAGCAAGCCTTGCTGAAACTGATTGAAGGTACGGTGGCAAGCGTTCCGCCCCAAGGCGGACGCAAGCATCCGAATCAGGAATTTATCAACGTTGATACCGCCAACATCCTGTTTATCTGCGGCGGCGCGTTTGCAGGCTTGGAAAAAGTGATTCGCCAGCGCACCGAGAAAGGTGGTATCGGTTTCGGCGCGTCCGTTCACAGCAAGGACGAAAATGCCGGCATTACCAAGCTGTTCGGCATCGTCGAACCGGAAGATTTAATCAAATTCGGCCTGATTCCGGAATTAATCGGACGTTTGCCCGTGATTGCAACTTTAGAAGAACTGGATGAGGACGCGCTGATTAATATTTTAACCGAGCCGAAAAACGCTTTGGTCAAGCAGTATCAAGCCTTGTTCGGCATAGAAAACGTCGGGTTGGAATTTGAAGAAGGCGCATTGCGTTCCATCGCGCGGCAGGCAATGGAACGCAAAACCGGCGCGCGCGGCCTGCGTTCCATCGTCGAACGCTGCCTGCTCGATACGATGTACCGCCTGCCCGATTTGCAAGGCTTGAAAAAAGTGGTGGTCGGCAAGGCAGTCATCGAAGAGGGCAGGGAACCGGAATTGGTGTTCGAGTCCTGATGGCAAACAAAACCGCTTCGGAACGTTGGATCACGTTTCCGAAGCGGTTTTTTGTTTCTGATGCCGTCTGAGGCCTTCCCGTCTTCAGACGGCATCTGCTTTCTGCCTAGGGGCGGTTTGCGGCGGCAAATTCCGTCAGCACGTGTTCCAAACGCCGCAAACCTTCCGCAATATCCTCATCGTTCAACAGCAGCGAAGGCGCGAAACGCAATACGTCCGCACCCGCAACTAAGATCATCACGCCGTGTTTCAAGGAGGTAGCGGCGATTTCGGATGAGCGTCCGCGATAAGGCGTGTCCAACGCGCAGCCGAGCAGCAGCCCCATCCCGCGAACCTGTGAGAACAAGCCTGTTTTCCTGCCCAAATCCAGCAATGCCGTCTGAAGTTTCTGCCCCTGACTGCGGACGTTGTGCAAGGTTTCCGGCGCGTTGATGATGTCGAAGGCGCGGCTGCCGACCGCACACGCCATCGGGTTGCCGCCGAAAGTCGAGCCGTGCGTGCCCGGTTGGAAGGCGGCGGCAATCTTTTCTGTCGCCAGCATCGCGCCGATCGGAAAGCCGCAGCCCAAGGCTTTTGCCGAACTCAAAATATCGGGAACAACGCCGTAATGTTCATAGGCAAACAGCCTGCCCGTATGCCCCATCCCGGTTTGAACTTCGTCCAAAATCAACAACGCATTGTGCCGGTCGCACAGACGGCGCGCCGCCTGCAAATATTCCGCAGTGGCGGGCAGGATGCCGCTTTCGCCCTGTATCGGCTCGATGATGACCGCGCAGGTCTGTTCGCCGACGGCAGCTTCCAGCGCGGCAATATCGTTGAACGGAACGTGCGTAATGCCTTGCGGCAGCGGTGCATAATCCTTACTGTATTTCGGCTGTCCGCCGACGGACACGGTAAACAGCGTGCGTCCGTGGAAACTGTTGATACAGGCGACGATTTCGCTTTTGCCTCCGCCGAAACGGTCGCGCGCATATTTCCTTGCCAGCTTTAACGCCGCCTCATTCGCTTCCGCGCCCGAGTTGCAGAAAAAAACCTTGTCGGCAAAACTGTGTTTCACCAATTTTTGCGCCAATTCCTGCGCCGGCCGCGTCGTATAGATATTGGAAATGTGCCACAGCTTGTGCATCTGCGCGTTTAAAGCATCGACAAGGGCAGGGTGGCAGTGCCCCAGAGCGTTAACGGCGATGCCGCCTGAAAAATCAATATATTCACGCCCTTCCGTATCCCAAACGCGGCTGCCTGAAGCGCGTTCGGGAATCATCGGGGCAAAGGCGAAATTGGGGGTCAGATAGTTTTGCATAATTGCTCCTGATTGCGGTTTTGTTCGGGATTATGCACCGTTTTTCAAGGCGGATAAAGGGAAATTGCCGACAATATCGGGCAGTGGTAAAAATAAACCTAAATATTTTCAACCGGATAGCTGAAAAAACAAAAAAATTTCGATATAATGCTTGAGGCGCGGCAGCGTTTTGATTTAGAATCTCCCCAATATTTTTATCTTCGGACGGCATTTCATCATGCAAGGCAAAACGTTTACAACCGCTTACTGCTATTGGTACCACACAGACGTGCGGTGCTTTTTTGCGCTTGCTTGAAATCCATCCCATACGCAAAACAGGCCGCTCGAAAACGGGGCGGCTTTTTTGTTACCTTCACACAGGTCGCCCGATTCGGCAACACACGACAGAATCAGGAAAATGACCATGGATGCAATGCCCCAAACCGCCGTACAAAACGAAAACCTGCACACTTGCAGCATTATTGTCGATGATGCGCAGGATTTTTCCCCCATGCTTCTCGATGCAGGGCGGGACGACACGCTCATCAGCGAATCGATGATTCCGCAAATCCGCACCGTTGCCGCCCTGATAGCCGCCGAACGGCACGACTTCAGCCGCAGCAGCCCCGCCGAGTTTACCGATGCCGCCGATTTTTTTGCCGCACGGATTCTCGTATTGGGCGTGCGACGCTTCCATCTGGACGTATCGCTGCTTCAGATTTTGAAAACCGCAAACAAGCGCGCCTGCCGCTTTGCCGAAAAACACCGCCTGTTTTTCACACCCGCACAAGCCGAATTGAGCCTGAACAAACACAAAAACCGCCGCCTGCTGACCATAGAAACCGAACACGAAGTCGAAAACAAAGGCAACCCTGTCGCCAACAGCCTCGCATTTGTCCGCAAACTGCACACCCTACCCCTGTAAACATCACGATTTGCCGGCAGAATGCTTGCCAAAATTCCCGACGGCGATACAATACAACCGATTTTCCACCCGAACAGGACACACATGAAAAAAATCATCGCCTCCGCGCTTATCGCAACATTCGCACTCACCGCCTGCCAAGACGACACGCAGGCGCGGCTCGAACGGCAGCAGAAACAGATTGAAGCCCTGCAACAGCAGCTCGCACAGCAGGCAGACGATACGGTTTACCAGCTGACTCCCGAAGCAGTCAAAGACACCATTCCTGCCCAGGCGCAGGCAAACGGCAACAACGGTCAGCCCGTTACCGGCAAAGACGGGCAGCAGTATATTTACGACCAATCGACAGGAAGCTGGCTGCTGCAAAGCCTGATTGGCGCGGCGGCAGGCGCGTTTATCGGCAACGCGCTGGCAAACAAATTCACACGGGCGGGCAACCAAGACAGCCCCGTCGCCCGTCGCGCGCGTGCTGCCTACCATCAGTCCGCACGCCCCAATGCGCGCACCAGCAGGGATTTGAACACGCGCAGCCTCCGTGCAAAACAACAGGCGGCGCAGGCGCAGCGTTACCGCCCGACAACGCGCCCGCCCGTCAATTACCGCCGTCCCGCTATGCGCGGTTTCGGCAGAAGGCGGTAAACCCGGCGCGCCAATGCCGTCTGAAGGGCTTTCAGACGGCATTTTTGTATTTGTTAGGGGCATTGTTATGTTGCCGTTTGATTTTCAGACGGCATTTTGTTTCCAAGCGTTTGATGTCGGGATGGCAATTCTGATCTACGTGCGTTGGCAGGGCGGCATTGTCATGCCGCCGTTGGGTTTTCAGACGGCATCATATCGAACCGTCAAGCCGTAGGGCGAGATTGGGTAGGCAGGAATGCCCATCCTGCATCTGAAACCCTTCTGCGTCATTCCCACGCAGGAAGGAATCTAGATATTTGAATTTACGGAAATTTTCAATCGTTGCCAAAGCGGAAAAGGGTTTTTATAGTGGATTAACAAAAATCAGGACAAGGCGACGAAGCCGCAGACAGTACAGATAGTACGGCAAGGCGAGGCAACGCGGTACCGGTTTAAATTTAATCCACTATATTGCAGATTAATCCTTTGGGTATCAAAGCCGGGCGGTGCTGAAACATTACAAAAATGCCGTCTGAAACTCGAAATCGGTTTCAGACGGCATTGGTTTACGCGGCAGGTTGGGGCTTAGCGGTCTTTGTAACGGCGTTCGCTTTTGCCTGCAAAAGAGTCGCCGACTTTGCGTTTGCCTTTGAAGCCTTCGCCGGTTTTTTTGAAACTGTCTTTCTTAAAGCCTTCTTTCTTGAAACCTTCGCCGCGCGTTTTGCCGCCGAAGCCTTCTTTGCCCGGTTTATGATCGCCGCGCCGGCCGCCGGATTTCCTATCGCCCCAGCCGCCTTTGCCTTTCGGCTTGCCGCCTGCGGATTTGCGTTTGCGGGTCGGCTCCATGCCTTCGATGGTCAGTTCGGGCAGTTTGCGGTTAATGTATTTTTCGATTTTGTGGACTTTGACGTATTCGTTCACTTCGGCAAACGTAATCGCAATACCCGTGCGGCCTGCGCGGCCGGTGCGCCCGATGCGGTGGACGTAGTCTTCCGCCTGTTTCGGCAGGTCGTAGTTTATGACGTGGGTAATGGTCGGTACGTCAATACCGCGTGCGGCAACGTCGGTGGCAACCAAAATTTTGCAGCGGCCTTTACGCAAATCCGTCAGCGTGCGGTTGCGCCAGCCCTGCGGCATATCGCCGTGCAGGCAGTTGGCGGCGAAACCTTTTTCGTACAATTCATCCGCGATGACTTCGGTCATCGCTTTGGTGGACGTGAAAATCACACATTGGTCGATGTTGGCATCGCGCAGGATGTGGTCGAGCAGGCGGTTTTTGTGGCGCATATCGTCGCAGTACAACAACTGCTCTTCGATTTTGCCTTGGCCGTCCACGCGTTCGACTTCGATAATTTCAGAGTCTTTGGTCAGTTTGCGCGCCAGTTTGCCGACTGCGCCGTCCCAAGTGGCGGAGAACAATAAAGTCTGACGGTCGGCCGGGGTGGCTTCCACGATGGTTTCGATGTCGTCGATAAAGCCCATATCCAACATACGGTCGGCTTCGTCCAAAATCAGCACTTCCAAACGTTCAAAATCAACTTTGCCGCTTTGCATCAGGTCCGTCAGACGGCCCGGAGTGGCGACAATCAAATCGACCGGTTTGCTCAGGGCGCGGGTTTGGTAGCCGAACGATGTGCCGCCGACGATGCTGACGGTGCGGAACCAGCGCATATTTTTGGCATACGCCAGTGCGTTTTTCTCGACTTGCGCCGCCAGTTCGCGGGTCGGTGCCAACACCAGCGCGCGCGGGCCTTTGCCCGGTTTTTCGCTGCGTTTGGTCAGTCGCTGCAAAGTCGGTAACAGAAAGGCTGCGGTTTTTCCGGAGCCGGTTTGCGCCGAAGCCATGATGTCGCAGCCTTCCAAAGCAAACGGAATAGCTTGCGCCTGAATCGGCGTCGGGCTTTCGTAACCCTCGCTGCTGACGGCGGACAAAATGTTTTTATCAAGGTTCAAATCGGCAAATTTAATAGACATGGCTATCCTTGGAAGACAACAACGCCCGCGTCCGAAAGGTTCAGACGGCCTGAAGCAGGGAAGGGTAACGATACGGGGAATGTGAAGTTACAGGGTTGTCGCAAGCGGCTTGCTTGTGGTTTACATCGACGGCAACCTGCACAGATACGCTTTGCAAGATCAAAGCAACAAAAGAAACGCGCCCGTAAGGGCGGTTTAGGTTGGAAGGCGATGGCTTCGTATGACGATATAAGCGGAGAATGGTATAGGGTTTGCCCGAAAAGGTCAAGCAATCGGGCGTTAATTACAGTAAAATTTCCGTTTTCCACTTTATTCCGCCTGAAATCAATGACCGACATCACACCGTTTGCCAACCGCTTGGGCAAAAACATCAAACACCTTATGAAATGGGCGAAACGCAACGGCATCGAAGCCTGGCGCATTTACGACCGCGACATCCCCCAATTCCCTTTTGCCGCCGATGTTTACGGCGATCGAATCCACCTTCAGGAATACGATACCGGCTGGCTGATGCGGCCCGGAGAATACGAAGCGTGGCTTGCCGAAGTATTGGAAGCCGTCGCTTTCGTTACCGGTTTTGAACCCGAACAAATCCGTCTCAAACGCCGCGAACGCCAAAAAGGTTTGCAGCAGTACGAGAAAACCGGCAAGGCGGGCGACGATTTCGTCATTGCCGAAAACGGCCGCAAGTTTTGGGTCAACCTCGACAAATACCTCGACACCGGCTTCTTCCTCGATCACCGCAACACGCGCAAAAAAGTCGGCGAAACGGCGGCGGGCAAACGTTTTTTGAACCTGTTTTCCTACACCGGCAGCTTCACCGTCTATGCCGCCACCGGCGGCGCGGCATCCAGCGAAACCGTCGATTTGTCCAACACTTATCTCGATTGGGCGAGGCGCAATTTTGAATTGAACGGCATCGATATGGAACGGCACAAAATCGTCCGCGCCGACGTGTTCCAATACCTTCAGACGGCATATGGGGAAGGCAGGCAGTTCGACCTCATTGTGATGGACCCGCCCAGTTTTTCCAACAGCAAGAAAATGCCCGGCATCCTCGACATCCAGCGCGACCATCAAAAACTCATAGACGGCGCGGTGAACCTGCTCGCTTCAGACGGCATTTTGTATTTTTCCAACAACCTGCGCAGCTTCGTTTTGGACGATTCGGTATCGGAACAATACGCCGTGAAAGACATTTCCAAACAATCCGTTCCCGAAGATTTCCGCAACAAAAAAATCCACCGGTGTTGGGAAATCCGCCACAAATCTTAAGGGTGCGAAAAAGCCGCCGGAATCTTCCGGCGGCTTTTCGATTGCGCTTTATCAGGCGATGGAGGCTTCGACAAAGGCGGTCAGCTGACCTTTTGCCAATGCGCCGACTTTGGTGGCGACGACTTCGCCGTTTTTGAACACCATCAGGGTCGGAATGCCGCGCACGCCGAAACGGGACGGGGTGGCTTCGTTGTCGTCGATGTTGATTTTGACTACTTTCAGACGGCCTTCAAATTCGGCGGCAATGTCGTCCAAAATCGGGGCAATCATTTTGCAGGGGCCGCACCACGGAGCCCAAAAGTCCAGCAGGACGGGGAGGTCGGATTTCAAAACATCTTGCTCGAAGGCGGCATCGCCGGTGTGTACGATTAATTCGCTGCTCATTATTTTTCCTTTTCGGTTGGGATTCGCACGATAGCGTGCAGGATAGGGCTTGGGCATAAAAATTTCAAGTGGGCGGGCGGGATAATAGTTTTTCTGTACCGCCCCAATCGCCTTTGCAAATTCTAAAAAACGGTTCGGACAGTATTTTATTTTTGAAAATTACTTTTATTATCAAAGTATAAGGAATGTTTTTGAGGCTGTACAGAAACGCGCGGGCGGTGTATGCTCCGTTTAAATAGATTCTTAAAGTATGAATGTTCAAAACCAAACCCGAAACCCTATAAAAGGAACACTGCAATGACTGATTTTTCCGTTTGGGAAGCTGCTCCCTTTGGCGCAACCGTTGATCATATCCTGCAACGCTACCACAATGTCCACCGCGCACAATTTGAAGAATTGGTGCCGCTGGCGCAGAAAGTGGCCCAAGTCCATGCCGATACCTTTCCGGCGGAAATTGCCGGGCTGCTTGCCGATATGCGGGACGAGCTGCTGATGCATATGATGAAGGAAGAGCGGATGCTGTTTCCGATGATTAATCAGGGTGTCGGACGCGGTGCGGCGATGCCCATCAGCGTGATGATGCACGAACATGAAGAACACGACCGCGCCATCGCACGGCTCAAAGAGCTGACCGGTAATTTCCACGCACCCGAAGGGGCTTGCGGAAGTTGGACGCGCCTTTACGCGCTGGCAAAAGAAATGGCGGACGATTTGAACGACCACATTCATTTGGAAAACGATATTCTGTTTGCCCGCGTACTCGATTCTTAAGGGATAGGAGTCGGATATTTCAATGCCGTCTGAAATACGGTTTTTCCGTTTCAGACGGCATTTTCATGTTTCAGCCCAGCAATTCGGGCGGAATGCGGCACACAGGAATCGGGTTGATTTTGTGCTGCATCGCGCGGTGAAGCCGCGTATAGATTTCCAGAACTTCGCGCCGCCGTCCTTCAAAATCTTCGGGTTTGCGCGTGCCGTACACGCCCATTGCCCACTCCAGTTCGGGATAGCTTGCGCCCATCTGTTCCTCGTCGGTGCGTTCCGTATCCCACAGGCCGTCGGTCGGCGGGGCTTTTTGAATCGCCTCGTCCACGCCCAATGCTTCGGCAAGCCGGTAAACCTGCGTTTTGGTCAGGTCGGCAATCGGGCTGATGTCCACGCCGCCGTCGCCGTATTTGGTAAAAAAACCCACGCCGAAATCTTCAACCTTATTACCTGTCCCCGTAACCAGCAGTCCGTGTATCTGCCCGTAGTAGTACAGGGTCAGCATACGCAGGCGGCTTCTGGCGTTGGCGAGCGAAAGCGGCTGATTGGCAAATGCCGTCTGATGAACGCCGACGGTTTGCTCAAAGGTTTGGAAGGTGTCGGTCAGATTGGCCGTTTGCGCGCTTACATTGGCATATTGCCCTTGCAGATTGCGGATGTGCCGCCTTGCCCGCTCGAGCTGGCCGGGGTGTTGGCGTATCGGCATATCCAGAAGCAGCGTGGTGCGGCCGGTGCGGGCGGCGAGCGTGGAGACGACGGCGGAATCGATGCCGCCGGAAACGCCTACGACGAACCCTTTTGCATTTGCCTGAGCGGCGTATTCGTCCAACCATCGGACAATATGTGTGATAACTGCCTGCGTATCCATTTTTCCTCCTGTCGAAAATATCCGCATCATAGCCTGCCGGCGGTGCAATTTGAATAGATTGAGGGCGGGTTGATGAATATTTTTCCCATTCCCCGCTTAAAAAAGTCATATAGGAAAAGGCTGGCGGCAAGATGGCGCGTGTTATAATATTGTTGACAATTTAGACGGCACGATGCCGCCTTGGGCTTCAAAACATATTCATATTTTTTATTATTTGATTGATTCGATGTCTGATTTTTTTCATTCTGACGTGTTGTCCGTTTCCGAGTTGAACGCATTTGCCAAAAGTATTTTGGAAAACCACCTTGCCGGCCTGTGGATTGCGGGCGAAGTGTCCAATCTGACCCGCGCCGCCAGCGGGCATTATTATTTCTCACTCAAAGACAGCCGCGCGCAGGTGCGTTGCGCGATGTTCAAGGGTGCGGCGGCGCGTTTGGCGCAACCTTTGAAAGAAGGCGACCATATCGAAGTGGCGGGCAAAATCAGTATTTACGAGGCGCGGGGCGAATTTCAGATTACCGTAAACGAAGTACGGCTCAAAGGTTTGGGGCAGCTTTACGAAGCCTACGAGCGGTTGAAGGCGCAGTTGCAGGCGGAAGGCGCGTTTGCGGCGGAACGCAAAAAACCTTTGCCCGTCCGTCCGCAATGTATCGGCATCGTTACCAGTCTGGCGGCGGCGGCTTTGCGCGATGTCGTAACCACCTTGAAACGCCGCGCGCCCGAAATCCCCGTCATCGTTTATCCGGCCGCCGTTCAGGGCGCGGGCAGCGGGTTTCAGATTGCCCAAGCGATTAAAACCGCATCGCAACGCGCCGAATGCGATGTGCTGATTGTCTGTCGCGGCGGCGGCAGCATCGAAGACTTGCGGGCGTTTAACGAAGAACCGGTCGTGCGCGCCATCGAAGCCTGCACGATTCCCGTCGTCAGCGGCGTGGGACACGAAACCGATTTCACGCTCGCCGATTTCGTTGCCGACGTGCGCGCGCCCACGCCGACCGGCGCGGCGGAACTGGTCAGCCCCAACCGCCAAGAATCACTGCACCGCCTCGTCCAAGCCCAAGGCCGTCTGAAAACCGTTTTGGAGCAACGCTATTTCGATGCCAGCCAAAAACTCGACTGGCTCGCGCGGCAAATCCGCCACCCGCGCCAAAAACTTGACGAGCAGCGCGCTTCAATCGGCAAGCTGGCGCAAACGCTGTCTTACTCGATGACGCAAAACCTCCGCGCCCACACCGCCCGTTTTGAACGCCAAACCCAAGCCCTGCAACATTGCCGTCCTGATGTTTCCGTTTACCGGCAAGATATCGTCCGCCTTCAGACGGCATTGCCCGCCGCCTTCAGCCGGCTGCTCGCCCGTCGCCGTCAAAGCCTGACCGCCCAAGCCGCATTGCTCGAAGCCGTTTCGCCGCAGCACATTCTGGAACGCGGCTTCTCCGTTGTCAAAAATACACGCGGACAAGTCATCCGTAACGCCGATGTTTTGAAGCAGGGGCAGAAGCTGCACATTACCTTCTCCGACGGCGAAACCGACGTGCGCGTAAGCAAAGAACAAGGGCAGCAGGATTTGTTCGATTGCATTTAAACCCAATCGGAAAAACCGCTCCCCCTCCGCCGTCATTCCCGCGAAAGCGGGAACCCAGTCCCTTGACCTTAAGATAATCTTTAATTCGTCATTCCTGCAAAAGCGGGAATCCGGAAGCGGAAAGCCGCAGGAATTTGTCGGAAAAAACAGAAACCTCTCCGCACACCCGAAATGTTTCAGACGGCGCATCTTGGGGCGGATAAAAACCCAACCCGATATTTTTTTATAATTTTTAATAAGTTTCCATTGGGCAAATGAAATTTTATTTTTCAACTGACAGAAAGAGGATGTTATGAAGTTTTTAGACCGTGAGGCAAGCATTGCCAAGCCGGGTTTCAACCGTTGGCTCGTACCGCCCGCAGCATTGGCGGTGCACCTTGCCATCGGGCAGATTTACGCCTATTCCGTATTCAACGCGCCGCTGACCAAACTTATCGGCATAACCGAATCGGCGGCCGGAGATTGGAAGCTGACGACCGTAGGTTGGATTTTCAGTATCGCACTCGCGATGCTGGGCGCGTCGGCCGCCCTGTTCGGCACATGGATGGAACGGGTAGGGCCGCGCAAAGCCATATTTGCCGCCGCCTGCTGTTTCAGCCTGGGCTTCTTCGTATCCGCATTCGGCGTGCGTACGCACAACCTCTTCCTGCTCTATTTGGGCAACGGCGTCATCGGCGGCGTAGGCTTGGGTTTGGGCTACGTCGGGCCGGTTTCCACACTGATGAAATGGTTTCCCGACAAGCCGGGTATGGCGACCGGTTTGGCGATTATGGGTTTCGGCGGCGGCGCAATGCTGGCCTCGCCGCTTTCCGTATCACTGATGAACGCCTTTTCAAACGCCGCTTCGGTCGGGGTTGCCGAAACCTTTGCCGTATTGGGCCTGTTTTACCTCGCACTGATGATGTTCGGCGCGTTTACCATCCGCGTACCTGCCGACGGCTGGAAACCTGAAGGCTATACCGTGCCGAAAACGCAAAACAAGCCGGTCAGCAGCAATCATGTCAACGTGTCCCAAGCCATGAAAACGCCGCAGTTTTGGCTGTTGTTCTGGGTATTGTGCCTGAACGTAACCGCCGGCATCGGCGTATTGGGCCAGGCATCCGTGATGATTCAGGAACTCTTTTCCGAAACCTCCGCAGGCAGGCAGTCGGCAGTCGGCGCAGGTGCGGCGGCAGGCTTCGTCAGCCTCCTGAGCCTGTTTAATATGGGCGGACGCTTTTTGTGGTCGAGCGTTTCCGACAAAATCGGACGCAAAAACACCTACACCATCTTCTTCGTACTCGGTTCGCTGCTGTATTTCGCCGTTCCCTCCATCGGCGAAGGCGGCAGCAAAGCCCTGTTCATCATCGGCTTTTGCGTGATTATTTCCATGTACGGCGGCGGATTTGCCGCCATTCCCGCCTACCTGAAAGACCTGTTCGGCACCTATCAGGTCGGCGCGATTCACGGGCGCATCCTGCTGGCCTGGTCAACCGCCGCCGTCATCGGCCCGGTACTGGTCAATTACATACGCCAAAGCCAAATCGACAGCGGCATACCGGCGGCACAGGCATACAGCGTAACCATGTACATTATGGCGGGATTGTTGATTGTCGGACTGTTGTGCAACCTCGCCGTCAAATCCGTACACGAAAAACACCACGAAAAAGACATCAAAACCGCCGCACGCAGCGGCAACCCCGACGACGAAACCGCCATATCCGACGCTTACCTTGTGGGCGAAAAAGTTTCCGGCGACGGCATATCGGTCTGGTGGCGTTGGGCATTGGCCGTCATACCGCTCGCCTACGGCGTGGTGATGGTCTTTGTCAAAGCACTCGACCTTTTCTCCTGAAAACGCCCGAATAAAATGCCGTCTGAAACAGCAGGTGTTTCAGACGGCATTTTTACTTTCAGGCTTTTTTGCGGCGGCGTTCGCCCGGCAGCAGCATATCCGCCCATTTGAGGATGTTGGCGACTTCGGCGGGGTTGAGTTCGTAGAACTGTCCGCGTTTGAGGCGGTTGGGCAGTCCGATGGGGCCGAAGGCGACGCGCACGAGGCGGCTGACTGTGAGGCCTTGGCTTTCGAATATGCGGCGCACTTCGCGGTTGCGGCCTTCTTTAATCACGATGTTGTACCATTTGTTTGCGCCTTCGCCGCCTTGTTCGCGGATGCGTTCGACTTTTGCCAAGCCGTCTTCGAGCATCACGCCTTCTTCGGTGAGACTGCGCATTTGTTCGGTAGTCAGCCCGCCCAGTACGCGCACGGCGTATTCGCGTTCGACTTCGAAGCTGGGGTGGGCGAAACGTTGGACGAGTTCGCCGGAGGTAGTGAGAATCAGAAGTCCGCTGGTGTTGATGTCCAAGCGTCCGATGGCGACCCAGCGGCTGCTGGCGGCCTGCGGCAGGCGGTCGAATATGCTGACGCGGCCTTGCGGGTCGTCGCGGGAAACGATTTCGCCTTCTTGTTTGTAATACAGGATGATGCGCGGCAGGCGGTCGGCCCATTTGAGTTTGATGATGCTGCCTTTGACGGTAACGTGGTCGTCGGGGGTAACTTTGTCGCCCAGTTGCGCGGTTTTGCCGTTGACCGTTACCCAGCCGTTGTTGATCCATTCTTCCATTTCGCGGCGCGAGCCGACGCCGGAGGCTGCAAGCACTTTTTGCAGGCGTTCGGGTTCCATACGCGACAGGTCGCTGCGGCGTTCTTTCAAATCGCGCGCGTGTTCCATAATTTTTTGGTTGGGATTGCGGACGACGAGTTTTTTGGCTTTGGCGGCGCGCTGTTTGGGGGCGTTTTGCAGCTTGATGCCGTCTGAAGCTTTTTGTCCGTAAGCTTGGGCGGCGGTTTTGCGCGTTTCGTCTTTGGGACGGGCTTTGCTTTTGAAAGGTTTGGCGGTTTTCTTGGCAGACGGGGCTGCACCGTCGCGCCATTGGCGTTTGCTGGTGGGTTGCTTGGACATCATTTTTCCTAACTCGCCTGATAAGGCGGTTCTTCTGCGGCGTGTGCGGCAGGACGGGTTGATAAAATGCCGTCCTCGGTCGGACGGTTCGATATTGTACCTGATGCGGCGGTTTTGCGGATGAAATCGTCGCTGCGGCTTTGGGGACAAAGTTTGTGCAACGGTTGAAATCGGTTTGCGTGCGGGAGTAGAATCTTTCAAATGATAAGAGGAGCGGTAAATGGATTTGCACAATATTCGGGAAGATTACAGCAAACGGGAATTGTCGGAAGCCGATTGCGCCGATAATCCGATCGAGCAGTTCGAGCGGTGGTTGGACGAGGCGGTACGCGCCGAGGTCAACGAGCCGACGGCGGTCAATGTGGCGGCGGTCGACGGGCGCGGGAGGCCCAACAGCCGTATGGTGCTTTTGAAGGAGGTTAATTCAGAAGGTTTTGTTTTCTTTACGAATTACCACAGCCGCAAGGGGCGTTCGCTGGAACTCAATCCGTTTGCGGCGATGACGTTTTTTTGGCCGGAGCTGGAGCGTCAGGTGCGCGTGGAAGGGCGTGTCGGAAGGCTGGCGGAGAAGTTGTCGGACGAATATTTTGAGAGTCGCCCGTATCAGAGCCGTTTGGGTGCGTGGGCAAGCGCGCAGAGCGAGGTGATTCCGAACAAGGCGGTATTGGTGGCAAAGGCGGCGGCGGTCGGACTCAAACATCCTTTGCACGTGCCGCGTCCGCCGCATTGGGGCGGCTATATTGTGATTCCCGATTTGATTGAGTTTTGGCAGGGCAGGCCGAGCAGGCTGCACGACCGCATCCAATACCGTTTGCTGGATGGCGGCTGGATACGCGAGCGGTTGTCGCCTTGAACAGGAAAAAACATATGCCGTCTGAAAACCGGAATCAGGTTTCAGACGGCATTTTTTCACGGGGAAAATACGGACGGGAAGTTTTTTGTGTTCCGAACGGAAAGCCCGAATCCTCTTTATACCGAGGAATTATGATGCGGACGGCGTGAATGCGTCGGAGAAAAACAAGTTTTCCGGCAGCTTATGCTGTTGCACAAACAGATTTTTTGCTTGTTCGGTCATAGCCGGAGAGCCGCAGGCAAACACTTCGTATTCCGACAGGTCGGGGTGGTCTTGTGCCGCGATGTCTTGTACGTGGCCTTTTCTTCCCTGCCAGCCCTCTCCGGGACGGGACAATACGGGGGTGAAGCAGGTGTTTTTCAGACGGCATGCCAACCCTTGTGCTTCTTCGAGGGCATACAAATCATCTTGATGACGCGCGCCCCAGTAGAAATGGGCAGCGCGGCTGCTGTTTTGGCGGATAAGGTCGAGCAGGATGCTGCGGATGGGGGCGTAGCCTGTGTCGGTTGCCGGCAGGATGACGGGTTTGCCGCTGTCTTCCTGCAAGGTAAACGAACCGAGCGGGCCTTTAACGCGGACGATGCCTTTTTCTTTGACTTTGGGTTCGCTGCCGAAAATCATTTCCGAGCAGACACCGTTTTCGCGCCTGCGGATGTGTAGTTCCAAAATGCCTTCTTGGTCGGGCGAATTGGCGATGGAGTAGCTGCGGCTGACGTTGCCCGGCAGCAGTAAATCAATGTATTGCCCGGCGTAGAAGGCAAACGGCGGGGCTTTGGGCAGGGCAAGTTTCAGGAGGGCGACATCGTGTTTGAAAACCATACTTTCGATGCGTGCGGGCAGGGTGCGGACGGGTAGGGCATCGGCTTTGCAGCCGGGGATGTTGATATCGCTTTGCGCGGTGGTGCGGCACATCAAAATCTTGCCTTGCGCTTTTTCTGCTTCGGATAAAGCCTGTTCCGAGTGTCCGCCCATTTGAATATCGCCGCTGGCCAGTTCGGCTTTGCATTGTCCGCAGACACCGTTTTTGCAGGAATGGGGCAGATTGAGGTTTTGACGGGCGGCAGCGGACAAAACGGTTTCGCCGTCGCCGGCGGCAAAGGTGGTTTGGTCGGGCAGGGTAACGGTGTGGTTCATCGTATTTCCTTTTCGGTTGAAACCCCACCCTTTAGGCCGATAGGATCAGACTTTATTTGGGAGGGGCGTAACCCCTTTCAAATCAGGGCAACACACAGGGCGACATTTTATGTGTCGTCCTGTGTGTTGAAACGTGGAATATTGTTTTTTATGCTGTTTTAATGTGGTCAGACTGTGAAAATGCCGTCTGAACGTCGGATTTGGGTTTCAGACGGCATCTTGCTTATCAGGCAAGTTTGGCTTTAATCAACTCCTGCACCTGCGCGGGATTGGCTTTGCCTTTGCTGGTCTTCATCACTTGCCCCACAATCGCATTCAGGGCTTTTTCGTTGCCGGATTTAAACTGTTCCACGGCTTTGGCGTTGTTTGCCAGCACTTCGTCCACCATCGCTTCAACCGCGCCGGTATCGGTCATCTGTTGCAAACTGTGTTTTTCGATGATTTCGGCAATGCTGGTTTCCGGTTCCGCCCACATGGCTTCAAAGGCTTTTTTCGCCAGTTTGCCGCTTAATGTGCCATCGGCAATTTTGCCCACCAGCGCGGCAAGGCGTGGGGCGGTAATCGGGCTGTCGGCAAGTTCCATGCCTTCTTTGTTCAGCGTAGCGGCAAGTTCGCCGTTCATCCAGTTGGCAGTCGGCTTGCCTTGTCCGCTCTCTTTGGCGGCTTCTTCAAAATAGGCAGCCTGCACGCGGCTGGCGGTGAGCAGGCGCGCGTCGTATTCGGACACGCCGTAATCCGCCACGAAACGCGCCGCCATTTCTTTCGGCAGCTCGGGCATTTCTGCTTTGGCTTTTTGCATTTGGGCATCTGAAATGATGACGGGCAGCAAATCGGGATCGGGGAAGTAGCCGTAGTCGTGCGCGTCTTCTTTCAGGCGCATCACGCGGGTTTCGCCTTTTTCCGGGTCGAACAGCATCGTCGCCTGCTGAACTGTGCCGCCGTCTTCCAAAATCTCGATTTGCGCTTCGGCTTCGTAATTAATCGCCTGATCCAAGAAACGGAAGGAATTGAGGTTTTTAATTTCGCGGCGCGTGCCGAATTCCGCTTGGCCTTTCGGGCGAACGGATACGTTGGCATCGATGCGGAACGAACCTTCCGCCATATTGCCGTCGCAAATGTCCAGCCAGGTTACCAAGCTGTGTAAGGCTTTGGCGTAGGCAACGGCTTCGGCGGCGGAGCGCATTTCGGGTTCGGATACCACTTCCAACAGCGGCGTGCCGGCGCGGTTCAGGTCGATGCCGGTCGCGCCGCTCAAGCCCTCGTGCACGGATTTGCCTGCGTCTTCTTCCATATGGGCGCGGGTTACGTTGATGGTTTTCACATCGCCGCCGACCACGATTTCCAATTTGCCGTGTTCGACAATCGGCAAATCCAACTGGCTGATTTGATAGCCTTTCGGCAAGTCGGGATAGAAGTAGTTTTTGCGGTCGAACACGTTTTTCCGGTTGATTTTTGCATCCAAAGCCAAACCTAATTTGATGGCTTTTTCAACGACTTCGCGGTTCATTACCGGCAGTACGCCCGGCAGCGCGCATTCCACTACGCTGGCGTGCGCGTTGGGTTCTGCGCCGAATGCGGTCGATGCACCGCTGAAGATTTTGGATTTGGTGTTCAATTGGACGTGGATTTCCAAGCC
Source organism: Neisseria gonorrhoeae (assembly GCF_003315235.1). Classification (GTDB taxonomy): domain Bacteria; phylum Pseudomonadota; class Gammaproteobacteria; order Burkholderiales; family Neisseriaceae; genus Neisseria; species Neisseria gonorrhoeae. Next base: position 10,452 of record NZ_QNRU01000023.1, on the reverse strand, counting down.
GATTACAGTTTCCCAAGTCATAGGAGGTTCTTTCTCTAAAATATCAATTCGATAGTCTTCGCATCAGACTGTCCGGCGGAGCGGTTTTTCCGTTTGGATGCCGTCTGAAATGCCGCGTGCTTCTGTTTTCAGACTGTCCTTCATCTTTGTAACCATATCGTCCAGCATTTCATAACGCTTGCGGTACATCGAACGCTTTTTGCTTTCGATGTCGGCAAGGTCTTTGCGGGCGGGGGTTTGGGGAAGATGCCAGTAGCCGTCCCGTTCCAAACTTGCGCCGTATTCCTGCCAGAATGCGTCGTAATTCATTTTGACGCGCTTTTTAAGTTTCCAGCGTAATTTGACTTGATGTTTTTGTGCAATGCCTATCGCGCCGTCTAATTTTAATGCGGCGGCGAAATATTGCAGTGCGGTTACCATCAGTTGTTGGGGACGTAAGCCGTGAAGTTGTTTGGTTATGCGGCGGACGGTGTCTTTGGCTTCTTCACCTGACGGCCCTTGTACGGAGGCTGTCAGCAGGTGTGTGCCGACAAAGGCGAAGGTCGCCATATACAGCCGGTTGCCTGCTTCATCGCGCAAAGATAAAGACCACGCGCCTTCTTCGACGCAGTTGTCGTTGCGGTTGAGCCACAAGCTGATGCCGTCTGAAAGGTGCGCCAAGACCAGATGGAAGCGGCAGTCTTCCATTTGGCACAGAACGTCTGTGCCGAAGAGTTTTTCCGCCATGAGAAAATCTGCCGTCATCGCATCTAAACGGCGTTTGCAGTTAAAACGCCTGTCAACAAATTCGCGCAGCAGCGGATAGGCATCCTGCGGGCAGTGGAGGAACAGCCCCTGACGGATAGGGGAGGCGTTGACAAACTGCTCGAAGGCGTAAATTTCTTTTTTTCCGAAAAATTTTCGCAATGTGTATTTTAAATGTTGCAGCCGATATAAAGGCGCATAGCTGTAAACGGTGCGAAAATCGGGGAAGGTAAAGGTGCGGTTCTGCTTCATTCGGGTCGTTTGCCGTGCCAATCGCTGTTGAGTTGGATTTGATGCGCCGCACCGAGGATTTTGGCTTCGGCGAAGTAGTTGCCGACAAGCTGTACACCGACGGGCAGTCCGCCGCCGCTGAAGCCTGCGGGCAGGGTCAATGCGGGCAGTCCGGCGAGGTTGACGGCGATGGTGTAAATGTCGCTCAAGTAGGTTTCAACCGGAGAAGTATCCGCTCCGATTTTGGGTGCGGCGGAGGGTGCGGTCGGCGCGAGGATGAGGTCGCACCGTGCAAATGCCGTCTGAAAGTCATCGGCAACGAGGCGGCGCAGTTTTTGGGCTTTGAGATAATAGGCATCGTAGTAGCCGTGCGACAGTACGTAAGTGCCGATCATGATGCGGCGTTTGACTTCGCTGCCAAAACCTTCGGCGCGGGTTTTGCCGTACATTTCTTCCAAATCGCCGAATTGGGCGGCACGGTGTCCGTAACGTACGCCGTCGTAACGTGAAAGGTTGGTGCCGGCTTCTGCGGAGGCGAGGACGTAGTAGGCGGGGATGGACAGCTTGGTTTGCGGCAGGGAAACTTCGACCGGTTCCGCGCCTTGTGCTTTCAGCAAATCAATGGTGTTTTGCAATGCCGTCTGAACATCGGTGCTGTTGCCTTCGCTGAAGTATTCTTTGGGCAGGCCGATTTTCACGCCTTTGAGCGGTTTGTCCAAATCGCGGGTGTAGTCTTCTTTTTCGCGTTCGAAGCTGGTGGAGTCTTTGGGGTCGAAACCTGCCATTGCATTCAACAGAATCGCGCAGTCTTCGGCGGTTTGCGCCATCGGGCCGGCTTGATCGAAGCTGGAGGCGTAGGCGACCATACCGAAGCGGGAAACCGTGCCGTAGGTAGGTTTGATGCCGGTAATGCCGCAGTGCGATGCGGGTTGGCGGATAGAGCCGCCCGTGTCCGAACCGAGCGCGGCAGGGGCGAGGCGCGCGGCAACGACGGCGGCGGAACCGCCTGACGAACCGCCGGGTACGTGTTCCGGATTCCACGGGTTTTTGGCCGCGCCGTAGAATGAGTTTTCATTGGTCGAACCCATAGCGAACTCGTCCATGTTGGTGCGGCCGAGCGTTACCATACCTTCGTCGAGCAGGTTTTGGACGACGGTGGCCGTGTAGGGGGAGACGAAGTTGTCGAGCATTTTGGACGCGCACGCGCTGCGCCAGCCGGTTTGGCAGAAAATGTCTTTGTAGGCGACGGGAACGCCGGTAAGTGCCGAAGCGTTGCCCTGTGCGATGCGTTCGTCGGCGGCACGGGCTTCGGCGAGGGTTTTATCTTGGTCGATGGTGATGTAGCCGTTGAGGGCGGGATTTTTTTCGGCAATGGCGGCAAGGTATGCGCTTGCCAGTTCGACGGCGGAAATCTGTTTGGACTGCAACAGGCTGCCTGCCTGTTTCAATGTGTATTGGGTCATAAATCTTCCATCCTTAAAGGGCTTCGGGCGGTATTGCTGATGCCGTCTGAAGCGTATTCGGATTATTCTTCGATAACTTGCGGTACGATGTACAGGCGGTTGCGTACTTCCGGCGCAACGGCTTGGTATTCGGCGGCGCGGTCGGTTTCGGTTACTTCGTCTTCACGCAGGCGGAGGGCGACCTCGTGCGGGTGCGCCATCGGCTCGATGCCGTCTGTGTTGATGTTCTGCATCTGTTCGACCATAGTGAAAATGTCGTTTAATTCTTGAAGCGATTTTTCTTTTTCTTCCGCAGTCAGCTGCAGTCGGGAGAGTCGGGCGATTTTGTCTACGTCGGCAAGTGTCAGTGCCATGAAAAGCATCCTTGTCTGATGGTAAAGATACCGTCGTTCGGGTATGATGGGGCGTATTGCTTGGATTTTTAATTATAACGGAAAAATCCGTTGCGGCGGCAATTTGCAGCATCGGATGCCTGCCGCACGGGTTTGAAAGAGGGGAAATAATGGGATTGGGTATGGAAATCGGCAAGCTGATTGTGGCTTTTTTGGTGCTGATCAATCCGTTTAGCGCGTTGTCGCTTTACCTTGACCTGACCAACGGACACAGCACGAAGGAGCGCAGGAAGGTCGCGCGGACGGCCGCCGTCGCCGTGTTTGCCGTGATTGCGGTATTTGCGCTGATCGGCGGTGCGCTATTGAAGGTTTTGGGCATCAGCGTCGGTTCGTTTCAGGTCGGCGGCGGGATTTTGGTGCTGCTGATCGCCATTTCGATGATGAACGGCAACGACAATCCCGCCAAGCAGAATCTCGGCGCGCAGCCGGAAACGGGGCAAGCGCGCCCCGCCCGCAATGCAGGGGCGATTGCCGTCGTGCCCATCGCCATACCGATCACCATCGGTCCGGGCGGTATTTCGACCGTGATTATTTACGCTTCGGCAGCCAAAACGTACAGCGATATCGCGCTGATTATCGCGGCCGGTTTGGTGGTCAGTGCGATTTGTTATGCCATTTTAATCGTTGCCGGGAAGGTCAGCCGCCTGCTGGGCGCGACGGGGCTGACGATTTTAAACCGCATTATGGGTATGATGCTGGCGGCGGTATCGGTGGAGATTATTGTGTCGGGACTGAAAACGATATTCCCGCAACTGGCAGGTTGATTCGATGTTTCACAGTGTCAATGTATTTACGGGCGAAACGCTTTACCGCCGCCCCGATCAAGATTATGCGGAGTTTGAACGGCGGCTGGCGGATTTGAAAATGCACGGCAGGGCGTTCGCGCAATTGGGCGTAACCGAACGTGCCGCGCGTCTGCAAAAATTTGCCGGCCGTTTGGAGGCGGAAAAAGAGCGTTTTGCGGAAATGGTGTGCGAAGAAGTCGGACGCTGCCTGCACGAATGCCGTGCCGAAATCGTCAAGTCTATCGAACTGATACGCTATTACGCCCGCCTCGCCCCCGAACTGCTCGCCCACAAAACCATTGCGACGCAGGCGAGTTTGAGTCAGGTGCGCTTCGAGCCTTTGGGCGTGGTGTTTGCCGTCATGCCTTGGAACTATCCCGTCTGGCAGGTATTGCGTTTCGCCGTTCCCGCTATGTGCGCGGGCAACGCGTGCGCCGTCAAACCCGCGCCCAGCGTGGCACGCGTCAGTCGGGCGTTGTTCGATTTGGCTTCAGACGGTATTCCTCTGGCAGGCGCGTGGCTGGATGAGGCGGACACGCTCAAGGCAGTCGAAGATACCGATGCGATGGCGTTTACCGGTTCGACGCATACGGGGCGCATTCTTGCGGCACATGCGGGCGCAAACCTCAAGAAAACCGTGTTGGAGCTCGGCGGCAGCAACGCCTTTATCGTGATGCCCGATGCCGATTTGGAACGCGCCGCCGCAGAAGCCTGTTATTCCCGTTTCCGCGATGCGGGGCAATCGTGTAACGCCGCCAAGCGCATCATCGTAACCGAAGCCGCAGTCGACCGCTTTATTCAGCTGTTTCTCGCCGAATGCGCCAAATTGAAAATGGGCGACCCGAAACATCCCGATACCACGCTTGCACCGCTGCACCGCGAAGATTTGCGGGACCGGGTTCACGGGCAGGTTGAAGATGCCGTTTCAAACGGCGCGGTGTGCCTGACCGGAGGCAAAGTTCCACAGGGGTCGGGGTGGTTTTACCCTGCGACGGTTTTAGACAGGGTAAATCCTGCCTGCCGCGTCTGGAGAGAAGAAGTATTCGGCCCCGTCGCCCTGATTTTGCGCGCCGAAAACGAAGAACACGCCATCTGCCTTGCCAATGATTCCCCGTTCGGGCTCGGTGCCTGCATTTATACCGCCGATACTGAACGCGCCTGGCGGTTTGCCGAAAAAATACAGGCCGGATCGGTGTTTATCAACCGCCATACCAGCAGCGATTTGCGCCTGCCTTTCGGCGGAGTCAAAGATTCCGGTTACGGGCGCGAACTGTCCGAATTCGGGTTGTACGAGTTCGTCAACGTCAAAACCTACTGGCAGAAATAAACAAACCCCGTGCCGCTTCAGGCGGCATCGGGTTTGCGCTAGAGCCGATTAACGGCAGTATTTGTTTACGGCGTTATTGTATTTACGGATCAAATCATCCTTGTTTTTCGCATTTGAGTTTCCCACCGCCTTCAGGTTCATTTTTGAAATCCGGCAGTTTTCTTCTTTGTTCTGCCGTTCGGTTTCGGCAATTTTTTTCTTTTCTTCCTCAAGCTGCCCGTTTTTCTCGGCGATATCCTTTTCGTTTTCCTTCGCACTGTCCGCATTCGTATCGACGGCAGGTTTGGGCTTGACCGCCGGTTTGGTTTGGAGCGTCCGCAGGTTGAGGATTTGGCTCTGGTCGGGATGAAGCTGTTTCGGCACATCCGAATAGCTGTTGCCGCCGCCGTCTTTCCAAGTAAAGACGGCGGTTCCGGCAGGCGGGACGGGCAGGAAAGAGGCGAGGGTAAATGTGATGACGGATAAAGCAAAGTTCATTAGGGTTTCCTTGATGGCTGACTGCCCGGGCAGAATCGGGATTGGTTCGGGCGGTGTCTTTTCCGGGTTCGGGTCAAGGCAGGGAAGACACTCCGCCTTAATATGGTGCTTTATATATTGGGGTAAAACAGATTCCCAAAAATATCATTGGAATATGGTTATGCTACCGTATATTTTGGCAAAGAAAAAGAAAATTGCAGGCAGGCGCGTATAAAATCCGATGAGGCGCGTGATTCTGCCTTTGGTGTTGAATCGGTTGAATCTGCGGTTTTTGATATTTTTAATTGATGAAATGCCGTCCGAACGCTTTGAAAAGGGTTCTGACGGCATTTTGTTCAAACCGGTTTATTTGCGTTGCAATACGGCGGCGAAGAAGCCGTCGGTTTGGTGTCGGGCGGAATCGAGGCGCAGGTATTTGCCGGTATCCAAATCGACCTTCAGGTTTTGCAGCAGTTCGGCGCAGTTGACGGGTTCAAATTCGGGATGTTCGGACAGGAAACGTTTGATTTGCAGTTCGTTTTCTTCCGGCAACACGCTGCAGGTGGCGTAAACCAAACAGCCTTGCGGTTTCACCAGTTTGGAGGCGGCATCGAGGATACTGTGTTGCTGTTCCAAAAGTTTGGCGACGGTCTCGGCGGATTGGCGGTATTTGAGGTCGGGATTGCGGCGCAGTGTGCCTAAGCCGGAGCAGGGCGCATCGACCAACACGCGGTCGGCTTTGCCTGCCAGTCGTGCGATACGGGTATCGTGTTCGCTGCCGATACGTTCGGGGTGGATGTTGGTCAGTCCGGCACGGGTCATGCGCGGTTTGAGGTTGGCAAGGCGTTTTTCGGCGATGTCGAAGGCGTAGATTCTGCCTTTGTTGGCCATTTGGGCGCCGACAGCCAAGGTTTTACCGCCGGCTCCGGCACAGAAATCCACAATGATTTCGCCGCGTTTTGCGCCCACCAATAAGGCAAGCAGCTGGCTGCCTTCGCCTTGGACTTCCAGCGTGCCGTCCAAAAACAGTTCGTGTTTGTTAAGCGCGATTTTGTTTTTCAGGCGGATGCCCCAAGGAGAATAAGGCGTTGCCTCTGCATCGGGGCTTTCGGCTTGCAACAATGGCAATACTTTGTCGCGTTTGCCTTTCAAGGTATTGACGCGGATGTCGAGCGGCGCAGCTTGGTTGATGCTGCGGCCGAAAGCGAGGATTTCTTCTTCGCTCCAATGCTGTTGCAGTTGTTCCACCAGCCATTGCGGCAATTCTGCGGCGGTATTCAGGCCGTCTGAAAACTCGGTTTTACGGGCTTTCAAATTGCCGAAAAACTCTGTTTCTTCTTCATCAAGCAGGTCTTTGATTTGGCTGATGTTGGTACTTCTGCCGAGAACCAGCGCGGCGAGTGCGGCTTTGCGCGGCTGCGCGTGCGGACGGCGCAGGGCGGTACTGATTTTTTGATAGTGTCGCAACGCGGCAAAGGCGGTTTCGGCGATTTCGTGGCGGTCTTGGCGGCCGAGCTTTTTGTGTTTGCGGAAATAGGCGGAGAGGACGGCATCGGCAGGCTGTTTGAAAGTCAGCATTTCAGCCAAAACTTTGGCGGTATGGTCGAGTTGTGCGGCGTTCATAATGTAATGGGTTCTCTTAAAGTTGGTAAAGGGTTTCAGACGGCCTTCATAATACGTTCGATTTCGTGCCAAAAGCCGTCCGGCCGACATTCCAAAACGGCAATCAAGCCTTGGTCGATGCGGCGGATTTCGGTTGCGTTTAATGTTTCGGTTTCGGCGACACGCGCAGGCGCGAGATAGACCATGCGGTCGAGCAGGTGATAGCGCGCTTCTTGGCGTTCAAACCCGTATTCCGCCCAATCTTGAATATAGATGCCGCGCCAGCCGTATGGATTAAGCGGCGGCTCAAAAGCATGGAAACCTTGTGGAAAAAATCCGATGCCGCGCACGATGGAAGCAGGAAGTGGATTTTCCGGCAGGTCTTGTGCGGCTAAGGTTGCTTTGCCTTGCGACGTATGCACCAGCTGGAATTGCTGCACCAATTTGGCGGCTTTGTCCGTCAGCGTGTCTTTGGGATTGAGACCGCGCAGGTTCTGCACTTGGTCTCCGCCGTAGTATTTACACGCCAGCTCGATATGATAGGGCTGTTGGTTGAGGGAAACGACAAAATCCGCGGCGCCTAAAGTTTGGCCGTCTGAAAAAACGGTCAGATTATATGCGTGCAGTTTGGTGTGCGGTGCGTTGGTAAACCAAAAAGCCAGCAGCTCTTCGGCATAAATGCCGAGACGGTGGTCGAACGGGGCGCGTTGTGCAAGGTAATCCGTCAGCGGCGCGGGATCGGCATCCAATGCTAAAAGGTAGCGGAAACCGCGTTCCCCCAGTAGTTCGCGCACGCTCAATTCGCAACCGCTTTGCCACAAAGGCGGCGCAGTCAGCAGCGAGGCGAGGTCGCGGACGGGTTGGCTGGTGAGTTTCCACCATAATGCGTCTAGGGCGTAATTCATGCTTATCCGAATATCAGTCATGCCGTCTGAAAAAGCTTGTAATGTTTTCAGACGGCCTTAATCAGTCTTTTTTATGGATACGGTGGCTGACGGTATTGAAAAAACCGCGCAGGATGTCGATGTCTTCGGTTTGCGTGTTGGCGCGTCCGAATAGGCTCTGCATACGGCGCATCAGACGCTCGCCGTTGCGGCGGTTGAAAAAGCCGATGTCGTCCATCACGCTTTCCATGTGGGCGAGCATGCCTTTGATTTGCTCGTGGGTTGCGGCGTGGTCTTCCTGTTGAAGATGGGTCATGGGCGAATCGGTTTGGCTGAAAATTTCGTAGCACACGACCTGCACGGCTTGGGCGAGGTTGAGCGAGAAATAGTCGGGGTTGCCGTTGATGGTCATCAGTCGGTTGCACGCTCGGACTTCTTCGATGCTCAAGCCGAAAGTCTCGTTGCCGAAGACCAGCGCCACTTTCTCGCCGCGGTTGGCGGCCTGCAGTAATTCGGGCACCAAATCGCGCGGGGTTTGCAGCGGCGCGGTGATTTCGCGGCGGCGGCTGGTCAGGGCGCAGGCGATGGTGGTGTCGGCAAGGGCTTCGTCCAGTGTGGCGACGATTTCGGCGTTGTGCAATACGTCCGCCGCGCCGGAAGCGAGGATGAAACTTTCTTCAGGCAGTGCAAAACTTTGCACGTCATCGGGATTAAAAACGGGCGGATTTTCCGTCATCGGCGTTGCCATCAGATTGGGGGTGACGATGGTCAGCCTGTGCAGACCCATCGTTTTCATCGCGCGTGCGGCAGAGCCGATGTTGGCGGGGTGGCTGGTGCGTGTGAGGATGATGCGGATGTTGCCGAGGTAGTCGGGCAGGGCGGGTTTGAGAGCAGTCATGTTCGGTTTTCGGTCGGAATGGAATAGGGTATAATGCGCCGTCTTTTTCGTTCGGACGGTGAAATGCCGTTTGAACTGTTCTTTAACAACGTCGGAAATTTAACGTTGCGCCTGAAGCAGACACGCGTCAGGCGGTATTTTACCCGATTTGGCAGGGTTTGCCCCAACCAGATAAACTCCGATTTTGCCGCTCCGAAGGACTGCACGTCCGAACCGGCGGTATGCCACCCTTAAGGAAATCTGATGAATCCGTTTTTGAATACAGCCTTTAAAGCCGCCCGCCGTGCCGGTCAGATGATGATTCGCGCCGCAGGTAACCTCGATGCCGTCAAAACCGACAGCAAAGCCTTCAACGATTTTGTTTCCGATGTTGACCGCAATTCCGAAATCATCCTGGTTGAGGCTTTGAAAGAAGCCTATCCGCATCACAAAATCACTTGCGAAGAAAGCGGCTTCCACGGCAAAGCTACAGCCGAGTACGAATGGATTATCGATCCGCTCGACGGGACGACCAATTTCCTTCACGGCCATCCCCAATACGCCATCTCTATGGCACTGCTGCACAAAGGCGTGTTGCAGGAAGCTTTGGTGTACGCCCCCGAACGTAACGACGTGTACATGGCTTCGCGCGGTAAAGGCGCGTTGCTTAACGACCGCCGCATCCGTGTCTCCAACCGCATCGAATTGAACCGCTGCCTGATCGGTACCGGCTTCCCTGTTGTCGATCAAAGCATGATGGACAAATATCTGGCGATTTTGAAAGACTTTTTGGCAAAAACCGCCGGAGGCCGCCGCGAAGGCGCGGCTTCTTTGGATTTGTGCGCCGTAGCAACAGGACGTTTTGACGGCTTTTTCGAGTTCAACCTCAAACCGTGGGACATTGCCGCCGGTGCATTGATTGTCCAAGAAGCAGGCGGCATCGTTACCGATATGTCGGGTGAGGACGCTTGGTTGGAAAGCGGCGATATTGTGGCTGCGAATCCCAAAGTACTGGCGCAAATGTTAAAAATCATTTCCGCACACGTTTAAATTTCAGCCAGCTCCCGGAAATGCGGGAAAACGGGCGGGTATGCCGTCTGAAGTATCGTGCCGATATTTCAGACGGCATTTTTATTGGCGGCGGGGCAGGAAGGCGGAAACGGTCAAATGCCCGAAATTGCCGGGAATGGAAATCCGTATCTGGTTAAACGGAGAACCCTGTGCAATTTGTCCCTTTTCTTTCAATTGTTTAAAGGCGGTTTGCTGGAATCTAAATCGGCTGTGGCAGAAAACAGACACCGGGGAATAAAAAACAAGGGTCTGTACCAGATTAGCAGATATGTTACCCTCGAAATATGAAGATAACACACTGCAAATTAAAGAAAGAAGTACAAAAAGAACCGCTCCGTTCTTTTGTACCGGAAGTTACCGCCCGTTCTGCCGCCGATATTTTGGGTATCCATCCCGATTCGGCGGCACTGTTTTACCGTAAAATCCGCACGGTTACCAACCATCGTTTGGCCTTGGCTGCCGATGAGGTTTTCGAGGGCCCCGCCGGGCCGGGCGCAAGCTGTTTCGGCGTACGGCGTAAAGGCGGACGCGGTCGCGGCGCGGCAGGAAAAGCGGTTGTCTTCGGCATTCCGAAACGCAACGGGCGGGCCTATACCGTTGCCGCGGACGATGCCGAGCCT